>PLXQ01000054.1 GCA_003151475.1 Acidimicrobiaceae bacterium | reverse complement strand
TGCCAACTGGGAAGGCATTGCCAACGGCCACGACCTTCAGTGCATTTGTCGTGTGCCCTACCGGAAACGCTGCGTCCGCATTCCTGACCGTAGACAGAAACTTAGCATCGTCTACGATCATCCTTTCGACGTTGAACAATACTGGCACGACGACGAGTGCGAGTCTGGCATCAACGAATAACTTTGCTCTCTTTACCGGAGTGACGTTGACGCCGGGAGCGCACACGTTCTCGCTGGTCTACTCCAGCTCAAACTCAAACGCTGGCCCGATCAGCCGTAGTGTTCCTCGTCGGTGAGGCCATCGTCCGGTTTTTCACCGATCAACTCAGGCCACTCGATCTGGCTCAGTGCCAGGAACTTCCACTCGATGCGCAGCCGGCGGGAATCGAACGTGTTGCGACCACGTGTGATGGGTGGCGACACGGTCACGTAGCGCACGAGCGATTTGATAACCGCCACCTTGTCTTCGGCGGGCATGGAGTCCCAGCGTTCCGCCAGGTGCCCGTCCATGCGGTCCACAGCCGACCGCCCGGCAAGTCCGGCCAGCTTCGCCTCACGCCCGGCGATGGCTGACTTGAGGTCAGCAGCGGCATTGCGTACGTGTCCGGGAGAGAACGTCCCGTCAGCTACGAGGTCAGCCAGGCCAGCTAGGCGAGCGTTGTCCACGGCGTTCGCCTCGATCAGCTCGGCGGCTCCAGCCACCTCAGCGCCTTCGGCATCACGGAGAACCTGTCGTGTGCTCGGCAGATCGGCGATGGGCACGATGATGCTGTCGAGGTGCTTCTCCAACGAATCGGCCCTGATGAAGACATGACCCACCTTGTGCGCTCCGGACACTTCATCCCTGCAGGCGTAGTTGCGCTTCGCCTCACTGAGTGTCCCATCGGACAGGCGACGCCGTGTCGGATTCGATCCCAACACACGACTGCAGACACTGCACCGGAGGATCGTGCGATACGGGTACCTGCGGCTCGGCGTAGTGATCTTACGACTCGGATCGTTGAGGATTGCCCCAACGGCAGTGAACGCCTCATCGTCGAGGATCGCTGGCCATACCGCCTGCGGCCATACGGTGTCCGGTCCTGCTCCGATCTCACGGGCTCGGAACTGGCGGCGGCCGTTGGTGCGTGGGTGCGTGAGGATCTGCCGCACGGTGTCGCTTCGCCACGGAGCACCCGACGCCGTGGGAATATTCGCCTCGGTCCAGTCCCGGACGATGGCCCTGAGCGAGCCACCCTCTCGGATGCGCTTCGCTGCCGAGCGAACGAGGATGGCCTCAGGCTCTCGGATGGTCACTCGATCGGGCTCGAAACCAAACGGTCGGCTACCGCCAGCACTCGACTCCGGTGCTTTGCCCTCTGCCACCTGCTGGCGTTGGCGTCGGACCCGGTCACTGATCTTGTCCGACTCACGAGCCGCTCCCGCTGCGTCGATGCGAGCGTGGTAGCGGCCTTCGGTGTCTGTGACATCCAGCTCGGCGTCCACGCTCACGAGGCGAGTGATGCCCACCTCTTCCATCAGCGAGATGAGCGACTCCAGTTCAACCGGACGTCGGTAGAGTCGATCCTTGGCGTAGACGACAATGGCGTCGATACGGCCGATCCTTATGTCGTTCAGTAGACGCTCGTACTGAGGGCGGGGCTTCGTGCTGTACTTCGATGCGCTGATTCCGTCGTCGCAGTAGACCGGCTCAACCACTTCCCAGCCTCGCTCGATACAGAGACGACGACAGTCCTCTTCCTGACGATCGACGCCGAGCGCCTTGGCCTTCTTCGGGTCCTTCTCGGCCTGGCTTATTCGGGTGTAGATAGCGGCTCGGACCGGCGCATTGTTCCTGGTAAGGGCAGATTTCTTCGCCATTGCATTAGTTTACCAGTTCGACTGGTCTGACAGATTACTTGACCATCCGGGGCAGCGCGGCGTCGAAGATGTCGACCAGGGCGGCCCGGGGATCCTCGGCCACCGCCCCTTCTTCGTTCACCTCCCTAGTGTCGTCCGGCGGGGCCCTTCTCCGACGGGTCAGGACAGTTTTTTTCCCGCCATTTCTGTTTCCGTCACGATGGCCCCGATGTCCGGCGTCCCGATACCGGTGGCCAGGTCGTAGTTCAGCGTCACCGGGTAGTTGCCGTTGCTGTTCTCCGTCTGGCCGATCCCGGTGATGTCGTGGAAATAGGTGGAGTAAGAGGACCGGAACAACGGGTAGAGCGTCATCGTGGCCGTGCCGAAGCGCGTCCCGCTGAAGCCGACGGCATCGCCGATCACGGCGGCCCACAGAGGTGAGGACAGGCTGGTCCCCCCGATGCCGAACCAGCCGCCGCCGAAGCCGGCGCAATTGCTGTTCGTCGTCGGGCTCCCCGTGCAGAATTCGGCGTAGGGCGTGAACTCGTCGGCGTCGGCCGACACGTCAGGGACTTCCCGGTTGTCGAGGGGCCGGACACCGGGGCCCTTCTGGAAACTCGGTCGCGGCCAGAAGACGCTTACTCCCCCACCCCCGGCTCCGTTGCGGAGGCACGAGGCCAGGCCCTGCCTGGTCCCGTTGCAGCCGTCGAGGACGTTCCACACCGTCTCTGTGCCCGACGGATAGGAGGGACTGGGGTCCGTGCCCGGATCGAAGCCTTCGAACGACGTTCCCCCCACGCCGGTGACAAGCGGTTGCGACGCCGGGTCGTCCACCGAGACGGCCTTGGCATTGGACGTCCCGTCCTGCAGGCAGTCGAAGGCGCCGTTGTCCCCCGACGCGGCCGTGACGCTCTGGCCCTGCATGGCCATCTGCGTGAACGCCACGTTCTCGGCCACGGCCGTGGCGGCGCCGATGTCGGGCTCGCACAGACCCCAACTCGTGCTGATCGAGTCGGCCACGTCGTCGGAGGCGATCTTCAGGTACTCGTCCACCGAGGTCTGCCCCGTCTTGTCGTTGGGCGCGTTGTAGACGACGATTGCCTTAGCCCGCGGGGCCAGGGCGATCTGGGTCTCGATATCCGCCTCCACCTCGATGTCACCACCGAAGTCATTCCGGTGGTGACAGGCATCGCCCTGGGGGCAATGAGGGGTGAGCGGTCCCCCATCGACCTCGACGTTCACCAGATGGGTCTTGTAGCTCGGCCCGAAGAAGTGCTTGGCGTAGGTGGTGACGTCCGACGCCGTGTAGCCCGACAGCTCGAACACCGCCATCGTCACGCCCTTTCCCTGCCCCCGGGCGCCGGCCGTGAGGGCGGCGCCGGCGTTGTAGATGCCGTCGAGCTGCGACGGGGTGAGACCGCTTCCTTCGGGCCCGCCGCCGTAGTGCGCCACCGGCGACTGCACCGATCCGGTGGGGATATCGAGAGGATGCTCCTCGGCCGTGTCGGCCAGACCGATCACGCCGGCCACATCGGTGCCGAGGCCGGCGGGCACGCGCGCCGGCGCTGTGTCGGAGAAGAACGACTGTCCGTTGGGGGCGAGGTAGGAGTCGATCTTCGTCGAGAACGCCGCCGCCACCTGGAGCGACGACCCGACGGCCCGCACCAGGAACGGCGACGAGCTGCTCACCACGTCCAGGCCCGACTGCCGCAGGAAACGCCGCACCGACGCCCTGACCGGCGCAGCCGGGGAGAAGCGCCGGCCGAAGCTCCCCGGGGAGAGCCACTGGTGATACATGGGGCTCGACGGGTCGTAGAGCGCGGCCAGCTCCGCGTTCATTTCCGAGGGATCTGACGGCTGGAGGACGACCTCGATACCCATCTGGGCCGCCGCGTAGGTCCCTCCGTCGACGGCGTCGGGTGTCCCGAGGAAGCTGCGGGCGATCGGTACCGTGGGAGGCGCGGCCCCGGCGTTGCCGCTCACCGCGGCCACCACGCCGACGCTCACCAGCAACGAGCCGACCAGGACACGCGTCGCCGCGTCTCGAACACCTCGAAGCCCGCCCATGGCCCTCCGTCGCCTGTCGGTGGCCCACGACCCTGTCCCCGCCGGCGGGGCCCACCGCGGGCTCATGCTACTGATCACCCGGCTCTCACGACCGTCCGTCGCGACCTGGCGCGGGTCGGGTCAGACGGGCGAGCTGACGGCCCCGGGTCGCACCGCGCCCGGGTCACTTCTATCTTGGGGGAGCCTGGCGCCTTCTATCTTGGGGGAGCCCTGCGCCGGCCCGTGGTCCCCCGGGACCAATGAGCCGGGTGGGCGCACCGGGGCTTCCGGGGCAAATGTGGCGACAGGAGCAGGACGTGAGCGGGATCGAAGGCAAAGCCACCCTCGTCACCGGAGGCGGCAGCGGGATCGGGCTGGGCACGGCCATGCGCTTCGCCTCCGACGGCGCCCACGTCACCATCTGCGGCCGCACCGAGGACAAGCTGGCCCGGGCCTGTGAGCAGATCAGGACCGTCTCGGCACCGACGTCCACCGTGCAGTATCTGGTGGCCGACGTCACCGTCGAGGACCAGGTCGGCGCGGCCATGGCCCGGGCGGCAGAGCCCACGGGGGCACTCGACATCGTCTTCTGCTGCGCCGGGGGGGCCATGCACATGGGTCCCATCGCCGGGGCCGACGCCGACGGCGTGCGGGCCACCGTCGATCTCAATCTCATCGGCACCTTCCTGTGCATCAAACACGCCGTGCCACTCATGACCGGTGGCGGATCCATCGTGGCCATGTCCTCGGGGGCCGGTCACTTCCCCCACCGCTACCTCTGGGCCTACGGCATGGCCAAGGCCGGCATCGAGATGCTGGTGCGCTACGCGGCGGAGGAACTGGCCGAGGCCGGCATCCGGGTGAACGCCGTCCAGCCTGGCATCATCGACGACGAGCTGATGGAGTTCATCATCGCCGGCGGCCCGCTTCTCGACGACTACATGGCCCAGACCCCCATCAGCCGGCCGGGAACCGTCGGGGACGTAGCCGAGGCCGTCCGTTTCCTGGCCGGCCCCGAAGCGGCATGGATCACCGGTGAGTGCCTGGCCGTCGACGGTGGACACCACCTGCGACGCGGTGCCAACTACGGCCTTCTGCTGGGCGAGTCGTGACGGGCCCGCCTTGTGCGCCGACCTCGGCGCCGACGATGATCAGTAACGATGAAAGGCAGAGAGATGACGTTCACTGAGGCTCCGAATATCGACCTGATGGCGGGCACCTTCTACTCCGGCAACCCGTATCCGGCGTTTGCCTGGATGCGGCGCCACGCGCCCGTCTTCTGGGACGAGGCGGGCGAGATCTGGGGCGTCACCCGCTACGCCGACGTCCGCGCCATCGGACAGGACCCACAGAGCTTCTCGAGCACCCAGGGGTCGCGGCCCAACACGCCGCTGCCATACATGATCGATATGGATGCCCCTGAGCACCGCCGTCGGCGGCGCCTGGTGAGCGCCGGATTCACACCCGAGGCGGTTCGGATCCGCCAACCCCGGGTGACCCAGGTCTGCGACGAGATTCTCGACGCCGTCTGTGAGAAGGGTTCGTGCGACCTCGTCACCGACATCGCCGCTCCCCTACCTCTGGTGATGATCGCCGACATGCTGGGATTCCCGTCCGACGACTGGTCCCGCCTTCTCGAATGGTCCGAGACCATGCTCACGTCCCAGGGATCACCGGACCCCGACGCCTTCATCCGTGCCGCCACCGCCTTCTCCGAATGGGAGGCCTATGTCCTTGACCAGATCGCCCAGCGCCGGGCCGAGGGCAAGACCGACGACCTTCTCGGCGCCCTGGCCCACGGTGAAATCGACGGCGACCGGCTCGACGACGCCACCCTCGTCTACGAGTCGCTGCTCATCCTGATCGGCGGTGACGAGACCAGCCGCCACGTCATCAGCGGCGGCATGGAGGCCCTCCTGCGCCATCCCGCCCAGCTCGACGCGCTGCGGGCCGATCGGGACCTTCTCCCCGGGACCATCGAGGAGATGCTCAGGTGGGTCACCCCCATCAAGAACATGAACCGCAATGCCACACGCGACGTCGAGCTTCACGGCCAGACGATCAAGGCCGGACAGAATGTTCTTTTGCTGTACCCGTCGGCCAACCGCGATGAGACGGTCTTCGAAGACCCCGAGACCTTCGACATCCGCCGGACGCCGAACGACCACGTCGCCTTCGGCTTCGGCGCCCATCTCTGCCTCGGCCACCGGCTGGCCCGAGCCGAGCTGGCCGGCATGGTCGATCGTCTGGTCGACCGCTTCCATGACCTGGCCATCGCCACCGACGACCCTCTGCCCCTTCGCAGCTCGAATTTCATCGTCGGTCACGAGTCCATGCCCGTTCGTTTCACCCCCACCGCCCGCGTGGCGGGATAGGGGAGCGCCACACCGACACGACAACGGTCAGCGACGGTGTGCCACCGGCACGGCGTCGGTACGAACGGTTCTGGCGAACCATCACAGCAGAGGTCTCTCGCGCATCATGTCCCTCCAGCAGAAACCCGCCCTCGAAGACGAGGCTGCCGACGTGGCCGCCTTTCGCCGTTCCCTGGGCCAGTGGCTCGGTGAGCACCTCACCGCCGATGTCGTCGCTGCCGGTCAGGAGGGCTACGACGAGGGTGACAACCTCGAAGTCCTGAGGCGGTGGAGTGCGTCTCTCTTCGAGGGGGGCTGGGCCGCCGTGTCGTGGCCGGCGCGCTTCGGCGGGCGCGATGCCGGAGTCGAGGAACAGCTGGCATACCACGAGGAGATGGCGCGGGCCGAAGCTCCCGGCCCGGTGAACGTGATCGGCGTCTCCAACATCGCCCCGGCCATCATGCAGTACGGCACCGAGGGGCAGACGGCCCGCTTCCTCACTCCCATGCTCCGTGGTGACGAGATCTGGTGCCAGGGCATGTCCGAGCCCGATGCCGGATCCGACCTGGCGTCGCTGCGCACATCGGCCGTGGCCGACGGAGACGTCTTCATCGTGAACGGTCAGAAGACCTGGAACAGCCTGGGACGCTTCGCCGACTGGTGCCAGCTCTACGTCCGCACCGATCCCGATGCGCCCAAGCACAAAGGCATCAGCTGTCTGCTGGTGGACATGAAGACACCGGGTATCGACGTCCGGCCGGTGCGGACGATGTCGGGTGATCTGACATTCTCGGAGCTCTTCTTCGACTCCGTCCGCATTCCGGCCACCGCTCTCCTCGGCCCCCTGAACGAAGGCTGGCGCGTAGCCATGGCCACCCTCAGCCACGAGCGCGCCGGCGTGGCCAAGCTCCATCTGGGTCTCAGTCGGAGGTTCGACCAGATGCTGCGCGATGCCCGCCACAGCCCGCGGCTCCAGGACCCCGTCTGCCGGGACCGGATCGCCGCGCTCTACAGCGAGATCGCCTGCATGCGCTGGACGACGACCCGGGATCTCGAGGCCCTCGGACGAGGTACGGCTCCGTCGGCCGCCGGAGGAAGCGGGACCAAGCTGATGTGGGCCCGCATCGACCAGGAACTGGGCGAGCTGGCCGTCACCCTCATGGGTCTCGACGGGCTGAGCGGACGTTGGGCCCGCAATCTGACGTCGTCGCGCTCCGCCTCCATCGCCGGAGGCACGACCGAGATCAACCGCAACATCGTGGCCGAACACGGACTCGGTCTCCCCCGCGAGCCGAGGTAAGAGCTCCCTCCACCGGAGGTCGCCTTCTCCCGCTCGGGACCTCCGCCAAGCAAAAGCCCAGCTCACGGTGTCGAAAACGTGGCCTTCGATTTGAGCGTATGCTTTGAGCAGTTGCTCAACGTCGAGGGTGGGGAAATGGCCAAGACAGGTACGTCGAGCCGGCTGGTGGACACGGTTTCGCCCCGATCGGCCGGCACCCGTCGGCTTCTCGTGGACGCCGCCATCGAAACCCTGAGGGTCGACGGATATGCCGGGGCCAGCGCCCGGGCCATCGCCGAGCGGGCCGGATCGAACCAGGCGCTCGTCTTCTACCACTTCGGCTCCGTGGTCAATCTCCTCCTGGCCGCCCTCGACGCCGTCAGTAGCGATCGACTGGAGCAGTACGACGCCGCTGTCGACAAGGTCGGATCTCCGGCCGAGCTCGTCGACGTCGCCACCGCCATCTTCCGCCAAGACCTCGATGCCGGGTACGTCACCGTGCTGGTCGAGATGATCGCCGGTGCGTCGTCGACTCCCGGGCTGGGCGCCGAGGTGGCGGCCCGCATCGGGCCCTGGTTCGCCTTCGCCGAGCGGGCCATCGAGAAGAGCGTGGGGGGCTCGCCCCTGGGATCGGTCCTCCCCGCCGGTGACGTGGCCTACGGCGTGGTCGCTCTCTACCTCGGACTGGAAATGCTCAGCCATCTCGAAGGCGAACGCGACCGCTCCCTGGCCCTTTTCACACACGCCAAGCAACTGGCCGGGCTCTTCGAAGCAATCAGCGGACCGACACCCAAGGAGACACCATGACGACAATCGCAACCACCACCATGGGCACGACGACCCGACCGGGCGACACCGGGCTGGATGTCGTCACCGGAGCATTCAGCTACTCGGGAGCCGCCATCGCCGATGCTCTGCTCGACTCCGGTCGCCGTCTGCGGACCATCACCGGGCATCCGGCGCGCGCGGCGCAGGATTCGGCCATCGAGGTCCGTCCTCTCGACTTCGACGATCAGCTCGGGCTCGTGAAGTCTCTCGAGGGCGCCACCACCCTCTACAACACCTACTGGGTGCGATTCGCCCACAACGGCGTCGACCATGACCTGGCCGTGGCCAACTCGCGCAGCCTCTTCCATGCCGCCAAGCGGGCCGGCGTGCAGCGGATCGTCCACGTGAGCATCACCCATCCGAGCATCGACTCCCCCATGCCCTACTTCCGGGGAAAGGCCCTCGTCGAGCGGGCGCTGGCCGAAGCCGATGTCTCTTACGCCGTGCTCCGGCCCGGCATCCTCTTCGGCGGTGAGGGTGTGCTGCTCAACAACATCGCCTGGCTCTTACGGCACCTTCCTGTCTTCGCCGTCGGCGGCCGGGGGGACTACCGGATACGAGCCATCCATGTGAACGACCTGGCCCGGCTCTGTGTGGAGAAGGGCGCCGAGAGCCACGACAGCGTGACCGACGCCGTCGGGCCCGAACGCCCGACCTTCCTCAAGCTGGTCCGGTCCATCGCAGACGTCGTCGGCAGCCGGGCCCGCGTGATCCGCGTCCCGCCATCCACCGTGCCGGTGCTCTCCCGGCTGGTCGGCCTCGGTCTCCATGACGTTCTTCTCACCCGTGACGAGTTCCGGGCCATGGCCGATGGACTAGCGGACACCGATGGACCGGCCACAGGTACAACGACCCTGTCGGGCTGGCTATCCGCTCACGGAGCCGATCTCGGTCGCACCTACGCCAACGAGCTCGAACGTCACTTCCGGTCCCACGGTTCTTGAGCGTTGGAGGACGATCGAGAAGAACGTCGCACTCGCCTCGGACCCACGCCGCGCTGGTGACGCCGTGCTACTGATCGGGCGGTGCGAAGGCGCCGATGCGGTGGGCCAGGTTCACAGCGTGATCGCCCAGACGTTCGTAGAAGCGGGCCACGAGAGTGAGCTGGGTGGCCACCGGTGTGGGCATCTCTTCGGCGGCGATCTCCCGTGTGAGCCGCTCATGCAGGAGATCCATCTCCTCGTCGTCTTCGTCGAGGGCCACGCCCTGGGCACTGCGCTCGGCATAGGCGTCCGCCGCCGTGCGCCACATGTCCAAGGCCACTTCGGTCATGCGTTGGACGATGCCCCGACTGGTCGGACTCATCTCGGCGCCGAGGTTGTTCACGGCCCGCTGGGCGATGTGCTCGGCCAGATCGGCGCTTCGTTCGAGCTCGGGGAGGATCAGCAGCAGTCCCACCAGGTGGTGCAACTCCTCGCGGCTCGTGGATCCTGAGTCGAGCCGGACCCAGACCTGTCGGACCACGTCGGCCGTCATCTCGTCGATGGCCTGGTCCCGGTCGACAACGGCTTGGCCGCCGGCGATGTTGCCACCGAGAAGAGCGTCGGTGGCCCCCGCCAGTGCCTCGGCCACGAGGGCGAAAATGTGGTTGATCTGCTGGTCGATCGGGTCCGGAATGGGGAAGGGGTCGGTCATGGGTACTGGAACCCTAGCCAGGTTGACGCCAAGAGTTCGCGTAACGTTCACCTCCCGTTTACCTTCAGATTGCCTTCCCGTCACCCGAGCCCACCAGACTCGGCCTTGAGATCGGACAACGGGCGGGAGTGACGTGATCAAGCAGGCGAGGCTGACCGGGGTGGACGGGGCAGCAAGGGACCTGTCTGCGGTCACGACCGGTCGATCCATCAGCGAGCTACTCGACGACGCCCCCACCTCGAAGTTCCACCGCCGGGCTGTCTTCACCTCCGGGATGGGCTTCTTCACCGACGCCTACGACCTGTTCGTCATCTCCACGGTGGCCGTGCTGGTGAAGTCCCAGTGGCATCTGAGCGCCACCAAGGTCAGCATCCTGTCCAGCGCCGCCATCCTGGGAGCGTTCTTCGGGGCGCTCGTCTTCGGCCGCATTGCCGATGTCATCGGCCGCCGCGCCGTCTACGCACTCGTGGCCGTCGTCATGATCGTCGGAGCCGTCACCTCGGCGTTCGCTTCGAACCTGGTGTGGCTGGTGGCGGCACGCTTTGTCCTCGGCATCGGCATCGGCGGCGACTATCCCGTGTCGGCCGTGCTCATGAGTGAATACTCCAACCGAGAGGACCGTGGTCGTCTCGTCGGCCTGGTGTTCTCGATGCAGGCCGCCGGACTCATCGTCGGCCCCATCGTCGGCTTGGCCCTTCTCTCCTCCGGCATCAGCCACGATCTGGCGTGGCGGATCATGCTCGGCCTGGGAGCGGTACCGGCGGCGGCGGTGGTCTACCTCCGCACCAAGATGCCGGAATCGCCCCGGTACCAGGAACAGGTACGGGGCGAGTCCGAACGAGCGGCCTCAGAGCTCGCCGTATACTCCGACGGAGCCATCTCGGCCACGGCCCAGACGCGCCCCGGATCAGGCCGGATGGGCCTGCGCCAGTTCCTCACCAATCCCCGGATGTTGCGGCTCCTGCTCGGGACGGCCGGAAGCTGGTTCCTGCTCGACTACGCCTTCTACGGAAACACCCTGTCGGTGCCGGCCATCTTGAAAGACGTGTCGCCGGGCGCCGACCTCACCGCCAAACTGGCGTGGACGCTCGGGATCTTCGTCATTTTCGCCCTTCCGGGCTATGTCCTCGCCTTCACGAGAATGGACCGGATCGGTCACCGTCGACTGCAGTTGATCGGATTCACCGTGATGGGATGCGCGTTCCTCAGCCTGGGGCTGATTCCCGGACTCACGACCACCGTCATCCCATTCCTCTTGATCTTCGGCCTGAGCTACTTCTTCATTCAGTTCGGTCCCAACACCACGACGTTCGTTCTGCCCTCCGAAGTGTTCCCGGTCAGCATGCGAACCACCGGCCACGGCATCGCCGCCGGCATCGGAAAACTCGGCGCCTTCATCGGCGTCTTCCTCGTCCCCGTGCTGCAGAAGAGCATCGGTCTTCGGGGCATGCTCCTCGTCGCCGCCGGTTCCGCCGCGCTCGGTTACCTGGCCACCCTGATCCTGCCCGAGACCGCCGGGCGCACCTTGGAGAACATTTCCAGCGACGACCCCACCGACCAGGGCTGTCCGACGTCTGTTTCCCCCGCCCTCATTGTTCCCATCTCTTCGGACGACGAAGTGAGCGTCGGGGTTCCCCTGCCCGCATTCCAGGGCGGGACCACGTAGAGGGCGGCGTGCTTCGGTTCGAGAGCGGTGAGGGAACCCGCCGCCAGGCGCGTGGAAGTGAGATGTGGTTCAAAGCCACGGCGTCGGACACACAGGGTCGCTTCTCGTTGATGGAGCGCACACTGCCCCCGGGTGGGCGCATGCCTCCGGCGCACAGCCACGTCGGCAACGACGAGGCGTACTTCGTCCTCGACGGACTCGTCGAGTTCCACGTGGCGGACGACGTGTTCGAGGGCTCCACGGGGACCTTCGTCCTCGTACCGGCAGGAGAAGCCCACACCTTTGGCAACACGACCGACGAGCCCGCTCGCCTCCTAGTGCTCCATGCGCCCGCTCTTGACGGCTATTTCGAGGACCTGGACAGTCTGTGGTCCTCACCCGATCCACCGGACCGCGAGACGGAGCTGGCTCTGATGCGACGACACGGCATGGAGCCGGCCTGAGCGATTCCGGGCGCGCCACCGTTGCCTGGATGCGCAGCGAGCATTGTCGTCAGTGCACAATGGCCCCGTGGCCATCTCGGATCTCTCGGTGCTGCTCGAGAACCTCTCGGTCCGCCGACGCCCGGGTCGTTGGTGCATGGTCAGCGACGTGACCGTGCCCGACGGGTTGGCGGTGGCGACGATCGTCGAGGACGAAGGGCTGACCTCCGTGGTGTCCATGGCCGACGCCGAGCGCCTCGGCCTCGAGCCGGCCTTCATCGCCGCCTGGTTGACCCTGGAGGTGAACTCTGCCCTCGAAGCCGTCGGTCTCACCGCCGCTGTGGCCACGGCGCTGGCTGTGGAGGGAATCGCCTGCAACGTGTTGGCCGGCTACCACCACGACCATCTCCTGGTTCGCCTCGACTGCGCCGAGCGGGCCATCAGCGCCATCGAGGGTCTCCGGTCGTCACCGCGCACCGAAAGAGACGACGCCCACTCGACGACGGAGCGTCTCGGCCGATGCTCCTCAGGCGTCGCGCCGCGCCAGCAAGATGCCGCCGATGATCAGGGTCACGGCCGCGTAGGCGCACAGGAGAGCGAAACTGACCCAGGGCGAGAAGGTGGGGACGTCGGTCCGGAAACCCTGCTTCACCGTGGTCATGGTGGCACCGATGTTGTCGGGCAGGTACTTCCCCACCGCGTCCTTGATCGACGAGGGCAGGGCTTCGACGATCAGGGGGACGACGAAGAAGATCCCGACGAAGGCGGTGATGGCACCGGCACTGTGCCGCACGATGGTCCCGAGGCCTAAAGCGAAGAGCCCGAGGACGGTGAGGAAGAGGCCCCCGCCGATCACCGCCCGCAGCACCCCGGGCTGGCTCAGCGCCGCCGTCGGCGCCGAGCCCGACAGCAGGGCCTGGCCGATGAAGAACGACGAGAAGGCCAGGACCTCGCCGATCACGAAGGCGACACCGCTGAACACCGCCACCTTGGCCGCCAACACCGTGATCCGGTGGGGAACGGCGCCGAAGGTGGCTCTGATGGTGCCGGTGCTGTACTCGGCACTCACCACCAGAACGCCGAGCACGCCGATGGCCAGCTGACCGAAGAGGAAGCCGGCCAGGCTCAGGCTGGTGGGATCGAAGGCCAGTCGGTCTCCCGTATTGGCATGGGCCCAACGGCCGGCTTCGGTGGTGGTGGCCAGTATGCCGATGGCGATGGTGAGCACGGCCGTGGCCACCAGGCTCCAGGTGGTGGAGCGGACACTGCGCAACTTCGTCCATTCCGATCGCAGCGCCCCCGCCAGCGAGTAGCTCCCCGGCGGCAGCGCCGGGGCACCGGCCGTCACCACCGACATGACGACGTCACCTCTTCACCGGGGCCAGTTCGATGTCGCTGGGCCGGACGTCGTCGTCGGGGGCGTCGTGGACACCGAACTCGACGCTGTCGCGCGTGAGCTCCATGAAGGCGTCCTCGAGCGAGGCCATCTGGGGCGAAAGCTCGTGCAGGGTGGCCCCCACCGACGCCGCCAACTCGCCGATCTCGGCCGCGCAGAGTCCCGTCACGCACATGGCCCCGTCGTCGTCGGCCACCTGGGCGCCGGCCCCGGCGAGGGCATCGCACAGCGCCGTCACTTCGGCCGGTTTCGACGTCCGCACCCGGACGAACTGCCGGGAGTTGCAGGCGATGAACTCGGCCACCGGCATCTCGGCGATCAGCCGGCCCCGGCCGATGACGACAAGCCGGTCGGCGGTGAGAGCCATCTCGCTCATCAGGTGGCTGGAGACGAAGACGGTGCGACCTTCGGCGGCCAGGCCCCGCAGCAGATGACGGACCCAGCGGATGCCCTCGGGGTCGAGCCCGTTGATCGGCTCGTCGAAGAGCAGGATCTCCGGATCGCCGAGCAGGGCACCGGCGATGCCGAGCCGCTGTCCCATACCGAGCGAGAATTTCCCCGCCCGTCGCCGCGCCACAGACGCCAGCCCCACCTGGTCGAGGACCTGGCTGACCCGGGAGCGCGGGATGTCGTTCGTCTGGGCCAGAGCCCAGAGATGGTCGAAGGCGCTGCGGCCGGGATGGATGGCCTTGGCCTCGAGCAGGGCCCCGACCTCTCGCAGCGGCCAGGGCAGGTCATGGTAGACACGGCCGTTCAGCGTGACCAGACCGGCGTCGGGACGGTCGAGTCCCATGATCAGGCGCATGGTGGTGGACTTGCCCGAGCCGTTGGGCCCGAGGAAGCCGGTCACCTGACCGGGCCGGACGTCGAAGGAAAGGTCGCTCACGGCGGTGGTGTCGCCGTAATGCTTGGTCAGACCCCTCGCCTCGATCAACGACTTGTCTCCTCTATGCCGAGCGACGGTTGGGCGCAGGGTCTCGACGCTCGGTCGGCATGCTCGGGTTGCCATCGCGGGACCCCGGGGCGCGGGGCCGACGCCCTATTTCTACCAATCCCGGGGACCGCTTTGGGCGCGGGCCCCCGCTGCCATGCCCACTAGAGAACTCAGTCACCCTCCGGCAGCCGGTCGCGCAGCACGAACTTCTGGATCTTCCCCGACGCCGTGAGGGGGAAGGAGTCGACGAACACCCAGCGCCGCGGCACCTTGAAGCCGGCCAGCCGTTGCCGCAGGAACCCCTCCAGCACCATCGGGTCCACCTCCGCCCCGGGGGCCAGGCGGACGAAAGCGACGGCTGCCTCTCCCCATCTGCGGTCGGGCACTCCCACCACGGCGGCCTGGACCACGCGGGGATGAAGGCACAGTGCATTCTCGATCTCGACGGGAAAGAGGTTCTCCCCCCCGCTCACGATCATCTCCTTGCGCCGGCCCACCATCCGCAGCACACCACCGCCGTCCATCGTCACCAGGTCCCCGGTCCGCAACCAGCCGTCGGGGAGCAACGCCTCGGCCGTCTCGTCGGGGAGGTCGTGGTAGCCGGCCATCACGTTCGGTCCCCGCACCTGCAGCTCCCCCATGGCGCCGACGGCGACCACGCTGTCCGTCTCGGGATCGACCACCCGCGCCTCGATGCCCGGCAGGGGCCGGCCCAAGGTGGCCGCCTTCTCCTCGTCGGGGTCGTCGAGCTCGGTCTGGGAGATGAACCCCGACGCCTCGGTCTGGCCGAAGACGACGGTGAAGCGCACTCCCAGGGTGTCTTCGATGTAGCGGACGAGCTCGGCGGGCACCACCGATCCCCCGCCACTCACGCTGCGCAACGACGAGAGGTCGCGTACAGCCATGTCGTCGTGCTCGATCATGGCCAGCAACATGGTGGGCACGCCACAGGTCAAGGTGGCCCGTTCGCTGTCGATGAGCTCGAGCACGAGGCCGGGGTCGAACGACTCGAGCAGCACGGCGGTGGCCCGCTGCTGACAGATCTGGAACGACACCACCTGGCCCCCCACGTGATGAAGCGGCATGGTGTGGACGTAGACGTCGCCGGCGCCCATGCCGAAGCGTTCGGCGCCGAAGCGCGCTGCGTTCGTCATCCCCCGGTGGGTGAGCAGCGCTCCTTTGGGCGTGCCCGTGGTGCCCGAGGTGTAGATGAGCTGGGCCAGGTCACCGGCGGACGGGTCCCGGCGCAGAAGCGCCCCCGGGGCGTCGGCATCGGAGTCGGCGCAAAACGCCTCCCACCCAGAAGCCGTCAAGGACTCGACATGGCGCAGGCCCGGCAGATCGGCCCGGATCGACCCGAGGGCGCCGGCCAGGTCATGACCCCGGAATTGAGGAACGAGGAAGAGCCCCGCGGCGCCCGACTGCCGCAGGATGTGGGCCACCTCGCCGGCGCGCAGCGCCGGGTTCACCGGTACCAGGACGAGCCCGGCCATGGCCGCCGCGTAGCTCAGCATGAGCGACTCGGGCAGGCTCGGCGCCCACACCGCCACCCGCTCTCCGGCGTCGAAGCGCGCCACCAGGGCCAGCGCGGCGCGTTCGGCCGCCGCCGCCAACTCGCCGTAGCTCCACCGCCGTCGGTCGGTCGGGTCGGGGGCGCCCTGGACGAGAGCGGTCACATCGGGGGCGTCGGCCGCCGCGGTACGCAGGATCCCGGCCACCGTGGTGTCGAGCACCGGCGCAGCGCGCAGTGCCGGCCGCCACGACAAAATCAGCGACGGCGGGCCGGTCCGGCGCGCTGCCGTCACGCCTCCAGGTAGGAGCCGAGGGTGTCGTGGAAGTGACGGATCCTGTTCTCCTGATAGAGAGCCAAGGTCACGTCGGGCGCCGACAGCGCCCGTAGCCCTTGTTGCACCCGCGCCAGGGTGGCCGTGTCCTGATTCAGGATCCGGCCCAGATACCCGAGCTCGGGGGCGTCGGCCCAGCTCTGGTTGTCTCCCAGGTGCCGGGTGGCGGGTGGGGCCGGCCGCTCGCCGCCGGCCGGCACCGGTTCGAGGAGCATCACGTCCATGAGGGCGCTCTCGTGGTCGGTGCCGTTCGGTCGGAAGCGGTAGGTGAGCGGCGTCGTGTAGCCGGCCCAGGGCATCAGGTTGGGAAAGACGAAGTACTCGATGGCGTCGAGCGCCTCGCTGTCGGTGATCGAGGAGTAGTCGCGTCCGGTCTGCTCGGCCAGCCGCCGCCGGGTGCGGTCGCCCAGGACTTGGCGGGCGGTTCCCCCCTCGGGGACCGTGCTCTCGGGGTCGTCGCGGGTGAGGAACATGGCGTCGAGGATGTCCTGCTCGGCCACGTCGTGCTCCACGTGCTCGGAGGCGATCCCCACGGGCGTGATCATCCGGTTGACGTGGCGGACGCCGGGGTACACGTCGTACTCGGTCTGGGTGTCGCCCGAGGTGGTGAGCAACTGGGGATGCACGGCGACGGTGTGATAGCTCTCGATGAACGCCTCGAGCGCCACCTTCCAATTACACGGCAGTACCCGCACCACGTGGGCGCTCAGATACCGGTCTTCGAGGGGCCAGGGGGCGAAGTGCCCGGGCAGGATCTCGAGATAGCTCTCGAGCGACGGCGCCTGGTGGTCCATGTTCACAAAGACGAAGCCACCCCAGACACCGACGCGGGCTTCGGGCAGGCAGAATGTGTCGGTCTCGACATGGGGGAAGTCCCATGGGCACGGCATCCCGGCGAAGCTCCCGTCGAGGTTCCAGGTGAACCCGTGGAAGGGACAGCGCAGCTCGGTGAGGGAGCCGGCCTCTGTGCGCAGACGGGTTCCCCGGTGCAGACAGCTGTTGTGGAAGGCCCGGATCTCATCGGGGCCGCGGCGCACGACGATGAGGGAGAAGCCGGCGATGTCATAGACGATCGAATCGCCCACCTGCGGGATCTGCTCCTCCCGACACGCCATCTGCCAGACCCGGGCCCAGACCTTCTCGACCTCGAGGTCATGGACGGCCCGACTGGTGTAGCGCGAACGGGCCACGCCGGCCGTGCCCAGATCGACGTTGGCCGTGGCCCGCAGGGTGGCGGGAACCGGACGCGTCTCGCCGTCGAGCAGCTCCTGGACGATCCGGGCGCCGTGGGGGAGCAACGGCTCGCCGGTCATCTGTCGCCTCCGGTCATCTGTCGCCTCCGGTCATCGGTCCGAGCTCGTCATCGGTCGGAGCCGGCCGCTTCCCCGGCCCGGAAGCCGAAGACGAGGGCCGGCCCCAGGGTCGACCCGCCCGCCGGCGTGGCCGGGCCGAAGGGACTGGCGGCCACGTTGCCCGCCGCGTAGAGACCGGGGACGACCGCCCCGCCGGTCGAGAGCACGCGACCCCGGTCGTCGGTCCGCGGCCCGCCCTTCGTCCCCATGCAACCGAGATGGACGGCCACGGCGTAGAAGGGCGGCTCGCTCAGGGGGGCCAAGGTGGGATGCGGGGCCGACGGGTCACCGATCCACAGGTCGTAGGCCAGAGAGCCACGACCGAATTCGGGGTCCCGGCCCCCTACCGCGCCGTCGTTGAAGACGCGGACCGTCTCGGTCAGCTGTCCGGCGTCCACGGAAACGGCACCGGCCAGGGCGCGGAGATCGTCGGCACCCGTGAGCCACGCCGCAACGGGGTCCCCGGGCCGGAGCGGCCCCACCGGGTAGTGCCGCCGGCAGCTCTCGTCGAAGAGCAGCCAGTACGGACCGGTCCCCGCCGCCATGGCCCGGCCCACGTCGCCGTAGTTCTGGGCCTCGTTCACGAACCGTCTCGCCTCGCCGTCCACCATGATCGCCCCCGGGTAGGCCCGCTCGGAGTGCAGGGGCCGGTAGTAGGGCACGGCGTCGAGCTCTTCGCCGGGCACGGACAGCGCCGGCATCCACCAGCCCTCGGCCATGTTGGCCAGATCGGCGCCCACCGAGAGCGCCATCCGCAGGCCGTCGCCCTGGCACCCCGCTGTCCCCATAGGTGCCACCGCTGCTCCGTTCAGATGGGTGCCGGCCAGGCCGGCGTCGTGCTGGAAGCCCCCCGTGGCCAGAACCACCCGGCCCGGCACGCGCTCCTCCCCCACCTCGACCCCGGTCACGCTGTCTCCCTCGAGGATCAGTCCTGTCACCCGGGCCCCGGTCCGCACAGTCACGCCGACCTGGCCCAGGCCGGCCAACAGAGCACCGACGAGGGCCCGGCCCCGGACCGGCCCGCGGAAGACGAGGCCATCGTTCCGGGCCCTGCCGGCCTCGAGGGCCCTGCCGGCCTCGAGGGCAGTGCCGGCATCGCCCGACTCATCGGCCGGAGAGGGTTGGTCGGGAGCGCGATGCACCCGGGCGTCGATCTCGGCCGGCAAAGTCAACATGGCAGGCCAATGGGACCGGCCGCCGGACGCCGCCCCGGGGATCTCTCCGTGGTAGTCGGGCCAGTGCGCCAGCGCCTCCCACTGAAGCGGCGTCCGTTTCTCGATCTCCCGGGCCACCCGACCGGCGTCGGATGTGAAGCAGGCCAACAGAGCGCCGTCCCCGGCGCCGCCGGCCAGCGCATCGAGATAGCGATACGCCTCCGACGCGCTGTCTCGGAGACCGCCGGCCCTCATGGCGTCACTGGCCGGCAACCAGGCCACCCCGCCGGAGAGTGCGCTCGTTCCGCCCACCGTGTCGTCTCCTTCGAGGACCACGACATCGCATCCCGCGGCCGATGCCCCGAGCGCGGCGGCCAGGCCGGCCGCCCCCGAGCCCACCACCACCACCCGCTGTTGTGCCATCACCGTCTCCGACGGCTCACTGCGGCCCGCCCGGAGGGTTCGGAGCCATGGACTCGACCGGGTCGATGGGACTCCACAGCGAGACCCCGCCGTCCGCCGCCACGATCTGCCCCGTCACCCAGGGCATCTCGAGCAGAGAGACGATGGCCTGGGCCACCGACTCGGGGGAGCCGACGCCGCCGAGCGCCGTCCGCTCGGCCACCCGGGCGGCGTAGCCGGGCAGGACCGCCGTGGAGGCGAACATCGGCGTGTCGGTCGTACCCGGGGCGATGCCGTTCACCCTGATCCCGAAAGGTCCGAGCTCGCGGGCCGCCACCCGCACGAGCTCCGCCACCGCTGCCTTGGACACGCTGTAGTGCGCCATCCCCCGGTCGGCCAGGAACCCCGAGATGGATGTCACGGCCACGATCGATCCGCCCCGCCCCGCCCCGACCATGGCCCGGGCCACCTCCCGCAGACACAGGAAGGTCCCCCGCAGGTTGGTATCGACCACCCGGTCCCACTCGGCCGCCTCCAGATCGAGCAGGGTCCCGAAACCACCCACCCCGGCGTTCAGAACGGCGTGGGTCAGCCCGCCCAGCGCGTCGTGGGCCTGGCGGACGGCCTCCACCACGGCCGCCTCGTCGCTGATGTCGCACCTGATCGCCACATCGACGTCTTCATCGTCGTCGGCGCCGTCGCTCCTGTCGAGCACCGCCACCGATGCGCCGGCGTCCGACAGCTGCCGGACGACCGCCCGCCCGATGCCGCTCGCCCCACCGGTGACCACCACCGCCGCCCCCGAAAGCTCCATGGCCGATCACGTTATGACGTTATGACAGTGCGGGCTTCCTACTCGATGAGGGCGGGAGCGATTCCCACGATGGGCTTGGCGAGGGGCTTGCCTCCCTCGGAGCCGGCGAAGGGGGCGTTGAAGGCGAAGATCCCGCCGTCCGACGCCACTTCCCAGTAACCCTCGGTCAAGGAGTCGTCGGCGATCCCCACGATGGGCTTCGTCAGAGGCTTGCCCCCTTCGGAACCTTGGAAGGGGGCGTTGAAGGAGAAGATCCCACCGTCGGAGGCCACCTCCCAGTAGCCACCGGTGTTGGAGTCGAGAGCCATGCCCACGACGGGCTTCACGAGCGGCGTGCCCCCGACCGATCCGAAGAACGGCGCGTTGAAGGCGAAGATGCCGCCGTCGGAGGCCACTTCGTAGTAACCCCCGGTGAAGGGCTCGGCGATCATGGCGACGATGGGCTTGTCGATCGGCTGGCCGCCTTCAGATCCGAAGAACCCCGCGCCGCCGAAGGAGAAGATCCCTCCGTCGGACGCCACCTCCCAGTAGCCACCGCTGTTGGGGTCGAAGGCCATCCCCACGATCGGCTTGTCCAGAGGTTTCCCGCCCATCGAACCGAGGAAGGGGGCGTTGAAGGAGAAGATCCCGCCGTCAGAGGCGACTTCCCAGTAACCACCGGTGTCAGGATCGAAGGCCATCCCCACCACCGGTTTGGTCAGCGGCATGCCACCCACGGAACCGTAGAAGGGCTCACCGAAGGAAAAGATCCCGCCGTCCGAGGCTCCCTCCCAGTAGCCGGCCGGTTGCGGCACCGGTTGCCCGCTGTACTGAAGCGCAACGGCGGCGACGTTCAGATTGCTGTCCGTCACTGCCAAGAGGCAGTTGTTCAGCCCCGAGTTCGCCTGGATCTGTGTGGGCGGGCATTTGGCCGCCGGATCAGCGGCGCTGAAGGGACTGGGGAGAATGAAGCTGGCGGTGAGCCCTCCCTGGCTGTCGCTGGTGAAAGCCTGGATATTTCCGCCATCGACCTCGTTTTGTGCATTGGCCACATCCACGGCCAGGAGGAGAGGACTCGCCTCGCCGATGAGTACCTGCTCGTTGGGAAGAAAGCCAGCACTGGGACAGACCACCGAAATGTTCTCACCGGCCGTCACATTCGGAACCAGATCCGCCTGCCCGTTGAAGGTGCAGGACACGATCGACTGATGCGACGCCAGGGCGCCGGAACCGGCCTGCGATCTCCTCGACATCGCGCTGCGCGCACCGCGCACGATCCGACCCATGGCGGCGCTTCCGATACTGCTGCGCCGGGCCGTCACGGCGGCCGACGCGTTCAGGGGGGCGGCGAGAGTGGCGATGAGCAAGACGCTGGCGGCGGTGGCGGGGATCGCCAGAGCGGCGCGCCGGGTCCTTCCGAATCGGGTCATGGGAACCTCCGAGCGCTTGAGCGCGCCCCCCTAGATGTCGCTTCACCCTAACCACCGATGTCGGTTCAGGGAAGACCCAATTCAGGTATTACATTTCCTCTTTAACCCGCTTTAACCGGCACCCGCTTCGACGGCCACCGCGGAGCGGGCGCCGAGTTCCTGCCCAGCGCCGTCGACCGCGTTATCAACGCGTGTTTCCACCCTCCTGTCGGAGAGAGGAATCTCCCGCAGGAAAAGGGCGAAGACAAAGGCGAGACCGGCCACGGGAACTCCCACCAGAAACACAACATGCAGAGACCGGACGAAGGACTCGATCACCCCGGCCCGCACGGCGGGCGACAGTGCGTGCAATGCCCGCGGCGTGATGGTGAACGACGACGACAGGCTCAGCCGGGTCCGGCTGTGCACGAGAATCGGCAGCCAGTGGCCCAGCCGGACGGTCAGGATCGTGCCGAACAGCGCGGTGCCGAAGGCGGCACCGATGTTCCGGAAGAAGCTGATGGCCGAGGTCGACACCCCGATGTCGTCCCGGGACACCGAATTCTGCACGGCCAGCACCACGATCTGCATCACCATGCCCATCCCCAGACCGAAGACGACCATGTATTCGGCGGCCGTCAGGTGCGAGGTATGGGGTCCGAGATGCGAGAGCAACCACATGCCCGTCGTCATCAGCGCCGTCCCGACCACCGGGAACACCTTGTACCGCCCGATCCGCGACACGATCTGCCCGGATCCAATGGACGTCACCAACATCCCGCCCATCAGCGGCAGCAACAGCACCCCCGACAGCGCCGGTGACACCCCGTCGACCAGCTGCAGATAGATGGGGATGAAGATGATGGCGGCGAACATGGCGGCCGCCACCAACAGCGTGATAGCGAAGGCCACGGCCGCTATGGGGTTGGCGAAGAGATGCGGCGGGAAGATCGGTTCGGGGGCGCGTCGCTCCCACCAGACGAAGACCCCCAGTGAGATCAGGCCGAACAGGATCAACCCCAAGATGGTGGCCGAACCCCAGGCGTAGGTCTGGCCGCCCCATAAGGTGACGAGCAGCAGCGACGCCACCGCCGCCACCAAGATGGCCGAGCCGGTGTAGTCGATGGTGCGGGCCCGGCGCGGTAGCGGTAGCCGCAGCACGGCACTGGTGATCACGAGGGCGAGGATCCCGACGGGGATGTTGATATAGAAGATCCATCGCCAGGTCAGGTGGTCGACGAAGAAGCCGCCCGCCAGCGGCCCGCCGATACTGGCGAAGGCGAAGACCCCGCCGAAGTAGCCCTGGTACTTCCCCCGTTCGCGCGGGCTCACGATGTCCCCGATGATGGCCATGGCCAGAGCCATCAGGCCCCCACCGCCGAGTCCCTGCAGGGCCCGGAAGGCGATCAGCTGGTCCATGTTCTGCGCCAGCCCCGACAGCGCCGATCCGATCAGGAAGATCACGATGGCGACCTGGAAGATCTTCTTCCGCCCGTAGAGGTCGGAGATCTTCCCGTACAGCGGCGTCGACAGCGTCGTGGTCAGCAGGTACGCCGTCACCACCCACGACAGGTGGTTCAGCCCGTGCAAGTCGCCCACGATGGTGGGCAGTGCCGTGGCCACGATCGTCTGGTCGAGCGCCGCCAGCAGCATCCCGAGCATCAGCCCGCTGAAGATGATCAGCACCTGCCGGTGCGAGAGCCCACCTCCGCTGAGCGAAGGATCTTCCAACCTCGAAGAACCCGGTGGCGTCTCTGACATGGCCGTCACAGATTACCGACGACCGCCTTACTGCCGGAAACGGCGGACGGCGGACGGCGGACGGCGGAACAGGCGAACGCAGAGAAATGAGCGAACTCTGAGAAATCAGCGAATCAGCAGGCGGCGGAGACCGGTGCCGCTGCCTCGCGCTCGTCGAGGAAGGCCCACCAGGCGTCGGCCGCCGCCGTGGCCGGTCCGGTGACCTCTCCGGCGTCGTCGCTCAGCGCGGCCAGGGCGTCGAGCATCCACTGGCCGTGGGCCTCGTCGACGCCGGCGTGGACGTCCCAGAAGCGGGCGCCGTCGGCGTCGAGGCCGTACCAGGCGAGCAGACCGGCGGCCTTGCTGGCGGCGATGGACGGAGCCTGGACCTCGTAGGCGGCGACGGCCGACAGAGCGGCGACCGGGGAACGACCGGCCAGCGACAGGTACAGCTCGACCAGGGCGGCGGTGGCCGGCGTGGCCGCGGTGGCCGGAGCACCGACGGCGGCGGCGAAGGCGTCGAAGAGCTCGAGGTGCGGGGCGGGGACCCCGCGCTCATCTTCGAGGTTGGCCTCGACCAGCCGCCGGGCCGGACCGTCGGGCAGGTCGCCGGCGATGGACTCGAGCACGAGAGGGAGTGCCGCCTCGAAATGCCGGTACTGCCCGGCATAGGAAGCCAACTCGCCCGGCTCCAGGGTGCCCGCCTCCCACCGTCGGTAAAAGGGATGGGCGAGCAGTCGCCGGGATTCCAGGATGTCGTCGTAGAGAGCGTCGAGCTCGGTGCGCAGCATGGCGGTCATGGTACCGGTGCCGCCCCTTTCGGCGATGGAATTCTGTCGATGCCACGGAAGCACGTTGCTCCCCCACTCATCGCGCGTCAAAAGCCCGATAATGCCTGCATTCCGCCAAGAAAAGTTCGCTCCACGTCATCCACATCGTCGCGGGGTGTCGTACAGCCAATGACACCGCAGGCGGGAACGGACAGTTCGTCCGCTCCCGACCGACAGTGAGGAGCGGGGGCAATGGCACATCTGAGTCGACGTTTGTTCCTCAGGAATTCGGGGCTCGCCGTAGCCGGCGCCGGGGTGGTCTCGCAGATTCCGTTTCTCGGCAGCCTGGTCGCTGCCGGCGAAGCCGAGGCCCCGGTGGCCACCGACGCGGCCGTGGCCGGTACCGATGCCGGCACGGTGTCGATGACCGAACCGCTCGTGGCCCACATCCGCGATCTCTCGACCGGCGAGATCGGCATCTTCAACGGCGCCCGCGAAGTGATCGTGAAAGACCCGCAACTGGCGGCGCGCCTCTTCCACGCCGCGCGTTGAGCGTGCTCGAGACAAAAGAACCCTGAAGACAAACCCATCCCACCGAGAAAAGAGAGCTGATCCCCATGTCATCGCATCGTGAAGCGCCCGAGATCTCCAAAGACCCGGTTGCCGACAGCACCGACCTCTATGCCTTTGTCTCTCCCGACAAGGCCGACACGGTGACGATCATCGCCAACTACGTCCCGCTCGAGTCCCCCGATGGTGGGCCGAACTTCTACGAGTTCGGCACGGACGTGCTCTACGCCATCAACATCGACAACGACGGAGACGGCAAGGCCGATATCAGCTATCTCTTCGAGTTCCAGAGCGAGACCACCAATCTCGACACCTTCCTCTACAACACCGGCCCCATCGGTTCTCTGACCGACCCGAATTGGAACCGGCGCCAGACCTACACGGTGACCAAGATCCTGTCGAGCGGGAAGATGACCGTTCTGGGCGCGGGGCTGCCCTGCCCGCCGTGCAACGTCGGGCCGCTCTCCACCCCCAACTACGAGACGGCGCTGGCCAATCCCGCCATCCAGACGCTGAGCGACGGCTCTTCCGTCTTCGCCGGCCAGCGGGCCGAGGGCTTCTACGTGGACCTGGGATCCATCTTCGACCTCGCCGTCCTACGGCCCATCGCCGCCGACCATATTCTCGCCAACCTCCTCCCGACGATGTCGGGCATCAATGCCACCAAGGAGCTCAACGTCCACTCCATCGCCATCCAGGTGCCGATGACCGAGCTCACCCGTCACCACCGGATGCCGACGAACCCCGCCGCTGCGCAATCGGTGATCGGCGTGTGGACGACAGCGTCCCGACAGGCCGCCACCGTGCTGCCTTCGTCTCCGAAGTCGAGCGGGATGCCCACCTACGCCGGGCCCTGGGTGCAGGTGTCGCGGCTCGGCAACCCGCTGATCAACGAGGTGGTCATCCCTCTGTCGCAGAAGGACTTCTGGAACCACTCGGCGCCGGACTCCGACATCCAGTTCGCCCAGTACGTCTCCAATCCCGAGCTGGGCCGGTTGCTGCCGGTGCTCTACCCCGGTGCCTTCCCGCATCTGTCGACCTATAACAGCGGCACAGTGAACCGGGCCGACCTGACCGCCATCTTGATGACCGGTCTCCCCTCGGGGATCATCGGCGGCTTCCAGAACTTCACCGGAACGGTGCAGGCCGACATGCTCAGGCTCAACATGGCCATCCCACCGGCGACGACCTCGGCCACCTTGCCGAGCAACCTCGGTCTGCTGGGCGGGGACCTGGCCGGCTTCCCGAACGGCCGGCGGGTCTTCGACGACGTGACCACTATCGAGCTGAAGGCCATCGCCGGGGCGACACTCCCCCTCGTCGACACATCGTTCACGGCGGACGGTGCCGTCGGTCTCGTCGACCAGGGCCTTACGAGCAGCGGTACCGACCAGACGGCCAAGGCCACGGAGAACTACCTGCCGACCTTTCCCTACCTCGGTGTGCCGCACAGCGGCTACTTCACCCCGGCGGCCTGACCATCATGTGCTCCGGTGCCGCGTCGGCATCGATCTCGGCGTCGATCGGCGAGGACCACCGGGTATCGGACCGAGCACNNCGGACCGAGCACCGGAGCAAGTGTCATGCTCGACATCGGCGAGGACCGGGGCGCACTGGTGGTCTACACGTCGGAGGATCTTCTGGGTGAGGAGATCGAGATCCGGCCCCACGACGGGGTCTGGACCGGCCTCCACACGGCCGTGCGGGCTCGGCACATGGGCGAACTGGTCCGCTATGCCGGAGTCTTCGGCTCACTTCCCGCCGGGCTTTACGACCTGCGGGTCCGCCATTCGCATGCCGCGCATTCGCATGCCGCGCATTCTCATGCTGGACACTCAGAGGCCGAACATGCAGAAACCGGAGTGCATTCGGAGATCGCCTCAGAGGTGCAGACCGTGTCGGTGAAATCAGGTTCGGTGGTTGAAACGACTTTTCGCTAGCCGTCCGGCGGTGGACGGGGAATCTTCAGCCGATTGTGGAACCCGCAGAGCATCTGGCCGTTCTCCTCGATGGTGAGACCACCTTCGATGACCGGGACGATGTGGTCGGCCTGACACTTGTCGGCCGGGATGTCGCAGTAGGGGTGGGTGCATTCGCGGTCGCGCAGCTCGATGGCCCGTCGGGTGGCGCCGGTGAAGAACCGGGCCGTGGCGCTCACTTCGCAGCGGCGGCCCGGAGCGAAGACAACGCGCTCGAGAAGGCCCTCGGTCAACCAGGGAAGAAGCGAACCCGGCGCCAGGACAGTGCCGTCGGCCAGCTCGCAGACCCGGTCCCGCAGGGTTGGGTAGTCGACGAGCACGGAGAAGAGAGCCGCAGGGCGAAGTGCTCCTGACGGTGCCATCCGGCTGCGGGTGGCCATCTCGACCAGAGCATCGGACCGGCGCTGGCCCGGGGTCCTGACCAGATCGGCGAGGGTGGGATCACGACCGAGAGAGGCCTTCGCCTGGGCCCAATCGGCGTCGAACATCTCTTGTTCCAGGCGTTCGAGCTCACTGGAGACGATCGAGCCGGAGATGGGGTCCAGAATTATCCGGCCCAGCCACATCCCTCCGAAGCTGCTCTCGAGATAGACGTCTCGTCGGGATCGACGACGCTCGTCGTCTGCTTCGGCGCCGTCGGGATCAGCCATCTGCTTCCAGTAGGCAGCGGCCCTGACGAAGTCCTTGTAGGTCAGAAAGCCGGCCTGTTCGGTCAGCAGCTCCTCGTCGCGGGCCAGGGCTTCATCGGTCGAGGGGCCGCGAAATGGGGTGATGACATCGACTTGGGCGGCGGTGATGGTGCCGTGGGCCCAGGCTTTCGCCACCACGGGCAGGTGACGGAGCTCCCGGCCCCGTCGGAGCATCCGTTTGGCCTGAGACTTCGGCAGCCGGCACCTCTTGACCAACCAGGCGGCGGCGTTGCGGGCACCGTCGGCCACCCAATTCCCCGAGACGTCGAAAGCGGCCGTGGCTTCGGTGAGAAAGGCTTCGAAGCGCGCGTGGTCGCGCCACAACCGTTCGATCGACTCTGCGTCGGCGCAGGACGACGGATCGGTTCCGCTCAGTTGATCGACCGCTTCGGTGAAGGCGTCGAGATCCGTCATCAGAGCGAGATCCACAATGACAGTGAAGCATCCGGCTGTAGCACTCATCTGTTGGTAACCCACCGCCGCAACACCCACGCGACTGCAACACCACCTGACCGCCAACACCACCTGACCGACGCGCGGCAGCGACGCGCGGCGACGACGGCGCGAATCGGCGAGACTGGGCGGCGACAGGGGGTGGTGTGATGGCAGTGGCAGAAGTGAACGGAATCGAGATCGCCTACGAGGTGCACGGGGAAGGCGAACCGATCGTGCTGGTCTGCGGGACCGGGCAGCGGGCTGAGTCGTGGTCGTTTCTGGGGATGGTGACCGAGCCGGTCGAGCAGGGCTACCAGGTGGTGACCTTCGACAACCGGGGGATGGCGCCGTCAGGGTGCCCCGAGGGGCCCTACAGCGTGGAGATGATGGCGCAGGACACCGTGGGGCTGATCGAGCATCTGGGTCTGTCCCAGGTGAGGATCGCCGGGATCTCTCTCGGGGGGTTCGTCACCTTCCAGGTGGCGCGGAGCCGGCCCGATCTCGTACGGGGCGCGGCGTGCATCGCCGGTCTGGTCGGAGGGTCGCGCTACGTGCAGCTGCTGACCGACGCCCGGGTGGACGCCATACGCGACGGCCACGAGATGCCGGGGACCTTGGACTCGCTGCTCTCGTTGCCGGGGACCTTCGCCCCGGCCACGCTGCAGAACGACGCCGTGGTGGAGGCCATGACGACCATGATGGATTCGGTGTTCGGCGAGTGGTCCGGTCCCGGTCGTCGGGGACAGTACGAAGCGGACACCGACTGGATCCGGCGGCCGAGAAGCTGGCAGGAGGAGGCACTGGCCGAGACCCGCGTTCCCGTGCTGGTGATGGCGCACCAATTCGACCTCTTCTTCCCGCCCGCGCTTCTCTCGTGGGGAGCCGAGCAGCTTCCCCACGGTCAGTACGTCGAGATCCCCGGCTGCGGACATGCCGGGGTGGAGGACATCGGGGCCCACCGGGAGGCGGCGATGAAGTTCTTCGCCTCCCTCTGATGGCCCGGAAATCCCCGCCCGCGGTGGCGGGACTCGTTCTCACCCCGGGGGCGAGCGCCGGGCGGGAGCAGTCTTCGCTGGTGGCCATCGACGACGCGCTGAGCGCTGACGGCATCGGGGTCGAACGGATCGATTTCCCCTATCACCTCGCCGGCCGGCGGGCCCCTGATCGTCCGCCTGTCCTGATCGCCACGGTGGTGGCCGCCTCGGAGGCCCTGGCCGACGCTCTCGGGGTGCCGGCCCGCCGGATCGCTCTCGGAGGCCGCTCCATGGGGGGCCGGATCTGCTCGATGGCCGTGGCCGACGGCCTGCCCGCCGCCGCGCTCGTCCTGATCAGCTACCCGCTTCACCCGCCGGGCAAGCCCGACCGGCCGCGGACCGAACACCTCGGCGCCGTCTCCGTGCCCTGTCTCTTCGTCTCGGGGACCCGTGATGCTTTCGGCCGCCCGGAGGAGCTCGAGGCGGCCACCGCCGCCATTGCCGGACCGGTGAGCCATGTCTGGATCGACGGAGGCGACCATTCGCTCAGGAAGAGAGACGACCAGGTGGCCGCCGTCGTGCACTCATGGATCCTCGGCCTCACCCCATGATTATCACCTGACGCGTTATTTTTCTTGCAGTGAGTGATGTCACGACGCCTGGTGGTTTGAATAGTGCTTAGAGGGACATAATTGGGGGAGGACTCGGTTAGGGTCCCGCCTCCATGGACAGTTTGAAGACAGCGGACGGTCTGAAGAGCACCGCTCCGATTTGGCGCTCCTCCCGGGCGACGTTGGTGGGCCTCCCGCTGGTGGCGATCCTCGGCGTCGGCCTGGCCGTTGTCCTCGGTTCCGGGCCCGCCTACGCCGGGACGGTCACGGTCCAATCCGGACAGAGCCTCGCCCAGGTGGCGGCCGAGGTGCACACGACGGTGGCCGCCCTGGCCACCGCCAACGGGATCAGCAATCCGAATCTGGTCGAGGCCGGCGCCGTGCTGCAGATACCGGGGTCGAGTGCAGCGGCTCCGCCCCCCGCGGCGGCGCCGACGGTCGCTACCCCGCCGCCCACCACCACGGTGACCGTGCAGCCCGGCGAGACTCTGAGCGCTCTGGCCGCCCGCTACGGCGTCTCCGCTTCCGCTCTGGCCGCCGCCAACGGGATCAGCAACCCTGATCTGATCGTGGCCGGTTCGGTGCTGCATGTGCCGGGAGTCGGTGCCGCACCGGCAACGGCCGCCGCGCCGGCACCGGCCTTCACCACCGTCGAGGTCCAGCCCGGCGAGACGCTCGGCGCCCTCGCGGCGCGCTACGGCACCACGGCGTCGGCTCTGGCCGCTGCCAACGGGATCAGCGATCCGAATCGGATCGAAGCCGGGACCGTGCTGCACATTCCCGGCGCCGCCGTTCCCCCCGCGGCGGCCGGCCCCTCCTCGACGGTCACCATGGTGGGCACCGTCACCGTGCACGTCGGCGACACCCTGACATCCATCGCCGGCCACTACGGCACCACCCCGGCGGCCCTGGCCACCGCCAACAAGATCAGCAACCCCAACGTCGTCTTCGCCGGCATGCGACTGACACTGCCCGCTGCCGCCGCCGTCTTGTCCCCGTCGTCGGCCCCGGTGGCCACAGGCGCCTATCCGACAGCGCTGCTCGGCTTTCCGAGCCGGGTGGCCCTGCAACCCGACTTCGTCCACGCCGCGTCGGCTTCGGGGGTGCCCGTCTCGTTGCTGGAGGCCCTGTGCTGGTGGGAATCGGGCTGGCAGACGACGGCCGTCTCACCCACGGGGGCGCTCGGGGTCTGTCAGATCCTGCCGTCCACCGCCAGCTTCGTGAGCAGCTCGATCCTGCAGGGGCCGGCGCTCGACCCGCGGGTGGCGGCCGACAACATCGACCTCGCCGCCGCCTATCTGCGGTACCTGCTGAACAGCAGCGGCGGCAACGCCGGTCAGGCTCTGGCCGGTTACTCCCAGGGGATGGCGTCGATCGCCCAGCACGGGATCCTGCCCGCCACCCAGAGCTACGTCACCGGAATTCTGGCGTACGCCTCCATCTTCGCCGGCCACGGCTGACCCTCCCGGTCAGAAACACCGTTCACCGACCGACGGGCGGCACTTGCGCCGGAAAGGTCAGGCGACCTTCAGGACGTCGACGATGAAGACCAGGGTGGAGTTGGGCGGTATGCCCTGTTGCGCCATCGAGCCGTAGCCGAGAGCGGGCGGGATGATCAGCTCGCGTCGGCCGCCGACCTTCATTCCCACCACACCCTTGTCCCATCCGGGGATGACCTGGCCTTCACCCAGCTTGAAGGAGAACGACGAACTGTCCCACGACGACTGGATCACGGCATCGGTGGCGTAGCTGACCAAGACGTACTGGACAGTGACCGTAGAACCCTTCTTGGCCACGGCCCCGGTTCCGGTGATCAGGTCGCTCGCCTGGAGCACCGTCGGCGGTGGGCCAGTGGGAACGGTCACGACCGGCGGGCGGGTTCCGAAGGTCCCCGCCGCCGTCGGGGCCGAGACGGGGGGAAGCGTGGTCGTCGTCGGTGACGCCGCCGGTCCCGGTGTGGGGGTGGTCGAGCTTCCACACGCCGCCGTCAACAGCGCCACGGCTGCTGTGCCTATCAGCGCGGAAATTCTGGTCAAACGCATGCCCGGGTCCTTTCCTGACGTGACCTGCCAATTTACCCGCTGGGGGGCTCGTGGCGGTGGCGGGTCAGGCCGATGTCAGGAAGTGCGCATAGTCGTCGAGGACTCCGAGCATCTCGTTTTCGCGGCCCGATGGCACCCGGAGCACAACCTCCGTGATCCCGAGAGAGGCGTAGTGCTCGAGCTTGCCCTCATCGGGAATCGTCCCGAACGGCACCACGTGGAGCGTCTTCGGATCGCGGCCCGCCTCTTCGAAGACCCGGCGCAGTTGCGGCAGGGCCTCGCCCATGCCGGCGCCACCGATGGGCATCCAACCGTCGGCGTAGTCGGCCACGGCTTCGAAGAGCTTCGGTCCGGCTCCGCCGCCGATCAGCGTCCGCACCCGAGGTCTCTGCACCGGCTTCGGCCAGGAGTACGACGGCGGGAGCTTCACCCAGTGACCGTCGAACGAGGCCTCGTCTCTTTCCCACAGGGCCTGCATGCACAGAACCTTCTCCCGGGCGATGGCCCGCCGGGCGTCGAAGTCCACCCCGTGGTCGGCCGCCTCCTGTCTGTTCCAGCCGTAGCCCATCCCGAGGACGAAGCGTCCGGCCGAGAGATGATCCAGGGTGGCGATCTGCTTGGCCAGGACGATGGGATCGTGTTGGGCCACCAGAGAGATCCCCGTGCCCAGAAGGATCCTGTCGGTCACCGCCGCGGCGGCGGCCAGTGCCGTGAACGGATCGAGACTGCGCCGGTAGTCCTCGACATGGACACCGTCGACGAGCGACGGCGGGCTGGCCCCGGCGACAGGGAGATGGGTGTGCTCGGGAAGATAGAGCGAGTGATAGCCCCGCTCCTCGGCGGCCCGGGCAAAGGCATCGGGAGCCATGGCCAGGTCGGTCAGGAAGGCGGTGACGCCGATATCCATGTCCGCTCGTCGCCGGGAAACGCCGCGCGCAGGAACTAACGGGTCTCGGAGGGGGGCCCGGCCCACGACGACGGGCTGTCGCTGGCCGGGAACGACTCCTCGCTGGCCTCGTCGATCAGCTCGTCGTCGGGGTCGGCAGGGCCGTCTGCATCGGGGGACCGGTCGGACCCGCCGGGGCGGATATCGAAGTTGTCGGTCACGGCTTCGACCCTACCGCCTGGGCCGATCCGGTTTCCCGCCCAGCTGGCGCCACCGTGGGCAGCTCACCACGTGGTCGTTCACCAGGCCCGCCGCCTGCATGGTGGCGTAACAGGTCGTCGGGCCCACGAAGCGAAAGCCGCGGCGGCGCAGCTCCTTGCTCATCGCCGTCGAGACCGGCGTGGTGGCGGGCATATCGCCCATGGCGGCCCAGGCGTTGTGCACGGTGGCACCGTCGACGAAGGACCAGAGGATCGCGCTCAGGCTCTCACTCGCCTCGTGCAGCGACTCGATCACCTGGGCATTGGAGACGGTGGAGCCGATCTTGGCCCGATTGCGCACGATGCCGGCGTCGGTGAGCAGTCGGTCGACATCGCTCTGCTCGAACCGGGCCACGACGGCGGGGTCGAAGCCGGCGAAGAGACGGCGGTAGCCCTCGCGCTTGGAGAGGATCAGCGCCCAGCTGAGTCCGGCCTGGGCCCCCTCCAGAGTCAGCCGTTCGAACAGCTGCGACTCGTCGCGCAGGGGCACCCCCCACTCCTCGTCGTGGTAGAGCCGCATCGCTTCGCTCGAGTCGGCCCACGAGCAGCGGCCGCCCTCGCTGGTCACCGGTTCCTCACCACCGCACCGTTCTATCTCTCTTGTCCGCACCTCGCACCTCTTCGTCCGGACCTCGCGCCTCTTCGTCCGCACCTCGCATCTCTTCGTCCGGAGCTCGCGCCTTGCGGGACCGTCGTCGCCCGAGTTGGCTGTGGTCATGCGCTTCGTCCTCGGTTCCGACCACGCCGGCTTCCGGCTCAAGAAGATCCTGGCCGACCATCTCATCGCCGACGGCCACGAGGTGAGCGACGTGGGTACCCACTCGGAGGAGCCGGTCGACTACCCGATTTTCTGCGCGGCGGCGGCACGGGTCGTCGTCGGGGGTGACGCCGACTTGGGCATCGTCCTCGGGGGAAGCGGCCAGGGCGAGGCCATCTCGGCCAACAAGGTCCACGGGGTCCGTGCCGCGCTCTGCCACGACGAGACGACGGCCCGGCTGGCCCGGAATCACAACAACGCCAACGTCCTCTCCATGGGGGCCCGCTTCGTGGCCCCCGAGCTGGCCATCACGATCCTCGACGTCTTCATCGAAGCCACCTTCCAAGGTGGACGCCACGTCCCGCGCCTCGACGAGATCGCCGCAATTGAATCCGAGGAGTGCTCGGGCGGCTGATCCCCTGTGGGATCATTCTGGCGTGCGAGTGCGCCGGACATTCGCCTTCGTCGATCTCGCAGGCTTCACCGCCCTGACCGAGACCGAAGGCGACGAGCGGGCCGTGAGCGTCATTGCCGTCTTCCGCTCGACTCTCCGGGAGATCTGTTCCCGACGGGCCGTCCGTATCGCCAAGTGGCTGGGCGACGGCGCCATGCTCGTGAGCGTCGACTCCAAACCCCTCCTCGCCGCCGCCCTGGAATTGAAGTTCGCGGCGGAGTCCCTCCCGGAACCGATCAAGGTCAAGTGCGGCATCACCATCGGCCACGTCATCCTCCTGGAGGGCGACGACTACATCGGCCACGCCGTGAACGTGGCCGCCCGTCTCTGCGACCTGGCCGAAGGCCACGAGGTGCTGGCCCTGCCCGAGCTGGTGCCCGAGCTCCCGGCCTGGGCGTGTGCGGAATCGAGCCACGAGGTCGTCTTGCGCGGCATCGAGCAACCCCTCACCGTCGTCCGCCTGTGCCTGAACGAACCGGCCCACGGGGCCATTCCCGACCCGGTGTGCCATATCCCACTCACCGACGCCACCGCCTACGAGCGTCGACGCGACGCCAACGGCGCCACCTTGTTGTTCTGTTCCGACAGTTGCCTCGAGACCTGGGTGGAGCGCCCGGTGCCCGTCGTCCGCGAGGAGCCGGGCAGTATCCGCGAGGTCTGGATGCGCTAAGGCACGCCGGCGCCGAGCCGACGGAACGTCACCGGCATGTGCTTCACCCCGGCGTGCTTGTTGGTCCGGAACCGTTCGATGGGACCGTCCAGCGAGAAGTCGGCGAAGCGGGCCAGCAGCTCTTCGAGCATGATCCTGATCTCCATCCGGGCCAGGTTGGCGCCCAGACAGAAATGGCTCCGGTAGCCGAAGGCCAGATGGGGATTGGGGCTCCGCCGGACATCGAAGAGAAACGGATCGTTGAAGACGTCCTCGTCGCGGTTGGCCGACACCCACCACAAGGTCACCTTGTCGCCCCGGCGGATCCGGCGACCGGCCACCTCGGTGTCGGCCGTGGCGGTCCGCCGGTTGTAAAGAGTCGGACTCGACCACCGCAGGATCTCCTCGACAGCGCCGGGAAGCAAGCTGCCGTCTGACTGCAGGAGAGCCCATTGTTCGGGGTGCTCGATCAGCGCCGCCATGCCCAGCGCGATGGCGTTGCGCGTGGTTTCCGAACCGGCGGCCACGAGGAGGTTGAAGAACATCAGCAGCTCGAGCTCGGACAGCGCTTCGAGAGCTCCGTCGTCGCCTTCGATGGCGGCCCCGGCCACGGTAGCGAGCATGTCGCTGCCCCCGCAGTGGCGCTTGGCCGCCACCAGCGCCGCTCCGTAGGCGGCCATGGCGGCCGAGGCCTCCTGCACCGCCGCGCTCGTCTGACCGAGCTCCCGGTCGTCGTAGGTCAGGCTGGCGCCCGACCACTTCATCAGGTCGTGCCGGTCCTCGTTCGGTATCCCCATCAGCATGGCCGTCGCCTGCAGCGGCAACTCGACGGCCACCTCCATCAAGAAGTCGCACCGACCCCGGCCGGCGACGGAGTCGAGGATGGCGCCGGTCCGCGCCCGGAGCTCGTCCTCGAGCAGCGCCAGGGCCCGGGGCGCCACGGCGGGCGTCACCAAGCGCCGGATCCGCTGGTGACGGGGGTCGTCCATCATGTTCAGAAGCACCCCGGCGGCGAACCCGTAGGGAAGGTCTTCGATCAGCGTCCCCCCGCCCTCGGCGTCGGCCACCCCGGCCGAGGAGAACATCGTCGCGTCGCTCACCACCTCCGTCACATGGCCGTGGCTGCTCACCACCCAGAAGCCGGTCCCGTTCGGCGTGTGGCTCGTCGGCGGGTGCCACCACACCGGCGCCTCGTGACGCAGCGCCGTGAACACCTCGTCGGGGAAACCCCCGACGAAGCGGTCCAGATCGGTCAGGTCGATCTCGTCGAGTCGCATCGGGGTCAGTCCCGCACGACGAGCCGGAGACCGCCGTCGATGCTGTCGAGAGCCAGGAGATGGCCGTGACGGCTCTCCCACGTCCCGTCCTCGAGATCACTCGCGAGCATGGCCATCCGCTGCGCCACCATCTCGTCGTCGAGCAGGGCCAGGCCCGAGATGCAGGCCCGGACCTCGGGGTCGAGATAAGCCTCGGGCCGACGCCAGTAGGCCCAGTTGAAACCGTCGATGCAGTCGCCGGGCACGGCCACCACCTCGATCCGATCGGCGCCGACCAGATCGGCCACCGCCGCGGGGGTGATGATGTTGCTCGACGCCAGCGCGTTCGACTCGGGCAGGTAGTCCTCGAACAGCCAGAACGCATTGTGCACGGACGGATCGAAGCTGAAGATCACCAGTCGTCGGGCGACCCGGCTGATCTCGGCCAGGCCGCCGGCGATATCGGCCCAGTGGTGGATGGTGAAGACGGCCAGAGCGGCGTCGAAGGCCCCGTCGGCGAAGGGCAGCGCCTCGGCCCATGCTTGCACCACCGGTGCCGATCCCGGCGGGCGTTGCCCGATCATCACCCCCGACGGCTCCACGGCCACCACGGCCCGGTCGTCGGGCTCGTAGGAGCCGGTCCCGGCGCCGACGTTCACCACCCGGCCGGCATCGCCGAGGGCGCCCACAATCTGCCGGGCCACTCTCGAGTCGGGCCGGCGGTGCCGGGCGTAGACCGATCCGATCTCGTCGTACCGGGCTCCTCTCTCCATTTCCCCGAGATTAGAACGTGTTCTAGTTTCAGGCAAGGGTCAGCCGGGTGGGCGCCGGCCCTCCAGAAGAGGGTCCCCCGGCTCCCGGGCGGGCTCCCCGGCCAGCCGCCGGCGGCGCCAGGCCAGGCCCGAGAGGGCCTCCAGGACGATCCGGTTGGCCAGGTAGGCCGTGATCTCGGCGTGGTCGTAGGGAGGGGCCACCTCGACCACATCGATCCCGGCCACCGGCACCTCCATGGCGATCCGCCGGACGGCGTCGAGCAGGGCCCGGGCCGACAGCCCCCCTGGTTCGGGCGTCCCCGTGCCCGGGGCGGACCCGGGATCGACGACGTCGACGTCCACCGAGAGGAACACGGCGTCACAGTCGTCCATGGCGACCGCGCACGCTTCGGTCAGACAGGCGTCGAGGCCCCGTGCCATCACCTCGGTCATCTCGTAGCTCCGCATCCCCTGCTCGGCCATCCAGGCCAGCGTCTCGGGTTCGGGCCAGTAGCCCCGCAGGCCGATCTGCAGAAAGCGGTCGCCCCGGGTGGCGCCCGACTCGATCAGCCGCCGCATCGGCGTGCCGTGGCCGAGTAGCGATCCGAACTGGCTGTTGCCGGTGTCGGCATGGGCGTCGAAGTGGATCACCGAGACCCGGCCCCAACCGACATGTCGGGCCACCCCGGTCACGTCGGGCAGCGCGATCGTGTGGTCGCCGCCGAGGATCACCGGCACCGCCCCCGAGCGGGCCACCGTCTCGACGGCCGCTTCCAGTCGTTGGAGCGATTTCTCGGTCTCACCGGAGGGCATCTCCACGTCGCCGATGTCGACCACGCCCAACTCGACCAGCGGGTCCACGCCGAGAGCCAGATGCGGACGCCGGCCGTCGTGCGGCAGGTAGTCGGTGAATCTGATGGCCTGGGGACCGAACCGGCAGCCGGCGCGGTGCGAGGTCCCGCCGTCGAAGGGCGCTCCGATGATCACGGCCGACGCCTCTTCGAAGCTGCTCGGCTCGTCGAGGTCGGCGGCGGGCACACCGACGAAGGTGGCATCCGGTCCGTACATGTTCCCGAGTCGCATCCGTCCGCCCTTCTGGCATGCTCGCCACCACATGCTGCCAGACACCCCGACCGGGCCGGACACCCCGATAGGCCCGGACACGACGAACCGCCGGCAATTCCTCCACCGCGCCGCCGCCGCTCTCGGCGCCACCACGAGTGCTGCTCTCTTCGGCTCCCTGGCCGGTTGCAGCGGGCAACTCCGTCGCAGCTACACGGCATCGACCACCACGGCGCCGGCTCAGACCACCACGACGACGGAGCCGCTCGATCCGGCCGCCTGGTCGGCTCTGGCCCAGTCACTCAGCGGATCCCTGGTCCTGCCCACCGGCGCCTCGTACGCCACGGCCAAGCTTCTCTACAACCTCCAGTTCGCCGCCACCGATCCGGCGGCGGTCGCCTACTGCGCGTCGGCCTCTGACGTCCAGCGCTGCATCTCCTTCGCCCGCCACCACGGCATCGCCGCCACCCCGCGCGCCGGCGGACACAGCTACGGCGGTTACTCGACGGGACCGGGACTGCTCATCGACGTCTCCCGCATGAACACGGTGGCCGCCGACGCCGGCGCCATGCGCTGCACCATCGGCGCCGGGACACAGCTCGTCGACGTCTACGACCAGCTCTCCCAGACGGGTCTGCTCCTGCCCGCCGGCTCGTGTCCGTCGGTGGGGATCGCCGGGCTCACCCTGGGCGGAGGCATCGGCGTGGTGGGCCGCAAGTACGGACTCACCTGCGACAACCTTCTGTCGCTGGACACCGTCACGGCCGACGGCCGACTGCTCACGGCCAATGCATCGCAGAACGCCGATCTCTTCTGGGCCAGCCGGGGCGGGGGCGGGGGCAACTTCGGCGTCGTCACCTCGTTCACCTTCGCCGTCCACCGCATTCCCGAGCTGACGCTGTTCACCATCAACTGGCCCTGGCCGGCGGCGGCCGACGTCCTCGGCGCCTGGCAGGCCTGGACGGCGTCGGCGCCCGACGAGCTCTGGTCCAACTGCCAGCTCCAATCGGCCGGCAGCGACGGCCTCAATGTCCGATCGAACGGCGTCTTCGTCGGTTCTGCGGCCACCCTCACCGGCCTTCTCCGTCCCTTCCTGGCCCAGGCCGGTACACCGAGCAGTCAGTTCGTCGGCTCCGATCCCTACCTCCACACCATGCTGGTGGAGGCGGGCTGCGAAAACCTCACCGTCAGCCAGTGCCACCTCACCGGATCCGGGGCCGCTACCCCCGCCGGAGCCGGCGCCGGCACCCTGCCGCGTTCATCGTTCGCGGCGACCTCCGCCTATGTGATCTCGGCTCTCTCGACCGCCGGGGTGGCGACCTGCGTGCAGGCCGTCGAGACGCTCCACACCGGTGTTCCGGAACTGGGAGGTGGCATCGTCTTCGACGCCCACGGCGGCGCCATCAACACCGTGGCCCCCGGCGCTACGGCCTTCGTCCACCGCTCCGCGCTCTGCGCCATGCAGACGTCCACCTCATGGGGCCCCGGCGACCCGCCCGCCACCGTGGATGCGGCCAAGGGCTGGCTGCAAAAGAGTGCGGCATCACTGGCGCCGTTCGTCAGCCGCTCCGCCTACCAGAACTACATCGATCCCACCCTGGTCGACTGGGCCGATGCCTATTACGGCTCGAACCTCCCCCGGCTCGTTCAGGTCAAGCGCCGCTACGACCCCGACGACGTCTTTCATTTCGCCCAGTCCATCCCGACGACGCTGCCGCACCCATGACGCTGCCGCACCCATGACGCTGCCCCACCCATGACGCTGCCCCACTGACGAGAGCGCTATCCGCCGCCCAGGATCTCGGGTCCGGCTTTCAGATGCCGGCTCACATCGCCGATCAGATCGGTCTGAAAGCGGCGTTCGACGAAACGCCAACCCTTCTCGTCGCGGGCGAAGCGGTCCTGATACCGACCGGCCACGATCGTCTGCAGCCCCTGACCGGTGGCTTGTTGGAGCACGGTGAAGTACGACCGGGCCGTGGCCGTGCCGGCGGCGTCGTCCACCTTCACGAGAATGTTGGTCGTCACATGCTTCGTCCGCGGTGTCCCGTCCTCGTGCATCTGGATGGTGGAGCTGAACAGCCCGAGGATCTTCTCCCGGCCGCGCAGTCCGTCGGCCATCGCCTCCAGGCCGATGGTGGCGTCGGCCAAGAGGTCGGCCAACCCTTCGAGATCACCGGCGTCCACGCATTCGGCGTACGACAGGATCAGGTTCTCGATGGCGCGGGCATCGTCTGGCATGGCGCCGACGGTACCCGAGGCGTGCCGCGCCCGCCCGCATCACTCCGGCAGGTGCATCAATTCGATCCGTACCCCGTCGGGGTCCGTGCAGTAGACGAAGTCGAGGCTGGCGCCGGGGAGATCGAAGGTGGTCCGTGTGTCGGTGACCACCGTCCCCCCGAGCGCTTCGAGAGTGGCGGCCACGGCGGCGACGTCGTCCACCCGTATCGAGAGGTGGGTGAGGCCCAGCTGGTTCATGGGCCGACGGACGCCCTCGCCCACCGGATGGGGAGAGCCGAAAGAGAGAAGCTCGATGGACAGCGCGTCACGGCGGACGAACTGGGAGTGCAGCGCCACCGCGTCGAGCTCCATCAGCGGGCCGAATTCCTGGCCCACCGTGTGGGACTCGGCGGCCACGAATCCGAGGCCCTCACAGTAGAACCGCATCGAGCGCTCGAGATCGGACACACAGATCCCCAGGTGCGAGAACGTCGTCGCCACAATGTCTCCTCCTCGGGAGTTGTCTCCTCCTCGGGGCCAGAGCTTTCCTGATCTCTGGCCCGCGGGGGAAATCACCGGCGCCACCGTGCTTCGGCTGGTGGTGCCACCGTCGTTCACCTGGTGGTAGGGCTCCGTCACACGGAACCGATGCAACCCGGGCCATACTGTCCACGTGCAGAGCACTCCGTCGGGTGCGGGGGACTACGCCGGCTCGGGGGACCTCAACACCGTCAAGGCCGACCTGCCCACACGCTTCCGCGCCCACGCGCAGGTCATGGAACGCCACGGCCGGTCGCCGCTGTCCGTCGCCCTCATGCAGGGCGCGGCCGACGACCTCGAAAAGGGCGGGATCGTGGCCGAGTTGTACACCGGTGTCCCTCTGCCGGCCGGTCAGGCACCGGCGCTCCGGCTCCTCGCTGCGCTGCACCGCCTGGTCCTGAGCGGCGAAGCCCCCGACCTGGCCGCCTACTACCCGAGCATGGGCGGTAACGAGCCCCCCGAGGGCGCTTGGAAAGTGGCCGAGGTCACCCTCCGCGCCCACGCGGCGGAGATCGGAGCGGTGATCCGTCGGGGCGTCCAGACCAACGAGCCCGGTCGCTCCGCTGTCTTGTTCGGGGTGCTCCTGTGGATCGCCGACCGTTACCGTCGACCGGTCCGGCTGCTCGAGATCGGCGCCAGCGCGGGACTGAACCTCCTGGCCGAGAACTTCGCCTACCGAAGCAGCGGCGCTCTGCTCGGCGATCCCGATTCGGCCCTCGTCTTCGAAGGACCCTGGGTCAGCACACCGGTGGACGATCCGGCCGACGCCCAGGAGCACCTGACGGTGATCGAGCGACGCGGCTGTGACATCGCGCCCATCGATGCCACCAGCCGTGACGGTCAACTGGCACTGCTCTCCTATATCTGGCCCGACGAGCCCAAGCGCCTGGCCCGGATGCGCGCCGCGCTCGAAGTGGCGGAGGAGCACCCGCCACTGGTGGACGACGCTCCCGCCTCGCCTTGGCTCCGCCAGGTCCTGGCCGAGCGCCAACGGTCGACCGTCCAGCTGGTCTGGCAATCGGTCTTCGCCCAGTACCTCACGAGCGAGGACCGCGACGAGCTGACGGTCACCATGGAGGCGGCCGGCAAGTTGGCCACCGACGACGTCCCTCTCGTCTGGGCCCGCATGGAACCCTCCACCGATCCCCTGAAGGGTTTCGGCGTCTCGGCCATCTGCTGGCCCGGGGGTGAGGAGACCCTCCTCGCCCGCTCCGGCGACCACGGTCCGCCCGTGCGCTGGACGAACGCCTGACGGATTTCTCGCTCCCTACGGCGTGCCGGCGTCGTCTGCGTTGCCGGTGTCGTCCGAGCCGTCGGCGTCGGGGAGCTGCTCCATGAACTCGAGCCGGATGTTCCCGGGCGCCTCGACGAAGACGATCCGGCGACGACCGAAGCTGCCACTCACCTCGGCCGGTCCCCACAACACGGTGTGACCTTCGATCTCGGCGTCGAGGTCGTCGGTGAAGAGTGCCGGATGCAAGAAACAGTCGTCGGGGAGATCGACGGCGTCTTCGTAGAGAGCGCGGGTGAAGAGGGTGATCATGACGGGACCGAGGTAGACATCGGCGCGCTCGCCTCCGTGCCAGGGCATCCGGTCGCGGATCTCGGCCCCGGCCGACCGGTAGTAGGCCAGGGCCGCATCGAGGTCGGCCACCTTCACGGCCAGGTTGGCCAGAGAGGTGACGGTCACCCCCGGAGGATGACGCCGGGCCGGGAGTCGAGACCTTCGACCAGAGGCTCGTTGTCGGCGCGGATGGGCACCCCGTTCACAAGGACATGGGTCATCCCCACCGGGGCATCGGCCGTCAGGCGTTCGCCGTCGGCCGGGAAGTCGTGCAGGCGGCGGAGGGGACCCGGGGCCACCGTGTCGGGGTCAAAGACACAGATGTCGGCCGCCTTGCCCAGCTCCAGGGTGCCCCGGTCGGTGAGGCCGTAGACAGAGGCGGGCTCCCCCGTGAGCTTGTGGACGGCGCGCTCCAAGGACATGACATTGCGGTCGCGGACCCAGGTGCCGAGCAGGTCGGTGGCGAAGCAGGCGTCGCAGAGCTGCGAGACGTGGGCCCCCGAGTCGGCCAGGCCGAGCAGGACGTTGTCCCGGGGCAGCAGCCAGGCGATGGCGTCGGCGTCGTCGTTGGCCAGCACCGACAGGAAACGGGCCTCGAGCTTGTCGTCGAGCGAGACGTCGAGCATGACGTCGAGGGGGGTGCAGCCCCATTGCGCCGCCAGCTCCACCACGGAACGGCCCTGGAGCTCGGGACGCGAGGCCGATTCGGCCACCGAGACCGACGGCCAGTTGAAGGGCAGTCCCGCTCCCCCGTTGCCCGATGAGAGCTCCTCCCAGGTCGACGCCCGCCAGGCCGGGTCGCGGTAGGCGGCCATCCGGTCCTCGGTGCTCAGGTCCATCAGCTTCGAGAAGCTGGGCCGGCTGTTCAAGGTGAAGGGTTCGGCCAGGTTCATCTGGAAGACCAAGGGGCGGCACGAGACCTGGGGCCAGACCTCCACCCCGCGGGCGCGCGACTCGTCGTTTCTCTCCACCACCTTCTCGTGGTACGGGTAGCCCTTCACCGTGAGCAGAGCGGTCCAGGTGACAGGCCGGCCCACTTCCTGTTGGAGCTCGGCCACCTGCTGGTGCGAGATCACGTTGGCCGGCAGCAGCGCCACCACGCCGCGGCCGGCGTCTCGCAGCGGAGCGAGGAGAGCCCGGAGCTCATCGAGATCCGCGACCCGCGAGGGCACGGGCCGGCCGCCGTCGCCGTTGTGGGTGGGCGACGCGCTGGTGGCGAAGCCGGCGGCACCGGCGTCGATGGCCTCGGCCACCACGGCCTGCATTCGACGGAGCTCATCGGCGGTGGCGGGCCGTTCGTAGGAGTCCTCACCCATCACGAACAACCGGACGGCGGTGTGGCCCACGTAGCAGCCGTAGTTGAGCGCCGTCCCCCGTCGCTCGACGGCGTCGAGATACTGCGGGAACGACTCGAAGTCGTCCCAGGGGACCCCCACCGACAAGGTGTCGAAGCTCATGTCCTCCACGTGTTGCAACGTCCGGGCCAGGAGCGCAACGTCTTTGGAACGGATGGGAGCGATGGAGAAGCCGCAGTTCCCGGCGATGACCGAGGTGACACCGTGGAAGGACGACGGTGTCAGCCAAGGGTCCCAGAAGACCTGGGCGTCGTAGTGGGTGTGGATGTCGATGAAGCCGGGCGCCACCACCTGGCCCGAGGCGTCGATCTCCCGGGTCCCGTGGAGGCCTTCGCCCACCGCCGCGATGCGGCCGTCGGTCACGGCCACATCGGCGCCGTAGCGGGGGGCACCGGTCCCGTCGATGACGGTTCCTCCCTTGATGACGATGTCGCCGTCCATACGTCGCCTCCCCGTTTCCGTGCTCCGGCGAAGCATAGGTTCCGATCGGGAGCGATGGCCTCGCGATCGGGAGCGATGGCCTCGGCCGAATCCCGGTCACGAGGACGGCCCCGTCTGGAACTACCGGTCCCGCCGGCGACCACGAGCGAGTGGCCATGGACGCCCTGGTCCGGATCAGGTCAGAGATACGCGGACAGGAGCACCAATCTTGGCGAGTGCCTTCGTCGTGATCCGTCCCGCCACCTGTGAGTTGTCGGCGATAGGGCCCAAGAGAATTTCCACGTCGACGACGCCCTTTCGGGCGAGGACGAGATCGAGGCCCACGGTGACACCGCCTTGGCTGATATCAAATCTGTACGCCTTCAATTCGCTGCCATGTCCTTGCACATGCGGAAGACCGGGACTGATCGACCCCGATAATGTCTGTCCGTCAACCGTTGTGTTGAACCGATGGCAACCGCCGAGAATAAGAACCTCGCGCTCCAAAACACGGTGTGCCGCCTTCGTGCTGGAGTACGCATCCAGGCCTTCAACTAGCTGCTCCCCAGTGGTAAAGGTAACTTCGTCCGAGGCACGACTCAATCCGGTGTGGTGGCGCGCTTTGGCCAAGCACGGGGGCTCGCCGTTGGCGCCACCGGTGGCCGCAGGCACCGGCGAAACGCTTTGAACGCCAACACCCAGATCACCCTCATCGAGGAGCATGGACGAGAGATTCGAATGAGTCAGCGGAGCGGCGCCACCGTTCGGCTGACTGAATGGGACGCCCGACGTCCCCGCCTTGTCAGTTGGCGCTGTGGAAACGCTCAAGGCCACCGATCCAATCGTCAGCAGCATGACGAGAATGAGCGTCAGCCATGACGTCAATCTGCCCGGAACCCTGCTCACGATGGCGCAGCCGCCGTGAGAGAAAAGCGCACGGGCACCACTGTTAGGAGCAACGGCCGAGACATGGCGTGCAGACGGGAGTGAGAAGACTTTCGATCAGGACAAGCTCCAATTTCACGTACTGACTCTCGTCCATCGAGTGCCGACTCGCACACTATCCCGAGCGAGGTCCGAGACATGTTCGAAGCCGTGGTGATCAAGCCGTCATGTCGGACGGGTTGGACGTGGCCCAGATCGCCAAAGTGGCGTTCACCTCACCCGACCGGGTCAGGGCCGTGATCCACAACTTCAACGACGACGGGTTCGACTCGCTGGTGCCCAAGTACGCAGGCGGCCGGCCTCTGACATTTGCAGGGCCAGCGCGGCCGCCAACCCGGAACGATCGGGATCACCTTGATCGGTCGGCCAACCGGTCCAACGTTGTCGATGCGGAACAGGAAACTACGGCCCCGCCAGTCCCAACATCTCGGTGACGCCGTGGTCGCGACCGGCGGTGTAGCCGCCGTCGACGATGAGCGAGTGGCCGGTGACGAAGGAGGCGTCACTCGAGAGCAAGAAGCAGGCGGCCGAGGCGATCTCTTCGGGCTCACCGAAGCGGCCGAGCTTGTGTTCTTTGATGATGTCGTGGCGCGGTGTCTCCATGCCGTCCAATCCAAAAATGTTGGCCGTCATGGGGGTATCGATGAATCCCGGGCAGACCGAATTCACCCGGATACCGCGGCCGGCGTAGTCGATGGCCATGTTCTTGGTCAGGATGACGACGCCGCCCTTGGACGCGCTGTAAGCGCTGCCGCCGGCCGTGCCCTCGATCCCCTCGATGCTGGCGATGGTGACCACCGAGCCGCGCGCTCCGTCGACGAGTTCCTGTCCGAGCATCTGGGTGATGACGTGCTTGGCCACCAGGAAGGTGCCGAAGAGGTTCACGTCGATCACCCGACGCCACTCGGCCGCGTCGACCATGTGGACCGCCCCTCCACCGGCCACGCCGGCGGCGTTGACGACTCCGTCGATACGACCGAAGAGGCTGACTCCTTCGGCCACCATGGCGGCGACGGAGGACTCGTCACTCACGTCCACCCGGATGAAGGCCCAGGCGTCAGAGGATCCGTCCGACGCCGGGCGGTCGGCGCTCGGTGAGAGGTCGGCACCGAGAACTTGGGCCCCCTCCTCGAGGAGTCGGGCGGCGGTGGCCCGGCCGATCCCCGAGGACGCCCCGGTGACAATGACGCTCTTGCCCGTCAACCCCCGCATGCGATCTCCCTCGCCTCATCGGGGCCGTCCGTCGGTCTCCGCATCCTGGCCCCGTGATTCTGACCGGACGACGCCGGCTGTGCTCGACGGCGACGGCCTCCGTGCTTGCCCCGTGTTGAACAAACTGATAGTAGTTGTTCAATTGTACGAGCCAAGAGCGACCCTGACGGGGGCGCCGGAAAGACGACGGGACGACGCTGATGGCAGTCACGAGCCGGACGACGACGAAGGCAGAACCGGCGCCGTCAGTACCGGTCATACCCGGACCGGCGAACCGAGAGACCGAGGAGCGGATCCTCGATGCCGCCGAGGCGTGCATGAGCCGGCTCGGGCTCCGGCGTGTCTCGATGACCGACGTGGCCGTGCAAGCCGGTGTGTCGCGGGGGTCGGTGTACTTCCACTTCGGCGACCGGGCCACGCTGGTGGACGCCGTTCTGGCCCGGCTGGCCACGCGCTTCGTGGCCGGCAGCGAAGCGGCCGTCCGCAGTCGCCGGACCCTGGCCGGCCAGGTGGGCGAGGCGGCGGTGTTCATCCGGCAGCATCTCGGCGACGAGCTGCTCACTCTGCGGCTGCCGGCCGAGGGTGACAGCCTGCTGGCCACCTTGTTGAGCGCGCAGGACGATCGCCTGCTCACCCAGTGGATCGCGTTCTGGCTCCCCTTCCTCGAAGACGCCGAGCGGAGGGGGGAGATCAGGTCCGGCCTCGACCACCGGCGGGCGAGCGAATGGATCGTCCGGATCATGCTCTCGTTCGCCGTGATGCCCTCGGTCACCTTCGACATCGACGACCCGAAGGCCATCCGATCCTTCGTCCACGACCACCTGATCGCCGGCCTGGCCGCCTGATCCGACCTGATCCGACCTGATCCGACCTGATCCGACCTGATCCGAAAGGACACCGACATGAAATTCGCTCTCTTCTACGAGATCCCCGTGGCCGAGCCGTGGGATGCCGAGTCGGAGCACCGGGCCTACAAGAACACCCTGGAGCAGGCCCTGGCCGGCGAACGGTTCGGGTGGGACGCGTTCTGGTCGGTGGAGCACCACTTCCTGTCGGAGTACTCCCACTGCTCGAACCCCGAGATCCTCTACGGCGCCATCGCCGCCCAGACGACGCGGATGCGTCTCGGCTACGGCGTGCGGCTGATGCCGCAGCCGTATAACCACCCGGTGCGCACGGCGGAGTCCGTGGCCGTTCTCGACCTCATCTCCGACGGTCGTGTCGATTTCGGCACCGGCCGGTCGGCCACCCGGGCGGAGCTCGAAGGGTTCGGCGTCGATCCGGCCAACACCCGGGCCATGTGGCAGGAAGCCATCGGCCATGTGGTCGGCTGTTGGACCAACGACGAGTACGAGTTCTCGGGCCGGTTCTGGAACATGCCCAAGCGGCGGGTGCTGCCGAAGCCGCTTCAGAAGCCGCACCCGCCCGTGTGGGGGGCGACGACGAGCGAGGACGGCCACCGTCAGGTCGGTGAGCTCGGCCTCGGACTGTGTTCGTTCGCCGTGGGCATCACGCCGGCCGAGATCAAGACGAAGGTCGATATCTACCGGGCCGCCGTCGGGGCCTGCACCACGCCCCTCGGCGCCTTCGTGAACAACCAGGCGGCGACCTTCACCATGGCCCTGTGCGCCCCCGACCGGCAGCAGGCCATCGACGCGGCCCGGCAGTCCTTCGAGTGGTACCCGGCCAAGGGGGCGAGCCAGATCGCCACCGTGGCGCAGTGGATGGACGAGCGGCAGGAGGATCTCGGCACCTATTCCTACGCGGCGGACTTGAAGAAGACCGAGGACGCCGGCCTGCTCGACATGATCAGCCTGGAGTACCTGGTGGAGGCCAATGCCTGTGTGCTCGGCACCCCCGAAGAGTGCGTTTCGATGTGCCGTCTCTACGAAGAAGCGGGCATCGACCTGCTCCTTTGCCTGGTGAACCCCTACAACGTCTCGCACGAGGCCGTGATGCAGACGATCGAATTGATGGGGACGGAGGTCATCCCGAAATTCCGCTGAGCAGGGGATTCCCGCGGACGGCCTCGCCTGTCGTCTTAAATACGGGCATCGCCACGCGGCGGGGGGAAAGAGGACGCAGTGAATTTGAACATGGATCCGGAGCTGGTCGAAGTCCTTGCGGCCTTGCCGTTGGACCCCGCCGGAAGCCTCGGCGACGCCAACATGGTGCAGATGATGCGCTCGACGCCGGACATCTTGGCCATGATGGGCACCACGCTTCCCACCGACGACCGGGTGACGGTCGAGAACAGGGACATCCCGGGGCCCGACGGCGCCCCCGAGATCGGTGTCCGGATATACACGCCGAAGTCTTCGGGTTCACCCCTGCCGGGCCTCGTCTACTTCCACGGGGGTGCTTTCGTGATCGGCGACCTCTACACCGAGGAGCACCGGTGCCTGCGTCTGTCGGCCGACGGTGGCTGTGTGGTGGTGTCGGTGGACTACCGGCTGGCTCCGGAGAGCCCCTTCCCCGCCGGCGTGGAGGACTGCTACACCGCTCTCGGCTGGGTGGCCGCCCACGCCCGCGACCTCGGGGTCGACGGCGATCGGATCGCCGTCGGGGGTGCCAGTGCCGGCGGCGCCCTGGCCGCCGCCGTGGCCCTCATGGCCCGCGACCGCAGCACCGTGCAACTGGCGTTTCAGCTGCTCGTCTACCCGGTGATCGACGACCGCATGGAAACGGCGTCGATGCGGGCGTTCAGCGCCACCCCCATTTGGAATTCATCGAGCAACGCCCAGATGTGGGACCACTATCTCGGGGTGAAGCGTGACTACGTCTCGAACTATGCGGCGCCGGGACGGTGCACCGACCTCTCGGACCTGCCCCCCGCCTACGTCATGACGGCCGAGTTCGATCCCCTGCGCGACGAGGGCATCACCTACGCCCAACGTCTGATGCAGGCCGGCGTTCCCACCGAGCTGCACTGCTTCGGCGGGGCCTGCCACGGCTTCGACCTTCTCGCCCCCGGTATCGAGCTCTCGCGCCGCGCCGTCGACGAACAGGTCTCGACCGTGGCCCGGGTGCTGGGCACGCCGCGGGACTGACTGCCCGGCGGCGTTCACCGTGACCACAGGGCCACGTCTTCGCCGAGGTCGATGCGTCGGGTGAGGGCGACGGCGTCGAGCAGGCGCCGGTCGTGCGAGACGAGCAGGACGGTCCCGTCGAAGCTCGACAACGCTTCTTCGATCTGCTCGACGGCGGGGAGGTCGAGATGGTTGGTTGGTTCGTCGAGCACCAGGAAATTGACCTGACGGGCCTGGAACATGGCCAGCTCGGCCCGGGTCCGCTCTCCCGGCGACAGAAGCGCCCGCGGCCGGCTCAGATGCTCGGCGCTTAGTCCGAACTTGGCCAGCAGCGACCGGGCTTCGGGCACCGTCAAGCCGCAGCGGTCGATGACGACATCGAGGACCGACTCTTGGCCGGCCGTACCCGCCATCCCAGCCGTACCGGCCGTGCCCGACGCGTTCGGGGGGCGGCGATCCTGGCCCAGCTCGCCGACGACCACGCTCGGACCCAACCACAGCGTCCCCGCCGCCAGGGCCAACCGGCCCAGCAGGGCGTCCACGAAGGAGGTCTTACCGGAGCCGTTCGGTCCCACCAACCCGATCCGCTGCGCCCATCCGATCTCGAGGGTGAACGGCCCCATGCAGAAGTCTCCGCGCTCGATGACGGCGCCGTCGAAGCGGGCCACGATGGCGCCGGCCCGCGGCGCCTGGTCGATGGTGAAGCGCAGATCCCAGCCTTCCCAGGGCTTGTCGACCGGGCCCAGCCGCTCGATGGCGCGCTCGGTCTGGCGGGCCCTCGATGCCAGCTTCTCCGTCCGGTTGATGCGGAAATCGCGCTGGGCCTTGTCGTGGTCGCGGGGATCGCGTTTCTCGCGCCGGACGGCCGAGGTGGCCCACTGGCGTTCGCGCCGGGCCCGGTCGGCCAGGGCGCTCCTTTGGCTCTGGTTGACGGCGTAGGCCTCGTCGGCGTGCCGGCGCGACGTGGCCCTCTCCTCCAGATAAGCGGACCACCCTCCGCCGAACAGAGTGGCGGCGTGGTCGTGCTCGTCCAGCTCGAGCACCGACGTCACGGTGGCGTCGAGGAAGGCACGATCGTGCGAGACGAGGACCATGCCCCCCGTGCGCCCGGCCACGACGGCCTCGAGCCGCCGGAGGCCGTCGAAGTCGAGATCGTTGGTGGGCTCGTCGAGGAGGGTGATGTCGAAACGGGACAGGACAATGCCGGCCAGGGCGACCCGTGCCGCCTGTCCGCCCGACAAGGTGGCGGCGTCCTGCCCGGTGATGTCCCCGGGCAGGCCGAGGTCGTCCAGGGTGCTCGAGATGCGGGCGTCGATGTCGGCCGCCGACAGGCCCTCGTAGCGCTCGAGGGCCAGGGCGAAGCGGTCGTCGGCTCCTGGTTCTCCGTGGCCGAGGGCCTCACCGGCGGCGGCCAGCTCGGCTTCGGCCTCGGCCACGCCGGTCCGGCGGTAGAGGACGTCGCCCACGGTCTCGCCCGGTCGGCGCTCGTGTTCCTGAGCCAGATAGCCGACGGTTGCCCCCGGCGGATCGAGACGGACGGACCCGGCGTCGGGCATCTGTTGCCCGGCGAGCAGCTGGAGCAGGGTGGACTTGCCCACCCCGTTCGGTCCCACGACGCCGATGCACGATGTCGGCGCCACGGTGAGCGAGACGTCTTTCAGGACGGTGTGGGCGCCCCGATCGAACGAGAGTCGGCTAGCCACAAGAGTGGCGGGAATACGAGAACGCGCGGACACGGACAGCCTCCGAAGGAAAGGGATAAGGACCGGAAGGCGGGCGTTCTCATCGCACGGGACCACTTTACCGGCGATCGCCTACCGGCGGACCCCCTACCGGTGAATCGTCGGACCTGCCCCGTGTCCGATCGAACGCAGACGACCGGAGGCGAACCGCTCGAGGTCCGCCGGAGAGCCGAACTCCCGGTGCGGGGCCACGCCCAGGGCCAGGTCGGCGAGCAACTCACCGAGCAACGGGGCGAACTTGAAGCCGTGGCCCGAGGTGCCGGCGCCAATGACGATGTCGCCGATGCGGTCGAGAACGAAGTCGCCGTCGGCCGAATTGTCGTAGAGGCAGCGCTCGCTGGCCACGGGCTCGGGGGCGAAGCCACGCAGGACCCGCCGGGCCGAGTCCGAGAGCTGGGCGAGAAGAGCGGGGTCGGGAACGTCGACAGCGCCGGGATCCTCCGGGTCGTACCCGGTGTCGAGGTCCTCGAGGGTGACAGCAGGCCCGGCGCCGTGCAGCGAGATCTTCACGAGCCCATTCGCGGCGACCGGCAATCCGTAGAACCAGGGACGTCGGCGCTCGACGAAGACGGGGATGGCGGCTTCCGAGCCGTCCGGCTCTCGCCGAGACCGAGCCAGATACGCCACCTGCTCGAGGGTGGGGAGGGGGCGCAGGCCGGGGATCCGGCCGGAGACGAGCGGCGCCGTCCACGGCCCGGCGCAGACGATGACAACGGCGGCCCGCAGGAGGTCGGCTCCTTGCGGGGATTCGAGAGAGACACGAACGGCCCCGTCTCCGTCCTCGCACCGCACCACCCGGGTCCGCTCGCGCACCTCGACGCCGGGTGTGCGGCGCAGTGCGGCCAGGCAGCGGTCGGCGGCGATCACACCCGACTCGGGCTCGAAGACCGCGCCCGTCGGAACCGACAGCGAAGCAAAGCGCGCCGTCACCTCGTCCGCCGTCATCCATTCGTGCGGCGCGCCGGCCCGCTCGAGCGCATGGCCGAGCACGTCGAGGTCGTCGCCGAACGTCACCTGGCCGGTGGTGGTGATGAGGGCCGTCTCGGACTCGGCCTCGAGTCGGCGCCAGAGCCCGAGGGCCACCATGGCCAGGCGGACATATCCGGGCTCGTCGTAGCCGAGCCGGAAGATGCGGGCCGATCCCTTGGAACCCGAGGTGGAGTGACCCACGGTGTCGCGCTCGCACACCACGACCTCGTGGCCTCGCCGGGCCAGCGCGCTGGCCGCACTCAACCCGAGCACTCCGGCGCCGACGACGGCGAAATCGACGTCGACCGTGGACATTTCAGGACCAGCTGTAGTCGCGGAGCAAGGCGTCGATCCCTGTCACGTACGGTCGACTCACGGGCAGGATCCCGTGCTCACGAACAGAAGTCGGGCCCTGGTAGTAGCCGGCCAGGGCGAGGTCGCGGCGACCGCCGGTCTGATCGAGGAGCCAGCGCAGATAGGCGGCCGACATCTCGATGTTGTCGGAAGACCGACGCGGATCGAGGGTCGGATCATCGAGGAGTCCCCGCACCGTCTGCGCCGCGCCGGGCTCGATCTGGCATACACCGGTCGCACCCGTCACCGAGACAACGCTCTCCTGCCATCCCGACTCCCACCAACATGTCGCCTCGACGAGCGAGACGGGGATGGCACAGACCGACGCCCAACGTCGGAACACCGGGAGCAACTGGAGCCGGGTCGGGTCCGACACCAGCGTCGGCGGCAGGGAACCGGCGGGCACCGTGGCGACGGCGCTGTCGCTCGCCAGCGTCGTCGTCGTCGAACGCGCCCCGGGGCAGACGGCGATGCCCGCCGACGGGGCTCCGGCGCGCCGGGCCGCACTGGCACCGACGAGACCTGTGCTCACGATCAACACCACCGCCATGACAACGCCGGTGCGACGCGCCCGTTGTTGTTGTCGTTGCCGGGCACTGGTCACGACGCGCAAGCCTGACGGCCACGGAGCCGGACGGCAAGGACCACGCCGCCGGGCCGTCTGTCACCGGATACGCCCCCTCGAGAGCGCCCGACGAGACCGGAATTCCCTCTCAGAACCATTCACACCAGATGCACAGGTTGTTCTTGTTGATCACACAGGAACGACGCACATTATGAAGAGATGACCGATTCACCCGAACCGACACCAGGGCCACGGGAGCCTCTCTCCTCTCCCCCAGGACCGAAGGCGTCACCGTCGGCGGGAACGGAAAGGACTCCGAGACCATTCTCGTTGTCCATGCCGGTGATCGGTCATTCCCCGACAGGGGACATCCCCTGGGGCCAGCGGCAGTGGGCACCCCCACCTCCTCGCACGCCGGACCCCCACGCCAGCCCGGCGGCGGTCGCATTTCGCCACGACCGCCGCCGGGCGAAGGCGCTGTCTGCTTCATCGTCCACCACGAAGGCTGACGCCCGCGGTTAACGCGGCGGGATCGAATAGGTCACCTGCGCCTTCGCCACCAACTCGTCTGCGTCTTCGGCGCGGATAGAGACATCGACGACACCCAACGACTTCCCCAGTTTCAGCAACCGCCCTTCGGCCACCATGTCGACCAGCGGGGGCTTGCGTAAGAAGTCGATGTGCAGGCTCGTGGTCACGGCCAGCGCCACCGGCCCGATCTGGGCCAGGACGGCCAACCAGGCGGCGCCGTCAGCCAGACCCATGAGTGCGGGACCCGACACTGTGCCTCCGGGACGTCCGTGCGCTTTCGTCACCGGCAGACGCAGACGGGCTCCCCACTCCCCCGAGTCCTCCACCACCATGGTCGAGGGGGAATCGGGAAAGGCACCGAGCAGGAATTGCTGGAGCTCGTCGGTGGTCATGGCCGTCATCATCGAAGCGTACCGACCGACCGGTCGCCTGCCTGGCCTCTGGCTAAGGTGAGCCCGTCGTGGCCGCTTCGGCACTGCGGCGGTGACACGCGAGGCGAAGGGGAGGAGACCGCATTGCTGTTCCTGCACGAGGTGCACGAGGTAAAAGGGGCCAAGGAAGACGAGTTCGAAGCGGCCTACCGCGAAGGGTGGATGCCGACTCTGGCCAAGGGCGACGACGCCCGGCTCCTGTGGTACCTCCATCACGCCCACGGGAGCGGACCCGCGTACCACATGGTCACCATCACGGCCATCAAAGACGGTGCCGCCTGGGAGGCATTGGCCCATCGGATGCAGCGCGGCGACCTGAGCCAGTGGGGCCGCGAGCTCGACGAGCTGCGTCACGGGGTCACGGCCAAGATGCTTCTTCCCGTGCCCTGGTCGCCCATGGGGGATATCGATCTCTCCACTGTGCCCACCGACGGCGCCACCCACGAGCTGTCCATCTACATGGAGGACACGGGATGGCCCCACGCTGCGGTCGACGATTACGTCGACTTCTGGGAGAAGGGCTACTACCGGCCCATGAAGGCCCGTGACGGCACCCTGCTCGACATCCAGGTGGTGTTCCAGACGGCCTTCGGCTCCGGTCACCGCAAGGAGGCCATCTTGATGCAGAAGATCGTGAACCACGACATGCTTCTGCATCTGCTCACCCACGAGGTGCCCGACGAGATGCGTCAACCGGGGCAGTTCATGCACGACGCCCTGTCCTACCGCGACCGGTGGGAGAGCAAGCTGCTGCGCACGAGCGCCTGGTCACCTCTGTACTGAGAGCGCGTCCCGACGCCCCGGCACATCCGATGGACGAACCGTCGGCCAAAGAAAAGGCCGTCCTCGATGTGGTGGAGACGATCCCTCGCGGTTTCGTCATGAGCTACGGCGATGTGGCCGACCGCGCCGGGCTGGGCTCGGCGCGTTTCGTGGGTCAGGCTCTCGCCCGGTGGGGTGATGAGGTCGCATGGCAGCGAGTGGTGATGTCCGACGGATCGTTCGCCAAACATCTCGCCCTGGAGCAACAGGAGCTGCTCCGAGCCGAAGGCACGCCCCTGACTGGCGACGGCAAGCGCGTAAATATGAGATCGGCGCGCTTCGCGTAGCATCAGTGGGCGTCCGCACCAGCGTCCGCACCAGCAACACCGACGTCCATGCCTGCGACGGGTGGGGGGGGGAGCCGATGTCCGAGCTGACCATCATCGACGACGAAGCCCATGGTCTCGCGGGGACGACCGTCGGCGGGCGACTGCTCGTCGACGCCTCCGCCTTCCACGACGCTCTCGGCTGGGAGCTCAAGCCCGAGGGCCTGTGCCGGGGCGACATCTGCGTCCCCGTGTCGGATCCCGCTTCTCTGAGCGTCAACGGCCGGCTCGATGTGGCCGCCGTAGCGACCGCCCTCGGTCGACCGGTGGTGGTCGACGCCGACGCCGGCATCGCCGCGCTGGGGCTTCCGACCGGTGAACGGCGTCGGGCCCTCGACGGGCTCGAGGCACCGGACTTCCAGCTGCGCGACCTCGAGGGAACCACCCACGGGCTCGGGGAATGGCAGGGCAAGAAGAAGTTGCTCGTGACGTTCGCCAGCTGGTGCGGCTGCCGTTACGACCTGCCCGGTTGGCAGGAACTGCACGACGAGTTGGCCGACGAGGACTTCACCGTGATCGCCGTGGCCATCGACAACTCCGCCGAGGATGTCCGGCCATGGGTGGACGGCATCACCTATCCGGTGCTCGTCGACCCGAACCATCTGTTGACCGAGCTCTACGCCATCAGCAACGTTCCGACCGTGGTGTGGATCGACGAGAACGACCGGATCGTGCGGCCCAACGGTGTGGCCTTCGGCTCCGACCTCTTCAAGGAGTTCACCGGGGTGGAGTCGGGACCGCATCTCGACGCCGTCCGGCGTTGGGTCAACGACGGCCAGGAACCTCTGTCGGATGATGAGGCACGACAGGCCGTAGCCGACCTGAGCGACGACGAGGTTCTCGCCCGCCTTCACTTCCGGGTGGCGACCCAGGCCCTGCGGCAGGGAGACGAGGACGCGGCCCGGCGGCACTTCGAGACGGCCGCCCAATTGGCGCCCTACGACTTCACCATCCGCCGGGCGGCCATGCCGCTGATGGGCGACGACCCTTTCGGGCAGACCTTCTTCACCTTCTACGAGCAGTGGCAGGAAGCAGGCAGCCCCTATCACGGACTATCGGCCACATCGGCTCTGTCCTGATCCCCGGCGTCACGCCGGCTTAGGCGCGCCTCCGGGATCTAAGCCGGCGGCCGTCATGCCGTTCTGGATCTGCTGGGTGGGTTCGTTCGTGTCGAGGTAGTCGCGCCACCGGGTGACCCGACCTTCGTTGTCCACCTCGACGACGGTGGCACCTTCCATCTTGATGGGGATTCCCGGTCCGTCAGGGCCCGACGGATGAAAGGTTGCCGTCCCCGTCCACTCGAAGACGGCCCAGTCGTCTCCCCCGCGGATGGTGTCGATCCTCTGTTGCCAGTCCGGGAAGATGCTGTCGGTGTCGTTCGCCACCTTGCGCACATCGGTGGTCCACGCGGTGACGGGGTCGCTGAACAACCCGCCGGTGGCGAACAGGGCTTCGAAGGCGTCGGCCCCGTCGGTCTCTTCCATCTTCCGAGCCCATGCCTGCCAGTCCACCGGTTCTCCCCTTAGCCATCGATCAGTGTGATGCCGTCGATCAGTGATGCCGTCGATCAGTGATGCCGTCGACCCGTCATGTCATGGGACAAATCCTACGACGACGGCCGTCCGTCTGACCGTCTGCCAGTCACAGCGCGACGGGATTGGCGGCGATGAAGCGGGCCACGATGTCACCGAGCTCGGTGCCCTTGTCCTCCGGGACGAAATGACCGGCCCCGACGATCGTGGGGTGGCGTTGTCCCTGTGCTCCGGGGACACGCTCCTGGAAGATCTCGGCCCAGCCGGCGCTGGCCTCGTCGCCGTCGGAGTAGGCCGTGAGGAAGGGACGGAAGAACTGCCCGAGCGCGCTCCAGGTGGCGCGGTTGACGGCGGCCCCGGGATCGTTGCGGGTGAGGGGGATGAGCGACGGGAACTGCCGCATCCCGGCCTGGAAGGACTCGTCGGGGAAGGGGGCGTCATAGGCGTCGAGAACGGGTCGGGGCGCGTCGGTGGCGGTGGCGAAGGAGACGAAGTCGCTGGCGCGAAGAACCGGGGCGCGTTGGGTGAACGACACGTAGTCGACGAGGGCCTCCTGGAGCACGACCCGACCGTCGTCCAGCGCGTGATTGGCCCAGCCCAGCCGGCCGGCGAGGGCGGGGTCGGAGGTGTGGAGGATGGTGTTGGTGACAACGACGCGGGCGAAGCGTTCAGGCTCGGCGGCCAGGACGGCCAGGCCGATGGGACCACCCCAGTCCTGGACCACCAGCGTGATACGCCGGAGATCGAGAGCCCCAACCAGGCGGGCCGTCCATTCGATATGACGGCCGAAGGTGTACTCCAACCTGTCGGTGGGCTTGTCGGAACGGCCGAAACCGATGGCATCAGGGGCGATCACCCAGTGACCGGCGTCGGCCAGCGCGTCGATCACGTGACGGTAGAGATAGGACCAGGTCGGTTGGCCGTGCAGGAGCAGCACGGGGTCGGCGTCAGGCGGGCCCGCCTCGACGTAGTGCATGCGCAGGGGTCCGGTGGCTTTCGATCCGACCTCCACGTAGCACGGGGGGTAGCGATATCCGGGGAGGTCGGCGAAACGCGCATCGGGTGTCCGCACCACGTCCATGTCGGGCCGCCCTCCCCCACCGTCGTGCGGCCAGTCTCACACGGCGAGGGCGAAGTCGTCGGTGCTGACCTGGCCGCCTCGACGCCGGCCGAGATCCGATCGCATAGTGGCTCTGCTGCGCCGCCCAGCGCTTCACCAGCCCGGTGGGATCGACCCCGGAACCGGTTTCCCCGCAGGTCGACCGGCGTCCACATGGGTGTGGATAGGCCCGCCCAGAGTGAACCAGCAGTGACGGCTGCGTGACGGGACGGCCAACGGTATGCGAGGGGAAGGTGTCCCGGACCCTTATGGCCCGCTCGCCTGTGCATAAGCCCCTCGGCCCCGCCCCGTCAGCGGGGCCGGTCGGAGAGGGACCTGGAGGCTCTCCGAGACCGTCAGCGTGCGGGACGCGACGACGGCACAGACCACACGGGGGTAGCCGAAGCCCGGGCCGGTAGCGCTATCGAGCTCGTCGTTCGGACGAAAGGCCCGGACGTCGGGTGGATCGTGACCGACGACGGAAGTGACCGGACGACACCCGGGGCCCGAATGCTGGCCACGGCGGTGTTCGGGGTCGTACGCCGGAAGAAGACGCCTCGGTTGGTGAACGAGAAGATGACGCCGAGGACCAGGAAGACAACCATCAGCTGCCGGGCACCACTCGACAGCACGATCCGCCAGTACGGATCGTCGGCCGGCGACGCGCTCGTCGGGGAGGGCGCGGCGGCGAACGTCGGCGGCGGCGGAGCGCCGTAGGACGTGGCGGCCGGCTCCCAAGCGTTGGCCGCCGGAGGTGGGGTGGGATCGGCGAGGGCGACGGCGTTCGGCTCGAGGTCCCGGAACCGTGCCCAACCCTCTCCCTGGTCGCCGATGGGCCACATCTGCGGCGGCGCCGTGAGGTCGGTGGCCGACCAGATGCCACAGTGCGAACGGTCGTCGGTGTAGCCCCAGAGATAGCCGGGGCCGCCGAAGGTGAAGGCCACTCCCGGAAGGGTGGGCGGCACGGGGGCGGCGGCCGACTGCGGCGCCGAGAGGAAACCCGCCGCCGGGTCAGGTGGAGGGGGCGGGCTGTAGCTGCCGACCGTGGGCGGGGCGCCGTAGGTTCCCGGCGTCGGTGCCGGTGGTGCGCCGTAGGTTCCGGGCGTCGGTGCCGGTGGTGCGCCGGAGGTCCCGGGTGCCGGGGGCGGCGCGCCGTAGGCACCGGGCACTCCGTAGGCGCCGTAGGCGGCCGAGGCGCCGAAAACGGTGGTGTCGACGTCGCCGAACAGGCCCCAGGGGTACTCCGAGGTCGCCATGACGAAGTAACCGGTCACCCTCGTCTGGTAACGGATGGCGGCCGAGAGGGCCTGGAAGAGCGCCGGCGGCATGCTGCCGTTCACCAGAACGATCACCCAGGTGACGAAGGCCACGAGGGAGGAGGTTCCGTTCTGGACGACGCCCGAGACGATGCTGGCGGGGATGATGAGGATGATGCGGAAGAGGACGGCCCACCGGTTCAGAGGTCCCGGCTGGAGACTGACCCGGACGGGATAGGTGGCGTCGTCCTCGAGGGTGAACGGCGGGTACTTGTCCGTCATCAAGTAGAAGTACGAGGTCACTCTCGTGACCCACCGGACGAAGCCCGGGAGGAACTCGGCGGCGAAGCGAGGGAGCCGGCCGATGAAGAGCGCGGCGAACCACGAGATCACCGTGATCACGAAGGCGGCGATGTAGATGAAGATCGAGACGATGGCGACGGGGATGATGAGGATGATGCGGAAGAAGACGGTGAGACGTCGCTGCGGGGCCGGACCGACGAAGGCCACGAGGACGGGTGCCGCCACCGTAGGCGCACCAGAGGAAAAAGCCATGGGAGTCCCCCTTTACCGCACGGTTCCCGTAACGGGGACCGTTTCGGCATTCCAGTGTGCCAGTCGGGCGCCCCGGGCACGTCGATGGACGCGCCCGGGGCGGGGCCCGAAGGCAGGGGGACCGGTGACGGCGGCGCTGTCAGGCGGCGATATCAGGCGACGCTTTTCAAGCGGCGCGATCGACGGCCGCTTCGGCGGCGGCGGGGTCAGCCAGCGCCGCTGACAGGACCTCGCCGATCTCCTCGGCCAGATGGAAGGTCATCTGCTCCCTGACGGCCTCGGGGACGTCTTCCAGATCCGGACCGTTTCGGGCCGGGAGGACGACTTCGGTGAGGCCGGCGCGGTGGGCGGCGAGAACCTTCTGCTTGACGCCGCCGATGGGCAAGACCCGTCCCTGGAGGGTGACCTCACCGGTCATACCCAAGGTGGACTTGACCGGGCGGTCCCGCAGGAGGCTGACAAGGGCCGTGGTCATGGTGACCCCGGCCGAGGGGCCGTCCTTCGGAACTGCGCCGGCGGGGACGTGGAGATGGAAGCGCCGACCGGTGAAGGCATCGGGGGCGATGCCGAGCTCGGCCGCGTGGGACCGCACGTAAGAGAGGGCGATCTCCGCCGACTCCTTCATGACGTCACCCAGCTGTCCGGTGAGGGTGAGGCCCTCGGTACCGTCCATCGAGGTCGCTTCGATGAACAGGACATCGCCTCCCACTCCCGTGACGGCCAGTCCGGTGGCCACGCCGGGAACGGCGGTGCGGTCGGCCGCTTCGAAGAAGAAGCGGGCCCGGCCGAGCCAAGGGCGGACGTCGTCGACCACCACGGGTGCGGTGACCTCACCGGAGACCAGCTTGGTCGCCACCTTGCGCAGCAACCGGCCGATCTCACGCTCCAAGTTCCGGACCCCGGCCTCCCGGGTGTAGTCGGCCGAGATGGAGCGCAGCGCCTCATCGGTCACCTCCACTTCGTCGGGCCGGAGCGCGGTGCGCTCGAGCTGGCGACGCAAGAGATGGTGACGGGCGATGGAGAGCTTCTCCTCCTCGGTGTAGCCGTCGAGACGGATGACCTCCATCCTGTCCAATAGCGGACCGGGGATGGTGTCCATGACGTTGGCCGTCGACAGGAAGAGGACCTTCGAGAGGTCGAGCTCCACCTCGAGGTAGTGGTCACGGAAGGTGTGGTTCTGGGCCGGGTCGAGGACCTCAAGCAGAGCCGACGAGGGATCGCCCCGGTAGTCGGCACCGAGCTTGTCCACTTCGTCCAAGAGGATGACCGGGTTCATGGTCCCCGCTTCCCGCAGTGCCCGGACCAGACGGCCCGGCTGGGCACCGACGTAGGTACGACGATGTCCACGGATCTCGGCCTCGTCACGGACACCACCGAGTGAGACCCGGACGAACTTGCGTCCGAGGGCGCGGGCCACCGACTCGCCGAGCGAGGTCTTTCCCACGCCGGGGGGACCGACGAGGGCGAGGATGGCACCGGCGCCGCGCCGTCCCACGGGGACGAGGCCGCGCTCGTGCTGGAGAGCCCGAACAGCCAGGTGCTCCAAGATGCGCTCTTTCACATCGGTGAGACCTTCGTGGTCCTCGTCGAGGATGCGCGCCGCGTCGGTGACGTCGAGGTTGTCCTCGGAGACGATGCCCCAGGGGATCTCGAGGACGGTGTCGAGCCAGGTGCGGATCCAGCCGTTCTCGGGATTCTGCTCGGTCGTCCGATCGAGCTTGTCGATCTCGCGCAGCACAGCCGTACGGACGTCCTCCGGTAGGTCGCGTGCCTCGATCTTCGCCCGGTAGTCCTCCACAGTGCCCTCATCGGTGGCACCGTCGAGGCCGTTCAGCTCCTTGCGGATGGCGTCGAGCTGGCGGCGGAGGAGGAATTCGCGTTGGGTCTTCTCCATGCCCTCCTCGACGTTGGACTTGATCTGGTCCCGCAGGGTCAGATCGGCGAAGGTCTCCCGGGCCCAGCCGATGACCAGGCGCAACCGCGCCTCGACGTCGACGGTCTCCAAGATCTCGACCTTCTGGGCCAGCGACAGGTCGGGCGAGTAGCCCGAGAGGTCGGCCACCAGAGAGGGTTCGGTCACCTCACGGAGACGCTCGGCCATACGGCGGGCACCCCGGGTGATGAGGATGTTCTCAAGCACGGCCCGGTATTCGCGGGCGAGCTCAGTGGCCTCGGCCGTGACGGGACCCTCGGTCACCGGCTCGATCTGGACCCAGAGGGCTGTCCCCGTGCCGGGCGCGGCGGTGCCGATGGTGACGCGCTCGGCCCCGCGCACCATCATGGCCCGGGGTCCGCCGGGCAGGTCGCCCACTTCGAGGATCTCGGCCAGGACGCCGATCGAGGAATAGCGGCCGTCGAGGTGGGGGACGAGCACGAGCTGGCCTCCCGCGGCACCGGCGGCGTCAGCCGCCGCCCGGGCCTCGTCAGTCTCGAGCGCCAGGGTAAAGACCATCCCCGGGAGCGCGACACCCGAGGTAAGCGGTAGTAGCGGCAAGGTTTGGTTCAGTTCTGCCATTGTCATCTCTTTCGCCGGGGAGCCCCCTATGACCGCCGGGAACGCCCTGTTTCGTTGCACATACAACCAATCTGGAGGGCCACCGATTCCCCGGGGCCGCTGACACAGCTCACCGGTACCCTGAGCAGGGTGAGCACCGTGCGGAGCGAAACCCCGCTACCCCAGACCGGCAGCGAGGGCTTCCACCCGGCCGTGGCCGGCTGGTTCCGCCGTCGATTCCCCGAGGGGCCGACCGCCCCTCAAGCCGAGGGCTGGCCGCTCATCAGAACCGGTACAGACACGCTAATCGCCTCCCCCACCGGATCAGGCAAGACCCTGACCGGCTTCCTGGTGGCCATCGATGCCGCCTACCGGGCCCACGATGCCGGTGAGCTGGTGCCGGGGGCGACCCGGCTCGTCTACGTCTCGCCCCTGAAGGCCCTGGCCGTCGACATCCACCAGAACCTCGAGGGCCCCCTGGCCGAGATCGCCGAGGAGGCACGGGCGCTGGGCCTGGCTGTTCCTCCGATAACGGTGGCCGTCAGGACGGGCGACACCACGCCCGGGGCCCGAGCCGCCATGGTGAAGGACCCGCCCACCTTCTTGGTGACCACCCCCGAGAGCCTCTACCTGCTGGTCACGGCCCAGAAGAGCCGGGCGGCGCTGGCCCAGGTGCAGACGGTCATCGTGGACGAGATCCATGCCCTGGCCCGGGACAAACGGGGATCGCACCTGGCGCTCACTCTGGAACGGCTCGAGCACCTGCAGGTCGGGCGCCGGGCCCAGCGGATCGGGCTGTCGGCCACCCAGAGGCCCATCGAGGAGACGGCCCGGTTGTTGTCCGGCGTGGGCGACGGCCGGTCCACTGCCATCGTCGACTGCGGCCATGCCCGGCGGCTCGACATCTCCATCGAGCTCCCCGAGACCGAGCTCTCGGCCGTGGCCTCCACCGAGCAGTTCGGCGAGATCATCGACCGGATCGCTGAGCACGTCCGGGCCCACCGGACCACCCTCGTCTTCGTGAACACCCGGCGTATGTCCGAGCGGCTCGCCCACCTGCTGGCCGAGCGGCTCGGGCCCGACCATGTGGCCGCCCACCACGGGAGCCTCTCCAAAGACAGGCGGCAGCGGGTGGAGAGCCGGCTGCGCGCCGGGGACCTGCAGGCGCTGGTGGCCACCGCCTCGCTCGAGCTGGGCATCGATATCGGTCCGGTCGAGCTCGTCTGCCAGGTGGGCTCACCCCGGGCCATCGCCACCTTGCTGCAGAGGGTCGGTCGGTCCAACCACAACCGGCGGGGCACACCCGAGGGGATCCTCTTCCCCCTCACCCGCGACGAGCTGGTCGAGTGCGCGGCCCTGCTGGCGGCCGTCCGCGGCGGCCGACTCGATGCCACCCATCCTCCCGTCGCCCCTCTCGACATCCTGGCCCAGCAGATCGTGGCCGAGGTCGCCGCGGCCGAGGAGTGGGCCGAAGGAGACCTGCTCGCCCTCGTCCGCCGGGCCGCCCCCTACGCCGAGCTCGCGGACTCCGACTACGAGGCCGTCTTGGAGCTGGCGTCGGAGGGGATCAGCACGGGCCGGGGCAAGCGAATGTCCTATCTGCACCGTGACCGGGTGAACAGCATCCTGCGACCGCGACGCGGGGCCCGGCTGGCCGCGCTGACGAGCGGCGGCGCCATCGCCGAGGTGGGCGACTACCGGGTCATCCTCGAGCCCGACGACACCCCGGTGGGTTCGGTCAACGAGGACTTCGCCATCGAATCGATGGTGGGTGACGTCTTTCTTCTCGGGACCCACTCCTGGCGGATCAAGCGGGTCAGCCAGGGCGAGGTCCGGGTGGTCGACGCCGAAGGGGCCCAGCCCACCATCCCCTTCTGGGTCGGTGAGGCACCGAGCCGGACGGAGGAGCTCTCCGAAGAGGTCTCCATCCTCCGGCGCGCCGTGGGACAGATCCTCGCCCCCGCACCTGACGGCACCTCACCTGACGGCACCTCACCTGACGGCACCTCACCTGACGGCACCTCACCTGACGCTGCCGGCGAAGACGCGCGGCGGCGGCTGGCGGCGCGCCATGTGGAGGAGGCCTGCGGGCTGGCGCCGGCCGACGCCCGGCAGCTGGTCGACTACCTGGCGGCCGGCCTCGGAGGACTCGGGGTTCTCCCCACCTCCGACGACATCGTCTTCGAGCGCTTCTTCGACGAGGCCGGGGGCATGCAGATGGTGGTCCACGCCCCGCTCGGGGGCCGGATCAACAAGGGCTTCGGCCTGGCGCTGCGCAAGAAGTTCTGCGCCACCTTCGACTTCGAGCTCCAGGCGGCGGCCAACGACGACGCCTTGCTGCTCTCGCTCGGCCCGCAGCACAGCTTCCCCCTCGACAGCGCGCCGAAGATGCTGCGCTCCGAGACGGCGCCGACGGCGCTCGAGCAGGCCGTCCTGGCCTCGCCCATGTTCACCTCCCGCTGGCGCTGGAACCTGAACCGCTCGCTGGCCGTCCTGCGTTTCCGGGGAGGCCGGAAGAATCCTCTGCCCATCCAGCGAATGGAGTCGGACGACCTGATGGCCGCCGTCTTCCCCGCCCTGGCCGCCTGTCAGGAGAACGCGGCGGCAGGACCCGTCCAGATCCCCGATCACCTCCTCGTCCGCCAGACCCTCTACGACTGCCTGCACGAGGCCATGGACGTCGACGGTCTGGTCGAGATGCTCCGGAGCCTCGAATCCGGGGCCACCCGGGTCCACTTCGTGGAGTCGACGGAACCGTCTGTGTTCTCCCACGAGATTCTGAACGGCAAGCCCTACACCTTCCTCGACGACGCCCCTCTGGAGGAGCGCCGCAGCCGGGCCGTCCAGATGCGGCGGGGTCTCCCCCTCGAGGCCACCGCCCTGGCCCAGCTCGACCCCGACGCCGTCCTGCGGGTCCGCACCGAGGCGGCGCCCGACATCCGCGGACCCGAGGAGCTCCACGATCTGCTGCTCTCGCTCGTGGTCCTGCGCCCGCAGCCCGACTACGAATCGTGGTTCGCCACCCTGTCCGAGACGGGTCGGGCGCTGGAGGTGACCGTGGGCGGCACGGCCGACCGGCTCTGGTCGGCGCTCGAACGGCGGGGTTCGGTCGAAGCACTCTTTCCCGAGGCGCGCTTTCATCCCGACGCCCGACTTCCTGAGTCCCTGGCGGCCGGCGCCCGGCCCGACGCCGACGTGGCCTGCGCCGATGCCCTGCGGGGCCATCTCGACGTGACCGGCCCCGTCACCGTGGCGATCTTGGCGGCCCGGACGGCGCTGGCCGAGAGCAGGGTGAAGGTGGGTCTGGCCCGGCTCGAAGCCGAGGGCTTCGTCCTCCGGGGATCGTTCGACCCCGGCCTGGCCGCTCAAGACACCGACCGGGTCGAGGGGAACGAACAATGGTGCGCGCGCCGGCTGCTGGCCCGGATCCACGCCTACACCCAGCACACCCTGCGACGCGAGATCGAACCGGTCACGGCCCAAGACCTGATGCGCTTCCTCCTGCGATGGCAGCATGTGGCCCCCGGCACGCAGCGCCTGGGCCGGGCCGGGGTCATGGCCGTGGTCGATCAGCTCCAGGGCTTCGAGATCGCCGCCGGTGCCTGGGAGGAAGCGATCCTGCCGGCCCGGGTGGAGAGCTACCAGCAACGCTTCCTCGACGATCTCTGTCTCTCGGGCGAGCTCGTCTGGGGCCGCCTGGCTTTGCGGCTCGACGCCGACGACGACAGCCCCCGGCGGGGATCGGCCACCCCCTCGCGGGCCACCCCGGTGACCTTCGCTCTGCGCCAGGACCTGCCCTGGCTCCTCCAGGGGACGCGCGGTGACGCGCTCGCTTCCGGGCCGCCCCACGGGGCGGGACGCGACGTGCTCGACGCGCTGCGTGCGCGCGGCGCCATGTTCCACTCCGAGCTGGGCCAGGCCACCGGCCGGCTTCCCGTCGAAGTCGAGGAGGGTCTCTGGGATCTGGTGGCCCGCGGCATCGTGACGGCCGACGGCTTCCAAGCCGTCCGCTCGCTTCTCTCGGCCCGCCAGGCCTGGAAACGCCGGCACCGCCACGAGCAGCGCAACCGCCTGGGGGGGCGCCGGGCGCCGACTCTGCGCGAGGGCGGCGAGGGACGTTGGTCGCTGCTACCCGTGCCCGGGAAGACCGAGGACCCCGACGCTCTGGCCGAGCAGGTGGCCGGTCAACTGCTGGCGCGCTGGGGTGTCGTCTTCTGGGACCTGATGGCGCGCGAGAACCTGGCCCTGCCCTGGCGTGAGGTGGTCTGGGCCCTACGCCGACTCGAAGCCCGCGGCCTCGTCCGCGGCGGCCGCTTCGTCACCGGTTTCGCCGGCGAGCAGTACGCCTTGCCCGAAGCCATCGAGGAACTCCGTCGCGTCCGTCGCACGGCCCGCACGCGAGAGACGGTCCGGCTGAACGCAGCCGACCCCCTGAACCTGATCGGCATCGTCTTGCCCGGTCCTCGCGTGACGGCTGTCCGGACGAACAGCATCGCCTACTGCGACGGCTTGCCCGTCGCCGACGGACAGCCGGCGTCGATCCCGACCGATGAGGACGTTCCCGCCGCGTCGGGCTGAACGGTGGTGTCAGCCGTTGCTGGGGGCCCGGCCGAAGTCGTCCTCCAGCCGGACGATGTCGTCTTCTCCGAAGTAGTCCCCGTGCTGTACCTCGATGAAGACGAGGTCGCCCGATCCGTCGTTCTCGATCCGGTGGGCGCTCTCCATGGGGATGTCGGCCGCCATCCCCTCGGTCAGCTCGCTCGTTCGGCCGTCGAGCACCAGCCGGCCGCGACCATGGACCACAAACCAGTGCTCCGAGCGCCGGGCGTGGCGTTGATAGCTCAGTCGCTTTCCCGGCCGCACCACGATCCGCTTGACCTTGTGCCCGTCGCCGTCGTCGAGGACGGTGAAGCTCCCCCACGGCCTCTCGTCTGATTCGCCCGCCACCACCCGCTCATCATGCCCGGAGCCCCCGCTCCCTGGCGGTGATGCCCGGGTGGGCGTCAACCGAGACGGGCGGTGCCGTTCGTGATCTCGAGCTGACGGACGAACAGCAAGCGGCTGTGGGGGTAGCCGACCGCCCCCGGCAACCAGGCGTGGAACGCCATCTCGAGATGGCCGGAGGTGTCGGTGAAGACGGACTCTCCCCCGGGGCCGTCGAAGCCCGACTGCGATCCGAGGAGCGGTCCGGCCAGAGGCTTGACGCAGGGGCCGAGCGGTCCCGTGCAGCGCGCCGCGCCGATGCCGTAAGCGGCGCTGTCCCAGTTGTTGGCCGAATAGAACAGCGCGTAGCTGCCGGCGGTGAAGATCATGGACGGCGCTTCGACGACCGATCCCTCCCACGACTGACTGGGCCGCAGCAGCGCCGTGGGGCCGGCACCGACGAGGGCCGTCCCCTTGGCGTTCAGGGCCTGGGCCCACAGCGTGGCCGGCTGCCCGTGGGCCCCGTTCGACTTCCAGGCCAGATAGGGGTTCCCCGAGGCGTCGGTATACGGCGACGGGTCGATCGACCCGCCGAGGGCGACCTGGCACTCGAGCGGAGCGGAGCTGTTGTCGACGAACGGTCCCTCAGGTCGGCGGGCCGTGGCCACCGACAGACACTGGGTCCTGGTCGAAGCAACGGCGGCTGTGTAATAGAGGAGGTAGGACCGCTTCAGATGGATGACGGCGGGAGCCCACGTGTAGCCGGGACGGGCCCACGAGGCCAAGGTGGGGAGCGCGTTCCCCGACTTCTTCCAGTGCACCAGGTCGGTCGACTTCATGATCTGGATGTTCCCGGCCGTCGAATTGGTCCCGTAGGCGTAGTAGCTGCCCTTGGCCACGATGACGTCAGGATCGGCGAAGTCGAAGGGATAGACGGGGCCGCCGGCCTGCGAACTGAGGAGGCTCTGGCAATCAGCGGCGACGGCGGAGAGATCGGCCACGGCCTGCGACTGGTCGCCGCCCTGCAGAGCGGACACCGATCGGTTGATGCCACCGGCACACGAATGGACGACGCCGATCTCGATCTCCCGCGACGCCACCGAGCTGTGGGCCTGGGCAGCGAGCGCCTTGGCCGCCGTCAGCTGGGCCGATACGTCGGTCAGACGACTGGCCGTGCGCTTGGCGTCGGCGCCGGCCCGACCCGCCGAGCTGGTGCTGGAACCGATGAGGGCGGCCGTGTTCTGCACCTGTGAGCGCGTGGCCACCACCTGACCCTGGTCGTGGTGCAGAGCCGCCTGCGCCCGTATGTCGAGGACGATGCCGGTCACGAGGGCACCGGCCACCACGACCGCCACCGTCGGGGTGACCAGTCGACGCAGCCGAGTGACGGCCACCTCACCCACCACCGGTGTCGAGCGCGGCGCAGGACGACGACGACGCCCGCAGCGACGCCAAGCCCCCGGCCTTCTGCCCCACCGCCAACTGGTTCAGCGCCTGCTGGACACCACTCAGACAGCTGTCGAGCTGTCCGAGGTCGATCCCTTGCAGATAGATGCCGGCGTCGTCCTTCGCCATCGTCGCCTGGGTGGACGACAACGCCGCCTGGGCGGCGTCGAAGGCGCGGGTGACAGAGCCATCGTCCGCCCGGGCCGCCGCCAGCCGTTGCTCGGCCCGAGCGAGCCCGGCCCGGGCCCCGCGCAGTTGCTCGACAGCTGTCGCCAGCGACACATGACTGGCCCTCGTCTCGGCCTGCGTGCGGGCGATGTTCACCGCCAGCGCGGACCCGAGGGCCAGGGCCAAGACCGCTGTCCCGACGCGCCTGGCCCAGCGCCACCGCCGTGATCGGGGACGACCGGCCGGCCCGACGGGGCCGGACAGCCTGGGTTCGGGCGGACCGCTACCTGCATCGAGGGTCCGTGCCCCGCGTCCGGCCGGGGAGGTGACTTCCGTGGTCATGGCATTCGGGGACTGACGACGGGGGCTCGGACGCTGTGCCCAATCTTACCGTGGCTGGTTTATTACTTTGTAGGCGATGACCAGGGTCAGCGCCGGGCTGCTCGTCTACCGGTTCGCCGAGGGCGGCGGGCTCGAGCTGTTGATCGTCCACCCCGGCGGTCCGGTATGGAAAAAGCGCGACGACGGGGCCTGGTCGGTGCCGAAGGGTGAGGTCGAAGGCGACGACGACTGGGCGGCCACCGCGGACCGGGAGTTCGCCGAGGAGCTGGGCATGGCCCCTCCCCCGGGCCCCCGGCTCGACCTGGGCGAGATCGTCCAGAAGGGGGGGAAGCACGTCCGGGCCTGGGCGGTGGCCGGTGACCTCGATGCCGATGCGGCCGAGTCCAACACCTTCGAGACGGAGTGGCCCCGGGGATCGGGGCAGATGCGGGTCTTTCCCGAGATCGACCGGGCCGCCTGGTTCACCGCCGACGAGGCCCGGAGCAAGCTGGTGCCGACCCAGGCCGTCTTCGTCGACCGGCTCATCGCCGCCCTGGAAGGCGCCACCGACGAGAATCCCGCCGGCCATGCCAAGCGTTGACATTCGCGGCGGTGGTTCAGGCGGCGGTGGTTCAGGCGGCGGTGATTCGGGCGGCGCGATTCAGGCGGCGGCACCCACGGCGGCGGCGAAGAGGATGTTCGCCCCGCGCGGATCACCCAGCAGAGACGACGCCATCCGGTTCATGACATAGGCCACGGTCAGCCGGGCGTCGAGATCGTTGACGACGATCGAGCCACCCCACCCTCCCCAGAAGCACGCGTGGGGTCCGATGGGGACCAGTTCGGAACTGAGCCCGTATCCCGTGCCCAGGCGGAATCCGGCGCCCAGGACAAGGTCGATGCCGTTGGCCTGCTCCTCGAAGATGGCTTCGCATCCCTGGGGCGACAGCAGCCGGGTGCCGGACAACTCACCGCCGCAGGCCACGACGGACTGGACCAGAGCCACGGACCGGGCATTGCCGTGTCCGTTGGCGGCCGGGATCTCGGCCCGGCGCCAGGATTCGGTCCACGGTTCGGCCCCCGTCATGGGCGGATTGAGCAACGTCCGGCCGGCGATGGTGTCGGCCAGGGGCGCCACGTCGACGAGGCTGGGCAAGTCGGGCGGGATCACCCGGGCCACGCGGGCGTCCTCCTCGGCCGGGAGACCGATGTGGAAGTCAGCACCGAGCGGTCCGGTGACCTCGGATGAGAAGAAATGTCCGAGCGTCGTCCCCGTGATCCGCCTGACCACCTCGCCGACGAGATATCCCTGAGTGAGCGCGTGATATCCCGACGCTGTCCCCGGTTCCCACCACGGCTCCTGAGCGGCGAGGAGCGATGTGCACTTCTCCCAGTCGCTCAGATCCTCCGAGGTGATGGGTTCGGACCAGCCCGAGAGCCCGGCGGTGTGGCCGAGCAGATGACGTACTTCGATCGCCGACTTTCCGGCGGCGGCGAACTCGGGCCAGTACCGGGCGACGGGGGCGGAGAAGTCGAGCTCGCCCCGGTCGGCCAGCATGAGCGTGCACAACGCCGCCATGGTCTTCGTGATGGACCACACATTGGTGATGGTGTCGCGTTGCCACGGGACCGAGCCGTCCTCGTCGATGTGACCGCCCCAGATGTCCACGGCGGCCACGCCGTCGACGAAGACGGCCACCGACGCGCCCACGTCCAACCCGCTGTCGAGGTTGGTGGCGAACGCGTCACGCACGCCGGCAAACCGTTCTTCGCACACTCCCGAAATCTCGGCCACTCGTCCCCTTCGTCATTGCCCGACCGGTGAACGCTATGCCCTGACGGCTCGTTTCTGACAGTCGCTCTCGGTCCCTCCTGGCGCTCCTGCCCTCCTGGCCGGAAAAGGACAGAATGCAGAGATGCCGCCGCCGACCGCCGTCACCGTCCTGACCGCGTTGCGGCTGGAGGCCGTCGCCATCGGCGGCGAGGTCGTCCGCATGGGTATGGGCCACGCCAGGGCCGGGGCCACCGGAATCCGTCTGGCACCCACCCTGGCCCCCGGTCGCCCCCTGGCCATCGTCGGCATCGCCGGGGGTCTCGAGACGGGGCTCCAGCCCGGTCAACTCATCGTGGCCGACGCTCTGCACCCGCCCGATGACGCCGATCCCCTGCTCTTGCCCCAGGCCGCGGCGGTGGCCGCCCACCTGCGCGCCATCGGCCGCGACGTCCGCATCGGCGCCGTGGCGTGCTCGACGTCGATCGTCCACGGGGCCGCACGCGCCGAGCTGGCGCGCGGCGGGGCGCTGGCCGTGGAGATGGAGTCGGTGTGGCTGGCCCACGCCCTGCTCGACCATCCGCTGGTGGTCGTCCGCGCCGTCGGGGACACCGAACAACACGGATTCGTGAGCGGCAACATCAAGGCCCTCAGGGCCTTGCGTGGTCTGCGCCCCGCTCTCGAGAACTGGGCCCGGGGCATCGATGCCACGGTGGAGACCGGGTCCCCGTAGACCGCAGAGCAGAAGAGGTCTCGTCGCCACCACCCTGCCACGAAGGGTGCAGGGCGCACTCACTACACTCGGGCGGCGTGCGACCGGAGAACTCGATCCGTGTCGGTCGGATCACTCGGGTCCTGAACGAGTTCGTCCGCCCCCGACGGCGCGGTGCGTCCATTCCCGTCGACATCGCCGCCTTCCACGTCCGGGGCGAGCCGCTGGACGCCGCCGAGGCCATGGCGGCGGAGTACGCGCCGTTCGCCGTGGGCGGTTTATGGGGACCGGCCTGGGACACCACCTGGTTCCGGATCCGAGGAAACATCCCGGAGCAGTGGGCCGGCCGGCAGGTGGCGCTCGGCTTCACTATCGGAAATGCCGGCTCGACGGGATTCGGCGCTGAGTCCCTCGTCTGGCGAGACGGCCGGCCCGTACAAGGGCTTTCTCCCAATCATCGCGAACACCTGCTCACGACCGCTGCCACGGGCGGCGAGGCCATCGAGCTCTTCGTGGAGGCAGCCGCCAACCCCCCTTCGCCCTTCGGCGCCAATCCCTGGCCCTTATTGCTCCCCGATCCCGAGGGATCCCCTCTCTTCACCGTGCAGCAGGCCGACCTCCACGTCCGCCAGCCGGAATTCGAGCAGTTCTGGCACAACTTCCGGGTCCTTCTCGAACTGCTGACCGAGCTCCCCGAGAGCGAGCCGTACGCGGCGCGCCTCGGTGCCGGGCTCGAACGAGCCTGCAATCTGCTCGATCTCCCGGACATCTCCGACAGTTGGCAGCGGGCCGTGCCTCTGCTCGAGGAGCTGTTGTCCGAAGGGGCGGCGCCCCGGAGCCACGCCGTCAGCGTGGTGGGCCACGCCCATCTCGACACGGCCTGGTTGTGGCCGCTGCGTGAGGCGGTCCGCAAATGTGCGCGCACTTTCAGCACGGTGCTCGAACTGATGGACCGCTATCCCGAGTACACATTCGTCGTCTCCCAGGCCCAGCACCTGGCCTGGATGCGCGACCGGTATCCCGACCTGTGGCGACGCATGAAGATCCGGATCGCCGAGGGACGGATCGAGCCCACCGGAAGCATGTGGGTCGAGGCCGACTGCAACATCCCCTCCGGCGAGTCCCTCGTGCGCCAGATCGTCCACGGCAAGCGTTTTTACCGGGAGGAGCTGGGGATCGAGACCAACGATGTCTGGCTACCCGACGTCTTCGGCTACTCGGCGGCTCTCCCCCAGATCATGAAACGCAGCGGCATCGCCTGGTTCCTCACCCAGAAGCTCTCGTGGAACCAGTACAACGTCCTGCCCCACAGCAGCTTCATGTGGGAGGGCATCGACGGGTCGCGCGTCTTCACCCATTTCCCCCCGGCCGACACGTACGGCGGCAACGTGAGTGTCCGTGAGCTCCGCTTCGGTGTGGCCAACTTCAAGGACCACGACCGGGCCACCCGTTCGCTCTATCTCTTCGGCTGGGGAGACGGCGGCGGCGGCCCCACCAGCGAGATGCTCGAATCGGCCCGACGGTTGGCCAATATCGAGGGCCTGCCCCGGCTCACCATGGAGGGACCGCGGGAGTTCTTCACCGCGGCAGAGGCCGAGATCGACGACCCGGCCGTCTGGGTGGGCGAGCTCTACCTCGAGCTCCACCGCGGGACGTACACCAGTCAGGCGGCCACCAAGCTCGGGAACCGACGGGCGGAGTTCGCCCTGCGCGACACCGAGCTGTGGGCGGCGCTGGCCCCCGCCGCCCGCTACCCGCAAACGGCACTCGACGAACTGTGGAAGATCCTGCTGCTCCACCAATTCCACGACATCATCCCCGGCTCGGGGATCCACTGGGTCTACCGGGACACCGAGCGCGATCACGCCCACGTACTGAACGAGACCGCACAGCTGACCGACGACGCCCTGGCCGTGCACGTCGACGCCATCGATACGAGCGGATTCGACCGACCACTGGTCATCTTCAACTCCCTCTCGCACGATCGCCACGAACTGATCGCCTTCGCCGCCCCGCATGACGCCAGGGCGGTGATCGACCCGTCGGGTGTCATCGGACCCATCCAACGCGACGCTCAGGGCGCTGCGCTCTTCGAAGCGACCGTGCCGGCGTGCGGCTACCAGGTCTACGGACTTGTCACGGAGCAGCCGGCCGACGGTTCCGGCGTCACCGCCGAGGTCGGTCTCCTCGAGAACGAGCACCTGCGGGTCGAACTCGACGACCAGGGGCTCCTGGGCTCCATCTTCGACAAGTCCGCCGGGCGCCAGGTACTGGTCCCGGAGGGCGGGGGGAATCTCTTTCAGCTCCACCCGGACTATCCCAACTTCTACGACGCCTGGGACATCGACCGATTCACCTTCGACCAGGTCGTCGATCTCGTGGCGCTCGACTCGGCGGAGGTCGTCGAACGCGGTCCTCTCCGGGCGGCCATTCGCATCACCCGCAGTTTCGGCGAATCGCAGCTGACACAGGTGATCCGACTGGCGGCGGGATCGCGGTGGGTGGACTTCGACACCGAGGTGCAGTGGCACGAGACGAACCGGCTTTTGAAGGTGGCCTTTCCCGTGGCCGTCCGCAGTCTCCGGGCCACCTATGAGATCCAGTACGGCCACGTCGAGCGCCCCACGCACGCCAACACCAGTTGGGATGTCGCTCGCTTCGAGGTCTGCGCCCACAAATGGGCCGACCTCTCCGAGCCCGGCTACGGCGTGGCCCTGCTCAACGACTGCAAGTACGGCTACGACATCGCCGACAACGTCATCCGCCTTTCTCTCCTACGGGCGCCGACCTGGCCCGACCCCATGGCCGACCGCGGACACCACCGCTTCACCTACCGGCTGTTCCCCCACGCCGGCGACCTGCGCCAGGCGGGCGTCATAGACGCCGGCTATGACCTGAACGTCGCTCTCCGAGCGGTGGCGGCGTCGCCCCGTCCGGGGCCCCGGGGCCCGAGCGGTTCGCTGCTCTCGGTCGACGCCCCCCACGTCGTGATCGAAGCGGTCAAGGTGGCCGACGACGACGAAGGCCGTCTGGTCGTCCGTCTCTACGAGGCATGGGGACGACGCGGCTCCGTCACCCTGCGCGCTCCGTGGGATATCGGCCGCGCCACCGCCTGCGACCTGCTCGAACGCGAGACGGCCCCGTTGGCCACCAAGGGCCCGGCCGTGACGTTCGACGTCTCACCCTTCGAGATCGTCACCCTGGCGCTCGAAAAGGCCGGGGGCGACGGACGCTCAACGCCGTAAACGGCTCCGACTTAGCGGTCGAAGGTGGTGTCGGGCTGATCGTCGAGGGTGAGCTGGAACTCGGGAGCAAGCGCCTGATGACCCTTTGGCCCCCGGTGCACCGCCGTGCCGACGGCGATGAACTCTACGGCGTGGGTGAGGAGGGCGTTCACCGGCCTCTCTTGAAGTTGGACCTCGACGACACCGTCGGCACCGAGCCCCTGGGCCTCGCGCTCCATCATCTCCATGGCCTGCTCCCGGGCCGAGTAAAGGGCGGTGGTCTGATCGCTGAGCTCGGCATTGTCACGGGCCAGCCCGAGCGACTGGGCGGCCGACCGCGCCGCGAACCCCACCACCGAGACGCCGATCACGATGCCGCTGGGCCGGTAGCCGCCACGCACCAGGAGGTGGAAATCACGGGCCGACAAGGTGGTGGCGAACGGGTGCTCGTCACCGGACCCCCGGGATATTCGCTGCACGGCGGTCCCGAGCATGGTGCAGGTCAAAAGGTTGGCCCGTTCGCGCTCGAGCTCGAATCGCATGGCCACCACGCCGTCGGCCCGGCGGCGGTGGAGCTCTTCGACGATCCCCGAGCGGGCATGGTCGATAGCGGTGGCGATGGCTCGCCCCCACATGTTCCCCTCCGTGGCCGAGGTGGTGAACTGCGGGTTCCAGCTGGCCGTCCCCGCTCCCGACACGATGTCGACGGGCCGGTACCCGATCTCCTCCAAAAGAACGAGCTCACCCACGGTCAGATCCGAGATGAACGTCGTCTGATCGCCCGGGACAAAGGGGGATCGCAGAGCAGCGAGGGCTGCTTCGATACCCGGCGCCGACGACAAAGCGGGGCTCATGGGCGCAAGGGGAGAACGGGGCGGGGGTCCAGGGGCGGAGCTTCGGTGCTGTAGCGGCGGACGGAGGTTCCCACGGCCACGGTCAGCTGATCCCAGCTCTCGGCATAACGGTTCACCCGTCGATCGGTCCACTCGGTGTGGACCACGCCCTCCCCCACCCGGTGGGCCATGGCCGCCAGCGAGTCCCGGGCCCGGGCCCGGGCGACGAGGATGGCACGGGGGATCTGTTGGTTCGAACCGGGAACGGTGAAGTCACCGCGCGATTGGCAGTTGGGCTGGACGTAGACGCTGCCGACACCGACGGCGATCCCGGCCGGCACGTAGCCGAGGGCGATCAGGCGCTCGAAGTGCTGGCCCGAGGCGTTCGTCAGAAACGGAGAGGGTAAGGGGGCGCCCCCGGGGTGCTTCACGGCCGTGCCCCGGGCGAAGAAGGTGGCGGTTCCCGTCGACCCGACGAGGTTTTCGAAAAGGAGGTCGACGCCCACCACCCCGTGGGCCCCGACCTCGGTGGCCTCGTCGCGAAGACGGCCGATGGCCAGCCGATAGCCCTCGGTCAGCGAGGCCGCCAGGACGGCGTCTTCGATGTTGAAGCCGTAGTGCTCAGCGGCGCCCCCGGCGGTGCCGCCGAAACCGATACCGCCGCCAATGGCGTAGGAGTGGGCACACGGATACGACTCGGAGTAGCCGCCGCCTCCCCCCACAGAGGGGCCACCGAGGCCTCCCCACTGACCGAAGACCTGTCCACCGGTGGCGGCCAGCTGCATGACGGCTGTCCCCATCACGAATCCGGCGGGAACAAGACCGACCCTTCGCACGGCGGCCGCCTCGGCCACCGAGAGATCACTGGTCCAGGTCCGTCTCTCACGGCTGACCGGATGAAAGGCGAGGTCACCGATACCGCCGTCGGCATCGGCGGGGCGGGCGGAGCCGGAGTCGGGCGCAGAAGCCACCATCAGCGGTCCATGGTGATCACGGGAACGGGCGGGGGAACGACATGATCGTCGCTGATCGATCGCACGCCTGTCCCGATGGCCAGGAATTCGATCGTATGGCTCCCCCACATGTGGGACTTCTCGACCAATTGCACCCCTACGATCCCGTCGGCCTGCAGGCGGGTCGCCTCCTCCTCCATGCGCGTCATGGCCCGCTCGCGCGCGTCGTAGAGGGCCTGCGTGAAGTTGGGCAGCTCCGTGGCCCGACCGGCGGCACCCATGGTGCCGAGCAGCGTGCGATGGGCCACGTGGTAGACGCATGTTCCCAGAACGAGTCCCAACGGCGCGTACCCGGCGTGCAGAAGGGTCCAGAAGTCCTGACCGGACAGGTCGGAGGTGAAGGGTTTGCCCTCGGCGTTGCGCCACGAGGACCCGTCCTTGGCCTTCACGGCGGTGCCCACGGCGATGAACTCGGCCGTTGACTTGCCCCATTCGTAGTAGTTGACGTCGAGACGCACGCCCACGATGCCATCGGCACCAAGCACGTCTGCTTCTTCCTCCATCCGCGTCATGGCCAACTCCCGGGCCGTGTACATGGCCTGCGTGAGCTTGTCGAGCTCGGTGGACTGGCTCCACTTCCGGGTCTGCAGACCGATCTGGTAGATGGAGCTCCCCATCACGAGGCCGAGCGGCGTGAACCCCGCCTCCTCGACGAGGAGGAACTCGTTCACGGTGAGGTCCGACGTGAACAACCGTCGACCCCCCGGGATCTCCGATTCCCGCAGACGCCGCAGGGCGTCCTCGGGCAACTGCTGCTGGGGAATATCGGTCACGGTCGGGCCTCTCTTCTTCTGACGGAGCTTGCCTACGACAGAAGGCCGTGGAGCGCGCTCCATGTCTGTTGCGATTTCTTCGCCTCTTCGCCCAGGGCGGACACGAGCTCCTCGATCCACTCGGGCATGGACACTTCCTTGGTCGACAGCGATATCCCCCGGACCCGGCGCGCCACCGTGCAGGTGATGGCATTGTGCTCGCGACTGGCGGCCAGGACGAGGCCGGCACCTGCGCTGGTGAGGTCCATCTCGACGGCCGTCACCGGACGATCGCGTTTCAAGAGCCCGCCCGATCGCTTGACGGTGACGCGATCGCCCAGGGCGTCGGACATCTTTGTCACGAGCACCCGGAAAAAGGTCTCGGCGTCTGCCGCGTCGGCACGGATGGACGCCGCCACCATGTCGAATCCCGGGAGGGAATCGGAGAGAGGTTCGAGGTCGCCCCCACCGGGCGGCGTCTCCACGTCATCTCCCAAAGCGACCTCCTTCCACACACCGGAGGTCCGAGCCTCTGCGATGCCTCCTCGCTCTGTCGAGTGTACTGAGCAGGGCCCCGTCCCCAGCCTCGCCCTGATAGACAGGCGTCGATGGATCTCTACGAGGCTCTCTACACATGCCGGGCCATGCGCCGGGTCCGGCCCGACCCCGTTCCCCTCGAGGCCCAGGCTCGCATCCTCGACGCCGCCATCCGGGCCCCGACCGGCGGCAACGCACAGACGTGGCACTTCCTCCTGGTCGACGACCCCGAGGTCAAGGGGAGGCTCGGACCCCTCTACCGCGACGCCATGGACCAGTTGTGGAAGACGGTCTACGCCCCTCGGATCGAGGCGGCGGCGGCCCATCCCGAGGAGCCCGAGAGCATCGAGTTCGAGAGCGTCCGGCGCTCGGCCCAGCACCTGGCCGATGCCTTCGAGGACGTCCCGTTGTTCTTGTTCGGCTTCGCTCAGCACGATCCCACCGGCGGCTCGATCTACCCCGCGGTGTGGAGCGCTCAACTTGCGGCCAGAGCCGAGGGGATCGGCAGTGCGCTCACCGTCGTCCTCGGCGTCTTCCACGGTCCCGAGGCCCACGCCATTCTCGGCGTCCCGCCCGACGAAGGATGGGTCATGGCCTGTTGCGTCTCTTTGGGCTATCCCACCGGTCGATGGGGGGTCGCCCCCCGGCGCCCGGCGCACGAAGTTTCCTCCCGCAACGCCTGGGGTACGCCGGTGGGATTCGAGGTGAGTCAGCCGCTGTGGTCGGCCGGCGACTCTTGACGAGGGAATAGCACCCTCGGTCATCTCCTTGGACTGAACATGACGGTACGAGCCGAATGAAACCAGCGTCGATTGGACGCACTTCGGTGCCACCGAGACCCACACGACCTGCCCGTGGAAAGGTGAGGCGAGCTATTACGACGTGATCGCCGCTGGCGACACGAACGAAGATGCCGCCTGGTTCTACCGGGAGCTGTTCGACGCGGCCAAGGAGATCAGGGAGCACGTGGCGTTCTGGAAGGGCGTCACGGTCACCGAATCCTGATCGACTTGAAACTCTGTCGCGCCATTTTGTCGCGGCACTCATCCACGTGACCCATCTTCGGCCGCCGGCTGGATCCTTACCCTTGGTCTCGTCGACACAGGTAGACGTGATTGAGGCCGGCATCGCTCGGATCGTCGGAATCGAGTGCGCCTGTCCAGGCCCGGGAGAAGCCCGCCTTTTCCAGTGCCCGCCATGAAGGGCGGTTGTCCACCGAGACGTCGACCACGACAGCGGCGATGGCCGGATACCGCGTCCACATATCCTCGACGAACCGGTCGATGATCTGGGTCCCGAGACCTTGGCCGATCAGGGACGGCGAGCCGACGAAATAGTCGATGCCCGCCGCGTCGTCCGGCGTACCGGCGGGGGCCAGAATTCGCTGCCGGTCAGGATCGTCACTGAACAGATACCTCTGGATGAAGCCCACGGGGTGACCGTCACGTTCGACGATGAAACACTCGGTCGGGTCTCGGCCGTCGATCACGGGGCCGTAGCGCGCTTCGATCGCCGCCAGATCGAACTCCTCGCGCCACCAATTGCTCACGTGGGGGGTGGCGAGCCATTCCGAGAGAAGGGTGAAGTCTTCCCGGGTCATGGCGCGGAAGCTGAGCTGCGCATCGACCAAAGCCACGCCTTCATCATCTCATTGGATGGCAGAGACATTGGCGCCGACCATGCCCGCTTGTGCCCGAGGAAAGCCGAGTCGCCAGGCCATCACGGCGCGCTTGACTCAGGCGCTCGTGCGGAACATCGTGGGGAGCGTCCGTCTCCCCCGAGGGGCTGACGTTGCACGATGAATGTCGACGGGTCCACGGGGACAACTGAAGGAGGACAAGTGACGGCAACGGCGGAGGCACCCCTGGAGGCGGCTCTGCCCGAGTCGGACCGGCCCTTCCACGTCGAGCAGCACGGCATCGACTACATCCCCGAGTCCGAACGATGGGCCCGCCCCCGGGATCTTTTCGGCATGTGGGCAGGCGCCAGCGTCCAGATCGAGTACTTCGTCTACGGCGCCATCCTCATGACCTTCGGCTTCACCTTCGCCCAGGCCGTGTCGCTCATCGTGATCGGCAACATCTCCTTTCTCCTGCTCGGGGTGTGCAGCCTCCAAGGCCCCGACGCCGGCACCACGGTGTTCGCCATCAACCGTGCCAGCTACGGCCCGAACGGGTCGCGGATCATCTCGTTCTTCAACTGGATCACCCAGATCGGCTTCGAGACAGAAGGCCTCATCCTCATCGTGGGCGCCCTCTTGGTCCTCTCGATCAAAGCCGGCTTCGAACCCGGGACCCCGGCCAAGGTCCTCTTCGTCCTGGCCGCCGTGGCGGTCCAGATCGTCCTTCCCTTCCTGGGACACGCCACCATCGTGAAGACGTTGCGCCTTCTCATCATCCCCTTCGCCGTCCTTTTCGCCGTGCTCTTCGGGTTCAGCGTCGGTCACGCCCATCTGAACGCCGTCGCTCACGGCGCCGGCTGGCAGACCTACATGGGGGGCCTGGCCTTCACCATCACCCTGAGTGGGCTGGGGTGGACAGAATGCGGGAACGACTTCTCCCGCTACCTCCCCCGGGAGGCGTCGAAGAAGGCCATCGTCGGGTGGGTCTTCCTGGGCACCGCCGTTCCGGAGATCCTGGTCATGACCCTGGGTGCCGTCGTGGGAACGTTTCTCACCACGGTGGGGACGTCGGCCAACGCCTTTCTACCTCTCGTCCACCAGAGCGCGATTCCCCCGTGGTTCGTGGTGGTGTTCTTACTCTTCGCCATGGTCCAGCTGTTCGCCATCAACAGCCTGGACCTTTACTCGTCGGGCGTCACGCTGCAGGCCCTCGGCGTGAAGATCAAGCGTTACCAGGCGGTGATCGTCGACAGCGTGATCGGTCTGGGCGTGACCATCTATGCCGTCTTCGACTCCTCCTTCAATACCTACATCAAGGACTTCGTCGACGTCGTCATCATCTGGATCGCCCCTTGGGTCGCCATCTACCTCGTCGACTGGAGCATGCGGAGATGGCGTTATGTGCCGAGTGAGCTCCAGCGCACCGATCGCGGCAGCCTCTACTGGAGCCGAGGAGGCATCCACTGGCCCGCCATCATCGCCCAGGTCGTGGGCATGGCGGCATCGATGGCGGCGCTCTTCCCGACGTTCAGCGTTCCCCGTTGGATGAACCCGATCACCGTCCACACCGGTGGCGCCGACTTCAGCGTCTTCACCGGTATCTTCGCCGCCGGCATCGTCTATGGCGTCCTCGGCTGGAAGAGCGTCCGCCGTCAGACGGAGCTCCAGGACGCGGCGCTGGCCGGGACCGGTCAGACCACGACACCATGACGGCGCCGGCGAACCGCAGTTCGCTACTGATCGGTGGTGCTGGCCTGGACGATGTCGCGGTCGCTACTGCCGACCCAGTCCTCCACCAGTTCTCCCGATGCCTGACGCCGGAATACCGGGATGCCACCCAGCGCATGGACCATGGCGGCGTCCTCGCCGAGCGCTTCACGCCACGTCGACGCCTCGGTCAACAGTGCTCCGATGACGACAGGCTCGGCGCCGACCCGCCGGAGGATGTTCAGAGCGGCGCACACCGATGCTCCGGTGGAGATGACATCGTCGACGACAGCCACCCGGCGGCCGGCCACCACCGAGACGCGGGACCGGTCGAAAAGCAGCATCTGAGGCTTTCCCGTGGTGATCGAGCTCACCGGCTCGGAAAGTGCGTCGCGGAGATGGATCTTCGGAGTCTTCTGCAGGATGAGGTAGTCGTCGAGGCCGAGGGCCCGGGTCACCTCGATGGCCAGCGGGATCCCCATGGTGGCCACCGACACGACCACGTCGGCGTCGAAGGGAGCGAGGAGCTCAGCCAGTTCGGTGCCGGCCTGCTCGGCGAAGCGCACGCCGTGGTCCACCGTGATGAGCAGTGCGATGGCCAGATCATCGGAGATCGGCACCAGCGGGAGGTCGATATCCTGCGCGCCGAGCCGCGTCCTGTACCTGCCCACCGCGTCGACCACGTCAGAGACTCTGACCGGCTCCGTCCCCGTCTGCAAGTGCGGTGACCTCGGCCGAGGAGACTCCGGGCGACCGGATCGACCGGATCGACCGGATCGACCGGATCGACCGGTCCACCGGACAGGGGTTCCTCGCCGTCGCCCTGGATGAAGCTCGTCTCGGGCTGGCCGAGGGCGGTATCCCCATCGGCGCCGCGCTCTTCGGACGCGACGGCACCGTGCTCGGTCGGGGTCACAATCGCAGGGTCCAAGACGACGACGCCTCGTGCCACGCCGAGACGGCCGCCTTCAGAAGCGCGGGTCGGCGCCGGCACTACCGGGACTGCGTCATGGTCACCACATTGTCCCCGTGCTGGTACTGCAGCGGCTTGGTTCGCCAATTCCAGATCGGGGCCGTGGTGATCGGTGAAGCACGGAACTTTCTGGGGGGCCACGAGTGGCTGGCTGATCTGGGCGTCGAGATTCTCGAACTCGACGATCCCGCCTGCATCGACCTTCTGGCCGGCTTCATAAAAGCCCAACCCGAGCTCTGGTTCGAGGACATCGGCCGCTGAGGCTCGAGCTCTGGCTTCACGCCCGGGTCAGTCGGGAGGACCGAACAGCCGATCACCGGCGTCGCCCAGACCGGGGATGATGAAACCCCGCTCATCGAGCTCGGGGTCCACGGCCACGCAGGCGACGTCGACATCGCCGTGGACCGTTCGGAAGAACGCCAGCCCGGGGACCGAGGCGATGAGCGACAGGACGGTGACGCTCGAGGCGTTGCGCTCCTTCACCATGGTGCAGACCTGGGCCAGAGAACCCCCGGTGGCCAGCATCGGATCGCAGACCACCACCCGGCGCCCCGACAGGTCGACGGGAAGTCGGTTCAGGTACACGTCGGCCTGCAAGGTGGTCTCGTCGCGGCGCAAGCCCACGTGGGCCACCTCGGTGGCCGGAAGTACCCCCTGGATGGCCGGGACCATGCCGAGCCCGGCCCGCAGGACGGGAACGAGAAGGACCATCTCCTCCACTCGGCGGCACCACACTCCGGAGGCCACCGGGGTGTCCACCTGCCGGTCGACGGTGACCAGGTCGCGCAGAGCCTCGTAGGCCACGAAGGCCGACAGCTCGGTCACGAGCTGTCGGAAGGTCGGGCTGTCGGTGTTGACGTCGCGCAGTCCCGACAGCCGGTGGACCGCCAGGGGGTGATTGACCACGATCGCCCTCGGATCGCCGACCGGCTGATCCGAGCCCGCTGCGCCCGCTTCGGATCGGACGTCAGTCATCGGGGGCTCCGTCAGGCCGGTAGATGCAGATGTCGCGGAGGTTTCGGTAGCGCTGGTCGACGTCGAGGCCGTAGCCGATGACGAAATCGGGCGGGATGGTGAACCCCACGTAACGAAGATCGACGTCGCGGCGCTGGGGGCCGGACTTCACCAACAGGGCGCAGACCTCCAAGGTGGCCGGCCGATGGGCCCACATATAGCGCTGGAGGTACGACAAGGTGACGCCACTGTCGATGATGTCCTCCACCACGAGCACGTCGCGTCCCACGAGGTCGGTGTCGACGTCCTTCATGATGCGCACGACGCCGCTCGAGGTCGTGTCCGATCCGTACGAGGCGATCGCCATCAGGTCGATCTCGACCGGAAGTCGGATGGCTCGGGCCAGGTCTGCCATGAAGATGAAGGCGCCCTTCAACACCCCCACGAGCAGGGGCGGCCGTTCCCCGTAGTCAGCCGTGATCTGGGCACCGAGCTCGGCCACCCGCCGGCGGATCGCGTCCTGGCTGACAACCACCCGACCGATGTGCTCGTCGCTGTCCCAGTAGCTGCCGGGGACGCGGGTCACGCCGGGCACCTCAGGCGAAGACTCGGCGTTCGCCGGGACGGCCTTGGTCAAGAGCGCCGCTTCGGTCGTTCCGTGACGGCCCCGGACCGGTACCCGCGCCCGTCGCTGCGCAGACGGTCCTGGCGGGCGGCGGCGCGTCGCATCTCGCGGCTCGGCGGCTCCTCAGGGTTGGACAGCAGACCTGCCTCCAGAGCCTCGGCCCGCTTCTTCTCGGGCAGTCGTGCCAACATCTGCTGCAGTCGGGCCAACTCGGGTGGCAGGGCCCGGCCCTTGGCTTTCGACTTCTCCATGAAGCGCAGCAGGCGCCGCACGTAGAAGTGGCGGAGAAAGCCGACGCTCATGATCCGGCGGAACACCGCCGACCGGATTCTGCGTTTCTTACCTTCGTCTTTCGGGGCGGCGGATTTGTCTCGGGCCATCACCCATTGTGTACCTGAAGAGACCGAACCCGTCCACGCCGGCCCTCGGGCCTCGGACCGGCCGCCCCTTCTGAGCCCTGTCAGGCAGCAGGTCCGCCGTCGGCCGGCAACAGATCCACCGCTTGCAAGGACCTGCGCAGGCCCTCCGGCGAGCGGAAATGGACCGTCGACATACCGAGGGAAAATGCAGCTTCGAGGTTCGCCACATTGTCGTCGACGAACAAGGTGGATCCGGGATCGAGCCCGAACCGTTCGAGGAGGAGCTCGAAGATGGCCCGATCAGGCTTGGCCATCCCCTCCAGGCCCGAGATCACGATCCCGTCGAACAGGCCCAGGAAGGCGAACCGCTCCAACCGGAGCGGGAAAGTCTCGGCTTCCATGTTGCTGAGCGCGTAACAGGCGACGCCCGCCCGGCTCAGCTCGGTCAGGATGTCCACCGTCTGCTCGATCGCTCCGGCCACCATCTCTTCGCCGCGCGTCATCCAAGCCCAGATCTCCTCGGCGTGCTCGGGATGCGCCTCGGCCAAACGAGCACACGAAGCGGCCGTGCTCTCGCCCCGGTCATGAGGTTCATGCCACTCGGGCGTGCAGATCCGGCTGAGGAACTGCTCCATGGCCTCGTCGTCCTCGAACACCTTGCGGTACAGGTGACGCGGGTCCCAATCGAGCAGCACGCCTCCGATGTCGAAGACGACCGCCGCGATGGCCGGTCGCTCGGCAGCACTCACGAAGTCCTCGTCGGGCCCGGCGCGCACAAACAAGGGCGCCCGGGAGGTCCGCGTCTCGGGATCAGTCGACGGGAAGCTGACTCAGAAGCAGGGTCTTCGTGTTCTCGTAGGTCTCGAAGTCGATGTCGCCGGCGTCGAACTGGCGGTGCACCTTCTCGACCTCGTCGAGCAGCTCCTGAGCGCTCGGCTCGTTGCCCGTGGCCGGAGTCTCGCCTAAAGCCTGCTCTTCGTCGGTCGCCGTCGCCCTGCTCTGGCGGCGGTCACGCTTGGCCGCGGCTTTCTCCTGCTTGTCGCGATCCCGCTGAAGCTTGTTGAAACTCGTTCGTTGTGTCGCCATGGTTCTCCCTGTCGGCCTCGGGGCCGACTACTCATCAGTCACATGACCGCTGGAACAGCGGTGACCCGCTCCCAGCCGGTGCCGGGACATCCCCGGCGCCGAGTAAGTCGGGGGTAACCGACTCTCTCAGCCCTGCACTTCCTCGTTCGATGCGGTGTCGGGGCCGCCGCCGGCGGCGTCTCCAGGGGCTGTCCCCGCCCCTACCGACGCGGCGACAGGCGCCGCTTCTGTCGTCAGATCCCCGGCACCACCGTTGGCCGCTGCGTCAACGCTGCCGGTCGGTGGTGGCGTGGTCGGAGGCCCGGTGGGCCGGTCTCCTGTGGGTCGGTCTCCTGTGGGTCGGTCTCCTGTGGGCCGGTCCCCGGGACGGCCTGCGCCTCGTCCGCGCCGTCCGGCGGACTTGTCGCCGGCGAGCGTGCGCACGGCGTAGGGGAGCAAGGCCAGCTCCCGGGCGTTCTTGATGGCCAGGGCGACATCGCTCTGGTGCTGCGAGCACGTTCCCGTGTTGGCGCGCGACTTGATCTTCCCCCGGTCGCTCATGAAGCGACGGAGGAGGTTCATGTCCTTGTAGTCAACGTAAGGAATGTGCTCGGTACAGAAGATGCATACCTTCGGTCGACCGCGCCTGACCCGGCCTTTGGGGTCACTCGTCTTGGTCCGACCTCGATCTTTGCGGGACGACGGGGGCACGTCGCGTTCCTCCTCGACGCCGCGCGTCAGTTGCAGCAGAAAGTCTCCACTGGAGACCGGTACGGCAGGGCCCGCGCGGCAATGAGCCCGTGCTGCGACACAGCGTACCGTGCTCAGCGCAGGGGTCCGCTCGCGGCGGCCGTTTCCGCTCCCCCAGCGGCGGGCCGGCCAAGAAAAAAGGCCCTTGACCTCGGAGAATACATCCTTAGAGGACGAAGTCGGCCACGATCCGAGGCGTACCAGGCGAACAGCGGGGCAGTCGGCGCCCGGTGGCATGCTGGACCGCCGATCAACGAAGCGGCTTACCTCAAAGATGCGAAGGGAGCGGTCCATGGCCAAGGCGCCGGAGTTCGGAGGCCGGATAGGGCGTGACTGGCGTGACTCAGAGCCCTGGTGGCCCCCGGAACCCACTCCACCCGAGGGGGCTCCGAACGTCGTTCTCATGGTGCTCGACGACGTCGGTTTCGCCCAGCTCGGTTGCTACGGCTCCGATATCGCCACGCCCGCAATCGATCGTCTGGCCACGGGCGGCATCCGCTTGGCCAACTTCCGCACCACGGCTCTGTGCTCCCCCACCCGGGCGTGTCTGTTGACGGGCCGCAACCACCACCGCAGCGGCATGGGACGGGTGGCCGACCTGGCGTCGGGCTTCCCCGGCTACTGGGGTAAGCCTCCGAGGGAGAACGGCTACCTGTCGGAGATCCTGCGTGCGAACGGCTACGCCACCTACGCCGTGGGCAAATGGCACCTCAGCCCCGAGGACGAGACCCACATGGCCGCCTCGCGTGCCACCTGGCCTCTGGGCCGGGGATTCGACCGCTGGTACGGCTTCCACGGCGGTGAGACCCACCAATTCGTGCCCGCCCTCTTCCACGACAACCATTCCGTCCGCCCGGCGCGTTCCATCGAGGACGGATACCACCTGAGCGCCGACCTGGCCGACCGGGCCATCGAATTCCTCGGGGATCTGCGCGCCGTGGACGCCGATCAACCGTTCTTCCTCTACTTCTGCACGGGGGCCTGTCACTCGCCCCACCAGGCCCCCCGGGACTGGATCGACCGCTACCGGGGCCACTTCGACGACGGCTGGGACGCGTGGCGGGAACGGACCTACGCCCGGCAGCTCGACCTGGGCGTGATACCGGCGGGCACGGGACTCTCGGCGCGCCCTCCCTGGGTACCGGAGTGGGACACACTCGGAGAGACGCAGAGGACCGTGGCCAGCCGGTTCATGGAATGCTTCGCCGGCTTCCTCTCCTATACCGACGCCCAGATCGGTCGCCTCGTGGACTTCTTAGAGGAGACCGGCGAGCTCGACAACACCGTCATCATCCTCGTCTCCGACAACGGTGCCAGCGCCGAAGGCGGCCCCGAGGGTTCCATCAACGACATCCGGATGACGAACCTGGACCCCGCCAACCTGGCCGAGATGCACGCCCGTCTGGATGACATCGGCGGACCGCTGACCCACAACAATTACCCGTGGGGCTGGACCATGGCGGGCAATACGCCCTTCAAGCGTTGGAAGCGCGAGGTGCACCAGGGCGGCGTCGCCGATCCGTGCATCATCTCGTGGCCGGCCAAGCTCTCGGGCAGTGCCGGCGGCATCCGCCACCAGTTCGTCCATGCCATCGACGTCCTGCCTACGGTGCTCGAGCTCGTGGGCGTCGAATCGCCCCCCGACATCGACTACGTACCGCAGACAGCCGTCGACGGCATCGGCTTCGGTTACCTGCTGAAAGCGGACGGGGCGTCGGCCGCCGAACGCCATGTGACCCAGCACTTCGAGATGTTCGGCTCACGGGCCATCTACCACCAAGGATGGAAAGCGGTCACCTTCCACGCCGTGGGGCCTCTCTACGGTGACGGACTCGATCCCAACGCTCCGTTCGACGAGGACGTCTGGGAGCTCTACCACGTGGCCGAAGACCTCTCCGAGACGCGCGACCTGGCCACCGAGCAGCCCGACCGGGTGGCCGACATGGTGGCGATCTGGTGGCAGGAGGCGGAACGTAACCAGGTCCTCCCCCTCGACAACCGGGTGCTGTGGACCCTCGTCCACCCGAAACCCGATCGCCGCCGAGAACGCACGAGCTTCCGGTATTTCCCCGGCGGAGCCCAGGTGCCCGAACCGGTCGCCGTCAATGTCCGGAACCGCTCGCACGCCATGGCGGTCGAGGTGGACATAGCCGAGGGCACGGTCGGCTCCGGGGTCCTGCTGGCCCTGGGATCCGCTCTGGGAGGGTGGTCGTTCCATCTCCTCGACGGGCGCCCCCGCTATGTCCACAATCTCTACGGCAAGGAGCGTTACATGCTCGAAGCCCCCGACATCGTGGGTTCGGGGACCCACAGCCTGCGGTTCACCTTCGAGAAAGACGAGGGTCTCGGAGGGGCGGCGACTCTGGTCGTCGACGGCGAGGTCGTGGCCGAAGGGCCCATCGACCGGTTCACCCCGTCCGGCTTCAACGGCGTGGGCGTCGGGCTCACCTGCGGCTACGAATGGGGCCCCTCGGTCGGCGACGGCTACCGCGCACCCTTCCCCTTCACCGGGGTCATCACCAGCGCCGTGGTGGAAGTCACCGGTCCGGTCGTGCGCGATCCGCTCGCTGAACTGGCGGCCATCTTGTCCGAGCAGTAGGGCAACCCCGGGTGAGCCCCCTTGGGTACGCTCAATGGAGTGAACCTCGGCAAGCTGGGAGTCTGGTGGAGCGGTAGCTGGCAGTGCGACGGCGATCAGTCTCTCGATGTGGCGGCCGAGGTCGAGGAACTCGGGTACACGGCTCTGTGGTCCTCAGGTGGTTTCAAAGAAGGCCTCTCGACACGCTTCGAACGCCTCCTTTCTTCGACCGCGCAGATGGTGGTGGCCAGCGGCATCATCAGCGTCTGGGTGACCGACCCTAAGAATCTCTCGGAGAGCGTCGCCGCTCTCGACGCCCGTTACCCGGGGCGGTTCCTCCTCGGCCTCGGTGCGAGCCACGGACCAGCCGTCGAGAACTACAGCCGTCCCTACTCCCACGTCGTGAGTTTTCTCGACGGCCTGGACGAGGCCGGTGTCGTTTCGAAGGAGCGGAGGATCCTCGCCGCTCTCGGACCTCGCATGTTGAAGCTGGCCGCCGAACGCGCGGCGGGGGCTCATCCATATTTCGTTCCCGTCGAGCACACGGCCCGAGCACGCGAGATTCTCGGAGACGGGCCGATCCTCGCTCCCGAGATCACGGTGGTCCTCGAGCGTGAGCCTTCGAAGGCGCGCGCCCTGGCTCGGACCTTCACCACTGGCTACCTGACCCTCCCGAACTACAGCAACAATCTCCTCGCCCTGGGCTTTCACGACGATGACATCGCCGGCGGCGGGAGCGACCGCCTCGTCGACGCCGTCGTGGCCTGGGGAGATCTCGATGCCATCGCCGCCCGGGTCCGGGCCCACTACGACGCCGGAGCCGACCACGTCTGCATCCAGGTCATCTCCGACGGAAGAGAGTCCTTTCCCCTCGATCAGTACCGCGAGCTCGGCCCTGCTCTCCTGGCGCTGTGAGCCCTCGCGCTCTTGGCGCGACGATCGAGCCGGGGCTCGCGGCTTTCTCGGTTCGAGACGAGCTCGACAAGCGGTTTGAACGACGGGGCCGGCTCCGTGCCGCGCGCTGGGCGATCTCGCTGCTCGTGGTGATCATCCTGCTCGCCGCCGGGTTCTGGGTCTGGTTCGGGGTCCAATACGGGTCATTGGCATGGTGGTCCGCGCCGCACCACATCACCTACTGCGGGTGGACCTACGTGCCGGCGCCGGCCGGTACTCAGGCGTCGGTCCATCGCGATGACCTGGGCCCTCTCGAGGAAGTGACCTCCGTCCCGCCTTTTTTCAGGCCGGTGTTCATCGCCCCGGAACTCAGTCCCAACGCAACGGGCACCGGAGGTGGACAATCCTGTTCGACGTCGATTATCGGTGAGGATCTCTATTTTCAGTCGGGCTCGGGCAGGCTGATCGAATACCCGTGGCCGGGCTTGTGAGCATCGTCAGTGAGCCGTAGAGAATCGGAGGTGACGTGACATCATGAACGCCGAAGGCTGGTATGTCGATCCTTACCGGGCGCACGAGGATCGCTGGTACTCCGACGGAAACCCCACCGCCCTCGTGCGCGACGCCGGCGTGGAATCTCATGAGCCACCGCCGTCGAACGTGGACCCTACCGAGCCTCTGGTGCGCACCGACGCCACCGGCACTGCGGTCAACGCCGATGATCTCCGTCGAGCCGACGCTGCCGATCCGGTGAGACCGAACGACTACACAGACGCCGCTTTCGACGGCTTCGGTCAGACTTTGCCACCGGGCTGACCGGTCGTCACACGGCGCAGTTGTCACCCTCACAGGTGCCGCCGTCGGCGGGCACCGTCGCCATTTCGAGAGGGTGGGCCTTCGCCCAGGCCCGCTCGAGGACATTCAGGATGGTGTCGGCGTCCTGGGCCCCGGGGATGCCGAATTTCCCGTCGACCACGAAGAACGGGACGCCGGTCACGCCGAGCTCCATTGCTTCGCGCTCGTCGGCCCGGACCTCCTCGGTGTAGCGCTCCCCGGCCACGATCTCGGCGGCCTGCGCGGGGTCGAGACCGGCTTCACCGGCCAGTCGCACCAGGGTCTCGGCGTCACCGATGGGGGCGCCCTCAGTGAAGTAGGCCAGGAATAGCCGCTCCTTCAAGACGTCCTGCAGACCGGGACCGGCGTCCCTGGCGTAGTGCAGCAGCCGGTGGGCATCGAAGGTGTTCCCCGGCCGGGCCCGCTCGAAGTGGAAGTCGAGTCCCTCGGCAGCGGCGCTCTGGGTCAGGCGCTCCTGGGCCGACGCCGCCTGCTGGCGCGACATTCCGTACTTCCGGGCCAGCCGGTCGAGGTAGTCGCCCTCACGAACGGCAGGGGCCTCCGGGTCGAGCTCGTAGGCACGCCACACGACATCGATCTCATCGGCGTGCTCAAACCGCTCCAGTGCGGCTTCGAACCGGCGCTTTCCGATCGAGCACCACGGGCACACCACGTCAGAAAAGATCTCTACCAACATGCATGTGGCAACCGGACCACCCACCGGATTATTCCGCCAACGCCTCCTACGACACGTTGAAGGCCTGGAAGAGCACGGCGAACTCGCATCCGGCCGCCATTCCTCCGTAACCGGTGATGTTCCGCAAGAACGTGTCGGGATCGAAGTCGGTGCCGAGGCCTTCGATATAGGCGTGGTGCTCGCGCAGCGACGCCACCCCGGCCTCGATGGTGTCGGTGACGTCGACGTAGTGGCTCGGCGCCTCGGTGCCGCTGATGTAGGCGGCTTTGACACCGCGCCAGGGGTCACCCATCTCGGGAAAGACCCACTCGTTGGCGGCGTCACGACAGGCATCGAGGGCGGCCAGACCGACGGCTCTGTGGTCGGCGTGGTTGACGCTCGCGCCCTCGCCCCACGTCAGGTCGAAGTTCATCCCGATCACGATCTCGGGCCGTAACCGCCTGATGGCGCCGGTCAGGTCCCGCCGCAGTCCCAGTCCGTACTCGACGGCGCCGTCGCGGTGCCCGAGGAACTCGACGCGCTCGACGCCGACCACGGCGGCGCTGCGGATCTGCTCCTCTTCGCGCAGCGCCTTGCAGGCCTCGGGGGCCAGCCCGGCGATGCCGGCCTCCCCGCTCGTGGCCAGGACGTAGGACACCGTCCTGCCCTCTGATGTCCACCGGGCCACGGCACTGGCGGCGCCGTATTCGAGGTCGTCGGGATGGGCGACGATGGCGGCGGCGCGCTCCCAGTCCTCTTTGATGGGCTCCACCGCCCAACATTGACAGACGGCCACTCCGGACCTACCATCCGACCTTTCAGACACGATGTCCGATTGACCGGAGGATTCGTCCGAATGAGCCCATCAGACATCGGTTTCGGCGACATCGATCTCACCAACTCCAAGGCCTTCGTGCCCGGTGTCCCCCACGAATGGTTCGCCTTTCTCCGGAAGAACGCCCCCGTCTGGTGGCACGAGGAAGCCGACGGGCCCGGTTTCTGGGCGGTGACGGGCTACGAGGACTGCAACACCGTGAACCGTGACTACGGCCTCTTCTCCTCCCACGCCAAGGGCTCGCTGCTGTTCGACATGGACGAGGACCAGCTGGCCCAGCAGCAGCTGCTCATGCTGAACATGGATCCGCCCATCCACACCCGCTACCGGCGCCTGGTCAACAAGGGCTTCACGCCCCGGGTGGTCAACGAGCTCCACGAACACATCGACGCCGCCACCGACACCATCATCGACGACGTCATCGAGCGGGGCTCGGCGGACTTCGTCACCGAGATGTCGGCCGAGCTCCCCCTGGTCGTGATCGCCGAGCTGCTCGGTGTCCCGAACGAGGACCGCCACCGGATGTTCGACTGGTCGAACAAGATGATCGGCAGCGAAGACCCCGAGTACCGGGCGGGCGAGGACGTGGCCCAAGACGCCTCGATGGAGCTCTACGCCTATGCCTCGCAGCTCTTCGCCCAGAAGCGGATCGATCCGCACCAGGATCTGATGAGCGTTCTCACCGGCGTGGAGATCGAAGGCGAACGACTCTCCGATCTCGAACTCGAGCTCTTCTTCTTACTCTTGACGGTGGCGGGCAACGAGACGACACGGAACCTGATCTCGGGCGCCATGGTGGCCTTCTTCGACAACCCCGACCAGTGGCAGCTGTTACGCAACGACCGTTCCCTTCTCCCATCGGCGGTGGAGGAGATGTTGCGCTACGTCACGCCGGTGATGAACTTCCGCCGCCAGTCCACCACCGACACGGAGTTGAGCGGACAGAAGATCAAGGCCGACCAGAAGGTGGTCTTCTTCCACATCTCGGCCAACCGGGACGAGACCATCTTCGACAATCCGACCGCGTTCGACATAACCCGCAAGCCCAACCCCCACATGGCCTTCGGAGGCGGCGGACCGCATTTCTGTCTGGGCGCCAACCTGGCCCGGATGGAGATCCGCGTCATGTTCGAGCACCTCCTCGACCGCGTGCCGGACATCCACCTCGACGGAAACGTGGAGCGCCTCCAGTCGTCGTTCATCAACGGCGTCAAGCACATACCCGTCGCCTTCACCCCCGGACAGCGCACGACGGCCTGACATGTCCCGTCAGACATCGCAGGACCTGAAAGAGGTCATCAGAGACTTCCGCCGCGACCAGGTGATCGACGTGGCCCGCCGCCTCTTCGGCGAACGGGGCACCACCGAGGTCTCCATGGACGAGATCGCCTCCGAGGCAGGCGTGGCCCGGTCCACCATCTACGTCTACTTCGCCAATCGCGACGAGCTGCTCCGGGCCTGTCTGAAGCGCATGCACGATCAACTGATCGAGACGATCTCGGAGAGTTGGGACCTCGGCAACGGCCCCACCGAGCGACTGCGGCTTCTCATCGTCGGGATCTTCGAGCAGCTCGACGAAAGCCCGGCCTTTCTCCGCCTGGCCCTGGCCACGCTGGAGGCCGTCTCACCGAGCGGTGCCGCCGTGGGCTCCGAGCTCTCCATCATCGGCCTCGACGTGGCCGGCCGCTTCCGCGACCTCTTCGAAGAGGGGGTGGCCAGCGGTGAGTTCCGCTTCCTCGATCCCGACCGGGCCGTCACCTTGATCGGCCAGCAGATCTATGGCGCCATGTCGGTCCGGGCGGCCGAACCGCTGCCGCGTCCCCGTGACGAAGCGGCCTCCGAGGTCTGCGACTTCTTGGTGCACGGCCTCGCCGGTTAGGCACCGGTCGGCGCACCGGTCGGCCCCGGTCAGGCCTCGGTCAGCGCACCGGTTCCGATTCGACTCCGAAACGCTCCTGATAGCGACGGGCCCGTTCACGCAGGGCCCCGGCGTCGAGTTCAGTGTCGGCGAAGGAGTAGCGACCGCCACCGCCGTCGTCGGGGTGTCCGGCTAAAAAGGCCCGCATCCGGACTTCGGTGGCGTCGGTGAGCTCGCGCCCGAGGGCGTCGTAGAGCGTCCTGACGGTGGCCAGAGGGTCGGCCCGGAACGAGGAGAAGTGGACGTCGACCACCTGGTCTGAGGGGAACGTGCCCCGTTCCCGAGAAGCCATACCCCGGTCGAGGCCGAGGAAGATGTCCTCGGCATACCCTTCGGCCGTTTCGGCGATGGAGACCTCGTCGCTCGACATCCGGCGCAGGTGGGCCGACAGGGCGCTTACCGAGGCGACGACCTTCAGTGGATCGCGATGCGTCTGGACGACGACGGCGTCGGGGTACTCGGCCGCCAACGCCTCCAGGTTCCACAGATGGGCGGGTGACTTGAGCAGCCACTGCTCCGCCGGGTGGCGGGACTCCAAGTGCTCCAGGTAGCGGCGGTGCCAGCGGTAGGCGGGGGCGAGGTCGGCCTCATAGAGCAGCCAGTGATTGTAGCTGGGCACCCGGAACTGGGCATTGAAGATCATGCTGCGGAACTCCGGCGCCGTGATGCGGACACACTCCTGCGCCAGCCGTGCCCCCATGGCGTGAAAGCTGGTGAACCCGGGCATGACCGACTCGACCATGTCGAGGGTGGCCTGCACCTCGGCGATCCGCGGGTCGGACTCGAAGGTGGCGGTCTCCGGCGGCGGTACGGGCCGGTCGACCTCCCATGTCAACGGGGCCCGCAGGGTGGGGTCCTGGGCCAGCACGTCGAAGAGGATGGTGGTGCCCGTGCGTGGTTGCCCGACGATGACGATGGGGCGTTCGACGGTGCCATCGGCCACCTCGGGGTGGTCGCGGCGCCAGGCCGTCAAGGCCAGTCGGGTGGCGAGGTAGTCGACCACCCCTCCGAGGGCGATCTCGACCCCGAGGTCGTTCAGCCGGGCGTCGGACTCGAGGCTGTCGAGCAGGATGGCCAGGCCCTCCTGCCAGGTCGCTTCGCCGAAGTCCTCTTCACCGGCGCGCGCCACGGCCTCATCGACCAGAGAGCTCATCTCGAAACGGCCGGTCGCCATCAGCGCCGCATCCCGGCCAGGGTGGGCACCTCGTCCAGCGCCAGCACCCGGGTGACGACGGAGGGAGGGTCGGGGTTGTCCAGCCACCGGATGACGACGAACCCGCGGTGGCGTCCGCCCGTGTCGAGCCAGTTGTCGACGCCGCCGTCGTGGCCGGCGACGACGATCCGCACAGCGCCGTCGGCGCCGGCCACCGCGTGGGCGTTCGTGATCGAGCTTCTCCGGCGTCGGGGGTCGATGCACTCGTGCCAGATGTTCTCGATGGTGACGGCCCAGTAGCGGGTATCGGGCGGCACGATGTCGATGACGAGTGCCTCGTCCGGTGCCAACCGGAAGGTGCCGATCATGTAGAGGTTGTCCGGGGTGGTGTCGGCCGCCCCCAGGTCGGCCGCCTCGGCCGTGACCAGCTGATTGGGTGTGTCGAGGAGATCCGGTCTGATGGTCCGGTGCAAGGTGGCCAGCTTGGCGATCGTCCACGCCATCGCCGTCAGCTGTTGCGCCAGCCCGGTGTCGGTGGGGAGGGCGGGAGCGCCGGGTGGGTCCAGGGCCTCGATGGCCAGTTCGGCGCAGGTCTCGCCCGCCCGGTCGGCGATGTACTCGCGCACCACGATGGCGGAGGAGTCTTCGGGGATGGACAGCCACCGGTCGCCGGCCAGCTCCTCGGCGCTCGGCTCCTCGGCCGCCAGCACGAAGGCGAAGCGGCCGTCGTCGGCCAGTACCAGGTCACGGTCAGACAGATAGGCGCCCATCCGGCGCGGCGTGAGTCCCACCCCGGCCAGGACCTGGAAGCCGAGATAGGCGGTCGTGCCCCGGCGGCCGCTCACGCGGTAACGGTGACGACCGTCGATCATGGCCAGAAAGTACTCGCCGTCGGGATTGGGTCCCCCGATGAGCCGGACCTCGGTGTTCATGGGGAAGAACCAGGGCGCCTCGGGGTCGGTGTCGAGCGAGATCTCCGAACACAGCGCCGTGATCCGGCCCAGCACCCGGAGGCCCTCGAGCAACTCCAGCTCGGTTTCGGCCTCGGCCTCGACCATCGCCGTCATGTCGTCGAGCATCTGGCGGACGAGCCGCCAGCTCTCGAGCGCCAACTTCGCCCCGTCAGTCATCTGCCGAGCACGATAGGACATCTCGATTTGCCCCGTCGGCGGCGCCGGGTCGCTCCCTATGATGCGGTGATGAGCCTTACCGGAAACTACGAACCCAGCCCCTCCGAGTGGGTGAGAAACCAGGTGGCCGAGTACGAGAGCTCGGGTGGCAGCAAGGCCAACACCCTGCTCGACACCGGAATGCCGGTCGTTATCGTGACCACCCGCGGCAACAAGAGCGGCAAGATCAGAAAGACCCCGCTGATGCGGGTCGAGCACGGCGGGGAGTACGCCCTGGTCGCTTCCAAGGGAGGGGCTCCCGACCATCCCGTCTGGTACTACAACCTGGTGGCCGATCCAACGTCCGTCGCCATCCAGGACGGGCCCGAGCCCTTCGACGTCGTCGTCCGGCAGCTGAGCGGCGACGAGAAGTCGACCTGGTGGGACCGGGCCGTGGCCGCTTACCCGCCCTACGCCGAGTACCAGTCCAACACCGACCGCGAGATCCCCGTCTTTCTGGCCACCCGGGAAAACAGCTGAGCCACGGTGGCACCGTCCGCCTTGTGGCCCGAGCTCACCCTGTCGGAGTGGGAGGACACCCGTGACACCGTGCTGCTGTGGACCCAGGTGGTGGGGAAGGTGCGGATGGCTCTCGAACCCATGGTCAACCACTGGTGGCAGGTCCCGCTCTACGTGACGGCCCGGGGACTCACGACATCGCTCATGCACAGCGGTGGCCGGGGGCTCGAGATCGAGTTCGATTTCATCGACCACACCGTGTTCTTACGGACCACCGACGCCCAGATCCGCACGGTGGCCCTCGAGCCCCGGTCGGTGGCCAGCTTCTACGCGGCGACCATGGACGCGCTCGACGCGCTCGGGATGGCGGTGAAGATCTTCCCCCGACCGGTGGAGCTTGCCGAGGTCATATCCTTCCCCGACGATGACCGGCACAGCTCCTACGACGCCGACGCCGCCCATCGTTTCTGGCTGGCTCTGCTTCAGGCCCATCAGGTCATGGCGCAGTTCCGGGCCCGCTTTGTGGGCAAAGCCAGTCCCGTGCACTTCTTCTGGGGAGCCGCCGACCTGGCCGTGACGCGCTTCTCCGGCCGCCGCGCCCCCAAGCATCCGGGCGGTGTGCCCAACTGTGCCGACTGGGTGCAGGAACTGGCCTACAGCCACGAGGTGAGCAGCTGCGGGTTCTGGCCGGGCGGAGAAGGCGAGGGGATGTTCTATTCCTACGCCTACCCGGAGCCTCCGGGCTTCGGGGACTGGGCCGTCGAGCCCGGTGCCGCCTCTTACGACGCCGGCCTCGGTGAGTTCGTCCTTCCCTACACCGCCGTGCGCACGGCCGAGGACCCCGCCGGCCTTCTTTTCCGCTTCTTCCAGAGCACCTACGAGGCGGCCGCCGAGCTGGCCGACTGGGATCGCGCCGCACTCGAGAGCTGAATGGACCAGGCCCTCTTCGCCCTCGGGGTCGCCGTGGTGCTCTTCAACGGGGCCAGCATTCTCTTCACCCTGGTGCTGCCGCGCTCCCCCCGGGGTTTCGAGCGCCTGTCCGTCGGCGTCAACCGGGTCGTGCGCGTCACGTTCCTGGCCGCCACCCGTTTCGTGGAGAGCTACGAAACGAAAGACGCCCTGCTGGCGCCGGTCGGCCCCGTGGCTTTGGTGGCGCAGCTGCTGTTCTGGGCCGGGTTGTTCATCGTCGGCTTCGCCCTCATGTTGGTGGCCACCACCCACAACGTGGGCGGCGCCTTCCTGCAGGCAGCGGGAGCTCTGTTCACGGTGGGCTCCGTCCACCTGGGCGGTGCCCCCAATGTGGCCATCGACATTCTCGCCGGGGCCGTCTGGGCCGTGGTGGTGGCGCTGCAGATCGCCTATCTCCCCGCCCTCTACGGCTCCTTCAACCGGCGCGAGTCACTGGTGGCCATGCTCGAGAGCCGCGCCGGCGTTCCCGCCTGGGGACCCGAGGTCCTGGCCCGGCATCAGCTGGTGGGCATCATCGACACCCTGCCCGGTTTCTACGCCGAATGGGAGGTGTGGGCGGCGGAGGTGGCCGAGAGCCACACCACCTACCCCGTTCTGCTGCTCTTCCGTTCGCCCGATCCCTGGTTCTCCTGGCTGGTCGGGCTCATCGCCGTTCTCGACGGCGCCGCCATGCACCTGGCGCTCTCCCCGAGCACCGCCTCCTCGCAGGCCCGACTGTGTCTGCGGATGGGCTTGACCGCCCTCAACCGGATCGCCCGGACTCTCGGTTGGCATGTCGATCCCGACCCCTCGCCCGAAGGTCCCATCGATCTGACCTTCGAGGAATTCGAAAAAGCGGTGGAGATGCTCAGCGCCACCGGCTTCCCCTTGGAGCGCACGGCGCAAGAGGCGTGGCCCGATTTCCGGGGATGGCGGGTCAACTACGAGACGGTGGCCTATCGGCTTTGCGATCGGGTGACAGCCCCACCGGCACCGTGGACCGGGCCCCGCCGGCACCTACGCGGCGTCGTCGAAGCCCCCCATCGACCCCCGCAACGGGCCCCCGGTGGTGTCACCCACAACCTGTTCGACCGGCCCGATCCGAAACAGCCCGGTCCATAGTTACCCCGCTCCCTAATCGCCCGGCCTCGGCCTTGAGTATGGCCAAGCTGACGAGCCTGGGGGACAACCGAGCCGGTCGGCAGCGCGCCGCTGGTGATCTCCTTTAGACCCTCCGGTGCTTCACCCACGTCGTGCTTCTCCCATCCCTAACCACGCCTTGGCCAATGCCGGGATTAGGGGTGTGCGTGCCGGCAAAGCGCGCCCCTGTCAGCGTTCGAGGCTGGTGATGCCACCGTGAGCGGTCTTCCATGACGCTTGCCCCAGAATGTCGAGCACAACGCGCGTGATCTCGCATTCACGAGCAGCCGCTGGTCGTCCCGCAGCTCGAGCACAGGTAACAGGATCCCGCTCTCTGCATGACCATGCCGCACTGGTAACAGATCGGCGCATCACGCTGCTGGGCCCGCTCGATGAGCGACGGCTCCCGTCTCGACGTCGACGGTGGCAACGGCGGGGTCGAACGCTGGTCACGGTTGGTGGCCGGCACCGGGCTGATACCGCCGTCCTGGATCAGGTCCTGCACCGGCGTGGCCGCCTCCTCCACCCCGGGTAGCGTGGGCTGCATCCGCTCGGCCGTCGAAAGCACCCCCAGCTCCTCGCGCTCCTCGCGGCTCAGGTAGTCGACGGCCAGCCGGCGGAAGATGTAGTCGACCAGGCTGGTGGCGATGCGGAGATCGGGGTCGTCGGTGATGCCGGCGGGCTCGAAGCGCATGCTCGTGTACTTGCGGACGTAGGTGGCCAGGGGCACCCCGTGCTGAAGGCCGAGGCTGACCGAGATGGAAAAGGCGTCCATGATGCCGGCCAGGGTGGAACCCTGCTTCGAGACCTTCATGAAGACCTCGCCCGGCCGGCCGTCGTCGTACTGGCCCACCGTGACATAGCCCTCGCAGTCCGCCACCCGGAAGGCGAAGGTGCTCGACGCCCGGCGCCGGGGAAGGCGCTCGCGCACGGCCCCGACGACCACGGTGTCGTGGGTCTGGTCCTGGGCGTGGGCCAGAGCCGCCTCCAGCTCGGCGATGCGGGCGGCGGCGGCGCGGTCACGTGCTTCGGCATCCGAGCCCGGTGGGACATCGGCTGCTTGGTCGACCTTGGTCGTCGACAGCGGTTGGCCGACCTTGCAGTTGTCGCGGTAGATGGCAATGGCCTTGATCCCCATCTGCCAGGCGTCGATGTGGAGCTGTTCGACCTCTTCCACGGTGACGTCCTCGGGCAAATTAACCGTCTTGCTGAGAGCCCCAGAGATGAAGGGCTGGACCGCCCCCATCATGCGGACATGGCCCAGGTAGTGGATGGTGTTGTCGCCCATGGAACAGGCGAAGACGGGGAGGTGCTCCGGTGAGATGTGCGGAGCACCGACGATCGACATGTTCTCGTTGATGTAGGTGACGATGTCTTCGACCTGCTCGGGGGCGTAACCGAGTCGGGTGAGAGCACGGGGAATGGTCTGGTTGACGATCGACATGGTGCCGCCGCCCACCAGCTTCTTGGTCTTGACCAGACCCAGGTCGGGCTCGACGCCGGTGGTGTCGCAGTCCATGAGGAGACCGATGGTTCCCGTGGGGGCAAGGACAGAGGCTTGGGCATTGCGAACACCGTGGCGTTCACCGAGTTCAACGGCATTGTCCCAGGCTTCCTGGGCGGCGGAGAGAAGTTCCGGCGGAACGAGCTCCTCGTCGATCTTGGCCACTTCAGCGCGGTGCATCCGCAGGACGTTCTGCATGGCCTCGCGATCGGCGTGGTAGCCGGCGAAGGGTCCCATGCGGGCCGCCGTGCGGGCCGAGGTGGCATAGGCGTGTCCGGTCATGAGGGCGGTGATCGAACCCGCCCAGGCCCGGCCTTCATTGGAGTCGTAGGGAAGACCCTGCGCCATCAGAAGGGCACCGATGTTGGCGTAGCCGAGACCGAGCTGGCGGTAGCGCCGGGAGTTCTCGGCGATCGGCTCTGTCGGGTAGTCGGCGTTGCCGACGAGGATCTCCTGGGCCGTAAAGACGACCTCCACCGTGGCGGAGAAGCCGTCGGTGTCGAAGGAACCGTCTTCACGGAGGTACTTGAGGAGGTTGATCGAGGCCAGATTGCAGGCGGAGTTGTCGAGGTGCATGTACTCACTGCAATTGCGGACCACGATGCCGTCGACCACATAGGAGTGGTTCCGGGGCTCGGACAGGTTGTAGGTGAGCTCGACGCCATCGTCGGTCCGCTCCACCAGTCGGGCCGTGCGGCGGACGTCGTAAAAGCCCTTGACGCCGCCGAGAGCCACTTCGCCGAGCAGAGCCTGCTTGCGACTCAGGGAGAAGCCGATGTGCTGGGCGAAACCGGTGATCGACCCCGAGGTGATGCGGAGGTCATACATGGCAAGGCTGCCGTAGTTGCGGACGCTGCCGTCCTTGGCCGTGTAGGTGAACGAACCCACGTCGCTGGCACTGCGGGTCTTGTAGACGCGGCTGGCGATGCCGAAGGTGGTGAGGAGCTTCTGGACCCCCCGGAGTAGTTCCCGAGACGCCGATCCGAGGCCGACGTAGGAGCCCTTCTCGGGGTTCGACACCACACAGCCGTCGGCGTCGAAGAGGCCCTGGAGGAACGTGGCCACAGCAGAGGCCGGCGCCTGCTCGATGGACCAGGGAACCGACTTCTCGGGTCCGCGGACGGACTTGACGCCGAGGCCTTCGAGGAATCCTTTGAAGGCCCGGCGGCCCACTCGTAGCTGGGCCGTCCCGTTGGCCTGCTCGGAGATCTTTAGTGGGCGATCGCCGTTGATCCACTCGACCAGCTCGGCGTGGCGGGGAAGGACTTCGGTGCGATCCTCGGCGCTGCCGTAGATCGTGCTGGTAGTGGAGCCCGAGGTGCTGCCGTCACCGATGAGCCAGCCGAGGTAGTGGGCGAACTCCGGCGTCCACTGCTCCGGGAAACGAAGTGGCTCGCCGTGGTCCCCCTTCTGGCGGTAGTCGGCCGGGTCGCACGACACCGGCAGGCCTAGATCGGCGTTCACCGCCGGCGCCTCGATGTCGAGCACCTTGACGTCGTCGTCGGTGGCCAGATCCTTCGCTTCCACATAGCCACGGTTGGCGGTGAAGATCTTGTGGCCCGGGGTGCAGCGCAGTTCCATGCCATTGTCGAAGCGGAGGCGGACGATGTCGTTGAACCCGGTGATCATGAAGGCCTCGGGCGAGGTCAGCTCGACACGCTGGGCCGGCGCCTCGGGACTGGTGGCGTCGTGGGTATAGACGCCGAAGGCCTCGCCCCGGTTGGCGCGGTCGAAGAGCTCGGAGAAGCGGATCAGGCCCTTGTCGGTGTGGACCAGAGCACTACCGGGGAAACAAGGATTACTTGCATTAATCCGCCCAGCATTTGGGGCAGTGTGCCAACGGTTAATGGTGGTGTCGAACTGCATGCCGGGGTCGGCACATTCCCATGCGGCCTTGGCCAACTGACGGTAGAGGTCCCGGGCTCGAACGGTACGGACCGGAGTGCGGTCCATGCGGCCGACGAGGTCCCAGTCACTGTCGTCCATGACGGCCTGCATGAATTCGTCGGTGACACGGACGGAATTGTTGGCGTTCTGGTACTGGATGGAGAAGGAGTCCGCACCATCGAGGTCCATGTCGAAGCCGGCGTCGCGCAGGACGCGGGCTTTGTTCTCCTCGAGCGCCTTGCACCAGATGAAGTCCTCGATGTCGGGGTGGTCGACGTCGAGGATGACCATCTTGGCCGCCCGACGGGTCTTGCCCCCGGACTTGATCGTCCCCGCCGAGGCGTCAGCGCCGCGCATGAACGAGACGGGTCCCGATGCGGTGCCGCCACCGTTCAGGTTCTCCACCGAGGCCCGGATGCGCGACAGGTTGACTCCGGCCCCCGAGCCGCCTTTGAAGATGATCCCTTCTTCGCGATACCAGTTGAGGATGGAGTCCATGGCGTCGTCGACAGACAAGATGAAGCAGTTGTGGACCCTCAAGTTGGAACTCAGGTATTCACCGCTCTCGGTCTGGATGTCGTAGACGTCCATCTCGCCAATCTCTTCGATACGGTCGATGTCGACTTCCTCCGACCAGGTTTGGCCGTCGGCAAATGGCTCGCCCCTTCGCCACTCGAGCTTGTCGCCCGAACGGAGTTCGCCGGCAGGAACGAAGCGGCCGTAGGTGGCGTCGCTGGCTCTCCAGACAAGGTGATCGGCGGTGACATCGAGGGCGTGACCGGCTTTGGTGTGGATGCGCAGAACCGGCTTCCGGCCATTGTGCTTGACGGCCACGATGCGGGTGATCCCGTGAGCGTCAAGAACCTTCTCGCCCACCGCGTTCTGCTCTACCAGACGGCCGATGGGAATGAGGCCGGCCGGTGTGTTGACCAGTGCGTCGTAGGGCTGACAGGCGCTCGCCTGCTGCGGCACGCCCTTCACACCGATGTTGAACCAGACGGGCGAGTTGAAGGCCGCCTTCTGGTGGACGATGACGTGCTTGAGCTCGTCGGAGAAGGCCCGGGCCTCTTCGGTGTCCTCGAAGTAGCCGTCCTTCAGGCCCCATTCGGTGACGGTGTCGACCACCCGGTCGATGACCTGGCGGAGAGAGGTCTCGCGCTCGTCGGTGCCCGGGGTGCCGCGGAAGTACTTCTGGGCCAGGATGTTGGTGGCGTTCAGCGACCACGTGGTGGGGACCTCGACCCCGAGCTGCTCGAAGGCCACAGAACCGTCGCGATAGTCGGTGATCCGCGAGTCCCGGCGCTCCCAGGCGACTTCGTCATAGGGGTGGAGCCCGTCGGTGGTGAAGTGACGCCTGATGCCGATGGCGGTCCTCTGGGGAGCAATTGCCATTGATCTATCCACCCTTCCTCTGTTCAGAGTCTAAGCCGCAAGCGAATCCTCCAAACCACAAGATGTTGTGGTCGGTCGGACCCCCACCCACGAGATGCGGTAGTCATTACAGCACTGTAGTTACGACGCTGTCAACGGAAGGACCTCCCTGTCGGCCCTGGTGACGGGCCATTTGGGAAACTTTTTGTTCGTGCGTCGATTCACGTGGAAAGGGCTCGATTTGGGTCATCGGCCTGGTCCGGACCCCCAGATGTAGGGTCCCCCGCCGTGGGCTGCGTGATCGCCATCGATGCCGGGACGACGGGGGTCCGGGCCCTGGCCGTGGACGAGGGCGGGAAGGTGGTCGACGTCTCGTACCGCGAGATCAGGCAGTACTTCCCCCGGCCCGGATGGGTGGAGCACGACCCCGTCGAGATCTGGACGGCGGTGGCGGCGACGGTGAGCGAGGTGGGCCGGCGGCAGGCGGCGGCCGGACAGGCGATCGCCGGGATCGGGATCACCAACCAGCGCGAGACGGTGGTGGCCTGGGACCGGTCGACGGGCGAGGTGCTGCACCGGGCCATCGTCTGGCAGGACCGGCGGACGGCCGGACGGTGCGACGAGCTGCGGGCCGCCGGGCACCTCGGCGTCGTCCGGGAGAAGACCGGCCTCGTGCTCGACCCCTACTTCTCGGCCACCAAGATGGCGTGGCTGCTGACCGATGGTGCGGTGCAGGACAACGCCGAGCTCGTGCTCGGGACGGTCGACAGCTGGCTGATCTGGAATCTGACCGGGGGAACGAACGGGGGGGCGGTCGTGACCGACGCCACCAACGCCAGCCGGACGCTGCTCTACGACATCCGGAACCGGGAGTGGTCCGACGAGCTGGGCCAGATCTTCGGGGTGCCGCTGCGGGCGCTGCCGACGGTGCAACCTTCGTGCGGCCGCTTCGGGATGGTGAGCGGGGATCTGGCCGGGCCCGGTTCCCCGTTGGCCGGGGTGGCCGTGAGCGGGGTGGCCGGAGACCAGCAGGCGGCGCTGTTCGGCCAGGCGTGCTTTTCCGCCGGGATGGCCAAGGTCACCTATGGGACCGGCAGCTTTGTGCTGTTGAACGTCGGTGAGGCGTGCCCGCCGCCTTCGGAGGGACTGCTGACCACCATGGCGTGGGACCTGGGCGAGCACGGCGGCTCGTCACCGGTGGCCTACGCGCTCGAGGGGGCGGTGTTCGTGACGGGGGCGGCCGTGCAGTGGCTGCGCGACGGGCTCGGGCTGATCAGGGAGTCGGCCGAGATCGAAGCACTGGCCCGACAGGTGGAGTCGAGCGAGGGCGTCTACGTGGTGCCCGCCTTCACCGGGCTCGGGAGTCCGTGGTGGGATCCCTATGCCCGGGGCACCATCACCGGCATCACCCGGGGTGTGGGCGCCGCCCATATCGGCCGGGCCGTGATCGAGGCCATGGCTTTCCAGGTGCGCGACGTGGTCGAGGCCATGAGCGAGGTGGGCGGAGGTGTCTCGGCCCTACGGGTGGACGGCGGGGCGTCGGTGATGGACCTGCTGCTGCAGATGCAGGCCGACCAGATCCGTATACCGGTTGAGCGACCGGGCACGAGTGAGACCACCGCGCTGGGCGCCGCCTGGTTGGCCGGCCTGGCCGAAGGGGTGTGGGGATCGACCAGCGAGCTGTCGGAGATCTGGGCGCTCGAGAGGTCGTTCACGGCGGAGGCGTCGCCCGTGGCCGCCGACACCGCCCACAGCGGCTGGCGGAGAGCCGTCGAGCGGTCGGTCGGCTGGGCCTCGGCCGACCAGAGCTGAATCAGGTCAGGGCTGAATCAGGTCAGGGCTGCGTCAGGCCGGGGCCGAATCAGGCGGGCTCGGAGGGCGGTGCCACCATGGCCGGGTCGGCCAGGGCGTTGGACATAAGGTCCGACGCCAGGCGGGCAACCATCTGGACGACCTCGTCGTGCTCTTCGGGCGACCAGCCGCCGAGGAGCTCCTCGAGACCACGGCGACGGGCCGCGCTGAGCCGGTCGAGGGCGGCGCGTCCGGACGGGGTCACCGTGAAATGGCCAGCGGCACCGCCGGCGGCACCGTCGGTTCCCGGGCCCAGCTCGATGAGGCCAAGCCGACCGAGCTCCTGACCGAGCCGGGAGACGGCCGCCGCCGGCACATGGAGATGGTCGGCCAGTTCACCGGCGGTGGCGTTTTCGTGGCCGTCGACCCGCAGCATCAACCAGCACGCCGCCGGGGAGAGGGCAAGGGCGGCTTCGGTGGCCAGCCAGCGGTAGATCTGTTCACGGTTCTCGCGGCGCGCCAGGACACTCAGGGCGCGGGCGATCTCGTCGCGGGAGCTGCTCGTGTGGGGGATGGCGGTCGGGGCCAGGGTGTCGGCCGGGTCGGTGACCGAGGTGGTGCGGCGCAGCGGTACCTCGGGTAAAAACCAGGTGAGGGCGAAGGCGAGGAGCGCCACGGGCACGGCGGCCAGGAAGACGGTCTGGAGAGAATGGGAGTAGCCGGTGACGAGGACGTGGCGGACCGCCGGGGTGAGCGCCTTCAACTGAGCCGGGCTCACGCCGCCGGTGACCGACAGGCCGGCGGGGAACTGGACATGGCCGATCGAGGCCCGGATATTGCCCAGAAGGGTGTTGGAGAAGATGGCGCCGAAGATGGCGACACCGAACGAGGCGCCGATGGAACGGAAGAAGGTCGTCCCCGACGTGGCCGTGCCCAGGTCCTTGTAATCCACGGCGTTCTGGACGGCGATGACGAGGACGGGGAGAACCATGCCGATGCCGAGGCCGAGGATGAGCATCCCCGCCGACAGCTCCAGCCACCCGGTGGTGGGACTGACGCGCGACAACACGAACAGCCCCACCGTGGTGACGGCCGAGCCCACGATGGGAAAGACCTTGTAGCGGCCCCAACGGCTGATGATCTGGCCCGAGCTCACGGAGGTGATCAAAAGACCGCCCATGAGCGGAGTGAGCCGCAGTCCCGAGATGGTGGGGCTGAGGCCTTTCACCACCTGCATGTAGAGGGGAAGGAAGGTGATGGCACCGAACATGGCGAAGCCGACGACGAAGCCGATCGCGGAGGTCGAGCTGAACGTCCTGTTGTGCAGCAGCGGCAGGGGGATGATGGGTTCGGCCGCCCGGCGCTCCACCCGCAGGAAGGCCACGATGAGGACGACCGACGCCACGCCCATGATGACGATGGGGGCCGAGAGCCAGGCGTAGGTGTTTCCCCCCAGACTGGTGAGCAGGATCAAGCCGGTGGCGGCGAGCGCCAAGAGCACGGTGCCGGCGTAGTCGATGACATGGTGGACGCGGACGGCCGACGCCGGAAGAACGGCCGAGGTGACCAACAGGGCGACAAGACCGATGGGGACGTTCACATAGAAGATCCAGTGCCAGGACAGCCTGTCGACGAAGAAGCCGCCGATGAGCGGGCCGAGAACGCTGGAGACGGCGAAGACAGAACCGAAGACCCCTTGGTAGCGACCACGATCGCGCGGGGCGACGACGTCGCCCACCGACGCCATGGCGCCCACGATGAGCCCTCCGGCACCGAGGCCCTGGACGGCGCGGAAGAGGATGAGCTCGAGCATGTCGGAGCTGAGCCCGGATAAGACGGATCCGACCAGGAAGATGCCGATGGCGGCCTGGAAGAAGAACTTGCGACCGTACTGGTCGCCGAGCTTGCCCCACAGCGGTGTCGACGCCGTCGACGCCAGCAGGTAGGCCGTGACCACCCATGTCAGGTGCGAGAGACCGTGGAGGTCCGACGCGATGGTGGGCAGCGCCGTGGCCACGATCGTCTGATCGAGCGAGGCGAGGAGCAAGCCGGACAGCAGGCCCACCATGACGAGACGGATCTGCGCCTTGGACAGCTGCGGCGGTGAGCCTGGAGCGCGGGTTTCGGCCTCAGAGGCACTCACCGACATAGACGGCACACTATCGGCGCACCTTCGGCGGATCCTTCCCAACCACTGATTTCATAAGCTCCTGGCCCCGCTGTACCCGATGCCATATCCGGCCCCCGTTTCCGTACGATGACCCGGTCTGAACAAAAACGCCGCCCCCGGGGAAGGATGCGCCCGCCGTGTTCGTGTTGTACCTGATCGCTTTCGTGGCCGGGATGGTGGCCGGGATCTCCCCCTGCATCTTGCCCGTGCTCCCGGTGGTCCTGGTGGCGAGCACGACGGGACCGACCTTGATCGGTGCGGCGCCGGCGGGGGCGACCGCCACTCTCACGAGCACCACTCGCAAGAATCACCGGCTGCGGGCCTATGCCGTGATCGGCGGGCTGATCCTCAGCTTCAGCGTCTTCACCCTCGTCGGGTCGGAATTGCTGAGCGCGCTCCATCTGCCCCAGGACCTCCTGCGCGACATCGGGCTGGTGATCCTCGGCGTCGTGGCCGTGGGTCTGATCGTCCCCGCCCTCGGCGAGCTCCTCGAGCGGCCCTTCGCCCGGGTGGCGCGACGGCAGGCCACGGGCAACAAGGGGGCCTTCGTTCTCGGCCTCGGTCTCGGTGTCCTCTTCGTTCCCTGTGCCGGGCCCGTGCTCACGGCCATCACCGTGGTGAGCGCCAACCACATGGTCGGCTTCAGCAGTGTCATCCTCACCGCCGACTTCGCCGCCGGGGCGGCGGTACCGCTCCTCGCCTTCGCCCTGGCCGGCCAGCGGGTGGCCGAAAGAGTGTCCGGCTTCCGGTCCCACGCCGTCATGGCCCGGCGGGTCGGGGGGATCGTGCTGGTGGTCATGACCGTGGTTCTGGCCTTCAACTGGGCCAACTTCTTACAGACGGCCGTCCCCGGGTACACGAGCGCACTACAGCGGACGATCGAGGGGAACTCCTACGCCGAAAAGCAACTCCATGCCCTGCAGGGCGCCACCACGGCGACGAAGAAGCTGACGAACTGCGTGGACGGAACGGGACCAACCCTTGTCCGCTGCGGGAAGGCGCCCGCTTTCACGGGGTTGACCACGTGGCTCAACACATCGGGAGGCGAGCCCCTGTCGTTGACGGCGCTCAAGGGCAAGGTCGTCCTGGTCGACTTCTGGACCTACTCCTGCATCAACTGCCAGCGATCGCTTCCCCACGTGGAGGCCTGGTACAACCGGTACCACTCCGACGGTCTCGAGGTCGTGGGTGTGCACACGCCCGAGTTCGCCTTCGAGCATGTGGTGTCGAACATCGTGACCGCCTCGCACCAGCTGGGAGTGCGCTACCCCATCGCCGTCGACAACAACTACAAGACCTGGGACGCCTACGACAACCAGGGTTGGCCGTCGGACTACCTGATCGACTCGACCGGACAGATACGAAGTGTCGCTGTCGGTGAAGGTGACTACACCGGGACCGAGTCACTCATCCGCAAGCTTCTGGTGGCCGCCCATCCGAAGCTCCATCTTCCTCCCGCTACCGGGGTGCCGAACCGGACGCCCGTCAATCCGCTCACGCCCGAGACGTACCTCGGCTACAAGTACCAGCTGCCCAACATCGCCAACACATCGGTGCTGCCCGAAAAGGCGTCGAACTACCAGTTCCCGGCGACGCTGGCTCAGGACTTCTTCGCCCTGGCCGGGACGTGGACAGCGGGATCGCAGGACATGACGGCGGGAACGGGGGCCCGGATCGAACTGTCCTTCGAGGCCGACGACGTCTATCTGGTGCTCGGCGGCTCCGGAACTCTCAATGTGTCGGTGGACGCCAAGCACACGAAGACGATCACCGTGTCGGGTCTACCCCGGCTCTACACACTGGTGAGTGGTCCCTACCAGACGGCCACACTGACGCTGAACGCGTCGCCCGGTGTCAAGGCCTACGACTTCACCTTCGGATAGCGCAGCGCCGCGTCAGGCGGCGGATTCCGACGAGTCGGCCGGGGGCGGCGACGAAGGGCCCGGTCCGGCGCCCACGCCGGCGGTGGCGTGCACGGCGGCGATGTCGGCACCGCCGATGACGCCGTGGCGCTTGGCGTAGCGGTCCACGTAGACCTGGCCCGACAGCCGGCGGATCTCGAACATCAGCTCGTCGGTCACCGCCCGCAGCGTCAGCGGATCGGAGGACGAGGTGCCGTCGAAGCGGGCCACGTCGAGCGGCGGGCCGAAGCGGATAGTGACCCGCCGGAACGGACGCATCATGTTCGAGCCCCGGGGCTGGACGTCGGTCGTCCCCACCATCCCGACGGGGATGACGGGCACTGCGCAGCCGAGGGCCAACCGGGCCACGCCGGTATGGCCGCGGTAGAGCCGGCCGTCGGGCGAGCGGGTCCCTTCGGGATAGATGCCGAGGATCCCTCCCCCGTTCAGGACGTCTCGGGCCGTGGCCAGGGCCCGCTCCGACGCGCTCCCGCCCTCGCGCCGCATGGGGATCTGGCCGGCGGCGCGGAAGAACCAGGCCGTCTTCCAAGAATCGAAGTACTCGGCCTTGGCCACGAAGGTCACCCGCCGGCGGATCACGAGCGGCATGAACAGCGAGTCGCAGAACGAGACGTGATTGGGGGCGAGCACGGCCGCGCCGGTGCGGGGAACGTTTTCCCGACCCTCCACCTCCACCCGCCAGAACAGCCGGAAGATGGGGCTGAGCAGGCATTTCAGCACCCAATAGGCCACAGGCCCACGGTAGCGCGCCCGACGGATCGGTGACGGGGACATTGTCTGTGGCCCCGCTCATTGACCGCGACGCGAGGCCCCCCGTAGCGTCATCTTGTGGCACGCCGGTTGACCGCTCGGGGGGAGAGGCGGCGCTTGCAGCTGACCGACTTCGCCGCCCACCAATTCGCCGCCCAGGGATACCACCCGACATCGGTGACCGACATCGTCGACGGTCTCGGGGTGGGCAAGGGTGTCTTTTACTGGTACTTCGCCTCCAAGGAGGAGCTCTTCCGCCAGATCCTGGCCGACTCCCAACGCGATCTGCGCCGGGCGCAGCGCCAGGCCGTGGCCGACGAACCCGATCCCGTCCGGCGCATCGAAGCGGGGATCGGAGCGTCGGTGGCCTGGCTCGACGACAACCGGCACCTCTTCGTCCTGCTCGAGTTCGCCCGGACCGAGGAACGCTTCGCCGACCTCATCCGCCAAGGCGAAGAGCAGGCTGTCGCCGACGCGCTGCCCCACGTGAAGGCCGGCATCGCGGCGGGGATGATCCGGCGCGACGACCCACTCGTTCTCACCCACGCCATCTTGGGCGTGACCGCCTACCTGGCCCGAGTGCTCGTTCTCGAACAGGGCCGTTCGGCCGACGACGCCGCCCGTTCGGCGGCATCGTTCTGCCTCGAGGGCATCCTCTCCCCCGCCGCCGCCCAACGACGGTTGGGCCGCGCCGCCGGTTGACCGCAGGCCGGTGCGACACTGGCCGCCGTGACCACCTCCCAGAAATTCGCCATCCGCTACGGGTCGCTCCGCCTCTTACTCATCGTCCTCGGTATGGGGCCGCGTCGTTCGGGTGTGGAACTCGACGGTACCGAGATGAAGGTCCGCATGGGATGGGCCTTCCAGGCCGACATCGCCCGCACGGCCATCACCGGTGCCCGCCCGGTCACAGGTATGGTCGGCGGCATCGGCGTCCACGGCTGGCGGGGGCGCTGGCTCGTGAACGGGACCACCACCGGCATTGTCGGCATCGACCTCGAGCCCCCGGCGCGCGCCAGGGCCGTGGGCCTCCCCGTCCGCATGCACTATCTGGCTCTCAGCTTGGAAGACCCCGACGCCTTCGTGGCCGCCGTGACCGGCTGAGACCTACTGCAGTTTGGGCAGGGCCCGGCGCAGGTTGCGCACCGCCTGGCCGATCCGTTGCTCGTTCTCGATCAGGGCGAACCGCACATGGCCGTCGCCTCCGGGACCGAAACCGACACCGGGTGAGGTGGCCACCTCGGCTTCGGACACCAAGAAGGAGGAGAACTCGAGTGACCCCATCTCGCGGTAGGGCTCGGGGATGGGGGCCCAGACGAACATCGTCCCCTTGGGCGGGNNGGCGCCTCGTTCATGGCCACGATGGCGGCGATCTGGATGGGTTGGAAGGTGCCGTAGTCCAGGTAGCTCTTCAGCTTGGTCAGGGCCTGGACGATCTCGGCGTTGCCCACCAAGAAGGCAATCCGCCATCCGGCCATGGAGAAGGACTTGGTCATCGAGTACAGCTCGACGGCCACGTCCTTAGCCCCGGGGACCTCCAGGATCGACGGCGGCTTGTAACCGTCGAAGGCGATGTCGGCGTAGGCGAAGTCGTGCACGAGGACGATGTCGTGCTCCCGGGCGAAGTCGACGATCCGCTGCATCCAGGCCAGGTCGACACAGGCCGTGGTGGGGTTGTGCGGGAACGACAGCACGATCACCCGCGGCTTGGGCCACGCCGATTCCCATGACTCCATCAGATTGTCGAAGAACGCCTCCGAGGCCGATGTCCCCTCGGTGCCGGTCCCCTCGAGCCGCACATGACGGACATCGGCGCCGGCGAAAAGAGGACCGTAGATATGTATGGGATACGACGGCGAGGGGACGAGGGCGGTGTCACCGGGGCCCAGCAAGACCCACATCAAATGGGAGAAGCCCTCCTTGGCCCCGATGGTGGTGACCACCTCGGTCTCGGGATCGAGCTCCACCCCGAATTTACGCAGGTACAAAGACGAGATGGCCTGCCGCACCTTGGGAATGCCCCGACTGGCCGAGTACCGGTGGTTGCGCGAATTGTGAGCGGCCTCGGCCAGCTTCTCGACGGCGATGGCGGGCGACGGCAGGTCGGGGTTGCCGAATCCGAGGTCGACGACATCACGACCGGCTCGACGGGCCTCGAGGGTCAGCGCCACGATGTGGGCGAAGACGTACGGGGGCAGTCCGTTGATCCGTCGGAATTCCATGAACAAGATTACAGCGGCGGACCCGCCGCCTTTCCCTGACTATCCGTGGTGCGGGCCGCGCATCATCTCCGCCACTTCGGCCAGTGCGTCCAACGACTCGGGCCAGGCACACACGGCCCATGTCGCCCCCGCCGTGGCCAGCTCCCCGAGGCCCAGGGCGATCTCGGCCGTCTCCGTCGCCACCGGCCCGCCCCAGGTGACCTCGAAACGACCGGAAAGGCCGGCCACGGCGGACGACGTCCCGGCCCACAGGTTGACCGCCGCCCCCGGTCCGAGCTCGGCCGCCAGTGCGGTGGTGGCCAGTGACCCGCCGCCCACCCAGACAGGTACCCCGAGATCGAGGACCCGCCGCCCGCAGCGCAACAGGGCGAGCCGTCTCTCGTCGGGGGGCCCAGGGGGAATGCCGTAGGCCTTGTTCTCGGCCGCACTCTTGGAGTCACCGGTCCCCATCCCGGCGATCAACCGGCCCGGTGCCATCCGGGCCAATGAGGCCAGCTGGGCCACCAACACGTCGTCGGGCCGCAGACCGATCCGGGCCACCAAGGTGCCGAAGCAGATCCGCTCGGTCACCGACGCCACCGCACCGAGCACCGGGAAGGCGGCCAGAGCGGGCCGGTCGTTTCGCCCCATGGGCCAGATGTGGTCGAACACGAAGACCCCGTCGAGGCCCGCCGCCTCGACCCGCCGCGCCGCCTCGATGGCGGCATCGTCGTCACGGAACGTCGGCAGCGTCACCCCCACCCGCACCTGTATCGCCTCCTGCCGGAATCCGAGAAACGCTTCAGTCTGGCCCGACGACCCCGGCCCGATCGTCCTGCCGGGCCAGCACCCCGGCGCCGATGGCCCCCGCCCGTTCGCCCAGCGTGGCCAGACAGATCATCACCTCGGGTCGCCGGTGCCGGCCCTCAACCAGATCGTCGAAGGCCACCCGCACCGGCTCGAGGACCAGATCGAGGGCGTCGACCAGTCCGCCGCCGAGCACGAAGAGCGCCGGATCGAGAAGGTTGGCCAGGTTGGCCAGGCCGAGCGCCAACCACCATCCGAGCTCTTCGAGCACCGTCTGGGCCCCGGTGTCCCCGGCGGCGGCGGCGGCGGTCACGTCCTCGGCCCGCACCGCCTCGGGATCGCCGCCGGCCAACCGCACCACCTCCTCGAGTCGTCCGGCGTGTGCCGCCTCCCGGGCCAGACGCCCGAGGCCACTGCCCGAGGCGAAGCGCTCCCAACATCCCCGCTTCCCGCACGGGCAGCTCGGCCCCGAGGGGTCCACCACCATGTGTCCGATCTCCCCGGCGAAGCCGTGGGCGCCGCGCGTCACCCGGTTGTTCACGATCAGCCCGCCGCCGATCCCGGTCCCGAGCGTCACCACCACGGCGTCCGTCGCCCCGGCGGCAGCGCCGTACGTCCACTCACCGACAGCGGCACAGGTGGCGTCGTTATCCACCACCACCCTGAGATCACCGAGCCGCCGGCCCACCCGGCCCCGCACATCGAGGCCCTCGCCTCCGGGCAGGTTGGGAGCGAAGCTCAACGTCCCGTCGTCGGCGACCAACCCCGGCACCCCCACACCGGCGGCCGACAGCCGCGCCGCCTCGGTACCGAGGGTCCCGCGCAACTGCTCGGCCACGTCGGCGATGGCCTCGATGACGGCTTCGGCCCCCGAATCGTCGTCGTTCTCGGCCGGCACCACCCGGGGGGTCGCCACTTTGGCCTCGGCCAGCACGGCACCGGCGCCGTCGATGGCCAGGCCCAGGATCTTGGTCCCTCCCACATCGATCCCGAGCGTCAGCTGACCGGCCACGGGAACCTCTGTCTCTCGGGGCCGGCGCCGACCCTCACGTGGTCAGAGACGATTCGACCCGTGCTTTGAGCTCTTCGAGGGCGGTGTGCATGATCCGGCTCTGGGCCCGCCGCTTGATGAAGCCGGGCAGGGGCACCCGGAGCTCCACATCCAAGGTGTAAGTCACCTCGGTGGAGCCGTCATCGGCCCGTTCGAAGCTGTACCGGCCGTCGAGCTTGGAGGTCAGGTCGCCGGCGATCTGCTTCCACGACAGGGCCCGGGGGGCGGCCGAATAGTCGTAGGACAGGGTGTAGCTGGTGCTCCGGCCGAAGGCCCCGGCCCGGAAGGCGACCTCGGCCGGACGGCCCTCGCCGTCGCGGCTGTGGACGCTCACCTCTTTGATGTCGCCTACCCAGTCCGTATAACGCTCGATGTCGCTCACCACGGCGAAGCACTGCTCCGACGGCGCGGCGACAACCATGCGTTCGGTGGCAAGTTCCGCCACTGTCCCTCACTCCCTAGTCGGCGCCCCCAGCGCTGCTCTGCGAAGCAATGACGGGCGACAATCAGCCTTCCACGTCCTGCAAGGCGTCGGCCAGCCTACGTGCGAGGAACCCGTAGCCGAAGGATTGCTCCACCCGCGTCCGTGCCGCCCGCCCCATGGCTTGGCGGCCTTCCTCGTCGCCGAGCAGCCGCCGCAGCGCGTGGGCCACCGCCCCCGGGTCCCCGGGATCGGCCACCACTAGCCCCGTCTCCCCGTCGACCACGGCCTCGTCGGCCCCGCCACTGCGTCCCGCCACCTGCGCCACCCCGGCGGCGGCCGCCTCCAGGAACACGATCCCGAACCCCTCCTGTTCGAGATCCAGCCACCGGTTCCGACAGGCCATGGCGAACACGTCGGCCGCTCCGTAGAGCAAGGGCAGCTCGTCGTCGTCGATCCGGCCGAGAAGCCTCACCGGCGCCCCGCTCGAGCGCACCAGACGGGCAAGCCGGCCACGATCACGCCCGTCGCCGGCGATGGCGACCGTCAGATCCGGGAACGAGGGGGCCAGGGCGGCGGCGGCGGAGATCAGCACGTCCATACCCTTCCTCGGCACCAGCCGGCTGATGCTCACCACCAGAGGCCCGTCGGCGGGCAGTCCCCAGACGGCGCGGGCCTTGGCCCGCTGCTCCGCCGACAGCGGCTGGAACCGCTCGAGATCCACCCCCGGGGGCACCTCGACCACCGGGGCCGTCATGGACGGCGCCGCCCGCCGGGCCTCGGCCGCCGGGTAGTGACCGGCGCAGATCACCAGCCGGGCCTGTCCCAGGACGGCAGCCAGGGCCTGGCGCCCCCCGGGCAACCGGCCCGGTACCGCCACCTCGGCCCCGTGCAGCACCGCCGCATAGGGCCGGCCCAGGACGGGACCGACGAGCCCGAGAGGAAGCGCCGGGTCGAGGACGACGAGCGACGCCCCCACCTCGTCGGCCAAGGACCGGATCCGCCGGACGTGAGCGGGAACGGGCAGCAGCACGGGCGCCGCCACCCGCTCGATCCGGATCCCGGCCTTCGCCTGTTGACGGTCGAAAGCGGCGGCCTCGGGATGCGACGAAGCGGTCAGGACGGTGAACGACTCGGGATCGAGCCGTCGCCACAACTCCCACAGGTACGCCTGGATACCCCCGACCTTCGGAGGGAAGTCGTTGGTCACGAGCAGGTGGGTCATCGGCGGACCCTGCTGGGGCGCACCACTCCATGCTCGCACGCACCGAGCAGGCGTTCAGCAGGCGGCCCAGTCGACGGCCGCACCGGTGTGACGGAGCTCGGGGACGAGACCGGCCTGACCGAGCATCCGGATGGCCCGGGCCTCGGCCACGTCGACCACCACGGCGTCGTCGGCCTCGCGGCCGAGCACGAACGACACCACGCAATCGTCACAGGCGGCGCTGTGCTGCAGCTCGCAGTCGTCGCAGCTGATCGAGATGGTCGGTCTCGGTGGTGCCGTCATGGGAACCCTCCCCGGGTCTCTGGTCGTCTCTCGTCCGGACCAGGTTGACAGGGGGGTGTGTCGCTCAGTCCCCGGCGTTGCGCTCCCCGACGGGCTGCTCCCCGACGGGCTGCTCCCCCACCGGCTCGGCCAGGATCTCGACGCTCCGCCCGTGCCCACACCACCGGCACTGCACCTCGACCACATCTTCGGAGAGGACCTCTTCCTCCTCCACCGACAGCTCCCCGCCCACGCTGTAGTGATGGAAGGCCCGCGTCCGCCGGTCCGTCATCACGTCGAATCGCGTCAGGTTGCCGCAGGCGGCGCAGCGGTAACGGAGCTCGGACACACACCCACGCTATCCGCGTGACCGTCCGCCCCCCTACGTACGCTCTCGGCATGGTTCTCGCCGCGGCGTCGTCGTCGGACGACCTCTCCCTCGCTCTCTACGACGTCACCTTCGCCGTCGTCGACGTGGAGACGACCGGCGGCGGGCCCCAGACCTGCGCGTTGACCGAGATCGCGGCAGCCAAGTTCCGCGGCGGGGAATGCCTGGGGACCTTCGCCACCCTGGTCGACCCCCGCGACGCCATCCCGCCGTTCATCAGCTCGCTCACCGGCATCACCGACGACATGGTCCGCGGGGCGCCGGCGCTCCCCGGTGTCCTTCCCGCCTTCGTCGAGTTCGTCCACGGCGCCGTCATCGTCGGGCACAACGTCTCGTTCGACCTGGCCTTCCTGAACGCGGCCCTGGAAGACAACGAACGCCTACCCCTCGACAACCTCATCGTCGACACCCTGGCCCTGGCCCGCCGCCTGGCCCACGAGGAGATTCCCAACTGCCGCCTGGGCACTCTGGCCGCCGCTTTGGAGCTCGAGCACCGCCCTGCGCACCGGGCGCTCGACGACGTCATGGCCACGGCCGATCTGCTCCACCGCCTCATCGAGGACGCCACGGGTTTCGGCGTCTTCCAACTGGGCCAGCTCGTCGAGCTGCCTCAGTTCATCCCGACGATCGCCCGCACTCCGTCACGGAAGCTCCGCGCATTCCTGTGACACGTGCACCAGGGACTGAAGAACCCGTAAGCCGCGCCCGTCGTCGATAACGGCGCGAGCCAGCTCCACCCCCTCGGCCAGATCGCCCGCCAACCCGGCCACCACCAGGCCGGCGGCGGCGTTCAGCACCACGATGTCACGGTGCGGGCCTTTGCCCCCCGAGAGCACCTCACCCACGATGACGGCATTGGTGGCGGCATCCGATCCCCGCAGGTCGGCGAGGCCCACGCGGGCCAAGCCGAAGTCGAGGGCGTCGACGGTCGACCGCCGCACCCGTGAGGCGAGCGGCACCGTCTCATCGCCGCCGTTGTCGAGGAGTTCGAGCACGTCGGTCGGTCCCGTCGTCGACAGCTCGTCGAGGCTGTCCGCCCCGTGGACGACCATGGCCCGTCGACAGCCGTTCATGGCCAGGACCCCGATCATCTTGTCGGCCATGGCGGGATCGCTCACCCCCACCACCTGAAAGCGGGCCCGGCCCGGGTTGGCCAACGGCCCCAGGAAGTTGAAGACGGTGGGAACACCGAGCTCGCCGCGCACGGGCCCGGCGTAGCGCATGGCGGGGTGAAACCTCGGGGCGTAGCAGAAACCCATCCCGGCCTCTTCGATGCAGCGGGCCACGCCCTCGGGTCCGAGGTCGATGACGACCCCCAGCGCCTCGAGGACATCGGCGGAGCCGGCGATCGACGTCGCCGCCCGTCCGCCGTGCTTGCACACCCGGGCGCCGGCACCGGCGACCACGAAGGCGGCGATCGTGGAGACGTTGATCGACGAGCTCCGGTCGCCGCCGGTCCCGCACGTGTCGACCAGGTCGCCCGGCACCCCGAGGGGCTCGGAGTGATCGAGCATGGCGCGCACCATGCCCGCCATCTCGTCGATCGCCTCACCTTTCATCCGCAAGGCGGTCACGAAGGCGGCGATCTGCGCCGACGTGGCATCACCGCGCAAGACCTCGCCGAGGACGCAGCGCGCCTCGTCACTGCTCAGATCCTCCTTGGCGAACAGTCGACGCAGAACCCCGGGCCACCGGCCCAGCGCGTCGAAGCTGACTAGTCCCACCACAGATCCCGGTCCAAGACCCCGCGGGCGATCAACCCCAGCTGAACCTGGCTCGTCCCCTCGACGATGGTCAGCTGCTTGGCGTCGCGGTACCACTGCTCCGTCGGGTGTTCTTCCATATACCCGGCGGCGCCGAGCAACTGCACGGCCAGGCCCGAGGCCCGCACAGCCAGCTCGGTGGCGTGGTACTTGGCCACCGACAGATAAGGCACCCATTCCTTGGTGAATTTCCCCCGGTCGGCCAGCCAGGCGGCGCGGTAGGTCAGCAGCCGGGCCGCTTCGATGTCCACCGCGCACTTGGCGATCTCCCACTGGATGCCCTGGAAGTCGGCGATGGTCTGGTTGAAGGCGGCCCGTTGCTGCACATACTCGGTGGCGTACATCAGTGCCCCCTCGGCCAGACCGATACCGCGGGCGGCCACCACGGGACGCATTGAGTTGAGCCCGAGCATGGCCAGGCGGAAGCCGCCGATCTCACCGATCACGTTCTCGGCCGGGACGTGCACGTCGCTCAGCACGAGCTCGCCCGTGTCGACGCCGCGCACCCCCATCTTGTGGTCGATCCGGCCCACCGCCACCCCGGGCCACGCCCGCTCAACGATGAAAGCGGTCACCGAGTCGTGGGTCCGGCTGGCTGGGTCCGAGGTCTTGGCGAAGACGGTGTACCAGTCGGCTTCGCGGACGCCCGACATCCAGCACTTGGTGCCGTTCAGGACCCATCCCCCGGGCGAGCCGGGGTCGGCCGTGGCCCGCGTCCGCATTCCCATCACGTCGCTTCCCGCCTGAGCTTCGGACAGCCCGAAAGCAGCCCGTTGCGAACCGTCGGCGACGCCGGGGAGGTAGCGCTGCTTCTGCTCCTCGGAACCGGCGATCATCACCGGCCCGGTGGGCAGCCGGGTGAGAAGCAGCATCAGCGCGGCGGTGTTCGAGTACTTCGCCACCTCTTCGATGGCCAGGCTGAGACCGAAGATGCCCGCCCCCGAGCCGCCCACGTCTTCGGGCAAGCACAGCCCGAGAAGCCCGGCATCACGAAAAGCGGCGAAGATGTCGTCGGGGTACTCGCTGCCGGCGTCGATAGCCCGGGCCCGGGGCTTGACCTTGTCCTGCGCCAACCGACGGACCGACGCCTGCAGTTCGGAGAGCTCGGGTGAAAGCTCGAAATCCATGGAGTGAGGCTAGTGCCGCGGCCGCGCGTCGCCGCCCGGCTCAGGTCGTCGTCTCCCCGACCGCCTCCCGGGCGTCGGCCAGGTGGGCCCGGCAGTGCCGGGCCGACACCGACGCCAGCGCCTCCGTCGTCACCTCTCTGCCCTCGGCGGGACCGAAAGAGACGGATCCGGCCAGTTCTCCGGCGTCGAGCGAGCGGATGCACGAGGCCAGGGCGGCTCCGTTGCGGCGCAGCTCACGAACGGTCTCGCCCGGTATCACACCGGCGAAATCGATGGCGTGACGGGCGTTGTCGGCGTCTATCTCGGCCGCCGTCTTGCCGATCTCCTCGCCGCCGCGGGCCAATCCGAGCCACCCGAGCATCTGCACATGACCGGTGGCGATGTGGTGCAGCACCACACCCACGGGCCAGTCCTCGCCCGCCACCATGGCCGACCATTGGGCGGCGGTACAGCCCTCGGCGAAAGCGATGGCGTCGGCGTTCGCCTCTTCGAAGTCGCGGGCGATTGCCTCGGCCTCGGCGTTGGGCGTCGCGCTCACCGTAGACCGGCCACCGGTTACTGATGCCCCGGCGGGGCGACGGCCACCGTCACTTCGATCTCCACCGCACCGCCGCGCGGTAACGCGGCCACGCCGATGGCCGAGCGGGTGTGGCGGCCGGCGTCGCCGAAGATGGCGTACAGGACCCGGCTGGCCCCGTCGATCACCGTCGGTTGCTCGTGAAAGTCGGGCGTCGACGCCACGAACCCCGTCACCGTCAGAACCCGCTCGACCCTGTCGAGGCTCCCGAGCTCCTGCTCGAGCACGGCCAGCGCGTTCAGCGCGCACACCTCGGCCGCGATCGCCCCCTCATCGACGCTGACGTCGTGGCCCAACGTCCCGATACACGTCAGCTTCCCCTCGATCCGCGGCAACTGACCCGACGTCCGGGCCACGTTGTCGTGGACGACGACGGCGTCGAGCGGGTCATGGGGAGGGTGCGGCCCGTGGAGCGTGAGCCCGAGAGCCTCGATGCGAGCGGCGATCCGACCTTGCATCAGCCGCATGGTACGACGGCCGGGGCGCCCATAGCGACGGGCGCCTGCCTCCGGGTACCCGGCGACGGGCGGCCTACCGGGCCGTCAGGCTGACTTGCGCCGCTGCCGGTGGATCCGACGACGTTCGCGCTCGGTCGTCCCGCCCCAGACGCCCTCGCGCTCGCGGTTGGCCAAGGCATGCTCGAGGCAGGCCTGGCGTACCGGGCATTCAGCGCAAATCGCCTTGGCCTCCCACGCTTCGTCCTCGTCGGACGCCGGGTAGAAGACCTCGGGGTCGATGCCCTGGCAAGCGGCTAGCTTGCGCCAACTGGCGGGGGATGGGGCGGTCATCAGGGTCACTTCCTCAAGCACTCTGTGCGTTGGTCGTCTCTCGTTTAGTGTTCATATCCGCTGTCATACCTGTGAGCAGGGACAATAGTCCCCTCGGACGGGAAAACAGCGGAACGAACAGTATTACGCACCAATGCCATCCGTGTAAAGAACAGCCTCAGGAAGGGATCACTGGCCCACCAGGGAAGCCACCGTGGACCGGGGTCCCCGTCGGCGTCCGCCCGACCCCGCAGAGCGAAGGCCATGCCCTCGCGGGTGGTGGCCGGCTCCTCACCCGTCCAGATCGCTGCGCAACTCCCGCCGGGTCTCGTCACTCAGGACCGTCTCATAGCGGTACTCGGGGTGGGTGACGGCCACGGTCACGGGTCCGGCGGCGAACCGGGCCACCTGGACGGCGGTGAGGGAGAAGCGGACATAGTGAACCGACGCCGTCATGGTAGGCCGGGTGAGCGCTTCTTCGTGGGCCGCTTCGGGCCGCCCCGGGGCGATCTCGACCTCGCCCGCCGACCCCGGGGTCCCTCCCCCGATACGGAGCTCGAGAGACCGCTCCACGCCGACCAATTTGGGAAGCCACTCCCGCAACTCGTCTTCGGTGGTCAGCTCGATGAACATCGTGGCCGACAACTCGCTCTGCGTCGGCAGTAAGGCGTTGTAGATGTCGAGCTCGCCCTGGATCTGCTCGTCGGTCATCATCCGCTCCGCCCGTGCCATCTCCTGCACCTGGAAGCGCATGGTCTCGCGGTTCTCGAACAGCAACGTCACCAGGGGGCCCACCGCGATCCGGCGACGTTTCTTCAGCTCGATGATCCGACGGCGAAACTCGTCGCGCCCGCGCTCGTAGGTCCGCAGGTCCTCGATGTCTTCGATTGCGAGTGGCCGATGCACGGTGGTCACATGCTCCTCACACAGTCATGCGTTGTCACACAGTCATATGTAGCCCGAGAAGCAGCCGGGCCGGCCCGAGGTACTCGGACCGGCCCGGACCACTCTCCGCTGATCATGCCGCCGGTGGCGGGGATCAGGAGACGGACGCGAGACCCTCGGTGAAACGACCGGCGTGGCTCTTTTCGGCCCGGGCCAGTGTCTCGAGCCACTCGGCAACCTCCTCGAACCCCTCCTCGCGCGCCGTCTTCGAAAAGCCCGGGTACATCTCGGTGTACTCGTAGGTCTCTCCTTCGATGGCCGACGCCAGGTTTTCCTGGGTCGAACCGACAGGCACGCCCGTCACCGGGTCACCGGTCTCGCGCAGGAAGTCGAAGTGGCCGAACGCGTGTCCGGTCTCGCCTTCGGCCACCGAGCGGAACAGAGCGGCGACGTCGGGATAGCCCTCGATGTCCGCCTTCTGCGCGAAGTAGAGGTAGCGGCGGTTGGCCTGGCTCTCGCCGGCGAACGCCTCTTTCAGGTTGCTCTCGGTCTTGGATCCCTTCAATGCGGGCACAGTGCTTTCCTTCCATCGCTCATGGCCATCTGTTTGGGGGGCCTGTTGATTCTTTCGGAACTGATTGCCATCTTGAACTGCGCACTACCTCACGACCGTTACCTCCGGCAGCGACGGGGCATCGGGGCGCGCTGATGAACGACACTGCCTGCACCAGCCGCGAAAGACCACTTCGGCCTGCCCGACCTCGAAGCCCTCGTCGGAACCCGGCGGCACGTTCACTCCGGTGAAGTCCACGTGCAGGTCGCGCACCTTGCCGCACGAACGACACACCAGATGGTGGTGCAGCCGCTCGACGTTGGGATCGAATCGCGTCGTGCCCGTCCCGAGGTCCAAAGCGGCGATCTCACCCAGTGCGGCCAGCTCGTTGAGCGTCTGGTACACGGTCTTCAGCGAGATCGTCTCCACCTCGGCCCGCGCCACGGCGTAGACGGCCTCGGCCGTCGGGTGCGTCACGTCGCCCTGCAACACCCGGAAAATGCACTGCCGTTGCGCCGTCACCTTGCGACCGCGCGCCCGGAACAACCGCGTCAGCTCTTCGGGGGACCTCATGTCGTCGCGGACGATATCACCAATGATTGTTTCTTGACAATCGTTGTCGATGAGCCGCTTTCCCGCCACGCCGGGGTGCCCAGGATCGTCCCATGATGCGTCCCCGACCACCCCGCCACCGCTCCGCATTGGACGACCACGGCCCACCCCGCCAGTCGTGACCCCCGGGACCGTCTCTCGTCACGCGGTGGCTCTTCCCAGCCGACTTGTCCCCGGTCGGGTCGTGTTCTTCGCTGCTTTCTCCACGGCGGCAACCGCCGACGAACGGTTGCGCGCCCGGCGCTAACGGAGCTGCATCTCATGGGCGGCTGCTGTCGGGCCGCGCCCTACCGCACGCGGCCGGACAGGCCGCCCGGACCCGCCGGAGGTCGGGCGCGGCTGTGGCAGGCTGGCCCGGTGCCGTCATCTGATCCGGCTGCGCGCCGAGAGTCTCCGAGATGACCGGCAGCGACGGCGGTCCTCCGGGAAAGTTCGACCGGTCCGAGGCCCTGCGGCGCCTGGCGTCGGAGCGCTTCGACGTCCTCGTGATCGGTGGGGGCATCACCGGGGCCGGCGTTGCTCTCGATGCCGCCGCCCGGGGCCTGCGTACGGCCCTGGTGGAGCGCCACGATTTCGCCTCGGGAACATCGTCGAAGTCGTCAAAGATGATCCACGGCGGTCTCCGCTATCTCCAGCACCGTGACTTCCGCCTGGTCTACGAGGCACTGCACGAACGGCAGCGGCTTCTCGACAATGCCCCGCACCTGGTGTCGCCCCTGCCCTTCCTCATCCCGCTCTTCGGGCGCCAGGGCGTGGTCAGTAAAGGTGTGGCCCGGACCTACGCCACCGCCCTCTGGCTCTACGACGCCACCGGTGGCTGGCGCATCGGCAAGCGCCACCGCCGCGTCGACAAGGCCGAGACGCTGGCGCATCTCCCGACGCTGCGCACCGACCGGTTGGTGGCCGGTTTCCTCTATTACGACGCCCGGGCCGACGACGCCCGCCTCACCCTGGCCGTGGCCAGAACCGCCGCACTCGACCACGGTGCCGTCGTCGCCAATTACACGGAGGTCACCCGGCTTCTGCACAATCCAGACGGCAGCGTCACCGGCGCCCAGGTCCGTCCGGTGGCGCCCGGCGACGAGGAGGCCGGTGACGGCCATCCCCCGTTCGACATCGAGGCATCGGTCGTGGTGAATGCCACCGGCGTCTGGGCCGACGACGTGCGGGCGCTCGACGAGGGAACCCACCCGCATTCGATCCGCCCGGCCAAGGGGATTCACATCACCGTCCCCCGCTCCCGGCTGCCGGCCGACATCGCCGCCGTCATTCCGGTACCCAAGGACCGCCGATCGATCTTCGTCGTTCCCTGGTCCGACGGCGATGACGTGTATCTGGGGACGACCGACACGGCCTGGGACGGCTCTCTCGACGATCCCGCCTGCCTTCCCGAGGACGTCGACTACGTCCTCGACGCCGCCAATGCCACCACCACCAGCCATCTCACCCGCGACGACGTGACCGGTGTCTGGGCCGGGCTGCGTCCGCTGCTCGCCCCCGCCGCCGGTGCCCACGTGAGCGAGCGGACGGCCGACCTGTCGCGCCGCCACACCGTGCGCCAGTCACCGAACGGCGTGGTCACGGTGACAGGCGGGAAGCTCACCACCTACCGCCGTATGGCCGAGGACACGGTCGATGTCGTCGTCCGCCGTCTGGGTCCGGCCGCTCCGGCCCGGGCGGGCAGGTGCCCCACCCGGCGCCTCTCCATCCGTGGCGCCGCCGGCCTGGTGGCCCTGCGCCGTCCCGGAGCGGCGGCCGATGCCGGCCTCGACGAGGACACCTTCACCGCTCTGGTGGACCGCCACGGTGGCGAGACCCCCGCCGTCCTGGCCCTGGCCGCCGGCCGTCCCGATCTGCTCGAACCACTGGTGGCCGGTCTTCTCCAACTGCGCGTCGAGGCCGTCTGGGCCGTCCGCCAGGAGATGGCCATGACCGTCGGCGACGTCCTGTCGCGCCGCACCCGCTCCTCGCTCCGACGGGCCGAGGCGAGCACCGAAGCGGCACCGGCTGTGGCGGATCTCCTGGCCCCCGAATGGGGACGTGACCCCCGTGACACGCGCCTCGAGGCCGCCGCCTTCGCCGCCGTGGTCCACCGTGACATGACCCGGGCCGGCCTGGCGGCCGGCCGCCCCGGGGAGGTGGAACTCCGTCCGGCCTCCGCCCCCACGGCCAACGTCTCTCCTCTCTCGGGTCCCGACGAACCCGCGTCATGAGCGCGGCGGCTGGTCAGACGAACCCGAGTGCGCCGACGCCGGTGACAGCAGTCGACGCGCCGGCCTCCGACGTCACCGAACGGTTGGCCGGTCCGCGTGTGCCGGTAGACGAGTCGCTCCTCGGCCGCTTGCGCGGCGTCTGCGCCGAGGTCACCGTGGACGACGGGGCGCGCATGGAAGCTGCCCGGGACTGGTGGCCGCTCGCCATCCGCTGGGCGACACGGGGAACGGTCCCGGCGCGGCCGGCGGCCATCGCCCGACCGACCGATACCGCCCAGGTGGCCGCCGTCCTGGCCGCCTGCCACGCGGCCCGTGTCCCGGTCACGGCCATGGCCGGCCGCTCGGGCGTCTGCGGGGCGAGCATTCCCGCCTTCGGTGGTGTGGCCCTCGACATGTGCGCCGTGAGCGGGATCACCGACATCGACACCACCTCGCTCCTGGCCGAGGTGAAGCCGGGCACCTTCGGACCGGATCTCGAAGCCGGTCTGCGCCAACAGGGCGTCACCCTCGGCCACTGGCCCCAGTCGATGGACCTGTCCACGGTGGGAGGCTGGCTGGCGTGTCGCGGCGCCGGTCAGTACTCGACGCGCTACGGGAAGATCGAGGACATGGTGGTCGGGCTCGAAGTCGCCCTGGCCGACGGGCGCGTCATCCGCACCGGTGGCACCGGGCCCCGGGCGGCGACCGGTCCCGATCTCACCCAGGTGTTCGTGGGATCGGAAGGTGTCCTCGGTGTGATCACGAGCGGGCTCCTGCGTCTCCATCCCGTTGCCCCCGCCGAGCAACGGCGGGCCTACGGCTTCGCCTCCTTCGCCGACGGGTTGGAGGCGTGCCGGCGGATTCTGCGTCGCGGAGCCACGCCAGCCGTGCTCCGTCTCTACGACTATCCCGAGAGCGCCCGCAGCTTTGACGTCACCGACCACTGTGTCCTCGTCGTCCTCGATGAAGCGGACCCCGGCCTGCTCGACGCCACCATCGCTGTCGTCGAGGCCGAGTGCGACGGCGCCACGAAGCTCGGCGAGGACCTGGTGGAGAGATGGATCAGACACCGCAACGACGTCTCTGCCCTGGCGCCGCTCTACCGTGCCGGCATCGTGGTCGACACCATCGAGATCTCGGCGCGCTGGGCCGCCCTGATCCCCATCTACGAGCAGTGTGTGGCTGCCCTGCAGGGGATCGACGGCACCCTGGCCGCCTCGGCCCACCAGTCCCACGCCTACGGCGACGGTGCCTGTCTCTACTTCACCTTCGCCGGCCGGATGCCCGACGAGAGCGCCGACGAAGACCACGGCGCCCAAGACGCATGGGCGGAGAGCTACTACCGCGCCGCCTGGGAAACAGTCATGGACAGCGTGATGGCCCATGGCGGCGCCATCAGCCACCATCACGGCATCGGGATCAACCGCTCGAGCTTCATGGCACCGGCGCTCGGCGGGTCCCTGGACGTCCTCGTCTCCATCAAAGAAGCCCTCGACCCCCGGGGCATCCTCAATCCGGGCAAGCTCGGACTGCCCTCCCCATTCGGGGAGCTCGGCTGGCCGTGACAGAGAGTGCCGTGAGCGGGTCCCCGTTTGAGTGGGCACAGAGTGGCGCCCCTGCGAGTGGCCCCAGCCCGTGGGCCACAGTGACCGGGGCAATGTGAGCATCCTCGTCGTCGACGTGGGGACGTCGGGGGTGCGCGCCGCCTCGGTGGACAGCGCCGGGACCATCGACAACGTCCATTACATCGAGGTCCTTCCCACCTCGCCGGCGCCCGCCTTCGTCGAGTTCGACGCCTCCGCCATGGCCAGCGCCGTCCTGGAGGTGGCGGGCACCGTGATGGAGGCGTGCGGCTCCGTCGAGGGAGTCGGGATCGCCAACCAACGCGCCTCGACCATCGTCTGGGACCGGGCCACGGGCGAACCCGTGGGCCCCGGCATCGGCTGGCAGGATCTGCGCACGGTGGGCACCTGCCTTGCTCTCCAGGCACAAGGGATCAGGGTCGCCCCCAACGAGTCGGCCACCAAGTTGGCCATGCTTCTCGACCTGGCCGATCCCGACCGAACCCGTGACCTGTGTTTCGGCACCGTCGACTCCTGGGTGGCGTGGACCCTTTCCAACGGTGCGTTGCACGTGACCGACGCCAGCAACGCCGGCGTCACCGGGCTGCGCGGTACCGGAACGGCGTGGGACACGACCATGCTCGACGCGCTGCGCATCCCGGCGTCGGTCCTCCCCACCGTCGTCGACTCGAGCGGTGTGATCGGTGAGGCCACGGCACTCGCCGGCGCGCCGCCCATCGCCGGAATGGCCGGCGACCAACAGGCATCTCTCATCGGTCAGGGTTGCACCCGGCCGGGGTTGGCCAAGGTCACCTTCGGCACCGGCGGCATGCTCGACTGCTGCGTCGGCACGCAGCGCCCGGACTTCCCCCGCCGCGGCGGGGCGGGGACGTTCCCCATCGCCGCCTGGCAGCGCCAGGGCCGGATCACCTGGGGCGTGGAGGCCATCATGTTGTCGGCCGGTACTTGCGTCGAGTGGCTGCGCGACGACCTCGGCATCATCGACTCGGCCGCCGCCTCGGACGCGGTGGCGTCGCAGTGTGTCGACACCGGAGACGTCTGGTTCGTCCCGGCGCTGCTCGGGATGGGGACGCCGGTATGGGACTTCGGCGCCCGCGGCACCTACGTCGGCATCACCCGGGGCACGGGACGGCCCGAGATGGTGCGCGCCGTGCTCGAGGGCATCGCCCATCGGGGCGCCGATCTGCTCGAGGCGGCGGAGACAGACACCGGCCTCGACATCGCCTCTCTGCGCGTCGACGGCGGGATGTCGGCCAACGCCACCTTCGTGGCCGCCCTGGCCGACGCCGTCGGCCGCCCCGTCGAGGTCTCACCGGTGACCGAAGCCACCACCCTGGGCGCCGCCTACCTGGCCGGCATGGCCCTTGGCGTGTGGGCCGACGAAGAGGCGGTGGCGGCGGCATGGACACCGGCACGGGTGGTGGAGCCCCGCACGAGCGATGCCCGACGCTCCGCGCTGCGCGCCCGTTGGCTCGATGCGCGCCAACGCGCCCTGCACACCATTCCCGAGCTGTCTTCGCTCGATTTCTGAGCGGCGCTCAGGGACCGACGACCGCCTGGCCCTCCTCGGGGGCAAAGGGCCATTCCTCGAAGGCCAGGCACCGGCCACCGGTGGTGAACTGCAGCACCCACAGGTCACGCCACCGCCCGACGGTGGCGTCGTCGTAGTCCACCGACACCCGCACGACGGCGGTCCGGCCCTCGACGGCGACGACCTCGCTGTGCATGGCGAAGCCTTCGTCGGGCCCGGCCCGTTCGTGCTCCCAGAACAGCGCCAACGCGTCGAGACCGGTCACCGGTTCGGCCCACGGAGAGGTCCGGTAGGTCACCTCGGGGGCGAACACCATGGCCAGCTGGTCGGTCCCCGGCGACCGCCACGCCCGCTCGTAAGCCTGTATCCATCGCACGACGTCGGTCCTGTCCATGGAGGTCATCGTGCCATCATCCGTCGAGGTCTTCGAGCACGGCCATAGCGGCGTTGCGGCCGTTGACCGCGATCACGCTCCCTCCCGGATGGGTGGCGGCACCACACAGGTAGACGCCGTCGAGTGGCAGCCGGGGCCCGAAGCGCCTGTCCCACAACTGCTCGGGCAGGCAGTCACCTTGGAAGATATGCCCACCGGTCAGACCCATCCGCTCCTCGATATCGGGCGGACCCATCACCTGCCGGTGCTCGATGAGCTCCGACACCCCGGGAGCGAAGCGCTCCACCTCGGCCATGGCGGCGTCGGCAATGGCATCTCGCCGGCTCTCCCAGTCACCCTCGGCCAACTGGTAGGGCACGTACTGGGCGAACACGCTCATGGCGTGCCGGCCCGCCGGGGCGACGGAGGTGTCGTAGGCGGTGTGGAAGTAGAGCTCGCACCATTTGGGAGACGGTTCTCCGCGCCGGCTCGCCTCGTAGGCCGCCTGGGTGGCGTCGATGCCGGTGCTGATGGTCACCATGGCGCGGTGCGGCTCCACCCCGGGCCCCGCGGCGGGAAAACGGGGAAGCCCGGTGAGGGCGCAGTTGATCTTCAGCACGGGGCTGTCGATGCGCCAGCTCTCCACCCGCCGGCGCAGCGACTCGGGTCCCTTGTCCTCGCACAGCGCCAGGGTCCGTTTGGGATCGGCATTGGAGACCACGCACCGGGCCCCGATCGTCTCGCCCCCTTCGAGACGGACGCCCGTGCCGGGGACGATGGCGGCGACGGGGACGCCGGCAGCGATCACAGCGCCGGCATCGATGGCGGCGTCGGCCAGGGCGAAAGAGATCCGACCCATCCCGCCCTCCACGTAGCCCCAGGCGCCGGGCTCACCCTCGAGGGTCCCGCTGGCGTGCATCAGGTGGACAGCGGCGGTGCCCGGGTCGCGCGGTCCGGCGTAGGTACCGATGACCCCCTGGCCGTGCAGGGCGGTCCGCAGACGCTCGTCGCGCACATGGCGTTCGACGACGTCGGCAATCGACGCCTCGAAGAGAACCTCGAGAGCCTCGGCGTCGCCCGCCAGCAGCTCGGCCAGGGCCGGCCGGCCGGGGGCGGGGCCTATCCAGGTGTCGCACTCCGGTCGGCGCAGGGCGCTTCGGATCCGGCCGAAGAGAGCTTCGTAGGCGGCGAAACCCTCGGCGTCGCCCGGTGCCAGCTCGGCCACGGCGGCGCGGCTCCGTTGCGAGTCGTTCCATAGCGAGATCGACGTGCCGTCCTCGAACGGACACCACAGATGAGGATCAACGACATGGACCCGGTATCCCCGGGACCGCAGTCCGAGCTCCTCCACCACGAGGGGATGGAGCAGGCCCACCAGGTAGGCACAGGGGCTCACGATCCACTTCGGATCGTCGAACGGTTGCTCCGACGTACAGGCCCCACCGAGCTGTGGGCGCCGCTCGAGAACGAGCACGCTCTTTCCGCCACGGGCCAGGTAGGCCGCCGCCGTCAGCCCGTTGTGGCCGCCGCCCACCACGACGACGTCCCACGACCGGGCGGTCAGCTCGGCCATGGGCGCCGGTAACGCCACCCGCCCGAGAACGTCGCGCACCGCCATGGCCGCGTGTCTAGCCCAGCGTCGCGCTCCCCCGGTACCAGTTCCCCCCGAGATCCTCCCGGCGTAGCCTGAGCCCAGAAGCGAGGTGACAGTGGCGGACAACCCGGATCAGCTGCGGTTCGAAGACCGCATGCGTGACGCCGACGCGCTGGCGTGGAGCATCGAGAAGGACCCGATGCTGCGGTCCACGATCACCGCCGTCCTCATCCTCGACCGCACCCCCGACCGGGCCCTCGTCACCGACCGACTCGAGCGCGGCAGCCGCCTGGTACCCCGGCTCCGCCAACGGGTGGTGTCGAGTCCCTGGTCCCTGGCGCCGCCGCGCTGGGAGGTCGATCCCTATTTCGACCTCGACTACCACCTGCGCTGGACCAGGGCGGCCGGTTCCCAGGACGTCGTCCAGGTCATGCACGCGGCCGGGCCCATCGCCATGCAGGGATTCGACCGCGACCGCCCACTGTGGGAGATGACCGTCATCGAAGGCCTGACCGACGACACCGCCGCGGTGGTCATGAAGATCCACCACTCCATCACCGACGGCGTGGGGGCGGTGAAGATCGGGATGGTCCTCTTCGATCTCGAGCGGGTCCCGCCCGGGCCGCCCCTTCCTCTTCCCGCCGCCCCCGTCGTCCACGTCCTCAACCGGCGGGAACGCTTCGGCGACGCCTTCGGCCACGAGCGCCGTCGCCAGCTCGGCATCGCCCGCCGCTTGCCCTCCGCCGTCCGGCGCGCCGTCATACGGGCGGCGGCGGACCCGGCGGCCGCCGTCCAGGACGTCGGGGCCACGGTGGCGTCGGCCGCCCGCATGCTGCGCCCGGCCACCACGCCGCTCAGTCCCATCATGACCAAGCGCTCACTCAGCATGCATTTCGACACCCTGAGCGTCCCGCTCGCCGAGACCAAAGCAGCGGCAAAACGCGGCGGCGGCACGTTGAACGACGCCTTCGTGACGGCGGTGGCCCGGGGCTTTCGCTACTACCACGACAAGCACGGTCAGGCGCCCGAGATGCTCCGCATGGGCATGCCCATCAATGTCCGCACGGCGGCCACGGCCGACCTGGCCGGTAACCAATGGGCTCCCACCCGCTTCCCCCTACCCATCGGGGTGCACGACCCCCTCGAGCACCTTCAGGTCATCCGGGGCGTGATCGCCGCCCAACGCGGTGAACCGGCGGTGGGCCTGGTGGAGCCGCTGGCTTCGGTGCTCCACCGGTTGCCGACCACCATGTTGGTCGGCCTGTTCGGCTCGATGCTCAGAGGCGTCGACTTCACCACCAGCAACGTGCCAGGGGTACGCGTCCCGCTCTACTTCGCCGGGGCGAAGCTGCTGGCCCAATTCCCGCTCGGTCCTCTGAGCGGGTCGGCCGTCAACCTGTGCCTGCTCAGCTATGTCGACCAACTCCATGTCGGAGTGAACTGCGACCTCGCCGCCGTCCCCGATCCCGACAACCTGCACAGCTGCCTGCGCGCCGGATTCGACGACGTCGCCAGCCTGGCCTGAGCCCCTCTTCGTCACACCTCTCCGGGGACGACGGGCACGGGGAAGAAGCGGTGGTGGTGGCGCCCTGTCACCTCGTAGATGGCGGTGCCACGGCGCCCGTCGTCGGTCTCGACGGCCATGAGGTGCTGGCCGCCGCCGTAGAAGGGACGGTAAGGCGCACACCACCGGCCCGACCCGCGCACCGTGACCTGTCGGCCGTCCTCCAGGCCGAAGACCACCGTGCCCGAAAGCCCCGTCACCCCGGCACCGTCCGTCCCGTACTCGACGACGCCACCGCCGTCGTCGGTCCAGTGCAGATCGTGGCGGAACTCGACCACGGCCACAGGATCGCTCCGGTCAGACGGCGCCCAGCACCCGTCGGTGAAGATACGGGCACCGTTGGCCAGCTCCCAGCACCAGACACCGAACATGCCGTCGGGCAATTGGATGGCGAACCACGTCCAGCACGGGATCCGGCCATGGTCACGTACCCCCCACGAGTGGTCGCGCTGACCGAGCCACCCGTCGACCGAGGCCTGACGGCCGTCTTTGCGGTAGGACCCGGAGAAAGTACCTGACTGGATCATGTGACTCTGGTCCCACAGCAGAGAGCCGTCATCATCGAGGAGCCGACCACGGCGAAGGGCATACGGTTGGGTTCGCGCCGTGAATGTCATGTCGGCCTCGAAGCCCTCGGTGGCCTCGACGACCACGTGGACCCGGCGAAAGGGCTCCTCGATCACCACCGACACCGGTCCCACGACCGACGTGTGGGGATCACCGTCAGCCCCGCGTTGGTGGTGGGTGCCCATCAGCTCGCCACCGACACGGCCGAGCACCAGGGCGTCGAGGCTGTGGCGCGCCGGATAGGTGGCCATGGCGATGACGATCACATCGCTGTCGACCTCGGGTCCGTGGGCGACGACGAAGTAGCTCTCGCGCCAGTACTGATGTTCGATCCCCACCACCGAAAGGGGTTCGGGGATCTGGTGGACCAAGTACTCGTCGTTGGTGGTGAGAGACGGCAAGGGAAAGCTCCTTCTGTCAGTCGGCGTCCAGCAGTTCATGGGACCGGAGGTCGATGATCTGCGCCGCGTGCCGGCGGGCCATGGCCAGGAACATGTCGTCGCCCCGATCCGTGCGCTCCACCATCATCGATGCCCCGATCGCCATCAGATAGCCGGCGAAGGCGTAGCGCCGGTAGTCGGTGAAGCAGGCGTCGAAGGAGTAGCCGGACACCCCGCCGGCCACGAGAGCGGTGTGGTACTCGCGCACGAGCCGTTCTTCGTGGTCACGCCGGTCATCCTCCGACGGTCCGGCACCGAGAAAGTACGACACGTCGGCCACGCCCGGTCCGAGCACCACCGTCTGCCAGTCGACCACCGACAGAGGGGCACCGCCGTCTTTCGTGCCGAACATCAGGTTGTCCAAGCGGTAGTCGGCGTGTTGCACCGTCCATGGTTCCGGCTGACGATGCAGATACCCACCGATGTGCGGCATCAGGCATCGACCGACGTCGAGGACGGCGTCGTCGAGAACCTCGCCGTAGCGGGCGGCGAAACCGTCGAACAAGACGGGGAAGAGCATCGTGCCCGCCACGTTGCTCTCCTCGCTCCGCCGGTTGAGCCACTCGAGCCTCTCGAGGGCGGGATCACCCCACCGCGGGGCGTGCAGGGCGGCCAGTTCCGTGAGGGCCAACGCCGCCTGGTCGATCCCGCACCCCGCCACCTGGTCACCGGGGCAGGCGGGAGCGAGGTCTTCGAGGATGAGGACGAACTCGGCCGTGGCCGGGTCGACGTCGCCGTGATAGCAGTGCGGCGTCCGTACCCCCACCGTCTGCGCCACCTCCTGGTAGAAGCGCACCTCGACCTCCGAGGTCCTCATGGCGATGCCCGTGGACCGACTGGTCACGTCGGCGGCGGTGAATTTCCCCACCACGGTCGCCGGAGCCTCGGGAGCTTCGACGTCGTAGTGCAGGTGAAACCGCACACTGTCGGCCATCTGCCCGGTGCCGACGGTTTCCGAGTCGAAATCCACCACGCCGCCGGCGTCGAGAACCCCGCCATGACGCAGGACCTCCGTCAGCCATGCGGCGGTGACCTGCTCGGGGCGCCACACGCCGGCCGCCACCGGCGTCTCGCTCACTTCATCGGCGGAACCGACCCCCTCGGTCACGGCATCACCCCCGGGCGAGACGCTACTCAGAGCCGCATTCGGGCACGTCATACCTGGTCATAGGTGGTCACGTCGTCTTCGCCGCCGTACAGTTCCCCCCGAAGGCTGCCGATAACGTGGGGGTGATGGAACCCACCCGGACCGGTGAGCAGGGGGGGACCCCGAACCTGGGGGGGACAGTGGCCGACGAGACCACGACACCGCTGGCCACGGCGGCGCCCGCCCCCACGGCCACCGGCGGCGCCGACGTCACCGTCAACGGGTCCGGAGACCGCCCGGGCGCCGACATCGGTACGGCATCGGACATCGACGGGGCCATCGCCCTCGGCCGCGCCCTCGTCGCCAATCTCAGCCACGTCCTGCTCGGCACGCCCGGAGCGCTGACGGCGGCGGCCATCGCCGCGCTGTCGGGGGGCCACCTGCTCATCGAGGACGTTCCCGGAGTGGGAAAGACGGTCCTCGCCCGGGCGCTGGCGTTGTCGCTCGGCACCGACCTGTCGCGAGTGCAGGGCCACCCCGATCTTCTGCCTTCCGACGTCACCGGCGTCTCGGTCTTCTCGCCCGATGCAGGGACGTGGGAGTTTCGGCCCGGGCCCGTCTTCGCCCACGTCGTGCTCGTCGACGAGCTCAACCGCACTCCGCCGCGCACCCAGGCGGCGCTGCTCGAGACAATGGAGGAGCAGCAGGTGAGCGTGGACGGCGAGTCCTATCCCCTGCCCCACCCCCACCTGGTCATCGCCACCCAGAACCCGCTCTCGCAGCTCGGGACCTATCCCCTGGTCGAGAGCCAGCTCGACCGCTTCGCCCTGGCCACGGCTATCGGCTACCCCGATGCCGAGACCGAGGCCCGACTCGTTCTCCACCACGGAGGCAAGTTCGCCCTGAGCGAGCTCGGTCCCGTGTGCACGGCGGCGGGGTGGCTCGACGCCCAGCGCGCCACCGAGACGGTGGAGGTGACGCCCGCCATCGCCGAGTACGCCGTCACCTTGTGCCGCGCCAGCCGCAGCGCCGCCGGGGTGCGCCTCGGGGCCAGCCCCCGCGCCGCCATCTGGCTCATCCGCTCGGCCCAGGCCCACGCCATCTTGTCGGCCCGCTCCTATGTCACCCCCGACGACGTGAAAGCGGTGGCCACCGCGTGCCTGGCCCACCGGCTCATGACCGACGAAGGGGTCGAGCGCGGCGTCGCCGTCGTGCGGGCACTCCTCGAATCGACACCCGCCCCCCGTCCGTGACGGCGGCGGCCGAGCGGCCCCGTGACCGGCGGCGATCCGCCGGGAGCTTCGTCCGCCCCGTCCGTCCGCTCATCCCCATCGCCAGCGCTTTCTTCGTCCTACTCGGGTGGGGGGTCGTGGCCCACAACAGCGGCGCCGGCTGGGTCCAGGCGCTGGGCGACGGCCTGGCCGGCACCCTTTTGCTCGGGATCCTCGGGCCCGGTGTCATCTTGTCCCGGGCGCGCCTGCGGATCACGGCCGTCCCCACCGACGCCACCGCCGGCCTCCCCGTCGACCTGCGCATCGAGAGCACGTCCAGGGTCCGGGTGACCCCCGTCCACCCGCCGGGCCCGGAAACCTTCGTGGGCCCGGCCCGCCGGTCGCCACCGGTCGAAGGCGACGTCCTCACGCTCGTAGCGCGCCGGCGCGGCGTGGTCTCGGCCGTGAACGTCGAGGTCGCCTCCGCCGCACCGTTCGGGTTGTTGTGGTGGACACGCCGTCTGCGCCTCGAGCTTCCCTCCGAGTTGCACATCGGTCCGAAGTTGGGACGATCCGTGGTGCTGCCCCGCCAAGACGACGACCGGTCGGGAGACAGCTCGCAGAGATCGGCCCGCGACATCGGCGAACCCCGGGGCGTGCGACCGTACCGACCGGGCGACAGCAGGCGGTGGGTGCACTGGCCGGCCACCGCCCACAGCGGTGAGTTGATGGTCCGCGAGATGGAGGGGCCCACAGCCGAGCCTGTCGTCGTGGTGGTGGTGCTGCCGTCGGACGAAGGCGCGGCGGAGTCCGTGGCCGAAGAGGCCTTCGGCACACTCGTCGCTCTCTTCGACCGCGGCATGGCGGTAATTCTCACCACCACCGAAGAGAACGGTCGCCGCACGGCGGCCGTGACCGACCGCCGTTCGGCCGGTCGCCGCCTGGCCCGCGCCGTCGGACCGGCGATGCCCGACGTCGCCACCGGCATCATCGTGACCATGGGCGACCTCCACAGCGGGGACCGGTTGTGACCCTGATCGACATGGTCAAGCGGGCCAACCGGCCCGGACCGCCCGAGAATTCAGCGGGGCTGCGCATCGCCTGTGCCGGCGCCGTAGTCACCGGCATCTCCGGCTGCCGGGCCGAGGGCGAGCTGTCGTGGGCGGTGGCGCTGACCTCGATCGTGCTCGTGATCACGGGCATGTACGTCTCGTACCGCACGCGGGCCAAACCACTCGGGTGGCTGAAGCCGCTGCTGGCCCTCGCCGCGGTGGCCGCCTTCGTCTGGTTCTTCCGCCAACTCACCGGACAGGCCTTCTACGACGTCAGCACCGTCGAGAACCCGCTGGCCATGCTCTTCGTCTGGATCCAGGTGGCGCACGCCTTCGACGTCCCCGCCCGACGCGACCTCGCCTTCTCCTTGGCCGGTTCCGCCAGCCTCATGGCCGTGGCCGGCGCCCAGGCCGTTGACCTCGGTTTCGGGGTGTACGCGTTGGCCTGGATCGCCTTCGGCCTGTGGGGACTGGTCGGCATGTGGGGATCGGCCAGTGAAGGTGGTCGTCTGCGCGGCCGGGGTGTCGTCGGCACCGTGGTGGCCGTCTCCGTTCTGAGTGTCGGCGTCCTCACCGTTCTCCCCGCCCCCCATGTGGCGGGCCGGATCGACTTCCCGGCCAACGCCGCCGGTGGCGTGGGCCTCCCCGGCGCCGGTGGCCTGACCGGCGACAGCGGCCGCGCCACCGAACCGGCCCGGGCCGGCAGCCCGGCGGACGCGACCCGGGTGGGCGGGTTCCTCGGCTTCGCCACCCACCTGGACACCGCCCTACGGGGCGCACCGGGGAACACCGTCGTGATGCGGGTCCGGGCCCAGCGTCCCTCGTATTGGATCGGCGAGACCTTCAACACCTGGGACGGAGTGAGCTGGAAGGTACCGACCAAGAACGTCCCCACCCCCCTCTTCTCGGGCTCCCCCTTCGTTGTGCCCCCGACCGTCGACACCCCGGTGGTGGCCAGCCCCGTGGCCGGCCAGAGTGACCTCCAGACTTTCTACATGGCGCAGTCCAGTCCCAACCTGATATTCCACGCCGACAACGCCGTTGACGTCTGGTTCCCGGCGCGCAACATCTACGTCTCGGGCAACGACACCATCGTGTCGCCCATCGCCCTCGGCCCCGGGGCCATCTACACCGTGCGGTCGCAGGTGAACACGGCCACCGCGGACGAACTCCGCGCCGTCACGGGCACGCCGGCGTCGACCGAGTCATCGTCCCAGGCGCGGGAGCTGAAGGTCGATCTGCAACTGCCGAAGCCCTATGGCCGGGTCAAGGCTCTGGCCGAGAAGATCACGGCCAAGAAGACGACGACCGACGCAAAAGTACAGGCACTCATCTCGTGGATCGGTGCCCACACCCACTACTCGACCGACATCCCTCCCCTGGCCCCCGGCGCCGACACCGTCGACGAGTTCCTCTTCGGCAACCGCACGGGGTTCTGCGAGCAGATCTCCACCGCCATGGCCGTCATGCTCCGATCGATCGACATCCCGGCGCGTGAAGCGGTCGGCTACGTGCCCGGCTCCTACAACCCGATCACGGACCTGTACGAGGTGCAGAACAAGGACGCCCACGCCTGGGTCCAGGTGTGGTTCGCCCACTACGGATGGCAGAGCTTCGACCCCACGGCGGTCGTGCCGCTGGCCAACCCATCCCCCGGTGCCACGCTCTTCCACGACGCCGGTCGCGCCTTGAAGGCACTGCCCCTCATCCCTCTCGGCGTGGTGCTCTTCCTCGCCGCCGCGACGGCATTGGTGTTCTCGTGGCGCCGGCGGCGTCCGGCGACATGGGCCATCGCCGTGGCCCGTCGCATGGAGCGCACCGGACGGCGCGCCGGACGGCCGAGAGAAACAGGCGAGACGTTGAGCGAGTACGCCTCGGTCCTCGATGCCATAGCCGGCGACGCCTCGGGAACGTGGGCGTCGGTGGCCTGGTTGATCGAGGCCAGCGCCTACGGCCACCACGAACCATCGGCCGAAGAGCGTCGGGAGGCCGAGCTCGCCAGTCGCAGCCGCCTGCATCGGCGCCGGCCGGAGATGGCCACGGTGGACCCCGGCGTCAGGCCGGCAGCAGTGCCCGTGCCTCGTCGAGACTCGCCCCCGCCTCGAGCAGGGGACGGAAACCCATGAGCTGGCGGGGTCGACTGAACGCCACGGCGGCGCTGAGCGCACCTTTTCGCCCGTAGAGGGCGACGAACCGCCGTTCCTCGAGCGACCCGTCGACCACGATGATCTCGTCGTCGGGACGGGGATGGCCGATCACCTGGATCTTGGTGTCGTACTGGTCGGACCAGAAGTAGGGAACAGACGAATAAGAAGCAGCGTCGTGGCGCCCGGCGAGCAGGCTACGCGCCGCGGCGACACCCTGCTCGGCGGCATTCGTCCAGTGCTCGATCCTGATCTCGGTGCCGATTCTCTCGTCGAACCAACGGGCCAGGTCGCCCGCCACCACCACGTCGTCCGCCGCGTGCAGCGTGGCGTCGGCCCGCACCCCGTTGTCGATGTCGAGACCGGAGCCGGTCAACCAGTCGGTGGTGGGGCTGACACCGATGCCGATGACCACGACGTCGGCCGGGATCGCCGATCCGTCGATCAGTCCCACGCCGGTCACCCTTTCACCGTCGACCGTATCCGCGGTCACGAGCCGGGCCACACCGATGCCGGCACGGACCTCCACCCCGTGATCGGTGTGCAGGGCGGCGCAGGCGGCACCCAACCGGTCGCCGAGGACACGGGCCAACGGCACGGGAAGGGCTTCGATCACCGTGACCTGCGCACCGAGGCCCCGACAGGTGGCGGCCACCTCGGAACCGATGAATCCGGCCCCCACGACGGCCATCTTCGTCTCCGGGCCGACGACGGCGCCCAGGGCGAAACAGTCCTCCAGGGTTCGCAGCGTGTGGACGCCCAGGATGTGCGACGTGTCGGGCAGCGTGCGGGCATGGGCTCCGGTGCTCACCACGGCACCGTCGAATTCCAACCGGTCCCCATCGTCGAGCTCGAGGCGGTGCCCGGCCACATCGAGAGCGATCGCGGCGTGGCCGAGCCGGAGCTCGAGGCCCAGAGCGTCGATCTTCTGCGGGTCGCGCAGGCGAACGCGGTCGAGTCCCCACGTGCCCGCCAGGAGCTGCTTGGACAGCGGGGGCCGGTCGTAGGGCTGGTGGGATTCGGCCCCGATGAGGACGATCCGACCGTCGTACCCCTCGGCGCGCAGCGTCTCGGCGGCGCGCAACCCGGCCAGGGAGGCGCCAACCACGGCAACGGTCGAGTGTGCGTCGAACACCATGACCGCCCGAGACTACCGGTGCCGCCCCAATTGCCGCCGCTATTTGGAGCAGATCCGGATCACCATCGCCACCGTCGGTCACGTCGAATCCGAGACCCTCGATCCCGAGGTCAAGGAGGAGCTGATCGATCCCTACCGACGCTTCCGCCAGGAATAGCAGCAAGAGATCGCCGGCGCCCGTGCGTTCAGGCGCCGAACATCGTCATCCACTGCTCGGGCGTCCGCAGGCGGAAGACGTAGTTGTTCTGCCGGATGTCGCCGAGGCCGGCCGACGGCTCGGGCGAGTACAGGTGACCGGGGTACAGCACCGTCTCGTCGCCGAAGCGGGCCAGACGATTGATGAGCGACTCGTACATCTGCTCCGGGTCTCCGCCGGGAAGATCTGTCCGTCCACAGCCGTCGAGGAACAAGGTGTCGCCCGACACCAGCCGTCCGTCGACAGAGAAGCATTGGCTCCCCGGGGTGTGTCCCGGCGTGTGGACGAGCTCGATGTCGACGCCGCCGACGGTAACCACATCGGCGCTGTCGTGCTGGACGAGATCCTTCTCCCCGATGCCCGTGGAGCGCATCACCCAGGGACTTTCGGCCCGGTTCACGTGGATGGGCACCTGCACCTGCTCGAGCAAGGTCGTGATGCCCTCGATGGGGTAACCCATGAGGTCGCCGCCCACGTGATCGGCGTGGAAGTGACTGGCCAGCACGCCGACGCAGCGCATGGAATCGGCCGCCAACAGATCGAGCAGACCGCCGATGTCATAGGCGGGGTCGACCATCACCGCCTCGCCGGTGCTTCGGTCCCCGATGAGGTACGAGAAATTCACCATCTGGCCGGCCACGGGGTCACCGACGGCGAAGTCGCGACCCGACAGAAGCTGGCGGAAGTAAAGACGATCGTCTTCGGGCATGGTCCCGATGGTAGATCCTCTACCGGTAGGTCTTGCGCGCGAACACAGCGTGCGGCCCGACGACCCGGTCGAGAAAGACCAGGCCGTCGAGGTGGTCGATCTCGTGGAGCACGGCCCGCGCCTCGAAAGCGTCGACGCTCAGGGTCCGCTGGCCGCCGTCGACGTCCATGCCCGTCACCGTCACCCGGGTGGCCCGGGCCACATCGCCGGTGAGGTCGGGCACGCTCATGCATCCTTCACGCGCCGGTTGCGGAGCTTCGGCGGAGACGATCACGGGGTCGAAGAGGACGAACGTCCCGTGACACGACACCGCCTTGCGGTGGCCGGTGACATCGACCACGAAGGCGCGTCGCGATACTCCGATCTGGGGCGCGGCGATCCCGACACACGCCGGTGAGGCGCGCATGGTATCGACGAGATCCTGGGCCAGGACACGGGCGGCCTCGTCGATGGACCCGACGGGCGCCGCCGTGGCCATCAGAACAGGATGCGGCAGCGTGAGGACGGTCCGGACGCTCATGGCACCACGTGCGCCGTCCGCTCCGGGGGGCGGCGGGGGCGTGACGTCAGAGGAGATCGACCTCGTCCCGGTGCACCGAGCAGTGCACGTCCAGCGCGGCGGCGGCCTGCCGGATGCGAACGGCAGCCTCCTCCCCCGCCGCCCCGGCGGGCAGGGTGACCCACAGCGTCATCACATAGACCGGGGCGTCGGCCGGACCCACCAGGTGGGTCGACAGGTCGACGACGTTGCCTCCGGCATCGGCTAGGGCGGTCGTCACGTCTCTCACGATCCCCGTCCGGTCGGCACTGTGGACGGCGATGGTCCACGACTCGGTGGGCGGTCCCGTCGACCCGGCGTCCGGTACGTCTCCGAGAGGGCGCACGGCCACCATCAATTGGAACCGCTTCGCCACCTCGCCCAGGGCCGTCTCGAGGGCCTCGGCGGTGACGCCGTCAGGAGCGGCCACGACCAGAAGGACGGCGAAGTGACCCTGGAGATTCGTCATCGTCGAGTCTTCGAGATTGCATCCCAGGTCGACGAGCACGCCGCTCACAGCGGCCACGATGCCGGGCCGGTCGGCACCGAGCGCACTGAGCGACAGGCGTCCCATGGGCGAACGTTACGTCACGACACCCACCCGGTGAGTGAGGGTGTGCGGCCCGGGGCCGCTACATTCAGCGCCATGAGCGCCACGGTGCCCGTGCGGCAGGGCCTTTTCACCGACACCGATCCGCCGCACCTGCTCGGCGGCCGGTGTGCCGCCTGCGGACACCACCACTTCCCGCACCACGACATCTGCCCGTACTGCGCGTCCGAGGACACGGAGCCGGCCGAGCTGTCGGCCATGGGTCGGCTATGGGCATGGACGGCCGTCACCCACGCTCCTCCGGGATACAAAGGAGAGGTGCCGTACGGCTTCGGCGTGATCGAGCTGCCCGAAGGGCTCCGGGTGATCACCCGCCTGACCGAACCAGATCCAGCCAAGCTCCACTTCGACCAGTCCATGCATATGGTGACCGAGGTGCTCCACGTCGACGACGAGGGCCGACCGGTCGTCGGCTACGCCTTCGCCCCCGTTGAGGTTCCATGAGCGACGTCGAAGTAGCCGGCGTCGGCCTGCACCCCTTCGGACGCTTCGAGGGGGTGAGCATCAGCGACATGGGGGTGACGGCGGTGCGCGGGGCGCTCCGGGAGGCGGGCGTGGGCAAGGGCGGTTTCCAGGCCGCCTTCTGTGGCACCGCCTACGGCGGGGTGGCCACCGGGCACAAGGTGCTCGGGGCTCTCGGCATGACGGGCATGCCCATCGTCGACGTGGAAGCCGGATGTGCCAGTGGAGCCGCCGCCCTCATGCTCGGCAGCAAGGCGATCGGCGCCGGGCAGTACGACACGGTGGTCGTCTTCGGCGTGGAGAAGATGCCGCGGGGCATCATCCGCTCGTCGTTCTTCGAACCATGGCAGGAGGAGGCGGGTCTGGCCGCCACGCCGGCCTACTTCGGCCTCCGGGCCCAGAGGTTCATGCAGACATCGGGTGTCACGAAGGACCACCTGGCCGCCGTGGTGGTGAAGAACCGGCGCCATGGTGCGCACAATCCCGACGCCATGTACCGGTCCGATGTGGAGGCCGCTGATGTCCTGGCGTCGCGCGTGGTGTGCGAGCCGCTCCACTTATGGATGCTCTGCTCACCCAACGAAGGTGCTGCCGCCGTGGTGCTGCGCCGAGCCGACAAGGGCACCAGCGCCCGTCACGGCGCCGCCGTGCAGCTCGACAGCGCCGTCCTGCGGTCCCATCTGCCCGGTGCCGTCCTGAGCGAGTCGACACCCATGGCCGGGCTGACCGACGACACCCTTCCCACCCCCACCACCTTGGCGGCCACCGCCGCCTACGAGGAGGCGGGGCTCGGGCCGCGCGACATCGACGTCGTCGAGTGCCAGGACACCGACGCCGCCCGCGAGCTGATGTCCTACGAAGAGCTCGGCCTGTGCGCAGCGGGAGGTGCGGCGGAGATGCTCGACGCCGGGGTCACCTCCGTCGGCGGACGCCTGCCCGTCAATCCCAGCGGTGGCCTGTTGTCGAAGGGTGAGCCGCTCGGAGCATCGGCACTCGGGCAGGTGGTGGAGCTGGTCCACCAGCTGCGAGGAGAAGCGGGGGCACGACAGGTCCACGGGGCACGGGTGGGACTGGCCCACACCGTCGGGCGCGGTGCCAACGCCGGCGTGGTGATCCTGCGTCGCTGACCCGTCATCCCGGGACCGCCCCGCCACGGCGGACGCCGGATCTACAGTTGCCCCAGGTGTGTCGGGGGTGTCGCGCGGGAGGGGGACTCGAATGAACCAGTTCACGGCGGCGGGTATGTTCCGCGCCAACGTGGCCGAGCGCGGCGACGGCGTCATGTTCCGCTCCGCCGGGACCACGGTGACGTGGGCCGAGCACTACCGCCGTGCCTGCTCGCTGGCCCAGGCGCTACTGGCCGATGGCGTGGCCCCGGGCGACCGGGTCGCTTTTCTCGACCGCAACGGGCTCGCCTACTTCGAGGTCCTCTTCGGCGGCGCTCTGGCCGGTGCGGTGAACGTGGCCGTCAACTGGCGCCTCGCCCCGCCGGAGATGGCCGCCGTCATCGACGACTCACGGGCCACCATCCTCGTGATCCATCGCGAGTTCGTCCCCTGCCTGGCCGCCATGGAGAGCGGCCTGCCGGCGGTGAAGGGGGTGGTTATCCTCGGTGACCCGAAGGCCGATGCCGATCAGGGCGGTGCCTCGGATCTCGCCCGCCGCGTCGGCTACGAGGACTGGCTGGCGGCCTGCGACCCAGTCGACCCCGGCTTCGTGGGAGAACCTGACGACATCTCGATGCAGCTGTACACGTCGGGAACGACGGGACTACCGAAGGGCGTGATGCTGGCCAACCGGAACATCTCCACCATGATCGAGCTTGCCGGCGCCGACGCCTTCGGTATCGACGAGTCCACGGTGAGCCTGGTGGCCATGCCCCTGTTCCACATCGGCGGTTCGGGATGGGCGCTCACCGCCATGTCGCGCGGGGGGACGTCGGTGATCCTGCGGGACATGGACCCGGCCGAGCTGCTGCGCCTGGTGGAAAGAGAACGGATCACCCACACCTTTGTGGTTCCCGCCGTCCTGATGCTGCTCCTGGGTACCCCGGGTATCGAAAAAGCCGACCTGTCGAGTCTCGACACCATCTACTACGGTGCGTCGCCCATCGCCGAAGACGTGCTCGTCCGCTGCATGGCTGTCATCGGCTGCCACTTCGCCCAGGTCTACGGAATGACTGAGACATCGGGCGCCATCGTCCGTCTCGAGCACCAAGACCACGACCCCGACGGGGAACGCCGCCACCTCCTGCGGGCGGCCGGAAAGCCCCTACCGGAAGTGGACATCCGCATCGTCGACCCCGACACCTCGGGCGACGTCCCCACCAACACGGTGGGCGAGATCTGGACGAGATCGCCGTACAACATGGTCGGGTACTGGCAAAAACCCGAGGAGACGGCCAGCACCATCCTCGAGGGCGGCTGGTTGCGCACGGGCGACGCCGGCTACATGGACGACGAGGGCTACCTCTTCCTCCATGACCGCATCAAGGACATGGTCGTCTCCGGCGGAGAGAACATCTATCCGGCCGAGGTGGAGAACGTGCTGCTCGGCGTTCCCGGCGTGGGCGACGCCGCCGTTATCGGCGTGCCCGACGACACCTGGGGCGAAACGGTGAAGGCCGTCGTCGTGCGGGCACCGGGATCCGACGTCGCGGCTGACGCCATCATCGCCTTCTGTCGTGAGCGGTTGGCCCACTACAAGTGCCCGACCTCGGTGGATTTCACCGAGACACTCCCTCGCAATCCTTCGGGGAAGATCCTGAAGCGCGAGCTACGCGAGCCCTACTGGGTAGGCCGGGAGCGTCGGGTCCACTGAGTCAATGCTCATCGTTTCGTTGGAGCAAGCAAGCCTCCGCGACGTCCCGCACCCTTCAGGCTGTCGTACTCGAGCTGCGAACTTCGACCGTCCGGGCCAGGATCCCCAGAGTGGCCCGCAACGCTCCTTCTGACAGGACGGGGAAGATCCCCGCTTCCTTCACGGCCGGGGGGATCGACGACCAGTCATAGTACGAGGTGACGAGGGTGCCGTCCTCGGTGGGCTCGAGCGTGTAGCCGTAGATGTGGCCGATCGACGGGCGCGTTTCACCGGCGACCGTCCATGCGATCTCTCGATCGGGAACCAACGTGGCAATGGTGACGATCACGTTGTAGCGACCCATGGGGCGGTCATTCAGCGCTTCGCGGTCCATGTGGACGACGAAGGTGTCCCCGATGGCCTTCACCGGGGCGCCGGTGGCATCCATCAGCATCCCCGAGCCGTCGATGGCCACGTGCCCATGGGGATCGCACAGCAGCCGGAAGATCGTCGATGGATCCGCCGCAATGGCCCGCTGGACTTCACGTCGCTCGCTCGTCATGTCCTCATCCCTCGCCGTCGTCAGAAGAGCGCCTGTTCGTCGCCTTCGTCGTCAGCCGAACCAATGGAATGGCCGATAGTTTCGGCTTCATCGCCGTCGTCGACCTCATCGTCGGGGACATCGTGGTCATCCGCGCCCTCTTCGTCGTCCTCTTCGGTGTCGTCATCAAGGCCTCTGTTGACGGCCTCCAGGCGGGGGACGAGCTCTTCGACCTGTACCCGGGTCTTGCGCACACGCCGGTCGAGCTCGTCGACGATGGCGGTCGCCCTCTCGAGTCGGACGACAAGCTGATCGACGTCGACCTCGCGCTGTTCGAAGAATCCGACGATGGCGTCGAGCTCGCTGCTCGCTTCCGTATAGCTGAGCTCAGTCACGGGAGTCATCCCGCGGTCGGGCTCGGATGTCGTCATCGTTGCTCCTCTCGCCCTAGCGGGCCTCCACCGCCGCCGGCGGGTTCGTCGGCGACCACGTTGACCTGCTGCACGGCGGACACCGCCGTGCCGTCGGCGAAGCGGGTAACAAGGACCGATCCGGCCCGCAAGACGGCCACCGACCGGACGATCCGGCCGTCGGGACCCAGAGTCAAGGTGTAGCCCCGCTCGAGTTGGCGGTCCACGTCGTAGGCGGCGAGAAGCCGGCGCCACGATTCCAGACTCTCGGCGTGATGGGTGACGGCCCGGTGCGCACACGGCCCGATGCGGGCCGATCGTTGCTCGATGGCGATGGCGGCCACTTCGAGCTGCCGGCGGGCCTGAGAGGCGATGCGTCGGGCCCGTCCGTCGAGACGTTCGGAGTGGCGATGCAGCTGTTGGCGGGTGGCCTGGCCCAACCGGCCGCGTGCGGCTGTGTCGCGGTGCTTGGCACCCTCGAGGACTTCGGTCGCCCGGCGTGCCACCAGATTGGCGGTGGCCGCCACTGACTCCCACCACTCCCCCGCCCGCTGCACCAGCTCCTGACCGCACTCCGTCGGAGTGACGAAGGAGCGACCGGCGACGATGTCGGCCACCGACTGGTCACCGGTGTGCCCGATCCCTGTCCAGACGGGCACCGGGCAGGCGGCGATCGTCCGCGCCACCGCCTCCGAGTCGAAAGCGGCCAGGTCGGCTTTGGATCCGCCGCCGCGGACGAGGACGACCACATCGCACACCGCTTCGGCCAGCGCAGTGATACCCCGGGCAAGCGACGCCGGGGCGGCGGTGCCCTGAACCTGGGCGGGAACGACCACCACAGTGAAAGCAAGGCCCGATCCTCGTAGCTGTCCGAGAAAGTCGTTGAAGCCCTCGGTGCCGGGGCTGGCGACCAGACCGATGCGCAGAGCAAGAGCGGGCACCGAAAGGGCGGCGTTGCGGCGGAGCAGGCCCTCGGACTCGAGCGCTTTCAGTAGAGCGGCGCGCCGCGCCGCCAGGCGGCCAAGGAGCGCGTCGACGTCCACATCGACGGCGATGAAATTGACCTGGGCCCGGGGGGCATAGAACTCGACTCGACCGCGGAAGGTCACCACCGTGCCCACGTCGAGGACGATGCCCTGACTGGCCAATGCCGCCTTCATCGGTGCCCAGGTCCGAGCCCAACAGTTGACCTTTAGAACCTTCGAGTCGCGCCCCCTTGGCGCGTCAGGATCGACCAGGTCGATGTAGCAGTGGCCAGTGCGGTCCGTGATGCTCTGTACCTCGCCGCGCACCCAGACCAGCTGTCCGCGCGGGAAGGCCCTAGTGATGGCCGCCTGCACCTGATCGAGCAGGGTGGCGATCGACAGGACGTCCGGCCGTTGCTCAGGCAGGAGCTGAGCAGTCCCTGGCTCCATGGTCGGACACCCTATCGAGGAGGTGGTCGGCGCCCGCGCCCGGTGAGGATCCAGAACCCGCAGCCGACCTGCCACACTGGAGGTGACGGTGAGTCGGCCGGGTGACCGCGGCACGGGCCTGCGTGGCAGGGATCGTGTCGAGGAAGGTCGGGGCTCCATAGGACAGGGTGCTGGCTAACGGCCAGTCGGGGCGACCCGAAGGACAGTGCAACAGAGAGCAGACTGCCGATGGCGGGCTCCGGCCCGCACAGGCGAGGGTGAAACGGTGCGGTAAGAGCGCACCAGCGCCCGGGGTGACTCGGGCGGCTCGGTAAACCCCACCCGGAGCAAGGCCAAACGTGGGACTTGGGCGGCCCGTCCGCCCCCGCACAGGGGGCAGTCCCCAGGTAGGCCGCTGAGATGGATGGTCACCACGCCCCTCGGGGCGGACAGAACCCCGCCTATAGGCCGGCTCACCGTCATGAGGCCTCTGACCAGGACTTTTATCCGAAAGACTGCTCCCCAGACCGCGGCCACGCGGGCCCGTTGTCCAGGTCACATCCCCGTCACCGTGATGTGCTTCACGTTGGATCGAGAGGTCTTGACCGGGACAGTGGTCGAGCATGCGGCGGCGGTGATAGCGACCAGGAGAACCGTCAAGACGCCGATCCGATGTGCGCCCAAGAACAAGCTGGCGCAATGACCCACAAGAACCGTTTGTGAACAGGATCGTCAACCACCCAACACAGATGAACAGGCCACCCGCCACCAGCGCGATAAGTGCCTGTCTTCTGCAGGTGAGCTGGATGGGCATCGAAGCCCTCGCGTCTCTGAACGTCGTGGCTGCTGAACGTATCCCCTTCGGTACGCCAACGACTCCAGCGACTAGAGGATGAGACACATGATCAATCGGACCCCGATCTTGCTCCGCCGGATCGCACGACGAGTCGCCCCCGTTGTCGTCGTCGCGCTTCTCGGCCTCGGCGCTGCGGCCTGTGGCTCCAGTACCGCCGGAGCTGGCGGTGGAACGTCGAAACGAACACGCCGGCAGCGAATCATCCGACGACGAATTCGCCGACCACGACTGCCGGGAAATCGAGCGGTGGTTACGGCTATTGAGCTGAGGCAGCCGGTTCGCGTGCAACCGGCGGAGACGCGAAGGCCGTGGCGGCCTCGGACGTGATCAGCCGGCGTTCAATGGCCGAAGAGGGACGGTCCACGACCCATCGGGCGCCTTGCCGAACCACAGGCCCTGGTTCCGACAGGCCTTCGCCACGTAGTAGACGCCTTCGGCCGAAGTGCCCCGAGGGTAGACCTTGGAACTGAGGAGGTCCTTACCGCATCGCGGGCACGCCGGCACATTGATCGTGGGGCTCACGTTAGACCCGATAAGGCTCAGAAACGATACGCGGACGCGCATTCCTCGGCCAGCTCGACCGTGACACCGACCGACATGCGAGGATCTCCTCTCGGATTCTTCTGATCCGACAAGAGGAGGGGCAATGGCGAAGGTGATTCTGATCACGGGCGCCTCGGCCGGGATCGGCCAGGCTTGCGCCGACCGGCTGCATGCCCACGGCTGGAGCGTCATCGGGGCGAGCCGGCGGGGATCATCGTCCGCGGCCTGGACCCCGATGGAGATGGACGTCGACAGCGACGAGTCCGTGCTCAAGGGCGTGACGACCATCGTCGAAGAACACTCCCGTCTCGATGCCGTCGTCGCCTGCGCCGGCTGGGGCCTGGCCGGGCCGGTGGAGCTGACCCCGATCTCCGAGGCAAAGCACCAGCTGGAGACGAACTTCTGGGGGGCGGTGCGCGTCGTGCAGGCGGCGCTGCCGGTCATGAGACGTCAGGGAGGCGGCCGTGTCGTGTTGATCAGTTCCATCGGCGGCATTGTCGGCATCCCGTTCCAGGCCTTCTACAGCGCCAGCAAGTTCGCCATGGAGGGCTACGGGGAGGCTCTGGCCTACGAGGTGGCCCCGTACGGTATCGAAGTGACCCTCGTCGAGCCCGGGAACGTCCGGACCGATTTCACGAGCAGTCGACGTGACGTTGACTGCTCGGGTGCCGATGAGACGTACTCCGCCGCCGTGACCAAGGCCGTCGGGCTCATGGAGAAGGACGAGGCCAATGGTGTGGACCCGAGCGATGTCGCCGCCGTCGTGGACAAGGTGCTGCGGGCGGGCAAACCGCGGCGTCGGGTTTCAGTGGGAAAGCTCGACGAACGAGTGGGAATTCTGGGCAAGCGGCTTTTGCCGTACCGGCTCTTCGAGAAGGGGGCCAAGAGCAGCCTGGGTGTGTGAATCCGGGCCGAGCGCCTTCGGCTAAGACGACGGCTACGGCGGGGCTCAGCGAATGGTCAAGACGCTGCCGGGCGCCAGACTCCACGGATCGGGCGATTCGTTCAAGATGCAAACCTTGGCCGACACCTTGCCGCCGGCCTTGATCGAACCGGTGCTGTCGCCGGCGACGCCGTCGGTCACCGTCCACTTGTCGGAAAGGGCGGCGCAGTTACCCTTCCTCGGATTGCCCGACGGCGTGAAAGCGGGGAGGGCGAGGAACGTCGTGCGGCCGTTGGCCCAGGTAATGGTGCTGCCCTGGGCGCTGCCGCTCCCGGCGGTGTTGCCGCTGCAGCCCCCCAGAGTGAAGGTCACCGGCGGTGTCGAGTTGAGATTCCCCGACAACGAAGTGCACGTCACCGACTTTCCTTTGGTGGCGGCCGATGCCGGGGCCACCGACACAAAGGTGGCCGCGGAGGCGGCGATCAGGAGAACGGCCGCCGCCGCATACGCGCGCTGAGAGCGCTGACCCCGCATATCACTCCCCCCCCATTCCGCCGGTGTCGTCCGATCGAACTCGGCATCACCTCTCCTAATTCTACCCCGGAGAGTGAGAATTCCCCCCGAGGGCCGGTTTGCCCTGTTCAGCGGCCGGTGGTCCCGACCAGATGATCGGCCAGGAAGACGAACGAGGGCGGTTCCTGGGATCGGAAGAAGGGCCCGGAATGGCAACCCTGGGACAGATCGACGACGCTGCCTGGGGGCAGGGCCTTCATGAGGGCGATCACGCCGGGATGAAACGGATCGCTCAAACCCGAGGCCACCCGGACCGGTGTGTGTTTCAGGGCCACAGCATGGGTGACGGCATCGTTGGCGGCGAAATCCGAAGCCGAAGCGTAGGCCCCGGCATTGGCCCCAACGGCTTCGGCGTAGGTCGTCCACACGGCGGGCGAGATGGCAGCCACGGCGGCGAAGAGCTGTGGGTGTTTCTCGGCCATGAGCAAGGCGCCATAGCCACCCATCGAGACGCCGATGACACCGATCGACCGCGGTGCTCGGCCGAGTCCTCGCTCCTGGCACATGGGGATCAACTCGTCGACCACCATGGCCATCGGATCGTCCCCGCTATGGCCGTGCCAGTAGCCGCCGCCGCCGTCGGCTGCCACCATGGCCATGGGGGGAAGCGCCGTACCGGCGACCTGCAGAGCGAGCGCTTGTGGCAACGACATGCCTGACAGCACGTCGCTGTGATTGGCGCCGTAGCCGTGGAGGGCGATCACGAGAGGTAGGACACTGCCCGGTCCGTGCCCCGGAGGGTACGCCACGGTGTAACCCACCGAACGCCCACGAGCGCGCGAGTAGAACCGGCCGGACTCAGCCGGGCCGGGCGATGAAAAGACAGGCGGAGGCACCGACACGGCACACGCACCCTCGAGCTCGAACAGAACCTGTTGACCCGGAAGCACTCCCCGGGACACGAGTTCGGTGCCGAGCGCACCGGCACCCACCACGGTGGCCGCCGTCCCGAGAATCCACGCCAGGACGTGCCGGCGGGTGACAGGGGTAGCGGCTTCGGTCTCGGGCGCCCCTCGGTGATCCACCGGCGCACCGTATATCGTCTACCGATATACCGTCAACCATACGAGCGGACGAGTCTCAGGGCCTCAGGCGGCAGGGCCTCAGGCGCAGGAGACAGCAAGAGGCAGCGGGGCCAGAAGGCGGCGTGGCGGCGAGCGGTCAGTTCCCGTGGCGAACGCCACGGGCGATGTCGCGCAGCCGCAGGGCAAGGCGGGTCCTCGAGTCAGACGACTGCGGCCAGTAGAACAGGGGCAGGTCTTCGTCGCCGACGAGGTCCTCGGCCTTCAGGTCGTGGAACAAGCCCCGGAGCCGCCGACTGAACTTGCTCTGGAACCGTGCACTTTCATCCGCGGGCGAGAGTTCCGGAGCGGAGACATCGAGGAGATCACCGTCGGGACCGCGATTGTCGAACAAGAAGATGCTTCCCGCGACGAAATCAGCCCGGTCAGCGAGTAGACGATGACGAGTGCCGATGTCGTTCTCTTTGACTGCCGACCGGGTGAACAGGGTGTGTTTTGCGTTCTCGCGCTTAGTGATGGCCACGTGCCCACACTATGGCGAGCGCTGACGAATTTGTGCCCGGCGGCGGGCAATTCCGGCCTTTCAGACCGCGGGCACGCGATCATTGTGGGGCCGTTGTGATTCGGGCATGGCGCAGGTCGAATTCGAAGACGGCGCGAACCCCGATGCAACGATCGATGCCGTAGATGGGAGATGGGGTGGAGCCAGGCGACGCGGTGCAGACGGTCGATCGGGAGACAGCGCCCGACGACCACGATGGTGGCCGTGAGGCCTCAACTGCCTCGCCCGAAGCTCCCCCTCGCCGTCGGCTGCCGGGAGCTCTGCCCGTCGGGATCATCGGGGTCGTCGCCGGCTGCCTGATCGCCTGGCGCTCGGCGTTGCACAACGGCGTCTTCGATGACACTTACTGGCACTGGGCCACCGGCAACTGGATGCTCGACCACCACCGGGTGCTCAACCACGATATCTACTCCTACACGGTGGCCGGCCACTCCTGGATCACGCCGGAGTGGGGGTACGGCGTCCTCCTGGCCGAGTCGGTGCGGCTCATCGGACCGGTGGCGTTCTGGCTGTTGTCGGCCGGTCTGGCGTCGCTCACCGTCCTCGCCGTGGCCCTGCGCAGTCGTCTGGTCGGTGCCGGCTGGACCTGGACCGGTCTGCTCTGTGTGGAGACCGGGGTGGCCGTGACTATCTCCCTGGACGACCGTCCGCAGATGGTGAGCTACTTCTTCCTGGCGCTGCTGCTGCTCATGATGACCCTGGCCCGACGGCGCCGGGGTTGGCTCTATGCCACTCCTTTCCTTTTCGTCCTGTGGGCCAACATGCACGGAAGCTTCCTGCTCGGCCTGGGCGTCTTGGTCCTAGAGGTCATCGCCTCGCTCGTCCATCGGCGGGTGGGCAGGGTGGTCGTCCCCGACCGCCTGTCCACCAAGCCGGCGGTCGTCACCCTCGCTGTCTCGGCCCTCGCCACCCTCGTCAATCCGTTCGGGCCCGGGGTGTACTCGAGTGCTCTCGGGGTGACGTTCAACTCGACCATCCGGGAGCTCATCCAGGAATGGCAGTCGCCCAACTTCCACGACTTCGCCATTCTCGCCGTCGTGGTCCTGCCCGTGGCCATCACCGTTGCTTTTCTCGCCTTTTCGCGAGAGGACGTCCCCGCTCTCGAGCTGGTGCTGGCCAGCTTCCTCCTTGTCTCCACCCTCGATGCCGTGCGCTTCCTGCCGTACTTCGCCATCGCCTGGTCGGCCCTGGCTGCCCGCTGTTCGCCGCTGCGCCGCGAAGCTGTGAGGCCCACCATCCTCGTGTGGCCCCTTTTGGCGGTCCTCGGTCTGTCCCTTCTTCAGGGTCCCTGGTGGGCCGCCGGCACCCCGGCCGCCAGTGTCCCGGTGAATGCCGTCCGCTACCTCGAGCACCAACCCGGCCGCGTGTTCTCCACCTACCTGTGGAACGACTACCTGGACTATGTCGGTATCCGCGTGTTCGTCGACGGACGGACGGAGTTGTACACCTCGACGCCTGTTCTCCGGCAGTACCTCGAGGTGAACGACCTCACGACCAACCCGGATCCGATCCTGCGGGCGTACGGCATCGCCTACGTCCTGTGGCCGACCAAATCGGCGTTGTCTCTGTACCTCGCTGAGGACAGGAACTGGCGGGTGGTGTGGCGCTCTCACCAGGTCCTGATCTTCCACTACGTCGGAGCGTCGAGGCACCCATAGGCCGTCATCGGGGCGGGGTGGTCCCACCCCACTCCGGACGCGCAAACGGCTCAGTCCACCTAAGTGGACTGAGCCGTTGCCACAACCATGTGCCAAACAAAACCCGATCTCGGTCCCAAGGGACCTCGATCGGCTACCCGGAGGTAGCGGCAGTTACGGAGTGTTGTTGACGCTGTTAGCGACGTTGTTGAGAGTGTTGTTGACGGACGCACCCAGGAAGTGCAGAGCCACCAGGGCGACAACCGCAATGAGGGCGAGAAGCAGTGCGTACTCGACCAGACTGGCGCCGAACTGATCCCTGCGGTTCCACACATTGCGGATCGGGCCGACCATCCGCGTCACGAGCGAGACGATGTTCATGTTTCCCCCCTTTGGTTCACCTTGAACGCTTCCACCACTATCCGCGAATTCGGAGGGTTGTTCTATAGGCCACGAGGCCCAATCTTGACCCTGGGCAGCAAAAACGTGGGTCCTGCGACCTAGTCAAGTTGAATGAGGCCCATGCGCACGGCCTTCAGCACAGCCTGGGCCCGGTCATGGGAATCGAGCTTCTGGTAGATCGACGACAGGTGGTTCTTTACTGTCTTGGCGCTGATGTAGAGGCGGCGACCGACCTCGGGGATGGAGGCGCCCGTGGCCACCAGTCTCAGGACCTCCTCCTCGCGCTTGCTGATGAGAGGGCGAGTCCCCGACAGAGGCTGCCTCGTCATCTGAGCGACGAGGGCGCTGTCCGCTGCGACCGGAGCGGCCGATGCCGACAGCACAAGCTCACCGCGCGGCACCCGTGTCACCTCGCCCAACGCGCTCACGATCTCGGCTGTGGTGCTGTCTTTCACCAGATAGCCCACTGCTCCGGCGGCCAGAGCGGACGACACCGCCGTCTCATCGGACAACATCGACAACACGACGACCTTGGTGCTCGGCACCAGGCCACGGATCCGTTTGGTGGCGGCAACCCCGGAGAGAACGGGGAGCGAGAGGTCCATGAGGACAATGTCGGGCTGCAGGCGTTCGGCCATATCCACGGCTTCCTCGCCGTCGGCTGCCTCTCCCACCACCTCGTAGCCGGCGTGCTCCAGGGCCCAGTGGAGTCCCTCGCGGACCATGGCATGGTCATCGGCGATCAGCACTCTCGTCATCAGGCCACCTTCATTCGCATTCGGACGACCGTGCCCTTTTCCGGGCCGGACGTGATGTCAAGTTGTGCTCCCACGGAATCGGCCCGCTCACGCATGCCGAGAAGGCCGTAACTCGATGCCCCGGCCGCCTTGCCGGCGGACATTCCGACGCCGTTGTCGGACACCTCGAGCAGCGCACCCTCGGCGTTGCACAACCAGAGAACTGAGACATTCGAAGCGTGGGCGTGGCGCTCGGCGTTCATGACCGCCTCCTGGGCGACACGCCAGAATTCCCGCTCGACGGTGAGCGGCAGACGAGATTCGGCGTCCGCCGTCAAGGTCACGGCCAGTCGGTTCCGGCGCTTCACCCTTTCCAGGAAAGAGCGCAGGACATCGTCGACACCGAGCGATTCGGAGACATCGCTGCGTAGGTCGACGAGAGCGTCGCGGAGTTCCTCCACCAGATTGCGGACATCGCCGCGCAACGCCACCAGGTCCTTCTGCACGGCGCGCCCGTGGTTGAGCTCCACCAGCCGGTCGATCTCGAAACCCAGATAGACCACGGACTGGCCAATATGGTCGTGGAGCTCCCGGGCCAGACGAGACCGTTCCTGCTCGACTCCGAGGCCGTGAATACGCTCGAGCCAGCGGGCGTTGTCGAGAGCCAGGGCCGCAGCGCGCGCCAGATCCCCGATACGACGAAGATCGGCCGAGGTGACGTCGCGCACATCGCTCCACTCGACGGCCAGGATGCCGACGAGTTCGTCACGAGCCCTGAGGGGGCAGTAGAGACCCCAACGGGAGCGGTAACTCAGCCCCTGTTCGAGAGCCTCGACGGCCACCGGATCGTGGCCGAGCGAGGCGGCGGCCAGGGCCTTCGGAAGCTCGAGAGATATGTCCGCCCCGGTGAGGCGGACCCCTTTGCCCGCCACGAGGTGCCAGTACTCGGTGGCGGGGTCGCGCAGGATCACGGCGGCGAGGTCGGGCGTGAACATCTCCTCCAACCGCTCCAGAGCCCAGCGGGCGGCCCCCTCGAGATCGAGCGGCGTCGTCTCTTGCGCTGTGGCCCGGTGGAGATCGAGCAACAAGTCGTTCACCTCGGACAGATGTTCAGCCTGGGCGGCGAGGCCCTCCCCGACCTGACGGGCGTCCTCGATGAGGGTGCGGCTGAACCCGCCGACGACGCCGACGAGGACGAGTTCAATGGCGAACTGGACGCTCGAGGCAGCCAGACCCTGGTACGAAACGAGGACCATGCTCGGGACGGCGACGGCCAACCCGGCCAACAGCGAGAGCGACGCCACAATGCGCAGGCCACCGGCAAATCCGACGATCGCCGTGGCCACCACCAGACAGACGAGATAGGGCGACGAGTTGAACCCAGTCACCTCGACGACGGTTAGAGGAACGGCGACCTCGACAAACAGCGCCGCGCTCACCCGCGGGCCTGTCTGGTCGTAACGGATAGGCCACAAGGTGCGGCAGAGCGTGTAAAGGGCCAGCACGATTCCGGCCACGATGGCGTGACGGCTCGACCGTTCGATCACCCCGAGCGCAACGGCAAGCGAAAGAGTGCCCCACCGCAAAGCGATGAGGAGAGGGGCGAACCTCGCCACCAGTTCGGGGGGCGCGGGCACTGTGCCTCGCCATTCGGGCCACGCTCGACGGCCGCGAGGAATCCACGCCCCGTCGGAGAGTGACTCGGCCTGCTGCACAGCGCTCCTTCTGGTCAACTACTGCGGGCTCCTCGCCCGTCGTAGCCATCTCGATGCCAGAAGAATCGTCATGTGAACGACCGCTCTTGAGCGCCCGCGGTCAACCGAACCCCGTCAAGGGGTCAACAATTTGCCCTCAATTATCCGGTGTGCTCCCTCGTGGTTACGCCACGAACGGCGCTGAATGTCAGTCCTACATGAACGGTCGGCGGCTTCGATACCCACTCTGACCAGGGTTTACCTGCCGCTTTCCATGAGATGGCCTCCGCGGCTTCTCGTGACCCTCGGCCCCGTCCGGAACCTCGACGTCAGCGACCGCTGAAGGCGTGGAAAATATTCAGGAAAGCAGGTCCGGCGGTGATGACGAAGAGCGCCGGCATGATGCAGAACACCATGGGGAAGAGCATCTTGACCGGAGCCTTCTGCGCCTCTTCCTGGGCGAGCTGATGACGCTTGACACGCATCTCGGCCGACTGACTGCGCAGGATCGACCCGATGGACACGCCGAAGGTGTCGGCCTGCTTGAGAGCCAGGACGAAGGACCGGACCTCGGGGACGCCCGTCCGTGTGTCCAGGCCGCCGAGCGCGTCGGACCGGCTGGATCCGGCCCGCATCTCACCCAGCATGCGGGCGAACTCCTCCGAAAGCGGTCCCGGCACCATCGTCACGGCACGGGCCAAGGCCTGCTCGAACCCGAGACCGGCTTCGACGCTGATCGTCAGGAGGTCGAGGACGTCGGGCAGTTTCTTGCGAATGGTGAGCTGACGCTCCTCGACGACACGGTTCAGCCAGGCGTCGGGGCCGATGACCCCGCCCAGAGCGACGAAGCCGAACACCGCCTCCAATTCGAGGCCGCTCAGGGAGGTGTACTTCCACGACACCCACCACAGAATCGGGATGAAGACCACCGACAGAACATGGAGTACGAGGAATCGGTCCGCTTCCTCGATCTGGCCCCGGCCGGCGAGCACCAGCTTGTGCTGGACTTTCTCGACGTACGAATCGGGCAGGGCCGCCCTCGCCGTATTGGCGATGAAGACGGCGGCGGGCTCGAACACGCGGCTGGAGAAAGGCGCCTGGAGGTCGGTGTCGCGCTTCTCCGCCGGAGACTCGTAGTCGGCCAGCCGGGCACGCGCGGCACGGACACTGATGCGCTCGTCTGCCTTCAGAACAGCGGCATACGCCAGCATGCTGACGGTGACAAAGATGAGGACGACGGCAAAGGGCAGCATGTCAGATCTCGATCTTCACAATGCGACGGAGCCACACCATGCCGGCCAGGGCCAACCCCAGGCAGGAGTAGAACATGAGCTTCCCCGTGCCGGTGTGGAAGAGCGGCGAGAGATACGTGGGGTTGACCGAGTACACGAAGAGCCCGATTCCTACGGGCAGGAGCGAAATGACGATGGCCCCGATCCGACCTTCGGCCGTCAATGTATGGGCTTCCTGGCGGAGCCGGGACCGGGCATTCATGGTGTCAGCGACGATGTCGAGGAGCTCGGCCAGGTTGCCGCCCACCTCGCGCTGGATCCCGATTGCCGAGACAACCCATTCGAAGTCCTCGCTGCGCACCCGTTGGGCCACCTCGTCGAGCGCACTGGAAAGAGGACGACCGAGTCGGGCTTCGGCCACGACGTGCCGCATTTCCTTGCCCGTGGGGTCCGGAAGCTGCACGGCGACGGTATCGAGGCCCTGCAGGATGGAAAACCCCGAACGAAGCGTCGTACCGAGCAGCTGCAGCATGTCGGGTAGTTGGGCCACGAATGCACGCGTGCGGCGAATCGCCAAGGTGCCGAGAGCGACCCAGGGGACAACCAGCAGCGCCGCCAAGGAGACGATCCCCCAGAAGAAGTTGCCCAGCAGCAAACCGAGTGCTCCACCGATGACGGCGACGACGAGGTAGAGAAACAGCGCTTCAGCCGGACGCACGGGGAGATCCGCCTGATCGATCTTGGCTTCCACCACCGCCATCAGACCGCGTCGGGTGGCGATGTCGGCCACCGCTTCGATGGCACGGCGGAGGATGGGGGATTTTACGAATTCCGGATTGCCGAAGACTTCAGGCTCTACCTCTGACCGGAGCCTCAGACCGACCGTGTAGGGGGCGAGGGTTGCCTCGAGATGCGGACGGCGACTCCATGTCGCCACGCTGATGATGCCCCAGGCCAGGAGCCCGGCGGCGGGGAGCACGAGAAGGGAGACGAGGAGGATCACCGACGACCGACCGCCCGTGCGAACGTCTCGGCCTCGAACAGCTCAGAGTCCAGAGGTTGTCCGGCATCTTGCAGCTTGTCGGCGAACTGCGGTCGGATTCCCAGGGACTTGAGCGACCCCCGGTATGCACCTTCGGCGTCCATGCCCATGGAGAAGTCGAACATGAAGAGGTCCTGCATGATGATGACATCGCCCTCCATGTGCTGGACCTCTGCCACCTGAGTGACCCGCCTGGTCCCGTCACGCAGCCGCGACAGATGGACCACGAGGTCGACGGCCGAGGACATCTGCTCCCTGATGACCCGAATGGGGAGGTCGAAACCCGCCATCAGCGTCATCGTCTCGATACGCGACAGCGTGTCGCGAGGGCCGTTGGAGTGGATCGTGGTGAGAGAACCCTCGTGGCCGGTGTTCATGGCCTGGAGCATGTCGAGCGCCTCACCACCACGGCACTCCCCCACGATGATCCGGTCCGGCCGCATACGCAGCGAGTTGCGGACGAGGTCGCGGATCGTCACTTCTCCTTTGCCCTCGATGTTCTGGGGGCGAGACTCCATAGAGACGACGTGCTCCTGGCGGAGCTGGAGTTCCTTCGAGTCCTCGATGGTGACAACGCGTTCATCGTTCGGCACCAGCGATGACAGGACGTTCAGCATCGTCGTCTTGCCTGAGTCGGTACCGCCCGACACCACGATGTTGAGCCGACCCACCACACACGCCTCGATGAAACGGGCGAACGTGGAGGTGAATGTCCCGTTGGCCACCAGGTCCTCGACCAGCAGGGGTTCCTTGGCGAACTTCCTGACGGTGAGGAAGGGGCCGCCAATGGCCAGGGGGTGGATGACGGCGTTGATTCGAGAGCCGTCGGGGAGTCGAGCGTCGACCATGGGCGACGACTCGTCGACGCGGCGACTCACCTCTCCGACGATCTTGTCGATCACGCGGCGCAGGTGCGTCTCATCGATGAAGCTGGTCGGAGTGCGCTCGATCTTTCCGCCACGCTCGACATAGACCTTGTCCGGTCCGTTGACCATGACTTCGGAGATGTTCGGGTCCTCCAAGTATCTCTGAATGGGTCCGTAACCGAGGATGTCGTTGGCGATGTCCTCTCCGAGGCGGGCCTTGTCGGCCAGGGATAGAGGCGTCGCTTCCTCGGCCAGTGCCGCCTGGAGCTGGGCGTTGACCCGCGGTCGGAGGTCCTTGGCCGTCAGGCGACCCTGGGACAGCTCAGGTCCCAGCTCCTCGATGAGTCGTTGGTGCACCCGGATGTGGACCTCTTCGAGGGCGCGGGCGCGCGCCTCTTCGGAGTTCAACACGCCGGCGACACGGAGATGATCGGAAAGCGACATCGTGCACCCCTACTCGACTTGTTGAGCGCCGGCCACGGCGGGCGCGGACGCCATCAATACGGATGCCAGATCGTCGATGCTCTTGGCGAACTTCGATCTCGGTGAGCTGGTGACCACGGGCACACCGCGATTGACTGACTCGGCCACCAGGATGTCGCTCGGGAGGGCGGCATCCACCTTGAGCTGAACGGCCCGTTCGGCATCGGCCTCGCTCAGACCCACGCGCGTGTTGGCCCGGTTGAGCACGAATTTGACCGTGGAGAACGGTATGTCGAGGACACGCATGGTCTGGAGCCCCACCCGGGCGCTCTTCAGGCTCATGACGTCCAAGCTGGCCAGGACGAGGATGTCGTCTGCGGCCTCGAGGGCGGACAAGGTGATCTCGGCGAAATTGGCCGAGGTGTCCACCACCACGTAGGCGCACCGCTCGCGCAGGACGGCCAGGGTGCGGGCCAGGTCGGCGCGTCCTATCCGGTCGGCTGAGCTCGGCTCGGTCGGTGCCGCCAGGACGAGAAGCCCACTGGGCTCGTGCCGGAGAAGGAGATTCTCGAGCATGGCCCCGTCGAGACGCTCACCGGCCGCTGCTGCTTCGGCGATGGTGTGGACCGGTGCCAGCTGCAACATGAGCGCCACATCGCCGAACTGCAGGTCGGCGTCGACCAGGACGACGGGCTGGATGGTCCGCTTGGCCAGGGCCACGGCCAGATTGATGGCGACCACGGACTTGCCGGTCCCACCCTTGGTGGAAAAGACGGTGATGACTCGGCCCTGGGGGCCATGGGACCCGGCGGGCGCCGGAGGCGGGATGACAGGCGTCGGCCGGCGCAGATTGACGCGGGCGGCGGCCCGGGACACGGCGTCGAGCAGCTCGGTGTCCTCGGCCGTGACGGCCACGACGTCGTCGACACCGGCCCGGAGCGCCCCCTGCAGGACCTCGGCCGTCAATTCGTAGACGACCATGATGGCCCCGCAGCCGGGACGGAAACCGATCAGCCCGGCGACCTGCGAGATGACCTCATCGGGTTTGTCGGAGGGTCCGAAGACCACCACACCGGGCCGTGCGGGATCGGCCTGGTCGGAGAAGGCCGCCAGGTTTTCGTAGCCGACGACATTGCCGCCGATCTCCTGCATGCGTTCGGTGAGGACGAAGCGGACGACCTCGTCCGGGTCGACCACGCTGATGGCAACCTGGTCACCTTTCGGTGGCTTGGCTTTGGGAGGGTCTTGGGTCATGGTGTCTACTCGCCGATCAGAGTGCACTGGTGACATTCCCTTGGTTCACCGGAGGCACTGACACCTGATTGTTGTGCGGCGGGACAAGGGTCATGTAGAGACCAAGCCCGTCTTGCTCTGCCAGTGCGATCCGTGCGGCATCGGTTGGTGTGACGGTAAAGGTGTAGAGACCGCTGGTGTTGGCCGGTGTGCTCGTCGCCGTCGTCGACCCCGACGCCCCGGCCGCCAGGGTCGCCGTGGTGGTCTGACCGACGGCGATGACGGACACGTTCTGGAGAAGAAGGGTCTCGGCGCCGTTGAGCGACACCATGAGGTCGACCTTGTCACCCGGAGACGGGAAAAGCGCTACCCCGTGGACCTGGTCGACAGAGGCGGTGACGGCCACATGGCCCGGCCCGATGAGCTGCTCGAAGCTGTTCGAGACGGAGGACGGGCTGGCGAACATCGACGAGACGAGCACCTGTCCGACGGAGAAGGGGGCGACCGCCAACTTGCCGTCGATGCTCGACAGCTTGGTCACGGCCGAGGAGGGCCGGAACTCCTGGGGGATCTTCTTGCGCTGGATGTAGCCGCCGCTAATGGCATCGGTCCCGTTCAAAGTGGGAGGTACTGCCTTCACGACGACGTATGCTTCGACCACCTTGGCGTTGTGGTAGGCCCGATCCTGAGCGTTGTTCAGAAAGACGTAGCTCAACACCGACGCCGCCACCCCCACGACGACCGCGATGCCAACCACGATTGTCCGTTTGGGTGTCATCAATGCCCCCTCTTGTGCCCGGAACCGAAGCTGGACAGCAGCGTGTTCTTCGGCGCCGATCGATCCCACCGCAGTCGATGGCTAGGCCAAGTGTGCGTGACAGCACGGCCCTTGACAATGACTACGGGGGCAAATGAGTCGCATGACCTACCCGAGAACCGTGATCGGTGCAATAGGCCGTAAGGCAGTCCGACATATGTGTCGCTAGGCCTATTGCCCGCCGCTAGGTGGGGTCCTGATACTAGGACCGGGGCTGTGGACGACAACGATCCCATAGGCGACTTTCGGGGGGTGGCGGCGCAATCGAGAGCCAGCGCGGCCTAAAGAGTTGGGTCAACCGGTCGAGAAACTGTAAAAGCCTTGGCTCGGAAAGGGCATGGGTAGAAGGCGCTTTCGCACCGCCGTCGCCTGACGTCACGAACAGATACGGAGAAGATGGTGCCCAGAAGGAGTGTGGCGGTTCTCGTCGCCGTAGTGCTGGCCGTGATGGCCAGTGCTGCCGCGTACGACGCGCTCCATACGGCCCAGCAAAAGGCGTATAAGAACGCCACGATCACGTCCGTGTACATCCTCAAGGGGGTCGTGCCCCAGAACGAGAGCGGTGCCGCCGCCGAGGCCCAGGGGCTGATCAAGCCCACCCGCATGCCGTTGCAGTTCGTTCCCCACGGGGCGGTCACCGATCTGGCCGCCATTCGGGACCGGGTGGCGGGGGCCAACCTGTCCACCGGAGAGATCCTCGTGAGCGGAATGTTCGTGTCCCTGAAGTCCATCCCCAGCGTGGCCGCCGAAAGGGTGCCCAAGGGTGACGTCGCCGTCTCCGTGGCCACCGACCAGGTCCACAGCGTGGCCGGCCTGATCCAGCCCGGCGACAAGGTGGACATCCTCGTCGACATCAGAGGTGCCCAGGAGACGTTTCTCTACCAGTCGGTACCCGTGCTGGCCGTGGGCACCACCCTGGTGCCGGCTCCGGGTTCCACGTCGACCGCCGGCCACCCGACCACCGTCTCCCAGGCGGGGAACGTGATCACCTTCGCTGTCACCCGGGACGCCGCTGCCCGCATCGCCTTGGCCAACAACGGCGGCGGCGGGGTGACCGGGGGCATCTACCTGGCCCTGGAGGCCGCCGGCAGCGGGACGATGACGACCCCGACCATCACCGGCGCCAACCTCGTCCCCGGAGGCCCATCTGTCTCCACCTCGATCATCTCCGGTTCCGGTCCCGCTCCTTCGGGCACCACGAGCGGAGGAATCAGTGAGAAGAGCACGAGCAATGCGCTGGCTCCGTGACCGCGTGGCTGGTCGTGGCCGGCGCCACGACGAGACCGGCCAGGCTCTCGTCGAGTTCGCGCTCGTGCTGCCCCTGGTCATCCTTCTGATGAGCGTCGCCTTTAACGGCTGGAACGGGATACAACTCGATGTCCGCCTGACCAGTGCGGCACGCGCCGGAGCTCTCCAGGCCGCCAACGCGCTGGCCACCAATCCCACCCAGGTCGCAGCCGCCTGGGGTCTGGCCACCAATGCGGTCAACCTGGAGGAGAACAGCACCATCTACCAAAACACGGACTCCAGCCTCCCCGACTACGTCAACCTCACGCAAACACAGAGCCCCGTCGCGCACGGACCGGGTGAACCGGCGATCACGGTCAACGTCGTCACCATCACCATCTCCCAGGCGTCGGTCGCTCTCGTCCCGGTGATCGGGAAAATCTCCGTCTCCGCTCACGCCGCGGCGGAGTACTCATGACCCGGTTCGGTGGCGCCCGCGAAGACGGTGAGCGCGGTGTCGTTCTGATCATCGTCGCCATTTCCCTGGTGGTGCTGATCGGGATGATGTCCATTGCCATCGACGGGAGCTACGGGTTCGTCCAGGTTCGCCGGGCCCAGAACGCCTCCGACTTCGCCGCATTCGCCGCCGCCCAGCAACTCAACTCCTCCTACTACTGCAACGGCACCACCGCTCCCACCACCCGGCAGCTGGTGGATATCGTGAAGGTCGTCGTCAAGGCCAATGACCCCAGCTTGGGCAGCGCCTGGAGCGCTCAGTACCTGGACCGCTCCGGGGCCACGATGCCCGATCCGAATAATCCGGCGCAGAATCTGGGCTTCGGACCGGGCAGCACCGGGCTTCCGCCCCAGGGCGCCTGTGGTGTGAACATTCTCGCCACCCCCTCATGGCCACCCTTCTTCGCCGGGATATTCGGCTACCACCAGCTGGGCGGCCGCGCCAAGGCCTCGGTCGCCCCCAAGACGACGCATACCAGCTCCATCGGCATCGTGGCTCTCAACAAGGTGGGTCCGCACGAGATCCTGGGTGGGGGAACCGGCCAGTTCGTGGTGGCGGGCGACATCTTCCTGAATACCGACGTGCAGCACCAGCCGTGGAGCGGGTCGTTCACCGACCCCACGACAAACGTCAATTGGACGTGGGACGACGCCATCGACGCCAAGTCCAACAGCAACCTGTACGTCTACGGCACCATCCACAGCAACAACAGCACTGACAACGGCCAGTCTCTGTGGCCGTTGGACAACTGCTTCCAGCCCCACATCGAAGGTAACGGCAATCCCGCCAATCCGACCCCGGCCTACCAGAGCGGTGATCCGGACCCGAATGTGGTTGGCGGGTTGCCTCAAGTCCAGATGAATTGCCAGGAGCACACCGGATCGGTGAACGTCGACTTCGACAACATCGACCCCACCCAGGTCCAGATCGACGACCCCCTGCTGTCCACCGGCGCGCCGCCGGACCCGCTGAACGCCAACACCAACATCGCCTGCCCGGGGAGCACGCTGCAGACGAACCCCGCCATGACGACGGACCCCAACACACAGGTCACGGAGCTGTCACCGGGCGACTACACGACGCCGGTCGAGATCACCGGCGCCGCCAACTTCCAGGATTGCCCGGGCGGCTACACCGGCATCTACCGGTTCGACCAGGGTCTGTGGATCAACCCCCAAGGCTCGACCGACACGGTCACAGGAACCAACGTGGTCATCGCCACCCAGAATCCGTATCCCCTGGCCGGCAATGTCCCGGGGACGGTCGTCGGGGGCACTTTCGCCGCCAGTGGAGGCGGCAACGGCGCTCCGTGCCTGCCCCCCAGCACCATGTCCAGCGCCGCCAGCGGGAACGGCACCCCCATGGCCGAAACGACCAATTCTCCGGCGACGGCCTGCGGCGGAACCAACCCACCGGCCAACGGCGTCATCGGCTACGGCGACTCGACCTTTTCGGCCGACCCGCTCGAGACGGGGACGGGCAACAACTTCTCCCTCATCGTCGGCGGGGTGGCGGGCAGCTCGGTCAGCCTGACCGGACCGGTCAACAGCGCCTACGGCGGCACCGACGGCAATCCCGGCCTGGTGCTCTACCAGGACCCCAACACCGCGGCCAACTACGGCTTCGACGCCGAGTCCAGTGACGCCGCTGACATCGCCATCAACGGCGTCGTCTACAACGCCTCGTTGTCGCACTACGGGGCCGACGCCCCCCTCGACTACTGGGACGGAACCGGCGGCGGCGTCCCCTTCTACGCCGGCGGCACCCTCCAGGCCGGGTACGGGGCCGGATGGTCGGCCGGACCGGCCCCCTCGGCCGGCTCGGTCACCCTCACCGGCACGGCCATCGTGGACGACTTCAACACCGACGGAGGCACCCGCATCACGATCATCGGTAAGCCGTACTCGTTGCCTGGCGCCAGCACCTTGTCGCTCATCGGGTGATGGATATCCTCCGGCGACTGCCGAGCCGTCGTCGCCCCGAAACGGGGGCGACCCTCGTCGAGTTCGCCCTCGTGGCGCCCGTCGTCTTCCTCCTGATATTCGGGTTGATCGGTGGCACCTTCCTCGTCTATCAGAACTCGGCTCTGCACGACGGTGCCACGGCCGGCGCTCGCATGGCGTCGGTCGAGGCATCGAGCGCGGGCACCCTGGTGAATGCGCAAAACTGCGAATCAGGACAGCCTGTTTCCATCTATAAGGCTGTGGCCCAAGCCGCCCCGCTGCTCACGGTCAACAATAATCCGCTGTGCGAGGCGGCTGGTACGCCGAACCAACTGACGCAGACCGCTGTCAACGGTGACGTCAACATCCTGGTCACATGCGCACCGGCGTGCGACTCGACGGCGCAGACCGTGCAGGTGGAACTGACGCTGACCACCAAAGGCCTGGTGGCACCGATCGGTTTGACCTACAACATGAAGGCGATCAGTCAGGTCCCGATTCTCGCCCCTTAGCGTCTCGGCCCTCAGCGCCCGGGTCGCACAAACCTCGGCGGTCACGGAGCGCGGACGGCCGCCGCCGGTGACGACGATCGGTCGACAGACGCGGAGCGCAGCCACGTCAACAGCAACCGGCAGGACCGCTCGACCTGGTCGGTGTGTTCGGAGGGGATCCCGATCCACCTCGTCCTCTAGGGGGGGTTGCCCGTGCGACGTCAGGGGCCACCGGCGACGGCGGTGGGCGACGACGGTTCGACCATGACCGAACGCAACCAGCTCCATGTGCCCCAGGCCAGAAACACGTCACGGGCCAGGAAGGCGAGGGTGAGGGTGACGTCGAAGACATGGGTGGGTACCAGCCGGAAGCTCTGGGCCGAGACCTCATAGGGAAAGACGACGACGTTGGCCAGCGCGGCAAGCAGCCAGAGGGGCCTGATGCGGTAGAGCGCCCACAGCGGCATCAGCCAGACGAGGTACTGCGCCGAGAGAACCTTTCCGCCCAGGACAACCAGGCTGAGGGTAACCAAGAAGACGGCTTCCAAGGGGAGACGATTCCGGAGTTGGGCGCGCCAGACCCACACACATCCGAGGACCGCCATAGCTTCGATGACGATGGTGATCGGGCCCGAGGCGGCGTTCACCACGTTGATGCTGTGGAAGCTCAGAACCAACGGGGAGTGCCAGTCCACCAGAAGCGACAGACCGGCGCCGACGCTGCCGATCTCGGCCGGTCGGCGCAGGTAGTAGTGGAGCGCATTGAGCGGCGCGTGCTCATTAAAGAGGGCCGGGAGTCCCACCAGGATCAGCACCGATGCCGCCATCCAGGCGAGACGCCTGAGCGGAACACGGCCGTGGCACCGCCACTCGGCGATCAACAGGGTGGGCCAGAAGACAGCGGGGAAGAGTTTCAGGAGAAAACCCACACAGCTCCACGTCCAGGCGGCCGACCACCGACCCTGCGCGGCGGCGCGGACCGACCAGAAGGCAGCGGCGGCGGCGAAGATGTCGTAACGGCCCGTGAGGAGAAAGGTGGCCCCCACGGCCAGATAGGCGATGAGCCGACGCGCCGCGTCGGCGTCCATGCCGGGAACTCCGGAGCCTTCGTAACTGGTGACCAAGAAGAGGAAGACGATGCCGGCGAATACGGCCAGGGCCCACGGATAGGAGAAAGGCAGGAGGAACGGCAACAGGAAGACAGCGAGGGCGGGCGCCGGATATTCGAGAGGGAAACGGTGGAACAGAGGAGCGCGCAGCGCGGCGTGCGCGTAGCGCTCGTATTCGGTGACGTCGAAGGGATGAAGAAAGCCGCAGGAGACGATCGTGGCCAGGAGCCAGAGCACGAGTGCAGGCGCGATAACCGGACGCCACTGACGGCGGACTGCACGTTGGACCGCCAGGGTGCGGACCCTGAGCGAATCGGCCTTGATCGCCACGAAAGACCGTATCGCCACTGTGCCTGTCGCTCGTGGCAATCGGAGCGGCGACGACAGAAAGGTCAAGAAGGAGTGGATGGGCGGCGATATTGTCAACATGTCTGCGAACCCGGTGCTGACCTCTGCCACACCTGACTCCGGTGCGGTAGATGTCCCCAGAGCCTCCCTGACGCTGCCGGTCCTGGTGGGCGTCACCGGTTCGATGGTCCTGGCATTGGGAAGCAATCTTCCCGGTTCCCCCTTCGGCCCCCACGCCGCCGGTCTGTGGCCACTGGCGGGATCGGGTCCGGCGCCAGGTTGGGAGGGTCCGGTGGTGCCGGAATGGGCCCAGCTGGCCGACCAGACCCCGGGGTTGGGCCCCGGCAGGCTGCTCACCACCGCGCTTATCGTTGTCGGGGTCGGCCTTCTCGCCTGGGCGTGGGCGTCGGCGTGGCGTCGAGTGCGCGCCCGTCCGACTCTCGGGCTGACGCGGCTGTGGTGCATGGTCGGAGCGTGGGTGGCGCCGATGCTGTTGGCCAGTCCCTTCGCCAGCCAGGATGTCTGGCTCTCCGGCGCCCAGGGCAAGATGGTGGTGGCTGGGTTGGGCGGATACAGCCCGCCGTCATTGCTCGGGCATTCAGTGTGGACGTTGGCCGTCGACGCCAAATGGGCGTCCCGACCGTCGTACTACGGACCTGGCGCGCTCAATCTCTCGGCCTTGTTCGTCCGGATCTCCGGTGGTCGGCCGTGGGTGGCAGCGGAGTGCTGGCGGGTGACCGCCGTGCTTGGGCTCGCGCTTTGCGCGTGGGGCATCCACCGCATCGTCTTACAGCGGGGCGGAAAGGCCACGGTGGCGGCGCTCGTCGGTGCGGCCAATCCGGCCGTACTCCTGATCCTCGTCGGTGGCATCCACAACGACGCTCTCATGCTCGGGCTGACGGTGAGCGGGGTTGCGCTTGCTCTCTGCGGGAATCGGTATTGGGGGATCGTGTTGTGTGCCCTCGGCGCCGCCGTCAAACCGAGTGCGCTTCTCGCCGTAGGGGCCGTGGCTTGGTGGGGATGGAACAGCGAGTGGCGCCAACGGACGAAGGGATTCCTGACCGCCGCCGGCGCCGTGGTCGCCGTGTTCGTCGTGAGCGGGCTGACGGTGGGAGGCGGATTCGGATGGGTGAGACCGGCGCTCTCCTATGGATCGGTGCCCGGGCCGTGGTCTCTCGGAGCCCGCTTCCTCGGTGCCAAGACGGGCGGCCCCGTCGACGCCATTGAAATAGGAGGGCTGATCCTGGCCATCTTCCTCGTCATCGGGACGCGGACGGCGGCACGGTGGACGGTCGGTCTCGGCTGGGCGTTCGCGGCGTTGGCAGTGACCAATCCGAAGCCTGAGCCTTGGTATCTGGCATGGGCCATCGTGTTTCTTGCCTGTGGGGGCCTGAGTCGGCTCTCCGAGCGGGCCGGTGTCCTCGTGCTGGTGACGATGATGGCGGGAAGCACGGTGGTGCCGGGACCGTTCTGGTGGTTCTCCGGAATAGTCCTTCTCGGCTGGCTGGGTGTGATTGCCCTGAGGGCGCCTGCGGGGAAACGCAATCCGGTTTCTTCCGACCTGACGCAGCCACGATGATCCTGCCGCGCCGGTAAGCGTGCGTCGTCAGCCGGTCCGCTCGAGGATCACGACGGGGATCTGACGCGTCGTGCTCTTCTCGTAGTCGGCGAAGCCGGGGAAGTCCTTTTTCTGATTCTCCCAGATCTTCGTCTGCTCCTCGCCCTTGGCCTCGCGGGCGGTCACGGACACGCTCTCGGTGCCGATCTCGGCCTTCGCCTGGGGGTGGGCCACGAGGTTGTGGTACCAGTCCGGATTGGTCGGCGCTCCCGCCTTCGAGGCGAAGACGGCGATGTCGTCACCCACCTCGCGGTACATCATCGGGTGCACGCGCTCCTGGCCCGACTTGGCCCCGGTGCTGTGGAGGAGAAGCAGCGGGGCCCCTTCGAACTGGCCACCGACCTTGCCCCCGTTGGCGCGGAACTCTTCGATGATCTTCGTATTCCAGTCTTCAGCTTCGGCCATGGCCACACTCTCGCGCGCCATCCGTAGGCCCGCCCGGCAATGGGGCCGTATAAATGGACCATGCCGGAGATGGTCGTGGGTGAGCAGGCGATGGACGCCTTGGCCGGTGCCCTCGAGCGTGTCACCCGCCTTGTGCCTTACCTCTCGGCCCAGATCAACCCCGATCTCCCGGGGGACCGGGCCCCCGCACCCGGTTCCGATCGACCCGTCCCCGCCGACCGGGAGTGGATGACTAGCCAGTCCCTGATCGACGATCCCCGGTGGCTCGGAGCGGTCATCCGGTCGACGGGACCAGGGATGGCGACAGACGACCCCGTGGTGGCGGCGTCGGTGTTTGTCCAGGGATATTCGTACCGGGTACTGACACTGGCGGTCGCCTGCCTCACCGCGTCCGGCGTCGTGCCCGACACGTCGGCGGCGGGTATGGCCATCGGCCTGAACGGGAGCTGGCCGTCACTCGTGGCCTTTCTCGATCCGACGGTCCTGGTTCTCGATCCCTGGAGCGAGACAGACGGCGCCGCCTCGCTCCGCCACGATCCGGAAGGTCTCGCTGTTTCTCTTCGCTTCATCCTCGACCGGGCCATCGACCAGCACCTGCGGGCCCTGGTCGAGTCGGTGCGTACGGGCCTCGGCGTCCCCATCGGCGAACGGCTTCTGTGGGGCAACGTCGCCTCCTCCGCCGCCACCGCCTTTCGGACGATGGAGGGATGCCTGGGTCCGTGGGTGGAGTCACTGGGTGAACGCTTCTTCGCCTTGGCCCCGCCCGATTTGCAGGGGCTGGGCTCGTTCTGGGTCATCGACGACGGCGGTCGCCACGGCTGGTTCTGGGAGCGGACGAGTTGCTGCCTCATCGACCGGCTGCCCGGCGCCGTCCGTTGTGCCGACTGCAGCCGGACCCCGACCGCACAACGCCGCCAGGCCTATCGGGACTCGCTCGGAGGGCGGCGGACGGACGGGTAGTTTGGCCCGATGCCCGGTTCCGAGGAGCTCTCTCGAGTCACGTCCACGTTGCGTGACGGGGAGCCCATGGTCTCGGCCCACGGGCTGGTCAAGAGGTTCGGGGACTTCGTGGCCGTGGACGACATCGACTTCGAGATCGCCCGGGGCGAGTCATACGGGCTGCTTGGTCCGAACGGGGCGGGCAAGACCTCGACGATGCGGATGATCGCCTGCATGTCTCCGGTATCGGAGGGCACGTTGCGCGTCCTCGGCATGGACCCGGCCACCGACGGGGCCCGGATCCGGAGCCGGATCGGTCATGTCCCGCAGGAGGACACGCTCGATCTCGAGCTGACCGTCCTCGACAACCTGATGATCTACGGCCGCTACTTCGACCTGCCCCGTCGGGTCATCCGGCAGCGGGCCGAGGCGCTGCTCGAGTTCTCGCAGTTGGCCGACCGGGCCCACGACAAGGTCGAGCCGCTGTCGGGAGGAATGAAGCGACGGCTGACCATCGCCCGGGCGCTCGTGTCCGAACCCGAGCTGCTGATACTCGACGAGCCGACAACGGGTCTGGACCCGCAGGCGCGCCATCTGCTGTGGGACCGGCTCTACCGGCTGAAGCTCCAGGGCGTGACCTTGGTGATCACCACGCATTACATGGACGAAGCCGAACAGCTCTGCGACCGGCTGGCCGTCATGGACAGGGGCAAGGTGGCGGCCGAGGACAGCCCGGCCGCCCTCATCGCCCGCTACTCGACGCGCGAGGTGGTCGAGCTGCGCTTCAGCCCCACGGAGAATGAAGCCATGGCGGCCAAGCTCGACGGCTTGGTCGGGAGGTTGGAGATTCTCCCCGACCGGCTTCTGCTCTACACCGATGACGGCGACGGCACTCTGGCCGAGGTCCACTCGCTCGGATGTCACCCCGACAGTTCCCTCGTGCGGCGCTCCACCTTGGAAGACGTCTTTCTCCGGCTGACCGGCCGGTCCCTGGTCGAATGACCGTTCCTGCCGCCACACGGGCCCCGGTTCCCGACCCGGGGCCGCAGAGAACCCGACGACGGATGGCGACGCCACCGTGGGCCCGTGCCCTCGGCTACTGGCTGTATCAGTACAAGCGGACGTGGCGGGGGTCGATCACCACCAGCTTCCTCTACCCGGTGCTCTACCTGTCGGCCATTGGAGTGGGACTCGGATCCCTGGTGAACCATCACGCCCACACCGTCGACGGCGTGAAGTACATCGACTTCCTCGCCCCCGGGTTGATGGCGGCCACCGCCATGCAGATCGGGGGCAACGAGGCCATGTACCCGGTCATGGGTGCCATCAAATGGATGCGGACGTACTTCGCCATGCTGGCCACGCCGCTCGGCGTCGTCGATGTCCTCATCGGGCACCTGGCCTGGATCGCGCTGCGCTTGACGGCGGTGTCAGCCATCTACCTGGCCATCATGGCGCTCTTCGGGACCGTGCACTCCCCGTTCGCCTTACTGGCCATTCCCGCCGGCGTGCTCACGGGGATGGCCTTCGCCGCACCCATCGCCGCCTTCGCCGCCACCCAGATGAACGACGCCGGTTTCTCCGCCCTGTACCGCTTCGGGCTGATCCCGCTTTTTCTCTTCTCCGGGACGTTCTTCCCCGTCACCCAGCTGGCGGGATGGCTCCAGATCGTGGCCGAGGCCACGCCGCTCTACCACGGGGTGGCACTGTGCCGGGCTCTCACCCTGGGCCATCTCGACGCCGGACCGGACGTCGCCCACGGCACCTACCTGGTGGCCCTGACCGTGCTCGGCTTCGCCTTGGCCCGCCGGAGCTTCCGTCGCCGGCTCGTCACGTGAGGCCCACGGGTGAGGCACGACCGGTGAGGTGCCTCAGATGAGCGGTTCGACCGCTCTGCCGCAGAACGGCTCGGCCGCTCTGCCGCTGCGGATCACTCCGGCTCTGTTTTTGAGCGGTCGGCGGGCCCGGAAGGTGGTGGAAAGGAACATCCTCGTCTACCGGCGCGGTTGGGTCTTCTTCGTCTCCGGTTTCTTCGAGCCCTTCTTCTATCTGCTGTCCATCGGTGTGGGACTGAACAAGCTCGTGGGGCACCTCCCCCTCGGTGGACACACGGTGGCCTACACCGCCTACGTGGCACCCGGACTGCTGGCGTCATCGGCCATGAACGGCGCCGTGTTCGATTCGACGTTCAACATCTTCTTCAAGCTGAGGATCGCCAAGACCTACGACGCCATGCTGTCGACGCCGCTGGCGCCGACCGACATCGCTCTCGGGGAACTGGCTTGGGCCCTCATGCGCGGCTCGATCTACTCCGCCGCCTTCCTCGGGGCCATGGCGGGATTCGGATACGTGCTCACCCCGTGGGCCATCTTGTGCTTCCCCGCCGCCGTCCTGACGACCTTTGCCTTCGCCGGGGTGGGGATGGCAGCCACCTCGTACATGCGCAGCTGGCAGGACTTCGACAAGGTGTCGCTCGCCATCATTCCGCTCTTTCTGTTCTCGGCCACCTTCTATCCGCTGTCCGTGTACCCGGCGTGGCTGCAGGTGGTCGTGCGGTGCACGCCTCTGTACCAGGGGGTGGCCATGATCCGGGGGCTCGACGCCGGACTGTTCTCGTGGTCCATCCTCGGCCACGCCGTGTACCTCGGCATCATGGGCGTCGTCGGGCTCGGCGTCACCGCCCGCCGCCTGGCCACCCTTCTTCTGCCCTGACGCCCCGGCAACCCTGAAGCCCGGCAACCCAGAAGCCGCGTCCGCCCCTAAGCCCGGCCTCAGGCCGCCCCGGCGAAGGCCGCCACCACGTCGGCTTTCCAGCGGGTCAGGGCGGCCGAGCGCTCCGTCGGGGTGTCGCCCAGCCTGACGACGATCAGGTCGAGAGCGGGGCAGAGCAGGATCGACTGGCCGCTGTAGCCGGCGGCCCAGAACGAGCCGTGGTCGTCACCGACCACCCACCAGTGGGCACCGTGGATCATGGCGTCGTCGGGATCGACCGACCGGGGAAGACGACCGTGGTCCACCCAGTGCTCGGGGAGAAGGCGCCGGCCCTCCCAGACACCGTCGCGCAGGTAAAGAAGGCCGAAGCGGGCGAAGTCGCGCGCCGTGGCGTAGAGGGTCGACGACGCCACCCAGGTTCCCGCCGCGTCGAAATCGGCCACAGCCGAGGTGGCCCCGATGGGCCCGAAGAGACGGTCGGAGAGAAAGCGGCGGTAAGGCTCACCGGGCCCCACCTCGCGGGCCACGATGCCCGAGACGATGTTGGTGGTGCCGCTCGAGTAGTGAAAGAACTCCCCCGGCGCTGATGCCAAGGGCCGCGCCGCGGCGAAGGCGGCGACGTTGGCGCGGCCCGAGCCCCAGAGCATCTCCATGACATCGGAGACACCGCGCTCGACGTAGTCCTCGGCGAAGTCGAGCCCGTCGCGCATCTCGAGCAGCTGCTCGAGGGTGATGGCCCGGCGGGGATCGGTCCGGTCGGCCCACTGCGGCACGGGAGCCGGTGCCGCGGGATCGAGGCGTCGATCGCCCACCAGGATGCCGACGACGCCGTGGAGGATCGACTTGGCCACCGACCACGAATGAAGGGTGGTGTCCGGACCCACCGGAACCGGAGCCGGAACCGTGTCCGTGGTGCGGGGGTCGAGACCGGCGTAGCGCTCGGCCACCAGTCGGCCGCCGTGGACGACGACGACGGCGTAGGTGCGCGACAGCGGTCCGGTGTCGTCGAAGGCATCGTCCAGGAGAGGATCGAGAGAGACGCCTGCGGGCGAGCCGACGGGCCAGGCCCTGGTCGGCCAAGGCACGTCGGGAGGCTGCGCCGGAAGGGCCACCAGAGGAGCGGAAAAGACGTCCCGGAGGGCCACCGGTTCAGCCTGGCACGGGCGCGAGCCGTACGCTCTCGGGCGTGGCGACACTCCAACCACCGCACCGGATCGCCGTGCTCGGCGATGTCGGGGGGCACGCGTGGGTGCTGCGTCGGTGCCTGCAGGAGCTCGGGGCCGACACGACGAACGGCAGCCTGCCCGACGATCTGGTCGTCGTGCAGGTCGGTGATCTCGTGCACAAGGGTCCCGACAGCCCCGGGGTGGTGGCACTCGTCGACCGGATGATGATGGGGTCGCCGGAGCAGTGGATCCAGCTGATCGGCAACCACGAGGCCCAGGAGGGCCTCGGGGGGCCCGACTTCTGGCACGAGTCGCTGCCCAAGAAGGTGCAGGCCGAACTGCGGCGGTGGGTGGACTCCGACCGGGCCCGGATGGCCGTGGCGCTCGACACGGTGGAGTACGGACCCACGCTCGTGACCCACGCCGGGCTGACGCGCGTCAAATGGGAGGTGATCGGGAGGCCGGAAGATCCCGCCGACGCGGCCCGCTCTTTGAACAAGGAGATGGCGGCCGACCCCGACCGGGCCTTCGCCGCCGGGGAGATGCTCGGGGTGAAGCCGCGCCTTCCCGTCGGGGTGGCCTGGGCGTCGCCGCGCGAGCTGCTGTTGTCGTGGGACATGGAGCCGCTGCCGTTCAGCCAGGTCCACGGGCACGCCAGTCCCCGGCGCTGGACGAGCGGGACGTGGGCGCCGGGCCTGCCCCGTCGGACCACCGCACTGGGCGCCACCGATGCCGGGAAGCGACACAGTGATTTCTCATGGCCGGGGGGCGAGCACATCGTGTGCGTGGATCCCGACTTCGGCGCCGATGCCGCTCCTGTCCCTCTGATCCCCCTGATGGTGAACGGCGAAGTCCTGAGCTAAGGAGAAGGAAATGACCGAAAGACTCGATGGAACAGTGGCGCTCGTGACGGGGGCGTCGAGCGGTATCGGCGCCGCCACGGCGGTGACGTTGGCGGCCCAGGGTGCGACCGTGGCCATCGCCGCCCGGCGGCGGGACCGGCTGGAGACACTGGCCGGGGAGATCCGGAAGCAGGGCGGCACCGTGCTCGTGCTCGAGTCCGACATCACCGACGAAGGCCAGGCGATCGACGCCGTCGGGCGCACGGTGACCGAGCTGGGCCGGCTCGACACGCTCGTGAACAACGCCGGGGTGATGCTGCTCGGCCCCGTCGAGGGGGCACCGGTGTCGGAATGGCAGCGGATGGTGGAGATCAATGTGCTCGGGCTGCTCTACTGCGCCCACGCCGCGCTGCCCCACCTGCTGCGCGCCGCCGAGGACAGCCCCCGTCGGGTGGCGGACATGGTGAACATCAGCTCGGTGGCCGGACGGGTGGCGCGCAGCGGCAGCGGCGTCTACAACCTGACCAAGCACGGGGTAGGCGCCTTCAGCGAGGCGCTGCGCCAGGAGGTGACCAAGCGCCACGTCCGGGTGTCGCTGGTCGAACCGGGTGCCGTGTCCACCGAATTGGCGTCACATAACCGTCCCGAGGTGCTCGAGACGATGAGGACGCGGTTCGCCGGCATGGAACGGATGGAGGCCGAGGACATCGCCGACGCCATCGGCTATATCGTGACGCGACCGCGCCGTGTGGCGGTGAACGAGATGCTGATCCGGCCCACCGAGCAGGAGGGCTAGGAGCGGCGGGCCTTGACGGCCTGCTCCACCCGGGCCCCGTAGTCGGGATCGGCGGCGCGGAAGTGGGCGATGGAGCGCTCGATGATGTCGTCCTTCGACACCTGGGAGAGGCCGTCGGCGATGGCGTCGACCAGTCGCTGCTTGGCGTCTTCGGCGATGAGCCGGTACATGTCGCCGGCCTGGCTGAAGTTGTCGGTGGCGCGTTCGTCCCAGGGGTAGGGGCCGGAGACCCCGGCGACGGGGAGGCCGTCGTAGAGGCGCTCGTCGGTCTGGACCGGTCCGCCGAAGCTGTTGGGCTCGTAGTTCTTGGACCGCTTGCCGTTGTCGTTGAAGCGCATGAGGCCGTCACGTCCGTAGTTGTCGACCGGGGCGACGTGGGGCGAGTTGACCGGCAGCTGGGTGTGGTTGATGCCGAGGCGGTAGCGGTGGGCGTCGCCGTAGGCGAAGAGCCGGCCCTGGAGCATCTTGTCGGGGCTCGGGCCGATGCCGGGGACGAAGTTGCCCGGGTCGAAGGCGGCCTGCTCGACGTCGGCGAAGTAGTTGTCGGGGTTGCGGTCGAGGGTCATACGGCCCACCTCGATCAGCGGATAGTCGCCATGGGGCCAGACCTTGGTGACGTCGAAAGGATTGATCCGGTAGGTGTGGGCGTCGGCGTCGGGCATGATCTGGACCTTCAAGGTCCACGACGGGGGGTTGCCCGTCTCGATGGCCTCCACCAGGTCGTTCTGGTGCGACTCGGGGTTGAGGCCGGCCAGGTCGACCGCCTCGGCGCCGGTGAGGCCCTTCACGGCCTGGTCGCAGCGCCAGTGGTACTTGACCCAGTAGCGGTCTCCCTCGTCGTTGACCCACTGGAAGGTGTGGGATCCGTAGCCGTTCATGTGCCGGTACGAGGCGGGGATGCCGCGGTCGCCGAAGAGCCAGGTGAACATGTGGGTGGCTTCGGGTGAGAGCGAGAAGAAGTCCCAGACGTTGTCCGGTTCCTGGTGGTTGGTGAAGGGGTCGGGCTTCTGGGAGTGGATGAAGTCGGGGAACTTGAGGGGGTCGCGGATGAAGAAGATGGGGGTGTTGTTGCCCACCAGGTCGTAGTTGCCGTCCTCTGTGTAGAACTTGACGGCGAAGCCGCGCGGGTCACGGACCGCTTCGGGCGCCCCGCGGCTGCCGGCCACGGTGGAGAAGCGGGCGAAGACCTCGGTGCGCTTTCCCACCGCGGAGAGGAATCGGGCCCGGGTGAAGTTGGTGACCTCGCCGGTGACCTCGAAGGTGCCGTAGGCGGCCGAGCCCCGGGCATGGACGATGCGCTCGGGGATGCGCTCGCGGTTGAAGCGGGCCAGCTTCTCGATGAGGTGCTGGTCCTGGAGCAGAACCGGTCCGGCCGGTCCTGCTGTCTGGGACCGCTGGTTGTCTTCGACCGGTGCGCCTGACTCGGTGGTGAGGATCCTCTTCGTCGTCATGATGCGGCCCTTTCCTGCGTGAGTTCTTCCGTCGTTTCGTGCGCGTTCCTCGCCGGCGTTTTCCTCGGCGGCCTCTTTGTTCATGTCTACGATGACCCCTCCCATTCCATAAGTCCAGAAGAATGAACTGATGAAAGCGATAAGCTATCGTTATGGATGAACCGACCCTGCGGCAGCTCCGGTACCTGGTGGCGGTGGATGAGCAACGGCACTTCGGCAAGGCGGCCGAGGCCTGCTTCGTGAGCCAGCCCGCGCTGAGTGCGCAGATCCGGGAGCTCGAGAGGCGCCTGGGGGTGACGCTGTTCGAACGGGGGAACCGGCAGGTGCTGCCCACGTCGGTGGGGGGCGCCGTGATCGAACGGGCCCGGGGGGTGCTGCGGGACATGGACGAGCTGGTGGGCGCCGCCCGGCTCGACCCGGTCGAGCTGCGCGGTCCGTTGGCGCTCGGTGTGATCCCGACGATGGCGCCGTATCTGCTGCCCGGGTTGCTGCCCGTGCTGACCGCCGCCCACCGAAGCGTCGAACTGCACCTGCACGAGCTGAAGACGTCGGAGATCTTGCGGCTGCTGCGCGACGGCGGGCTCGATCTGGGTCTGCTGGCGCTGCCCGTGGCCGGCGAGGATCTGGTCCAGGTGCCGCTGGCCGTGGACCCCTTCGTTCTGGCGCTGCCCGAGAACCATCCGCTGGCGGGGTCGGGTCCCCTGCCGCTGAGCGCTGTGACCGACCTTCCCGTGATCCTGCTCGAGGAGGGCCACTGCCTGCGGGACCAGGCGCTCTCGGTGTGCCGGCTGGTGGGCACGCACGCGGCCGAGATGCAGGCGACATCGATGCCCACGCTGTGCCAGATGGTGGCCACCGGGCTCGGGGTGACTCTCTTGCCGACCAGTGCGGTAGCCCTCGAGGCGCGGCCGGGCACGGGGCTGGCCACCCGGCCGTTCGCCGAGCCGGCGCCGAGCCGGACGATCGGCCTGGTGTGGCGGCGGACCAGTCCGAACGAGGGCCTCTACCGGACACTGGCCACGCTGCTGACCGAGAACCTCGCCGGCCGTGACCCGGCGGGCACCGGCGGAGACGTTCCGGTGATCCGGGCCGGGGCGCGGGCGCGCCCGAGGCCCGACCCGCATAGGGTCAGCCAGAGAGGTCGACGGAAATAAGAGGTCGACGGACAGGACAGAGGGAGAGGCCGATGAGCGAGAGCGAGCACAGCGCAGCCCAAGCGGGGACGATCGACCTCGGCGGTGACCTCACCGTGAACCGGCTCGGATACGGCGCCATGCGGATCACGGGCGACGGGATCTGGGGCGAGCCGGCCGACCGCGACGGGGCCAAAGCCGTACTGCGGCGGGCCGTCGAGCTGGGGGTCAACTTCATCGACACGGCCGACGCCTACGGGCCCGACGTGAGCGAGATCCTGATCGCCGAGGCCCTGCACCCCTATCCCGACGACCTGGTGATCGGGACCAAGGGCGGCCTGCTGCGGCCCGGGCCCAACCAGTGGACGATGGACGGGCGGCCCGCCCATCTGCGAGAGGCGCTCGAGGGGAGCCTCAAGCGGTTGAAGATGGAGCAGATCCCGCTGTACCAGTTCCACCGGCCCGACCCCGAGGTCCCGCTCGAGGAGTCCATGGGGGCGTTGGTGGCCATGAAGGACGAGGGGAAGATCCGCCATATCGGGATCTGCAACGTGACCGAGACCGAGTTGCACCGGGCCCAGCGGCTGACGCCCATCGTGTCCGTGCAGAACCGGTACAACGTGGCCGACCGGACGTCGGAGTCGATGGTCGATCTGTGCGAGCAGGAACGGCTCGCGTTCTTGCCGTGGGCGCCCATCTTGGACATCGAGAGCAGCGGCGCCGTCGCCGAGATCGCCGCCCAACACGGCGCCACGCCCCGGCAGATCGTGCTGGCCTGGCTGCTGTCGCGGTCGAGCGTCATCGTGCCCATACCGGGGACGGCATCGGTGGCGCACCTGGAGGAGAATGTGGCCGCTGCCGGGATCAAGCTCGATGGCCACGAGATCGAGGCGCTTACCGCCGCCGGTCGCGCCTGAGGGGGCCGGACCATCTCCATCACGAGCCGCCATCCGACCAACTCCGCCAAGCCGGGACCCGGTCCCGACCGGCCTCAGGCGCCGGCCCCTCCCCCGCCGCCCAAGTGGCGGTCGTGGCTGCTGCTGGCCGGGGTGATCGTCACCTTGTTGCTGTTGTTCGCTCCGGGGCTGAAGACGACGACGACGACCAAGAACCTGACCTACACGAAATTCCTGGCCGATGTGAAGGCGCACCAGGTCAAGACCGCCTCCATCAATCCCACCGGCGGCGTCACGGGGGCCTTGAAGGGCGGGGACAACTACACGAGTCAGATCCCGACGGCTCTGGTGGACAACCAACTGGCGCCCGTACTGAAAGACAACGGGGTCACCATCACCGGGGTGGGCGGGACGTCCAGCGTGGTGACGGACCTGCTCTCGTTTCTGCCCCTGTTGCTCTTCATCGGCGTGTTCGTCTGGCTGGGCCGGAGCACCCGCCGGCAGCTGCAGGGCGGGATCATGGGGATCGGTGGCTCGAAGGCCAAGCTCTACGACGAGGACCGGCCCGTGACCCGGTTCTCCGACGTGGCCGGCTACGACGGGGCCAAACGCGAGGTGGCCGAGGTGGTCGACTTCCTGAGCCGACCCGAGAGGTACACGAAGGCGGGGGCGATCGGTCCGCGTGGGGTGCTTATGGTGGGGCCGCCGGGCACCGGGAAGACGCTGATGGCACGTGCGGTGGCCGGTGAAGCGGAGGTTCCGTTCCTGGCCCTGACCGGTTCGAGCTTCGTGGAGATGTTCGTGGGCGTGGGGGCGAAGCGGGTGCGCGACCTGTTCGCCGACGCCCGCAAGCGGGCCCCGTCCATCGTGTTCATCGACGAGATCGACGCCATCGGCCAGCGGCGCGGTGGGTCCATCGTCTCCAACGACGAGCGGGAGCAGACCCTGAACCAGCTGCTGGCCGAGATGGACGGCTTCGACGCGTCCACCGGGGTGGTGGTCCTGGCCGCCACCAACAGGCCCGACGTGCTCGACGCGGCGCTGTTGCGACCCGGGCGTTTCGACCGGCAGGTGGAGATCCCGCTGCCGAACCAGTCCGAGAGAACAGCCATCCTGGCCGTCCATGCGCACGACAAGCAGCTGGCGAAGGACGTCGATTTCGACGCCGTCTCGCGCGGCACGCCGGGATTCTCGGGGGCCGACCTGGCCAACCTGCTGAACGAGGCGGCCATCGTGGCCGTCCGTCACGACCGGGAGGTGCTGACCGCCGGTGATCTCGACGAAGCGCGCGACCGGATCCTGCTCGGTCGCCGCGACGCCTCGAACGCGCTGCTGCCCGAGGAGAAGCACTCGGTGGCCGTCCACGAGGCGGGCCACGCGCTGGTGGCGCTTCTGTCCGAGCACGCCGACCCCGTGGCCAAGATCACCATCCTTCCCGCCGGGCGGGCCCTCGGTGTCACCGAGCAGCTGCCGGTCGACGAGAAACACCTCTATTCCGAGAGCTATCTGCTCGACTCGTTGGATGTGCGGCTCGGCGGACGGTCCTCCGAGCTCCTGATCCTGGGCGAAGCCTCCACCGGGGCGTCCAACGACCTGGCCGGGGCCACGGGCCTCGCCATCCGGATGGTGCGGGACTGGGGCCTGTCCCCGCGTCTCGGTCCCGTCGGCTTCAGCACCGACGGCCCGAGCTATCTCGACGGGCTGCAGCAGTTCCAGAGCCGGCAGTACTCCGAAGGGACCCAGCAGGTCATCGACGAAGAGGTGAGCCGCCTGCTCGGCGAGGCCGAGCAACGCGCCACCGCCCTTCTGAGTGGACACCGCCGGGCCCTCGACGCTCTGATCGCCCTTCTTCTCGAGCGCGAGACGATCGACGGTGAGGAGCTGAAGGCGGTGGTGAGTGCGGCCGAGGCGGCTGTCTCTCGTACCCCGGAGACGCCCACCCCCGATGGCTCGCCGGCGGCGGCCGATCGTCCCTCCGTGCCGAGTCACTGACGTCGACCTGCTGCAGGGCAGTTCCTCTACGACGCGGCGTCCGAGGTGAGCGGCGACGCTCTGGGCGACGATGTCGGCGCGGAAACCGTGTCCTCGGTCGTCGATCTGGCCCGGGATCTGGGACTGGTGGTCGAGGAACCGGTGACCCTGCGGTCGACGAACAACCTCGTGCTCTGGCTCCGACCGAGTCCGGTCGTCGCCAAGATCTCCTCAGATGAAACCGGATCAGCGGCAGAGCTGGCCGTCGCCCGGATGCTCGCCGACGGCGGTGCTCCCATCGTCCATCTAGCGCAAGACATCGAACGCCGCGTGCATCGAGCGGGCGGGCACAGCGTCACCTTCTGGCGGTATGAACCGCAGAATGGCATCAGCGGACCGAAGCCGGATGCCGTTGCCCATGCACTGGCCGACCTGCATAGCGCTCTTGGCCTGATCGATCCCCGCCCACTGTCACGGACGTTCGACGAGCAGATCACCGCCGCTGGCCGGGCACTCGACCGACCGGGTTTCGCCCCTGAGATGGCGAGCGACGATCGCCGTCTCCTTGGCCGAGCCCTCGACAACGCGCTGGCGGGCCTTCGGAAAACGGCCGACATGAGCAGGATCATTCATGGTTCTCCGCACCGGCTGAACATCGTGGTCGTCGGCGGATCTCCTGCGTTCATCGACTTCGAAGCCGTCGCACGGGGACCGGTCGAGTGGGACCTGGCCCACCTCGAACCGGCGGTCGCCGGTCACTATCCCGGCAAGCTGGATCCTCACGTCCTGGCCACGTGTCGGGTCGCCGTCAGCGCCGTCACCTCGACATGGTGCTGGGACGGCGTCCATCGCGCTCAGGACATGAAGAGCCATGCCGAATACCACCTGGCCTGCGTTCGCTCGGGATTCACCTTCTCTGAGCCCTACGGCTCGGACACGACGAGGATGAGCGAGCCGCGTTAGCTGGGTTCGGTGCGCAGGTGGCCGAACCGATGGTCCACCTAGTCGGCGTCACCGACGCTCCCGTCGTCCGTGCGCCGCGCTATGGCGAGACGCTAGTAAACGGCCCTACATGGTCTCTTCCTGGAGGATATCCAGATTGTAAAATGACGGCGGAGCGTCGCACAGCTTGGCCAGGCTGGCGGCGAACTCTCCCGTCTCCGGGTGATTCGAGTTCTCCTGCGCCTTCTCGTAGCTGGGGAACTCCACGATCTGAACGTAGGTGTCGGGCCGGTCCCGGTCCTTGGTCCGCACCGACCGGGTGGCCGTGCGCCAGGACTTCGACTGGACGAGCCACTGATCGAGCAGAGCATCGAACTCGTCGATCCGGCTGGTGCGGAATTCGATCACTTGCAGAAATGCCATGACAGCCTCCTTGTCTGTGCCACGCGCCGCGCTGCTCGGGACGCGAAACGTGTCAACCGGGGATGATGTTGTGCACGGGTGAGATCATCGGCGGCCCTGGATCGACCCCCATCTCGGAAAGAACGGGTATCAGCGTGGCCCCGAAGGCCTGGAACGCCTCTTCGGATTCCCAGACGTCGAAAATCTGGGTCACACCATCTGATTCGAGCGCGAAGTGGTAGAGCCTTCCCGGTGGCTTGCCGGCGCCGGCGGCGTCGAGCCGCTTGATGCAGTCGTCGTAGGCGGCCGGAGCAAATGAGCTGGGGGTGAAGTACATGCCGAGTGCCATGTTCTTACGGTCCTTTCTTCGTCTGAGCAGATGGGCATGAGACGGGTCCGGTCCGAGGATGGGTCCGGACGGACTCTAACGATCTGTCGTCGTTACGGTGTTACGAAGCGATGACGGTTCCGGATCAAAGGTGAGGGCCTTGCCCGCCCCGGTCGATCACCGTCGACCACCATCGGATATTCGTCCGGCGACCCGTCCTCGGATCACGTCTCTGTGACCCGGGAGATCCGATGTCGGCTGGTCGAGCGGTGACGAAGCCGAGGTGTATTAGCGCGCCCCGAGGATGCTCGTGGTGGCCTCGCTCAGGACGTCGAGGCCCTCTCGCAGGAGCTCCTCACCGATCACCAGCGGCGGCAGCAGCCGGATGACGTTTCCGAACGTGCCGCAGCTGAGCACCACCACCCCCGCAGCGTGGCAGGCCCGGACGATCGCCCCCGTCGCCTCGGGGTCGGCTTTTTTCGTGCCCGGTTGCACGAGCTCGAAGGCGCACATGGCACCGCGGCCGCGGATGTCGCCGATGGCGTCGTGCGCACCCTGCAGCGACCGCAGCCGCTCGAGCACGACGTCGCCGATCCGCCGGGCCGCGCCGGCCAGGTCGCGGTGACGCATGAGGGCGATGGCGGCCAGTGCCGCGCTGCAGGCCACCGGGTTCCCTCCGTAGGTCCCCCCCAGGCCGCCCACGTGGACGGCGTTCATGATCTCGGCCCGGCCCGTCACGGCCGCCAGGGGCATGCCCCCGGCGATGCCCTTGGCCGTCGTCACCAGATCGGGCACCACGCCCTCGTGCTGGCAGGCGAACCAGTCCCCCGTCCGGCAGAAGCCCGTCTGGATCTCGTCGGCCACGAACAGCGCGCCGTGTGCCGTGCACCACGAGGCCAAGGCGGCGAGGAAACCGGGGGCGGGCACCACGAAGCCACCTTCGCCCTGGATGGGCTCGATCAGCACGCAGGCCACGTTGTCGGCACCGACCTGGGTCTCGATCAGCCGCAGGGCCCGCTCGGCCGCCTCCGGGCCCGACATCGCTTCCGGGTCACGAAACGGATACGAGACCGGCACCCGGTAGACCTCGGGGGCGAAGGGACCGAAGCCGTCCTTGTAGGGCATCGACTTGGCCGTGAGGGCCATGGTCAGGTTGGTCCGGCCGTGATAGGCGTGGTCGAAGACGACAACGGCTTGGCGACCGGTGGCGTGCCGGGCGATCTTCACGGCGTTCTCGACCGCTTCGGCGCCCGAGTTGAACAGCGCCGAGACCTTGGCCCCGTCGCCGGGCGTCACCGTGTTCAGCTCTTCGCAGACGGCGACGTAGGACTCGTAGGGGGTGACCATGAAACAGGTGTGGCTGAACCGGGCCACCTGCTCCTGCACGGCGTCGACCACGGACTCCTCGGCGTGGCCCACCCCGGTGACGGCGATCCCCGAGCCCAGATCGATCAGCGCGTTGCCGTCAACGTCGACGAGGACGGCGCCCGAGCCGGCGGCGATGTAGACGGGCAGGCTCGTGCTCACCCCGTCGGCCACCGCCGCGCCCCGGCGCGCCTCCAGCGCCCGCGACCGAGGCCCCGGAATCTCCGTGACCAGTCTCCTCTCCTGGGCGATAAAAGAGGGAACGTCGGTTCGGGTCACGGCACTGTCAACGCTAGTCGGGGCCGTGTTTCACTGAGGAGGTGGAGCTGCGCTTTCTCTATCTCGGATCGAGCGACACCGAACGGGATCTGGCGGCGTGGACGGCCCTGCCCGGGGCCCGGCTGCGCTGGCGATTCCCCGCCTTCGCCGCCGACGTGGCCGCCGTTGATCTGGGACAGCCTCCGCTCCTGCTCATCGCCGACCACCGGCCGCCGGGATCGGTTCTCCCCATCTACGCCGTGACGGACCTGGAAGAGACGACCGATGCTCTTGTCAGCGCCGGCTGGACGCATCATCTCGGTTCGCTGAGCACCCCGGAGGGACCGGCCACCGTCCTGGTCGACGCCAGCGGCACGGCTCTGGCGCTGCTGCGCGTCGACCGGCCCGGCGCCATGGACGCCGCCTACGCCGACAGCGCCAACGTCGATGCGCGCCGCGCCCCGTAGGGGCCTCTCATCACTCGTCTCCGGCGGGCACGACGAGCACAGGCACATCGGAGCGGTGCAGAAGCTTGTGCGGGACCGAACCGAGGATGGCGCCCACGATGGGCCGCTCACCGCTGCCGCCCACGACGATGACCCGGGCACTGCGCTCGGTGGCCGCTTCGAGCAGCGACTCGACGGGCCGCAGGGGCACCACCAGCGCCTCGACACGGACGCTGCTGTCGATCTTCTTGGCCGCGGCCACGGCGGAGCCCACCATCTCGTCGCCGATCTTCTCGAGCTTGTCCTTGTAGTCGGCTGTCTCTCCCCCCATGGGGTTCGGCTCGTAGCCGAAGACGATGCTCAGAGGGGCGTCGAAGGCCCGGGCCACGCTCACGGCCACGGCCAGCGCCGCCTTCGACCCGGCCGAGCCGTCGTAGCCGAGGATGATGTCGCCGGCCATCAGTCGTTCACCGGGATCACCCCGGGAGTGAGCGGCGGGGCCGGCGCGTCGACCGTCTCCGCCACTTCACGGTCACGTTGGAAGAACGTGGGATTGCGGATCTTCCATATCAACATGAGCGGTACCCCGATCAGCAGTAGCCCGACCCCGAGAACGAGCGGTGGACCAAGACCCTTCTTCACGTAGAAGTGCTGGTGCAGGAACGTGAAGTTGAAATGGATGAATGGCAGCCACGCCTGATCGCCCGTGGAGGAATTGATCGGGTCGGAGTAGTAGAAGATGGCGATCACGAAGAGGACGGTCAAAATGGCGGCGCCCAGGAACGGGGCCACGCCGATGAAGATGAAATTCTTGAAGCTCTTGAAGATGTGCTTGCGGTAGTAGAAGACGCAGGCGAAGCCCGTGAGCCCGTAGTAGAAGGCGATCCCGAATCCGAGGGCGAGAATCGAGTTGGCCAGGACATCGTTGGGGCTGATCAGTGTCAGAGCCACGTACCAGACGACCGAGACGGCCCCGAAAAGAAGTGTGGAGAACCCGGGCGACAGGTACCTGGGGTGGATGTCGGCGAACTTCTTGGGCAACGCCTTGTGCACGGCCATGGACAACGAGGAACGGGCGGCGGGCAGGATGGTGGTCTGCGTCGAGGACGAAGCCGACGTCAGCACACAGACGATCAGCAGCTTGCCCCACCCTCCACCGAGCACGGCGCCGCCGAGGGCGTTCAAGACGTCGTTGACATTGTTTCCGTTGGTCAGGAATCCGACGCCGTGGAAGGACTGGGCGGCGAACGAGACGACGACGTAGATCAGAAGCAGCACCAGGGTGGACAAAAGCGCGGCCCGGCCCGGGGTCCGCCGCGAGTCCCGGGCCTCTTCGTTCACGGTCACGGCGGTGTCCCAGCCCCAGTAAATGAAGACGGCCAGCAGCATTCCGGCCGACAGCGCTCCGATGGGATGGATCTTGAACGGGTTCAGCCACTGGATCGACGGCCGGACGCTGTGGGCGATGCCCCCGCTGTACACCCGGGCCAGGGCGATGATGGCGAAGACGAAGAGGATGACGATCTCGGCGCCGAGCAGCGCCACCTGCGTCCGGGCCGACAATTCGATGCCGATGTAGCAGATGGCCGTCATCACGATGATCCAGATCACTCCGACGGAGGTGACCCAGAAGCCCGTGGTGTTGTTGGCGATGCCGTGGGCACCGAACAGATGGAAGGTATAGGAGCCGGCGATCGAGGCCAGGTTGGGCATGACCACCAGGTCGGTCACGAGGATGCCCCAGCCGGCCATCCATCCCGTCTTCGGACCGATGGCCCGGGTGACCCAGGTGAAGGTTGTCCCGCAGTCGGGGTCGGCCCGGTTCAGGTAGTAGTAGGCGGCGGCGATGAACAGCATGGGGACGAAGGCCAGCAGCATCACCGCCGGCGCCTGGATCCCGACGACCAGCGCCACGAAACCGAGCGTGGCGGCCAGGCTGTAGGCGGGGGCGGTGGACGCCACCCCGATCACCAGGCTCGAGACCAGCCCGAGCGCACCGACCTTGAGGCCCTTGCCGGCGGAGGACTCCTCGGGTACCGAAGACACGCCGACATCGCCCGTCGTGACCGCCATCGATCCCCTCTTCCTGTGAAGCCTCCGCCCGGGCTGCGAGCATATTCGCAGAAGATTCTCGGCCTGACAAGCAATTTCGTTGCCGAAAAGGCCCCTCAACCACTGATTCGGTTGCGAAGGCAGGTCGGGCCGGTCAGGATGGCGTCATCAGCGGGGGTGCGAAGGAGGAGCCATGACGACCGTCGCCGGCGTCGATGTGACGCTCGGAAACTTCATTGGAGGGGCCTTTCGTCCGGGCACGGGGGAGGCCCAGGCCGTCATCGACCCGGCCACCGCCCACGTCCTGGCCGACGTCCCCGGATCGTCCCCGGCTGACGTCGGTGCCGCCGTGGCCGCCGCCAGCGGGGCCTTCGCCACCTGGGGGGCCGTCTCCCCGGCCGAGCGCAGCGCCGCGCTCCTGGCCGTCGCCCAGGTCATCGAGGACAACGCCGACGAGTTGAGCGTCCTCGAGTCCGTCAACGTGGGCAAACCCATAGCGGCGATGCCCGAGGAGATCGGCTTCGCCGTCGACAACCTCCGCTTCTTCGCCGGCGGCGCCCGCCTGCTCGAGGGCCGGGCGGCCGGCGAGTACCTGACGGGCTACACCTCGATGCTCCGGCGCGATCCCATCGGCGTGGTGGCCTCCATCGCGCCCTGGAACTACCCCCTCATGATGGCCGTCTGGAAGTTCGGTCCCGCTCTCGCCGCCGGCTGCACGGTGGTCCTGAAGCCGAGCGAGCTCACCCCGTTGAGCTCGCTGAAGCTGGCCGAGCTCCTGGCCGACGTTCTCCCCGCCGGCGTCTTCAACGTGGTCACCGGCGCCGGCGATGTCGGCGCCGCCCTGGTCGAGCACCCCGGGGTGGACATGGTCTCTCTGACCGGATCCGTCCCCACCGGCAAGGCCATCGCCGAGGCGGCCAGCCGCACCCTGAAGCGCGTCCATCTGGAACTCGGGGGCAAGGCCCCGGTCATCGTCTTCGACGACGCCGACCTCGACGCCGTGGCCGCCGGCGTGAAGCTGGCGGGCTTCGTGAACGCCGGTCAGGACTGCACCGCCGCCTGCCGTGTCATCGCCGGGCCCAAAATCCACGACAGCGTGGTCGACGCCCTCACCGGTGCGGCCCGCTCCATCCCCGTGGGCGATCCCGGTGATGAAGCCACCGAGCTCGGGCCCCTCGTCTCCTCGCGCCAGCGCGAGCGGGTGGTCGGTTTCGTCGACCGCGCCGTCGCCGCGGGGGCCAAACTGGCCACCGGCGGCCACGCCATGGACCGCGCCGGCTGGTACTACGAGCCCTCGGTCATCTTCGGCGTGGGCCAGGCCGACGAGATCGTCCAACGCGAGGTCTTCGGCCCGGTGGTCTCGGTCCAGAAGATGGCCTCGGAGGACGAAGCCATCGCCATGGCCAACGGCGTCGACTACGGCCTGGCCGCCAGCGTCTGGACGACCGACATCGGCAAGGCCATGAAGGCGGGGGCCGAGCTCCGCTTCGGCACGGTCTGGATCAACGACCACATCCCCCTCGTCTCGGAGATGCCCCACGGCGGATTCAAGCAGTCCGGTTACGGCAAGGACATGTCCATGTACGCCATCGAGGCCTACACCGAGCCCAAGCACGTCATGGTCAAGTGGTGACAGCGAAAGAAGTGATGAAGAAATGACCCAGACAAACACCCAAGCCGACACCCAGAGGATCACGGCTCGGGCCAAGGAGATGTTCGCGGCCGAGATGGCGGTGCTCGGGGAGAACACACCCAAGTCCCGGGCGCTGTTCGAGAGGGCCAAGGCCACCATGCCCATGGGCGTGGCCTCCTCCTTCCAGGCGGCGGACCCCTACCCCATCTACCTCTCCCACGGACACGGCGCCGAGGTCACCGACGTCGACGGCCGTACCTACTTCGACTTCCACAACGGCTTCGGGGCCATGGCCGTCGGTCACGCCCACCCGTTGGTGGCCGCCGCCATCGAGCACGCGGCGAAGACGGGCACACACTTCGCCGTCACCACCGAGACCACCGTCGCTCTGGCCGAGGAGATCTGCCGGCGCTTTCACCTCGAGCGCGTCCGCTTCACCAATTCCGGCACCGAAGCCACCATGGATGCCATCCGCGTGGCCCGCGGCGTCACCGGTAAGGACGTCATCTGCAAGATCGAGGGCTCGTACCACGGCCACCACGACGCCGTCATGTTTTCCGTCACCCCCGGACTCGACCTGGTGGCCACCAACGCCGAGGACGCCCGCACCGACCACCTCCCGGCGTCCAAGGGCATCCCCACGGGCATGGCCCAGTGGACCCTGGCCGTCCCCTTCAACGACCTCGGTGCCGTGGAGCGCCTCTTCGAGAAACGCTCGAAGGATCTGGCCTGCTTCATCATCGAACCGGTCATGATGAACATCGGCATCGTCCTGCCTCAACCGGGCTATCTCGAGGGTCTCCGCCAGCTGTGCACACGGTACGGCGTCGTCCTCATCTTCGACGAGGTGAAGTGCGGGGCGACCATCGCCGCCGGGGGTGCCATCGAGCGCTTCGGCGTCCAGCCCGACCTGGCCTGCTTCGCCAAGTCGATGGCCGGCGGTACTCCCGGTGGCGCCTTCGGGGGTAAAGCCGAACTGATGGACCACATCGGAGACGGCATCGCCCAGCAAGGGACGTTCAACGGAAATCCCCTGGTCTCGGCGGCCGGCCTGGCGGCACTCACCGAAGTGCTCACCCCCGACGCCTACGAGCACTTCAAGCGGATCGGCACCCGCCTGGCCGAGGGCTGCCGACAGGCCATCGCCGCCTCCTCCATCCCCGCCCACGTGATCGACCTGGGCTGCAAGGGCTGCGTCTCGTACCGGCCCGAACCGCTCGTCGACTACCGCAGCTTCCTCGAGACGAACGCCGATCTCTTCGACGCCTCGTGGGCCTGGATGGTCAATCGCGGCATCTTCCTCACCCCGGGCAACGAAGAGCAGTGGACCCTGTCGGTCCAGCACGACGACAGCCACATCGACCGCTTCGTCGAGGTCTTCAGCGAGTTCTGCGTGACCATCGGCGGTTGAGTGCACCGCCGCCGACGCGTACGCCCTTCTCACGGCGCCGCTGGCGCCGCTGACCGGGAGCTCTCAGATCCCGAGCGCGTCGCGGGCCTGGTACCACCAGCCGGCCACGGGCAGGAGCCAGGGCACGTGCGCCGGCGGGGGCACGATGGGCCAGGGCCGGCCGGCGAAAGCAGGAAGCTCTCCCTCACCGCACATCCACCGTCCGATGGCCCGGCCGAAGTGGGTGGACAGCGCCACTCCCGTGCCGCAGTAGCCCGCGGCGTAGACGACACCGGTCTGCGGATGCCGGCCCAGGTGGGGAAGCCGGTCGAAGGTGAGACCCACAAGTCCTCCCCAGGCGCGCTCCACCCGGACCCCGGCCAGCTGCGGATGGCTACGCAGCATGGCGGCGTAGAGACGGTCGCGGGCCTGTTCGACCGTGGTCGGGGCGAACGACGTCCGGCCGCCGAAGAGCACCCGCCGGCCGTCGGGCGACAGGCGCCAGTAGTTGAGGAAGTTCTTCGTGTCGAAGAACATCCGACCGGCCGGGCTCACCGACCGGGCGAGGCCGTCCTCGATGGGCTCGGTGGCGATGATGAAGCTGCCGATCCCGAGTATCCGGCGCCCGAGCCACGGCACCGGCCGCCGCCGAGTGGTCCCGTCGGTGGCTACCACCACCTCGCCGGCCCGGATCGCCCCCCGCGACGTCTCGATCCGGTAGCCACCCCCGTCACGTTCCACGGCGCGCGCCTCGGTCTGTCCGTGCAGCTCGGCCCCGGCCGAGAGAGCGGCGCCGGCCACCGCCCCCACCAACTTGGCCGGTTGCACCGATCCGCTGCGCGTCACAAGCAGGCCGCCGGTGAACCTGTCGGAGCCGATCTCGGCGCGCAGATCCCCCGCCGCGATGAACCGGGCCTCCTCACCGATGGAGGCGTAGGCGTCGGCCACCGACCGCAGGTGCGCCACATGGCGGGGATGGCCGGCCAGTTCGAGATGCCCGCTCCGACGCCAGTCACAGTCGACACCGAGCTCGTCCACCAGCGCCTCGGTGCCTTCGAAAGCGGCCACCGTGTCGTCCCACATCTCGCGGCCCCGGGGCATGGTCAGCATGGTGGCCAGGTCGTGCTTACCCCCGGGATGGACCATTCCCCCGTTGCGGCCGCTGGCGCCGCGGCCGATCTCGTCGCTGTCGACCACCACGACGCTGCGCCCGTGCCGGGCCAGCTCCCAGGCGCACGACAGGCCGGTGAGGCCGGCACCGACGATGCACACGTCGGTTTCGCCGGGCAGTGCGGTGGCCGAGGACGGGGGCGCGTCGACCCCGGCCCACCAGTAGGGCACAGGGGCGTACTCGGGGCTCAAAGGTGCCGTGGTCGTGACGCCAAGGTTCCCACATGACCGCGCACGAGCCGGTCGTGCTCGATGACACCGACCGCCGCATCATCGAGCAGCTCCAGAAGGACGGCCGCAAGCCCTACACGCAGATCGCGCCCGCCGTCGGCCTGTCCGAAGCGGCCGTCCGCCAACGCGTCCAGCGGCTCATCGACGGCGGCGTCATGCAGATCGTGGCCGTCACCGACCCCCGCCTCCTCGGCTTCTCCCGCCAGGCCATGATCGGCCTGAAGATCGAGGGCGACACCCGGCGCGTGGCCGAAGCGGTGGCCGATCTGCACGAGGTGGAGTACGTCGTGCTCACCGCCGGCGCCCTCGACATGCTCATCGAAGTCGTCGTGGAGGACGACGAAGGCCTCCTCGAGCTTCTGAACGAGAAGATCCGCAAGATCGAAGGCGTCCGCACGACCGAGACCTACATCTACCTCCGCATCCACAAAGAGACGTACCAGTGGGGAACGGCTCTGTCGGCACTGGGGGCGCGCCCGAAGGCGAAGTCCTGAGAGCGGCCGGCTACGAAGCGGAAGGAGTACCCGTCGGGCCGTAGCGACTTCCGGCGGGAGCGCCGGTGGCCGGGGCCACGGGTGGGTCCGACGACGCGTTCGACACCGGAGCACCGGTGGTGGAGGGCGTGCCGCTGGGACCGAAACGCGAGCCACCGGGGGCGCCGATGGCGGGCGCCACCGTCGTCGGGGTAACCACAGTCACCGCCGGAGGGGGAGCCGTGACAACCGACGCCGTGGGTAGCGACGTGGACGCAGTTGTCGTCGGGGTGGTGCCCGACGGCACCGGTGCCGAGGTCGACGAGCCGGCGGCGGCCGTTACGGGCTGAACGAGAACGGTCGTCGGCGTCGAGGCGGCCGGAGAAGGGGCGGTGGCGCCGTGGCCGCCGCTGAAGGCGGCCACCGTTCCTCCCAGGGCGCAGAGCACAACGGCAATGGCGACTCCGACGAGCACGATCCGACGTCTCATGAGCGGCATGGTACGCCGCCCCCATCAACCACGGACCAACTCGGCGGCAACGTCCCCAGAACGAACCCCACAACGAACGCGGTGGCGGACTGATCTCCCACCGAGGGCCTCTTCTTCCGGTCCCACCGGGGCCTCTCCTTCGCGTCCGCTCGTCGTCTGTACACTTTTCGCCGCACGACAGGAACGGCGCGTCGTGCTCACCAGACAGGGGGATACGTGGATCTCGAAGAGATCGCAGCCATCCATCAGCTCAAGTACCGCTACTTCCGGTTCCTCGACACCAAGCGCTTCCGCGAGCTCGGCGAGTTGCTGACCGACGACGCCACCACCTCGTATCAGGGGGGTGAGCTCTCCTACACCGGCCGCGACGCCATCGTGGCCTTCCTCGACGAATCGCTCGGTAGCGGTGACATCGTCACCATGCACAACGGTCACCACCCCGAGATCGAGCTCACCGGGGCCACGACGGCCACGGGCACCTGGTACCTGGAGGACCGCGTCGTCATACGGGCGGCCGACCTGGAGATCATCGGGACCCTGCTCTACAGCGACCGCTACGAGAAGGTCGACGGCGAATGGAAGATCAGCCACACCGGTTACGACCGCATCTTCGAAGAGCACCGCCGCCACTCCGACGGAAAGCTCCACTCCTTCCGCGCCATGTTCGACGCCACCTGACGCCGGCGCCCGCGGGCCGTCAGGGAACCGGCGCCTCAGGGAACTTGCGCCTCAGGGACCGGCCTTTCAGGGGACGAGGACGACCTTGCCGGCGAGGGACCTGTCGAGTAGTCCCGTCATCACGGCGGCGGCCTCGGCCAGGGGACGTTCGGTCGGTACCGCCGGATGGATCCGGCCGTTCTCCACCAGCGCCACCAACTCGTCGAGCAGCTCCTGGTTACCCCCGAGATCGCTCATGGCCCACGCGCCCCAGTCGACACCGATCACGGTGCGGTTGTTGAGCAGGATCTGGTTGAGCGGGACCGAGGCGATCGGTCCCGAGGCAAAGCCGATGACACAGAACCGGCCGAAGCGACGGGTGGCACGCAGGGCGGGTTCGCTGTGGTGGCCGCCGACGGAGTCGATGACGACGTCCACCCCGCCGCCGGAGATCTCCCGGGCCCGCGTCTTTAGGTCCTCGTCCTCGTAGGCGATCGTCTCGATCGCCCCCATGGCGACGGCCGCCTCCAGCTTCTCGGCCGAGGAGGCAGCGGCGATCACCCGGGCGCCGAGAGCCACGCCGACGTCAACGGCGGCCAGGCCGATACCCCCTCCTGCTCCGAGCACGAGCAGCCACTCCCCCTCGTGGACCGAGGTCCGCCGGGTCATGGTGAACCACGCCGTGCTGTAGCTCTGGATGAAGGCGGCGGCCTGGCCGAATCCGAGACCGGCGGGGATGGGCCCCACCGACACGCTGTTGACGGCCACCTGCTCGGCGAAGGCACCGAAGCCGTTCATGGCCATGACCCGTTCGCCCACGCTCAGCCGGCTCACGTCGTCGGCCACGGCCGACACCACCCCGGCCAGCTCGCCCCCGGGCACGTAGGGCGTGGCTGGCTTCATCTGGTAGCGGCCCTGGCAGATCAGGCCGTCGACGTAGTTGACCCCCATGGCCTTCACGTCGACCACGACCTGGCCGGGGCCGGGGACCGGGGTGGGACGTTCCTCGATCACCAGGCGATCGAGGGGGCCGAGCTCCGGGCAGACGACGGCACGCACGGGCGAGGACACTACGGCGCCCCGGAGCCCACGGCACACCGGAGACCACCTCGCCTACCATCGTCGCCGTGTCGAGCACGACGTCAGGACCGAGCCGGACAGCCCCGGACGACCGACGGCGGGCCGCTCTCGACGTCCTGCTCGACCCCGGCCTCGAGTCCCTGGTCGAGATGATTCTCAGCTCACCCGCTCCCGACACCTACGAGGCTCATGCCATCGACGGTGCCGTCCGCTTCCGGCGCCGGCCGACCCGCAGCGGCTGGACCTTCGAGGTCGACAGCGTCGAGGGTCGCGACCCCCTGGCCGACCAGGACCCCACCCGCTTCGCCCCCCTCGCGGCCGAACTGGCGGCCGGCTATCCCGACCGGAAGGCCAACAGCTATCCCTATGCCTGGGAGCACGTGGCCCAGATCTTCGACCACCCCTGCGCTCCCGACCTCTGCGTCTTGCACACCGCCGCCCACCACCAGCAGGAGCACAGGGGCGAACACGGCTCACTCGGCGTCGTCCAAGCGCGGGCTCCGTTCATCCTGGCCGGCGCCGGCGTCCGCCGTCTGGGCTTGGTGGACCGTCACTGCCGCCTGATCGATGTCGCCCCCACCCTTCTCGCCCTGCTCGGAATCGGAGCCGGCGCGGGAGTCCGTCCCGGGGTGAGCGGGACCCCCGGCCAACCGCGGCCCGATGCTTATCTCGCCTCTCAGGACGGTGACGCCCTGGTCGAGCTCCTCGATGAGGGAGCGGCCCCGCAACACGTCGTCGCCGTCCTTTTCGACGGATGCAACCCCAACCGGCTCTACGACATGGCGGCGAGCGGTGAGGCACCCAACGTGGCCCGACTGCTCGGCCTGGGCACGGGCTATCGCTACGGCGCCATGGCCTCGCTGCCCACGGTGACCCTGGCCAACCACACCAGCCTCTTGACCGGTTGTCACCCCGGCCATCACGGGGTCCTGCACAACGCCTGGTACGACCGGGACCTGGGCCGACAGGTGGTGACCGAATCCCCCGCCACCTGGCAGGAGGCCATGCGGTGGTTGGCCCCGGGGGTGGAGACCATCCACCAGGCCATCAAACGCCGCCGCCCCGGGGCGGTCACCGTGTCGGTGAACGAACCGGCCGACAGCGGTGCCGACTACTCGACGTTTGATCTCTTCCGTCAGGGGCGCACCGACGAGCTGCTCCCCGACTTCTCGGTACTTCCCCCCTTCACCGCCGAGAGCTTCGCCGACGCCGACGAGAGCTACCGGTGGTCGACCTTCGCCGACGAGGTGGCGTTGCGCCAGGCCACCGCCATCTGGGGTGGGAGCCATCTGGGGATCGACTACCCCCCGCCGGTGTTCATGTGGGTCAGCTTCTCGCTCACCGATTCCGCCTTCCACGAGGGCGGGCCCCACGGAGACATTGCCAAGGCCGCGGTCCGCGACACCGACGCCCGGCTGGGCGCCGTGCTCGACGCCGTGGAAGGCGCCGGGGTGTTCGATCGCACCGCCTTCTGCCTGGTGGCCGACCACGGCATGGAGGAGAACGACCTCCAGGTCACCGGCAACTGGGAAGACCCGCTGCGCGCCGCGGGCATCTCGTTTCGCGACGAGGCGTCGGGCTTTCTCTACCTCGACGTCTAGTTGTCGTCATCGCTCGCCTCGGCGGCCACCGGGCCGATCGATCCGTCTCCACCCCAACAGGAGGTCTCCGATGAAAGTCCTGCGCACCCCCGACGAGCGGTTCACCGGTCTGCCCGGTTACGACTTCTCCCCGCACTTCGTCGAGATCCCGACGGGCGACGGGGACGGGGTCCTGCGCGTCCACTATCTCGACGAGGGTCCTTCCGATGCGCCCGAGATCATCGTGTTGATGCACGGGGAACCGTCATGGAGCTTTCTCTACCGCACGATGATCCCCCCGCTCACCGCCGCCGGTTTCCGGGTGGTAGCCCCCGACCTCGTCGGCTTCGGCCGCTCGGATAAGCCGGCCGACCGGGCCGACTACACCTACGCCCGCCACGTCGAATGGATGCGGGCCGCGCTGTTCGACGAGCTGGCGCTGTCGGGGGCGACGGTCGTGGGCCAGGACTGGGGCGGCCTGATCGGGCTCCGGCTGGTAGCCGAGCACCCCGACCGCGTCCGGCGGGTGGTGGCGGCCAACACCGGGCTGCCCACCGGTGACATGGACATGGGCGAAGCGTTCATGGCCTGGCAGAAATTCTCCCAGGAGGTACCCGAGCTCCCCGTGGGCCGGATCGTGGCCGGCGGTTGCACCTCGTCGCTCCCGGAGGACGTCGTGTCCGCTTACGACGCCCCCTTCCCCGACGAGTCGTACAAAGAAGGGGCCCGGCAGTTCCCTCTCCTCGTCCCCACCCGGCCCGATGACCCCGCCGGCGACGCCAACCGGGCCGCCTGGGAGGTGCTGAAGGGATTCGACAAGCCCTTCCTGTGCGCCTTCAGCGACTCCGATCCCATCACCAAAGGAGCCGACGCCCTGTTTCTCTCCGAGGTACCGGGCACCCGGGATCAGCAGCACCCCACCATCGCCGGCGGCGGGCACTTCCTCCAGGAGGACGCCGGCCCGGCCCTAGCCGCCGCGGTCATCGAGTTCGTGAAAAAGAACCCGGCGGGCTGACCCCGGGCGGGAACGCCCGGTCCCGGCTCACGCCGGGAGGGTGTCGTTGAAGACGCGCAGGACGGGGCCGTCGACGCCCCAGGCGACGCGGGTGATCGACGCCGTCGACAGGTGCAGGCGCCAGGAGATCTCGTCTCCGGCACCGAGGGCCCAGGCAACGGCGGCCTTGATGGGTGACACGTGGCTCACCACCACCACGTCGCCGTCGCCCCGGGCGCCCTGGCCGCGCTGGGCGAACAACTCCTCGCAGGCGTCGCGTACGCGCCGGCCCAACTCGGTGAGGGTCTCGCCCCCGGGGGGCCGGAACCCGGGATCGCCCCGCCACTCACGCAGCAGCTCGGGGGGAAGCCCGGCCAGGGGGTGGCCGTCGAGCTCGCCGTAGTGGATCTCGGCCCAGCGCTCGTCGATCTCGACCGGCACGTCCAGGTCGAGAGCGGCGGCCGTCTCCCGGGCGCGGCCGAGAGGACTGCTGATCAACCGACGGGCGCCGCTGACCAGGGGCGCCAGGCTCGCCACCTGCGAACGGCCGTGCTCGGTGAGCGGCGACTCCGTCTGACCGAGCAGGACACCGGCGGCGTTGGCCTCGGTTTCGCCGTGACGGACGAGGATGAGCACGATGTCGGTGTCAGCGGACGAGGATCCGGCCGCACTGGTCGCAGAGGATCACCTCGTCGGGCGGCGCTTTTCTGATCCGGTCCATCTCCATGGCGGGAAGCGTGAGATGGCAGCCACTGCATGATCCCCCGACCAGCCGCGCCGCTCCGGTTCCGGCCAGGACGGTCCGGAGCCGTTCGTAGCGCGCCAGCAGGTCGGCGGGGACGGCGGCGGCGGCGGCCACCCGGTCGGCGCTCTGGGTCACGATGTCGGCGTCGATCCCCTCCACGGCGGAGGCGATGGCGCCCTGGAGGCGGGCCCGGTCGCTCCGCAGGGCGTCGCGCTCGGTCGAGACCGCGCTGAGATCGGTATCGATTGGTTCGAGCTCCTCCATGATCTCGATCTCACGGTCCTCGAGCTCCGAGATGTGGTGGGCGAGGTGCTTGACCTCCTCGTCCATGGCCTGAAGGTCCCGGGCGGCGGACACCTGTCCGCCGAACATCCGGCGTTCGAGCTCGGTCCGGCGGGCACGGGTCACGTCGATCTGCTCTTCCAGCGCCGCCTGGCGGACCCCGAGCTCGTCCCGGACCGTCTGGACCACGGTCGCTCTGTTCTCGAGAATCGACAATCGACCTTCGACGCCGGCCAGCTCGGCCTGCTCGGGCAGCGCGGAGCGGCGATGGCGCAACTGGTCGATGGTGGTGTCGTGGTCCTGCACCTCGAGGAGCGTCGAGAAGACGTCACCGGTTGATCCGGCTGCCTCCCCTGATTCCTGCTCGGTCACCGGCCCTCCTGCCTCCGGCACCATCTTATTGATGACCACCACCAGGACCCTTATTGATGACCACCACCAGGACCGCCACCGTCGGGAACCTCGCCATGGGGGCCGAGCAGGGCCCCCACCTCGGGCTGGTGCCGGGCCACTTCGAGGGCGCCGTACAGAGCGGCGTCGGCCACGGTCAGAGCCTCGTCCCACGTGTACCACCGGGCTTCGGGACTCTCCCCCGGCGGGGGCGACGGATCCTCGTCGGGGGCCAGCAGGAGATAGCGCATATCGAGATGGGTGTGGCCTTCGGCCGCCTCATGGACGTCCACATGGAGAAGCCGGGGGCCTGCGTCGGGGTGGGTGGCGGCCAGTCCCGTCTCCTCCTCCGATTCGCGCCGGGCCGCGTCCCACGGACTCTCACCGGGATCGATGTGACCACCGGGCTGCATCCAGCGGTGCAGCCGCTTGTGCAGATGGAGCACCGTTCCCCTCCGACCGACAACGACGGCCGAACCGGTGACGTGGACGGGATCGGCCGCCTCGTCGAAGGGGTGGGCCAGGTGGGCGAGATCGTCGAGGAACCTGGTCCGGGCTTGGCGCTCCCGGGCGTCGACCGGTGCGTGATCGGAGACGGCACGGCGGACCGCTTCGGTGAGACCGGCCGGCCAGCTGCGGTCCTCTTGCTGCCCGCCACGTGGCGACACGCGTGCATCGATATCACACGGCGCCGAGCCATCCCTTGATCCTTGGTCCCGGGGGCCTGGGGCCGGCAGAGTCCGGGAACCGGGAATTACGGCGGAAGTCGAAGATTGGGCCCGTCGCCGCCCGGGACTGACACGGAGAGTGGGTAAAATGAGAAGTTCGGTCGATGCGGTGATCGCCAGGCGCGACGTGGAGCGTGGCGACAGGGGGGCAACCAGAAGATGGGCGAGTTCGCAAAAGCCTTCGACAGCTTCGTCGCGGCCGATCCCATGGAACTGCTCGAGGCGAGCGCCCGACCCCGTGCCGGGCGGCCGAGCGCCACCGAAACTGAAACCGAGAAGCCGAGCGCCGGTCGGAACCAGCCCGGTATGAGCGCCGACTCGTTGACCCGGATCCTGAAGAACTCCGAAGGCTCGGTGGTCGCCTCGGGCAACACCGATGTCGCCATCACGAAACTGGCCCACGCTCTCGTGCGCGACCCCAAAGACGGTGTGAAGGCATTGCGTCGGTGGGGCCGCAAAGCGACGAAGGACCCGCACAAGGCCATGGGGGCCCTGGCCACATTTGCCGAAGTGCTGAAGCGGGCGGTGGCGCTGTTGCGACGGGTACCGCAGAAGTTCGGCAACATCATCGAGGCCTTCAAGGACGCCGCCGCCGCCGTGGCCCGGGCCCTCGACGCTTCGAGCTTCACCATCACCTTCGACCTGCCCCGGACGATCTCGCTCGCCTACTCCTGGACCACCTGATCAACCGCGCTCCGGTCGGGGGTCGGCGATCTCGTAGTACAGGCTGACGGCTCGTTCGACGACGCCGTCGAAGACGCCCTGCCATCCTCGCCGCTCCGCTTCGGCCAACGACGAGGGACCGTGGCGGTACGACGCCAGGCCGTCGGTGTCGACGAAGCCCTGTTCCCAAAGATGGGTCCACCGGGGCCGGCCACCGACCGGCGTCACGGCGTCGAACCAGGCCGAGCCGAGGGTGTTGGCGCCCACCACCGACAGGATCAGGTCGTCGGCCTCGGCCGCGCCGGCGAGCGTCCGTTCGAAGTCGTTCACCTGCGCGGTCGACGCCTGACGGCTGAGACGCAGCAGGACCAACCGGCGCAGACCCCCGGTCATGGCGAAGACGGGGCCGTCACAGCTGTAGCCGACCAGTCCGGCTCCGAGGCCGTCGTCGACCACCACCCGCTCCGGAGAATCTGCCAAGAGATAACGGTCGAGGACGTCGGCGTGGTACGGGTGCACCATGTAGCGCTGGTACGCCTCGGCTGAGGCGAAGGCGTGTTCCCAGACCATCTGAACGGGAGCGTCCGACCGGTTCCACCCCACCGCAGAATGAAGGACCTCGGGGATGAAACGACCACAGCGGGCGCAGGCCGATTCGAAGGCCGAAACGCCGGCGTCATCGGCGTCGGGGGCCACGGCGTAGATCTCGAAGCGCCGGATCATGACGAGAAGCCGACCGGATAGTAAAAGCGCCGTGTTCCGCCCGTGCGCAGTGCGGCGACGGTCTGCGCGTACCCGTACCACCGGGGATCGAGCACGAGGTTCTTGCGGATGACGTTCCACTGGGCGTGATCATCGAAGGACCAGACGACCTGGACGTCGACCGGCGCACCGAAATCGGCCGACGTCGTGGCGCAGGAGACGAACACGGCACCGGCCTCTGTCATCACCGGGAGGCCGTGTTGCTCCACGGCGGCGATGTACGCGGCGACGTGCTCGGGTTCGACCTGGATCGTGTCTACTACGAACGGCAATGTGCTCTCCGTCCAACGAGGATGCCCAGGATCCGCAACGGGTCAGAACCGACTTCTACACTTCGTGCGCGTATGCCGTCGAGATCAGGAGTCTTGCACATGACAACGACATCGTCCCTCGCCCGGTCGGCCCGGCGTCGCGCCCCCGCCCTCCTCGGCGTCGCTCTTTTCGCGCTGGTGATCGCCGCGTGCGGCAGCTCGAGCCCGACGGCGTCCACGTCGTCCACGACCGCGCCAGGAGCCTCGGCCGGCGCCACGACGACGAGCACGGCGCCGGCGGGCGGCACGTCTCTGAGTTCCAAGATCGGAGCGCTGTCCTCGCAGGTCCAAGCAGCGGAGAAGATCACCTTCAAGGCCGTCTACACGACAACGGGCTCGGGATCGAACGGGTCGGTCACGATCGAACAGGCACCGCCAAAGTCCGCCTTCTCGTCGAGCGGTGGCAGCGAGATCAACACGGGGACGGCTTCGTATTTCTGCTCCAACGCCAACGGTCAGACGACCTGCTACAGCGCCGGCGCCTCCAATCCCCTGTCGGCACTGACGGCTCTGTTCAGCCCCGCTACCGCCCTCACTGAATTGAAGGCGGCGCAAGCAGAAGCAGTCGCCCATGCCGCCGGCTAAGACGTGACCTTCTCGACGGCGTCCTTCGCCGGGCAATCCGCCACCTGCGCCACCATCGCGGCGGCAGGGAAGAACGCCAAGTACTGCGTCACCAAGCAAGGGATCCTGGCCTACGAGGGCTCGAGCGCGAGCAGCTTCACCCTGACGAGCTATTCCTCCTCCCCGCCCGCCAGCGACTTCGCCCTTCCGGCCGGCGCCACGGTGATGTCGATCCCCTAGACGCCGAAAGGCGGTCCCGGGCCACGACCCCGGGGCTTTACGCCGGAATGCTACGCATCGGGCCACGCCAGCACCGGTCCGCGCGCCGTCACCGTCACCTCGGTGCCCGGAGCGAGAGCCAGTGCCCCGTCGGTCCGCGCCACGATGGCACCGAGACCCGACGAGGCGTCGGGCAGCACCCGCATCACAGCGTCGTGACCGTGGAATTCCGACTCCACCACGCGTGCGGCTAGCCCGTGGGCGGCCCGACCGGGCCGGATCTCGACCTGTTCGGGCCGGACCAAGATCACCGCCGAGGTCGGCTTCGCCACCGGGGTGGATCCGGATCGAAGGGGGAAAGTCCCGAGCGGGGTCGAGGCCACGGCGCTGTCTACCGACCCCCTGATCAAATTGGCATCGCCCAGGAACTCGGCCATGTCCGGATCAACCGGGTGCTCGTACAGCTCCTGGGGCGTCCCCGTCTGGCCGATGCGCCCGTCGCGGATGACGGCGACGAAGTCGGACATGGACAGCGCCTCGTCCTGGTCGTGGGTGACCAACAGCGCCGTGGTTCCCGCTTCGCGCAGCACTCTCTGCACGTCGGCGCGGACACTGGCCCGGAGCCCGGCATCGAGCGAGGAGAACGGCTCGTCGAGAAGGACCACCTCGGGTTCGATGGCGAGCGCACGGGCCAGGGCCACGCGTTGTTGCTGGCCCCCCGACAGCTGATGGGGATAGCGACCGGTGAGGTTCCCGAGTCCCACCATCTCGGCCAGCCGGGCGACGCGTCCGTCGCGTCGCTCTTGGCGCGACAGTCCGAAGGCGATGTTCTTCTCCACCGTCAGGTGGGGGAAAAGGGCGCCCTCCTGGGGGACGTAGCCGATGCCACGCTCCTCGGGGGGAAGGTAGCGACGACCGTCTTCCACGACGCGGCCGCCCAGGCTGATCACACCGCGATCGCACCGTTCGAATCCGGCCAGTACCCGCAACAGAGTCGTCTTCCCGCTGCCCGACGGTCCCAAGATGGCCGTCAACGACCCTTCGGGGACAGTGAGCTCGATCCCGGTGAGAACGGACTGGCTCCCGAAGGCCTTATAGAGGTCGGTGGCGACCAATCGGGTCATGTCGGGGTCGCCGCGTTAACAGGAAGCCGGTTGAACCAGCGTCCGAGGAGATAGCTGGGTATGACGGCGATGATCACCATCAGTGTGGCGTACGGGGCAGCGGCGCCGTACGACAGGTTGGTGGTGTAGGCCCAGAACTGGGTGGCGAGCGTCTGGGCCCCGGTGGGGACGAGGATCAAGGTCGAGGTGAGCTCGGTCACGGCCGAGAGAAAGACCAGACAGAAGGCGGCCGCCAGTCCCGGTGCCACCAGACGGAGGGTCACGCGCCACAACACCGACCACGGTTTCGAGCCCAACGCCCGGGCCATCTCCTCGAGCCCCGTCGGAGCCTGGGCCACCGATGCCCGGACGGCCACGAGCGCCAGGGGGAAGAACAAGATGGCGTAGGCCACGATGAGCAGAGCACTGTGTTGGTAGAGAAACGCCGCGTAGCGCTCGGAGAAGAACACGAGAGCGAGGGCGATGACGACACCGGGGAGGGCCAATACGAGGAACGTGCTGCGTTCGAGCGCCATCGTCATCCGCCCGGGATGACGGACCGACAACAGAGCCACGGGGAGCGCCGCCGCCGTGGCCAACGCGGCGGCCCCGGCGCTGTAACCGGCGCTGTGCCACGCCGCCGACGACAATGAAGCGGCGGCAGGAAGAGTGGTGCGCCCCCCCTGGACGAGCCAGTAGACGAGGGTGCCGAAGGGCACCCCCAGAGCGAGGGCGACGAGAAGGACGAAACCGGCGAAGACCGGCACCGTGGCCCGTCCGAGTCGGCGGGGCTGACGGACGCGCGCCACCTGCGGACCCGACCTGCTCATCCGTCCGCCGCCTCGCCCGAGGCCGTCGGCCGTGAGGAGCACGAGACCCAACAGCACGAGGACGATGGACAAGGCGCACGCGGCGGGGGCGTCGAAGCCCACCTGGAACTCGGTGAAGATCTCGGTCGTGAAGGTCTGGTAGCGAAGGATCTCGAAGGCCCCGTATTCGGCGAGCAACGCCAGCGCCACCAGAAGACATCCACCGAGAACGGCCGGTCGCGCCTGGGCCAGGGTGACCCGGACGAAGGTGCGGGTCCGGCCGAGACCGAGGCCCCGCGCCACCTCCTCCTGTCCCGGGTCGGCACCGCGGAAGCTGGCGGCCACCGGGAGATAGACGAGCGGATAGACGGCCAGTGTCATGACGAGCACGGCGGCGCCGAAGCCGTGCAGTGACGGCGCCACCGAAACCCAGCCGAAGCTGACGACGAAATCCGGGATGGCCACGGGAATGACGACGAGAACGGCCCACACCCGTCGTCCCGGGAGGTCCGTCCGCTCTACGAACCAAGCCGCCGCCGTGCCGATCACAGCCGAGGCGGCGGTGACCACGACGGACAAGCGCACGGTGTTCCACAACAGCGTGGCCGTGAGATGTCGGAACAGAAGCTTGGAGAGCTCGGCCCAGCCGACCTGAATCGCCTGGAGGAGAAGAAAGACGAGGGGCACGACCAGGGTGGCGGCGACGACGACGCTACCGACGACAAGGGAGCGCGGACGCCTCCGGTGCACGGCGGGGACGGGAGCGGTCTGGGGCAACGTCGCCACCGTCATGGACGACACCCCCGGCAGACGGACGGCCGCCCCCCGTGCGTCACGCTCGCCGACCCCAGGCCGAGATCATCGGAGGCTGGGCCAGGTCGAGACGTCCGGCGGCGACGTTCGACAGGTGAAGACTGATTTCCTCGGCGGTGGCCACCCCGTGGGCCACGAGGTCGTCGCCGATCATGGCGATGGTCGCCGTCTCGAGCTGCGCGCAAACAGCCAAGGCGACGGGGAAGTAGGCGTCGGCGGCGACATCGACGAGACCGCCCTGGCGCAGCAGCCTCGGAAGCTTCCGTCCGTAGGCCAGGTCGACACCGCGTCCGGACATCAGCTCTCGGAAACCGGTCCGCAGCTTGTTGGCCAGCTCATCCTCCGGACCACGCGGATCAAGGGCGCTCAATGGCTGGAGAGCAGGATCGGCGTCTTCGACGACGAGCCACCCCCCGGGCCGCAGAACCCGGATCATCGCCTGCAGCGCCTCGTGGCGGTCGACGACGTGGACGAGCACCAGTCGGGCGTGGACGAGGTCGAACAGCTCATCGGGAGCAGCGTCGTGCGCCACGTCGTGGCGGCGCACCTCCACCATGGATCCCGCCGCCTCCTGCGCCCACGACACATCGATGTCGGTGGCGAGCACCCGGCCATCATCGCCCACCCGGTCGGCCATCCACCGCACGACGGAGACGCCGCCGGCTCCGACCTCCCAGCATCGCCAACCAGGGCCGATGCCGAGTTCGTCGAGGTGGCGAAATGTCGAAGGGTCGAAGATCGCCGACAGCGCCTGGAAGCGGACGCCGGCAGCCGCCGCCCGATTGTCGAGTAAGTATCTGTCGTCGCCCAAGACCGCTCCTTTCGAGAACCGTGAGCCTAACGAGGACCGGGTTCGATCAAAGAAGCTGGGCCTCTTGAAGCAGCGCAATCGCCTCCGAGCCGTCACCGAGCTGGGCCACGCTTATGGAAGAAGGGTGCAGCGTGTCGAAAGGACGGAGGTCCTTGGCCGTCGACACGCCCGATCCGAGCGGATATTCGTAGCTTTGGCCGTGGGCGATGATCTCTTCACCGGTCTTGCTCACCAGGAATGCGACGAAGCGCTGGGCGCCGGCCTGGTGCTGACTCGACTTCAGAACTGCAGCGCCCGAGACGTCGATCACCCAGCCGGCATCGCCGGGCGCGAAGTAGGCGATGGCCGAGTGCACATTGGCGGCGCCCACCGTGTAGCGCTCCCGATACCAGTAGTAGTGGTTGATGACCCCGATGGCCACCTGGCCGCGGTTGACCATGTCCGTGAGAGTCTCGTTGGAGGGGTAGATGTGGCTCGCCGCATTGACTTTCACGGCCTGTAGCCAGGAGAGGGCGGCGGCTTTGCCGTACCTCTGGGCGATCGAGGTGACAATGGGCTGGAAGTCCGTCTCGCCGGGGGCCAGGGCGAGCTTGTCGCGCCAGCGCGGTTGGGCCAGGTCCATGACCGACGTGGGAAGGTCGCCGGCCTTGACGAGCAGGGTGTTATACACCATGACGCTGCTGCGGGCCGATACGCCGACCCATTGGCCGCTAGGTGAGCTGTACTTCGACGCCACTTTCGACAGCGTGGTCGGGTCGACGGCGGCGAGCTTGCCCCGTTCCTGCAGGAATTCGAGCGGCGGAGAGTTCTCCGTGTAGATCACATCGGCCGGCGAGCGCGACCCTTCCTGCACGATCTGGTTGGCGAAGACGTCCTCATCGTCGTTGCGGACGTTCACACCGATGCCCGTCTGCTTCTCGAACGCCTTGACCAGAGCATCGGTGGTCTGGACGTGCTGGCCGTTGTACAGCGTGATCGACGGCCCCGACGCCGATCCCGTGCCCGCGCACGCGGCGAGGACCACAGCGGCGGCCAGCAGACCGGCGAGCCCCGCCAGGGATCGGTTCCGGGTCGCTTTCCTCATGAGGTCGCTCCACTTCGGGCGTCACGCCGGGGCGACCAGGGCGACGTCGGTCTGGACACGGATATTAGGGTGCCCAAATATTTTAGGGCAACCCAGCCAACTAATTTGGTTCCGGGTGCCTGGGCAGGCACCTACGGTCGCCCGAGATCTCTCTGAGACACGATCGGTAAGATGACTGCGTGACGGACGGCTTTCACCCCCCGGTCGAGGAGTATCTCGAGACCATCCATTCTTTGGTCGAAGAGGGAACCCCGGTCATCCAGGCACGAATCGCCCAACGGATGGGGAGGACCGCCCCCTCGGTGTCCGAGATGCTCGACCGTCTGACCGACGACGGGTACGTCAGCCGGACGGGCCGGGTCATCGCCTTGACCGACCGGGGCCGTACCCTGGCCGACAGTGTCATCCGCAAACACCGGCTGGCCGAGCGCTTACTCGTGGACGTGATCGGTCTCCCCTGGCACAAGGCCCATCTCGAGGCCGGCCGCTGGGAGCACGTGATCTCCGACGAGGTCGAGACCCACCTGGTGGAACTCCTCGGCAATCCGACCACCTGCCCCCACGGCAATCCCATCCCCGGAGCCGAGCGCGCCGCTGATGGACCGGCCCAGGTGAGCCTGGCCGACGTGGCGCCGGGCGGGCGGGTCCGGCTGGAGAGGATCACCGAGGAGGTCGAGCTGGACATGGCCTCCCTCGAGTACCTGGGCGAGCACGGCTGCATTCCGGGCCGATCGGCGCTGGTGCGCTCGCGGGCCCCGGACGGGACCGTGACCCTCGAGATCGACGGCGCCACCGTGGCCCTCGGTCCCACGCTCACCCAACAGATGTTCGTCGCCTCCGTCTGACCCCGGATTCATTCGAGGAAAGGGATCAGCTCCCGGGCGGAGCTAAAGACCGGATCAGGAAGCCTGACGCGTCGGAGGCCAGCTGGCTGAGGTCGGGCGTCACCGAACCACCATCGGCCGTCACGAATTCGTGCTGCGCCCCGTGCACCATCACCAGTGACGGCGTGTTGCCGGCGGCGCGCAGGCGATCGGCCAGCTCTTCGGATTGATCAGGTGGGACCACCCTGTCCTCGTCCCCCTGCATGATCAGAAACGGCGGTTCGTCGGGTCCGACATAGGTCACGGGGCTGGCGGCCGTGAGGGACTTCGTAGGCGAGGTCCCGGCGTGACCGGGTCCGAGAATCGTTCCGAAGACGTCGGGGGCCACCGCCTGGACGACGGGAGACCTCAGCCAGTCCGACGTGGTGAGATCGGCCGGTCCGTAGAGATCGACGACCGCCTGGACCGCGCTCGACTGGTCCCCGTACTGCCCCACGTCGAAGCCGGCGCCAGGCCCGGCCAATGCGAGAAGGGCCACGATCTGCCCGCCCGCACTGTCGCCGATGGCCCCGATGTGCAGCGGGTCGATGTGCAGCGCGGCGGCATGGGCGCGCAGGAAGCGGATGGCGCACTTGGCGTCCTCGATCTGAGCCGGCCATTGGAATCGCGGAGCGAGCCGGTAGTTGATGGAGATGACGATCCAACCCTTCGCCACGATTCCCGATGCCATCTGACCGACGAGCGAGGAGGGCGCATACGACGAATCGCCGCCCGTCCATCCGCCCCCGTGGACGTACACGACGGCCGGAACGGCGCCGGTGGGTAACGGGGTCGGCTCGTCGACGGCAAGGGTCTCAGCCGTCCCGTCTTCGTCGCAGTAGGTGACCGTCGTGCTTCCGGGCCCCACGTCGGCAACGGGGCTGCCGTCCGTGGGGGTGCCGCCCGGGGAGTTGCCACCCCCGCCGGCAGCGCCGTGGTGGCCGGGCCCCATCAGCGGCGGCGCGCCCGCCATCGCCACCGTCACCGAGGATCCGTCGAGCGCGCCAGCCAGAACCGGGGGGACGGCCAGCACGAGCGAGACGACGATGGTGACGGCACCGACGACGGGCCAGCGCACCCGGCGCGGCACTTCCTTCATGATCCATGTCGCGACAAAGCACTCCTCCGCCATGACCCATCGGCAGGTCGGCGCCGGACCTTGACTTCTCCAGCCCGGACCAGGCGGCGGGGACCGACGCAGTCACGCTCCGGACAAGAAAATGGTGAAACCTGTAGTAGATCTGGTGCGCTCACGGCTCTTTCGGTGGGAGAGCGTCGACAGGAGCGTCATGAACGAGGCCGAGGAGGTCGATTTCCGGGCATTCATGATGGCGACGGAACCTCGACTGCATCGCGCCCTGGCGGCAGGACTCGGCTGGGACAGGGGCCGCGAGGCGACGGCGGACGCCTTGGCCTACGCCTGGGAGCGATGGCCGAAGATACGGGCCATGACCAATCCGGCCGGCTATCTCTATCGGGTCGGCCAGAGCAGCGTCCGCCGCCGCAAGGTGCCGAACCTGTTCGAACGTCCGGCCGAGAGCGAGTCGCATTACGAGCCCTCTCTCTCCCGACTCCTGGCCGACCTGCCCGAGCGGCAGCGGCTGGCCGTGGTTCTCGTCCACGGATTCGAGTGGACCGTCCGCGAGGTGTCCGACCTCACTGGCCTGGCCCCGTCCACCATCCACACCCACCTGGAGCGGGGCTTGGCCAAGCTCCGTTCGGCACTGGAGGTTGCAGACCATGGCTGACCTGTCAGACGACATTCGTTCACTCATCCAGGCCGGGATCGAACCGGTCACATTCGAGGAGGTCACTCACACGCGTCGCCACCGGCGGCCACCGGGCCGGCGCACGGTGGCACGCGTGGTGTCGGTGGCGGTGCTCGTGGCCGTCGCCGTCCCTGTGATCCTGGCCCTCTCGTCGGCCCGGCCGGCGACAACGACCAAAGGGCACAGTGGGGACCGACATCGCGTTCTGGCCGCTCTCAGTACGACGATTGCATCGGGAAGCTTCGATATCACCTTCTCCCAGGGGCCAGTCTCGGTTCCCACATCGCCGTCGACCACCACGACGTGTGCCGGCGCCGCCCCGACCAGCGGAGGGACGATCTCGTCGCCGGCGACGCAAAATGGCGGCTGGCAGGGATGTTTCTCCGAACCGACGGGGGGTGGGCTGACTTTCGCCGGAACGGGGGTGATCAACACGGATCCCTTCGCCATGGTGGCTACCACCCAGGTGCCCGGGCTCGGGCAGATCACCCTCCACGACAACGGCACCAACGTGTGGGAGGCCGGTGGTGGTGAATACGGGCAATCACCGGATTCGTCCGGCGCCATCCCCGGATCGCCGCTGTCGGGGTTCGCCGGGAGCGTCGAGGGCACCCTCGGGCCGCGCCAGGGTGCGCTCGACATGATGGGGCTGGCCAGTCCGACGGGCTATCTGGAGCTCGACCAGAACGCCATCACGAGCGCCGACCAGATCGGTACCGGCACGGTGGACGGTGTCGCCGTCACCGTCTACCAGGTGACCCTCGCCCCCGGTCAGGAGGGCACCGTGGCCACGGGGTCGAACGCAGTGGAGGCGTCCGCCATCCGTAGCGCCCTCGCCGTCCTCGAACAGCAGGGATACACAGGGACGACGGTCAAGATCTCGATCGACGCCGGAGGGTACATCCGGCGGACCGACTCGGTGGCGGCGTTCTCCGACGGGGCCACGGCGACGAGTCAGACCACGTTCTCGAACTTCGGATGCGCCGGGACGGTCCTCATGCCGGGCCAACAGGGGTCGTCCTCGCCCCCGGCGAGCTGCGTCTCGGCGGACCCCACGACGACAGGTCCGGCTTCATAGCGAGGCTCGACGGCCGCCCGGGCACTTCCCGGGGCTTTCTTCGGGGTGGGACAGCGCTGGACTGCGAATGCCGTGCGCTCCCAGGCCCTACGCTCTCCACCAGCACAGACACGGAGGGTCGACGGCTTGGAAGCGCCTGAAGGTGGATAGCCAACGGTGACCACGGGTGACGTCACCGACGTCGATCTCTCGGGCGAGGAGCGGGCCCCGAGCACGCCTCACAATCTCTCGCGATCGCCCTCGCGGACCGACACGACCCTCGCGCGGGCGGCGGCACCGTCGGGACGCCGCCGAGGGAAGGCACGAGCTGATTCGCATCCACGACATGGCCGAGCGGATCTCCGATGGTGAGGAGCCCGACTTCGTGCTCATAGCCGTGGCCGCCGAGCTTCGGGATCTGCTCTCCCTTCAGGATTGTCGATTCGTGTGGGACCCTCCTTCGGGCAAAGGGGCGTGGATCGAGCCCGACGGGACGGTCAGGCTCATCCTCTGCGCTGGCCCACCACCTCCATGGGGCCGCCCACCAAACAAGTCGAGCTCCCGGTCCGGGGCGGGGGCCGCATTCTCGGCACCTTCATTCTCACTCCAACCCCTGCCACTCCCATCTCACAGGAGCGTTGTGTCGTCGCCGTGGCCCTCGCTGACCAACTGGGCACCGCCCTGTCGGTACGACGGGGGTCCCACTGAACACACGCGGCCTCGTGGCCGCCCGATTCTGACTAGTAATTCTATAGATTTAGTTGCATCCTGAAGGCGCGGCGATTAAAGTGGCGCTGTGGCGACGCTCCTCTTTCCCCCGACGAGTGCAGGGGTGACACGCCGGTCAACAGGCGGGCGCTGTCCCGGTTAGCCCCTCACCGGGACAGCAGCCCCCCGCCTTTCGGTCGAACCTCATCGACTCAGGCGTTGTCACACCTGAAGCTTCGCTGGTGACGCAACGTCACCCGCGGAAAGCTTGATCGAGATCCTCCAGAAGGTCATCGATACTCTCGATTCCAACGGAGAGGCGGATCAGGCTCGGGTCCACAGCCAGTGACGACTGGGCCAGGACGGCGTGCGTCATCCGACCCGGATGCTCGATCAGAGACTCCACGGCGCCGAGTGACTCGGCCAGCGTGAACACGCGGGTACGCGCCACCATGGCCAGGGCGCCCGCCTCACCGCCGGCGTGCAGGAAGGAGACGATGCCTCCGAAGCCGCGCATCTGGCGCGCCGCGGTCTCGTGGCCGGGGTGGGTTGCCAGTCCGGGATAGTACGTCTTCGCCACCAGCGCGTGAGAGTCGAGGTGGTCGGCCACCACCTGGGCATTGAGGCAATGTCGTTCCATCCGGATGGCGAGGGTCTTGGCCCCGCGCTGGATGAGGTAGCAGTCCCAAGGCCCCGGTACGGCACCGGTGGCATTCTGCAGGAAAGCGATCCGGTCGGCGATGTCCGGGTCATTGAGCAGAGCCAGGCCGCCGACGGCATCGGAATGACCTCCCAGGTACTTCGTCGTCGAGTGCACGATCACATCGGCGCCGAGAGCCAACGGATTCTGAAGATAGGGAGTTGCGAACGTATTGTCGACCACGACGACGGCGCCGCGCTCGTGCGCAAAGGCGGCGGTGGCGGCGATGTCCACGATCGAGAGAGAGGGGTTGCTCGGCGTCTCGACCCAGACCATCCGGGTCTCCTGGCGCCATGCCGCTTCGAGACCTTCACCATTGGCGAGGTCGGTGGTCGTCGAACTGATGCCCGCGGGTCGGTGCACACTGTCGAGCAATCGGAAGGTTCCGCCGTACGCGTCGAGCGGCAGAATCACATGGTCCCCCGGCGCCAGCAGGGCCCGCAGCACGGCGTCCTCGGCGGCGAGCCCGCTGGCGAAGGCAGAGGCGTAACCGGCGCCCTCGAGCGAGGCCATCTGTTGCTCCAGGGAACTCCGGGTCGGGTTTCCCGAACGTGCATATTCGTAGGCCTGGTCGGCACCGACCGCCCGCTGGCGGAAGGTGCTGGCCAGGTGGACGGCGGGAACGACCGACCCGGTGGCGGGATCGGGATCCTGTCCGGCATGGATGGCGCGGGTCTCGAAGCCGTAGTGCTCGGAAGTGTCGTCCATCGTCTTCTCGAGCCCCTAGGTGGCTGAACGACCGACGAGGGCGCCGAGGACGTCCGAACGCGTCAAGATCCCGACAGGGTGTCCGGCGTCGAAGACGAGGACGGCACCGACCTTCTCCATGCGGGTCACGGCCATCTCCACCGGTTCTCCCACGCCGATGGTGGGGAGAGGTGGACCGGTCACTTCGCTTACGGGCCGGGTGAGCAGATCCGGATCCTGGAAGGCGGCTTCGAGGAGGTCCCGGTCGTGCACCGAGCCGAGGACCTCGGCGGCGACAACCGGGGGCTCCACCTTGAGCACGGGCACTTGGGAGACTCCGAACTCGCGCAAGATGGCGATGACGTCGCGCACGGAGTCGTCGGGGTGCACGTGGATGAGGGGGGGGAGGTCACCGCCCTTGTTGGAGATCACTTCTCCCACCGACTGCCCGCCCGACCGCAAGAACCCGAAATCGGCCATCCATCCGTCGTTGTAGAGCTTGGAGAGATATCCCCGACCGGAGTCGGGGATGAGCACGACGACGACATCGTCAGGGCCGAGGGGTCGGGCAATCTGGAGGCCTGCCCACACGGCAGTACCGGCCGACCCACCAACGAGGATGCCCTCTTCGCGCGTCACCCGACGGGCGGTGAGAAACGAATCCCTGTCGCTCACCATGAGGACGTTGTCCACCACCGTGGGGTCGTATGTGCCGGGCCAGAAATCCTCACCAATGCCCTCCACCAGGTAGGGCCGCCCGCTTCCACCGGAGTAGACCGACCCTTCGGGATCGGCGCCCACGATCTGGACATTCGGGTTTTGCGACTTGAGGTAGCGACCGACGCCGGTGATCGTCCCGCCGGTGCCGATGCCGGCCACGAAATGCGAGACACGGCCCGCCGTCTGGCGCCAGATCTCCGGGCCCGTCGACGTCTCGTGCGCCTTGGGATTGTCGGCGTTTTGGTACTGATTGGGCTTGTAGGCACCAGGGATCTCGCGCGCCAACCGATCCGAAACCGAGTAATAAGAATCGGGGTGCTCGGGCGCCACCGTCGTGGGACAGACCACCACCTCGGCACCGTAGGCGCGCAGGAGGTCGATCTTCTCCGCGGCGATCTTGTCGGGCATCACGAACACACAGTGGTACCCCTTGCGGGCGGCCACGATGGCGAGTCCCACACCGGTGTTCCCCGACGTCGGCTCCACTATCGTCCCGCCCGGCCCGAGAAGCCCAGCGCGTTCAGCGGCTTCGACCATGGCGACGGCGGGACGATCCTTGACGCTTCCACCGGGATTCAGGAACTCGAGCTTGGCCAGAAAGTGACAGGCCAGATCTCGACCGACGCGGTCGAGCCGGACCAGGGGTGTGTCACCGACGAGGTCGAGGAGGGAATGCGACACCTCCATCGGAGCCCCCGTATCCGACAACGGCAGCACCCTCACCCCCGGGGGCACGACTCCCCCCGCACCATCGGTGTAGAGAGTGACGGGAAGGCCGGCGGAATGGAGCCCGGTGGCGGCGTCCAGGGCCGCCGGGGACCCGTGGGGACCAACCACGCCGACGTCTCTCGGAATTCGGGCCCGGACCTCCGCCACCGTCGACGGGCCGAGCCTGCTCTCGGGTATCCGGACGATGTGACGGGCACGTTCGAGGAGTTGACCTGGCACATCTTCGGTTCCGACCACGACCAAGACGTCCACGATGGAAGCCTAAATCATCGCGTGCGGAGCTCCCGACACTGTCACCGACCGACCCACTTGAGAGCCCGATCGGCGTTAGCATTGTCTGGTTCGGTCTGAGGGGCGGGGAGTCACTCGACAGGGGGGGTCATGGGGCGGAGAGTCGCGGTTCGGATCGGTTCACTTTCGTCGGCGGTGCTCGTCACCGTCGCCATCGGCTGCCTGGACGTCAGCCCCGCCGCTCAGGCGGTGGCTTCTGTCGGAGCCGAGACCCATGCGCCCATGATCCCGGCGCCGGGCCCGGGCCCGAAGGGGTTCAGAGCGGCGACGGCCACCCCCAAGCCGTGGTCGTCCACGAACTGGTCGGGCTATGCGGTCTCGGGGAGCGGATTCACGAGCGCCACGGGACAGTGGACCGTGCCCACCGTGAACGCCCCCGCAAAAAGGAGAGCCCGCCAATTCTCCTCCACCTGGGTGGGAATCGACGGCTTCAACAACAGCGATCTGATCCAAGCGGGCACGGAGCAGGACTGGGTGAACGGCCAGGCCTTCTATCAGGCGTGGTGGGAGATCCTGCCCGCCTTCGAAACTCCCATCGCAGGGATCACCGTCCATCCCGGGGACACCATGGCCGTATCCATCACGCAAGGCACTCCCAACTGGACCATCACCGTGAGCGACCTGACGACCGGAAAGTCCTTTACGACCCACCAGGCGTACTCGGGTCCCATGACCTCGGTCGAGTGGATCCAGGAGGCTCCGACGGTGGGCAACCACGTCGCTGCTCTCGCCCACGACACCACGGTCGATTTCGACAACGGCACGGTGAACGGAGCCAATCCTGACCTCGTCACCGCTGATTCGGGCAGGATGATCAAGGGGGGGAAGACGGTCTCGATACCTTCGGCACCCAACCCGGCTAACAACGGGTTCGCGGTGGCCTACGGAAGTGTCGCCCCCCTTCCTCCCACCATTTGACCTGACCGGCGATCAGGTGGCATCGGAAGCGACAACGGGGTAGATCCCCGACACTCCGATACCTCCGCCGCCGGCAGTACACGACGCCGTCGAGGTGCAGCTCACGCCTTGGAGAGAAGCACCCGAGTCACCCGCCGGAAGCGGAACGACGGTTGAAGTCCACGTCGTGGCCGACTTCGTCTCTACCAGTGGCAATCCGTCGGATTCGCCGACGGCGGTGCACGAACCAGTCGAAAGGCACGACAATCCCCACAGCAGCGTCCAGTTGTCCTTTGTCGTCACCGGTGGAGACAGCGGCCGCCACGTGCTGCCAGACAGTGTCTCGACGAGCGGCGCCGTACTGTCGAAGGATGTGGGATAGAAGCCCACCGCCGTGCAGGAAGTGATCGAGGGACATGAGACCGATCGCAAGAGCGGCACCGTGAAGGCGACGTCGCTCCGAGCGTTCGATGGCAGGTTCAGTTTCTCCACATGCCACACCGCTCCCGACTCCGTGGCCACCAGGGGTCGAGAGAACCCGGGGTTGGCACCCCAGTAGGCGCCCACGGCCACACACGAGGTGGCCGACGGGCACGACACGCTCGACAGTGAGATCCGGGGCTCGTCACCCGGTGGACGCAGAACCGTCGGTACCCATGTCCCGCCGGCGAGTGTCTCGATCACGGCGACATCTTCGGATTGGAGGGCGCCCACGGCCACACACGAGGTGGCCGACGAGCACGAGACTCCGGCCAACGACGCCGACCGGCCTTGCATCCCCTCGGGAAGCGAAAGTCGTTCAGGCTTCCACGCCGCCCCGGACATCACTTCGACGAGAGGGTGCTCGGTGAGCGCAGGCCCCGGCGCATACCCCACCGCCACGCACGAAGAGGCCGATGGACAGGACAACCCCTGCATGACCGGATTGGCGTCACCACTGGGGACGCTGTGGTCGGGGAATCGCAGCGTCGCGGCCGTCCAGCTGGCACCGGACAGGGTCTCTTCGAAGGGCCTCTGGAAGTGATCGACTCCGTAGAGACCGCCCACCGCCACGCACGACGAGGCCGAGATGCACGACAGCGCCGAGATCGATGCGTCAGGTGACGGCACGGGCAAAGGCAAGGTGCCGGCTGTCCACGTGCTTCCCGACAGTGTCTCGGTCAGAGGACCCTCTCCACCACCGATCGGCGGATAGCTGCCCACGGCCACGCACGCCTGCGGTGCCGGGCACGATAGGCCCTGAGGGTCGGCGGACGTGGCTCCGGAAGGCGACGGCAGCGATGTCGGCGTCCACGTGCCGTCACTGAGCATCTCGCCCAGCGCCTCCTGGCCGCCCCCGCTCGGCTGGTACGAGCTCACGGCGACGCACAACCCGATCGCACTGCATGACACCGCGCCCTGCGGCTCGTAGGTGAAGGGGAACCCATAGGACCCACCAGGCGGGAGCGGCAATGACGTGGGCGTCCATGAACGGCCGGACAGAGTCTCGGCCACAACGGCGCCCGCGCCATCGGCGGCAACGTAGGCCCCGAGGGCGACACAACGAGAACCCACGCACGACACGCTCCAGGGGAAGGGAGCCGGGTACGAACCATCCGACGGAACCGCGACCAACGCCGGCGCCCACCTGGTTCCGGACAGGAATTCGGCCAGAAGGCTCGGCCCGCCCGAGACGGTGACATTGCCTACGGCCACACAGGTCGTCGGCTCCGAGCACGACACCGAAGACAACGACGCGTCGGATCCTCCGCGGGGACTGGGCGCCGTGGAAGCCGTCCAGATCCCCCCGGCAAGCGTCTCCACCAGCGGGTAGTAGCGGTAGCAACAGGCCAGGGTCCTGCCTCTGTGGACGGGATACACCCCGACGGCCACACACGTTGTAACCGAGGTGCACGACACCCCACCCAGCAGCGGAACGCGAGACAGAGAGGTGAAGTAGGCCCGCGAGGGCGAAGGCAGAGCGGTGGCCGTCCACGTGCCGTCCGCCAGGCTCTCCGCCAACGGACGGACCCCACCGCCCGCTGGCGAGTACTGCCCGACGGCCACACACACCGAGGCCGAGGGACACGAGACGGCCGACAGCGACACCCCCGAGCTCCCGGCCGGCCAGGGAAGGACCTGAGCACTCCACGTGGGACCGGTCAAGGAGGCGCTCATGGGGATGACGCCGCCGCCGAGTGAGGATGACGCGACCCCGATAGGTGCGTAGGAGCCCACCGCCACGCAAACCGTGACCGACGCACACGAAACCGCCGGGGCCGATTCGAACGTGGCCGGTGGCCCGGCGCCTACGGCGGGAAGATCCGTGGTCCTCCACGTCGGCGCCGCCCCGGCCGGTCCGGCATCTAAGGCAGCCGTGCCGACTAACAAGAGCGCCGTTGTCACCACGGCGTATGGCGTCCTCCCCCACATGCGCGCCAGGGCATTCCGGGTGTTCTTCCGACCATCGCTCCGGTCGAAGTCGGGTCGGGAAGCCACGTCAGTCGATTGCCACCACGGAGGTATTGATCCAGTCGTTGTCGCTGGTCAAGGCGAATCCGGCGCCGTCAACGGCAGAGCAGTTGGTCGCCCCCCAGCACGAGATGCCCTCGAGCGTGTGTGAGTCGATCTTCGCCGATGAACTGGTTGTCCACTGATTGGTCGTCCAGAATGCCTTCCCGTTGCCGTTCACGGACTGGCAGGTCGTCGTGTTGTCACAGGACAGGGAGTCCATCGCCGTCCCGACCTTGACACTGGTGACCGATCCGGCGGCCCAGTCGTTCGTCGTCCGGAAGATCGTTCCGGAGCTGACGACAGCCACGCACACGCTCGATGACGTGCACGCCACGGACTTCATGACTTTCGTCCCGTCGATGTTGATGGGGAGCGACCAACTCGTCCCGTTGAACGTCAGGATGTCGCCCGTGCTGTCCACCACCGAGCAATAGCTGGCATTGTTCGGTGGCCCCGAAAGGCAGGAGACGCCCTCGAGAATCTTGGTGCCGTCGATCTTGGTACTCGCCGACCAACTGGTCCCGTTATAGCTGACCGTGTTGCCAACCTTGTCGACCGCCCAGCAGCGTTGTGTCGTACTGGCGGTGAAGCACGACACGCCGAGAAGCGGGTTTGTGTCGGGCTGCGTGGTCTGAAACCCGCCCTGGCCTTGCCAGATCGTCGCCTTACCGCTCTTGGCCACCAGGGCGCAGAACGAGGTATTCGAGCACGAGACGGAGTTCAGAGTCCCCCCGATCGACGTCTTCGACGACACCGTGGTCCACTCGTTGGCCGTGGTGAGCAGGTTGCCGCCACGATCGACGGCGGCGCAGAACGAGGTCGTACCTCCCGTACTCAGACACGAGATGCCCGAAATCACATGGTCGACGGCGTTCACCGACCAGACTCCGGCGTTGTCGATGACGGCGTTGCCGGCGTTGTCCACAGCCGTGCAGAAGGTCGTACTGACACAAGACACGTCGTCAAGCTGATTCCCGGAGTCCACCGGTGCGAGGGCCGCCCACGAGGATCCGTTCCAGGAGGTGGCATTGCCGCTCGCGTCCACGGCGACGCAGAACGATGTGCTCGGGCAGGAGACGCCGTCGAGCGACGTCGTGTCGACCCCGCTCGAAGAGGACCCGGCCGAGAGTGGTGATCCTGCAGAACCGGGCGTAAGAGCCCGACCGGCGCTGTCGACGGCTGTACAGAACGTGCTGCCGGCACACGAGACGCCCAGGAGAGTGGCGCCCGCATCGATCGACCCCGACGTCCACCGCTTCCCGTTGTAGGTGAGGATATTTCCCGCTGAATCAACCGCCGAGCAGGACGACAACGTCAGACACGACACCGCGTCCAGGCCGTTGGTATCGATAGGCGCCGACGTCCATGTCGTTCCGTTGTATGTGACCACGTTACCGGCGGTATCGACCGCCTCACAGAAGGTCGCTTGGGGACACGACACGGCGTCAAGGGCATTGTTCGGATCCACACTGGCTGGGGCCCAGTTCGATCCGTCGAAGGTGAAGGCCTTGCCCGCCTGCCCCACCGCCACACAGAACGTCTCCGTCACGCAGGACACCCCGTAGAGCCGACTGTCCGAGATATTGGCGACCGACCAATTGGGTGCCTGATACGTGAGGGCATTTCCGTCAAGATCGACGGCGGCGCAGAACGAAGAGCTCGGGCACGACACAGAGGTGAGGACTCCGAAGGTCGCCGAGGAATGCAGGGCCGACGGTGCTAATGCCGCCGCCGGCGGTGGCAATGCGTTGACAACGCCGACAAAGGACAGCAAGAGTGCCGCCATTGCCAACGGGATCCGAGCGGCGATCGTCCGAGGCTCTGTGGAGAACATGCCCATAGTCCGTGCCCACCTTCCGCATCAGTGAGTGACTCATAGATGGCATTCGTTCAACGCAGTGGTTACACCTTGCGTTACGGGCGGGGAACTCCTCGTCCAACCTTCGCGCTCGACTTGTCGTGACTCGGCGAACATATGGCCGTGACAGATCGATGGGTGGTGGGAGTGACGGGTACTTTGAGACCAGACGTACGAGTTGCTGCCCACTCTCTTGACTGTCGTCAAGCGGCGCCTCCCTCTCGGGATTACCGCTCTGCGTGGCGGACTGGGACACGACGACTCCGGACGTGGGTGGCCATCGTCCGTACGTCAAGCACCTCGGCGGGCACACGGAGCGCTGCCGGTCCGCACCGCTCTCCCAATGCTTCGCGATGCCAACAACATTTATCGCCGCTGCTTGGCTAACGCGCTTGCAACACAGGGCTGTTGTGGTAAAAAGAGTCGGGTAGGTACGGCTGAGACTCACTGATCCAGCCGACGACACTGTTGCTCCGGTCCCTGGCAACCCAAGCACCGAGTTTTGTGCTCGGAGGGGGCCGGTTGGGCGAAACAATAACGATGTCGTAACCGAGCTACTGCCGATCATCACGGATGATCGCTCCCGTAAGACTCGACTTAGCCTTTCCGGTTGACGCTGTCGGCGTGTGAGGCCCGGGTCCTCGGTGTAAGAGGCAAGCAGCAAAGTCTCGGTCCTTCTTCGCACTGCGGTCGACCCGCGCCACCCCCCGGCGTTGGTCCCGCGGTGCGAAGAAGGACCGGACCTCGGAGGCGCTCGGTCCCGCCCCGAGTAACCCGTATCCCGACCTCACTCCGGCGCCCGAAGTGCGCCTTGCCAATCTTGCTTGCCTTCGCCGATCTGCGACATGTCGTACCACCTACGTACAAGTTCGCTCTTCTGACATACGCCCCGTGACGATCTTTAACTCTCGGCACGAAGAGGGTGGCGGTGGCAGGCAATCCCGTTGGCGGCAATGCAATGCAGCTTGGGCGCCAGCTCAGACGGCACCTGCCGACGTCACTCTCCCGATGGCACCGACCGGATCACAGCCGACCTCGCTGGGCGCCGTCGGTGTCGGAGAGACGTACCTCGGACCCTTTGGTCGGAGGATTCGCCGGCCGAATGCCAACACCCGTCTCGGTGCGGATCAGGGTGGATCAGGGTGAATTGAGCCGATTCCTCAAATTGGCCGATTGCCGTCGGAGCGCTGGCAATTCCAACATCTCCATCGTCGCATCGGCGGCGTAGATGAGCTGAACCGTTCGCGCTATCTCGCCGCGCACAAGCCAAGTCTCGGCCCAGTCGAGCTGGCACCGCGCCGTCCAGACCGGGCTCATGAGCCGCCGGCTGAATTCCACGGCCTCGGCGAAGTGACGGTCCGCTTCCTCCGTACGGCCGAGCACGTGTTCCAAGAGGGCGAGCAGCCGTGCGGCGGGCCCGGTGGGGACTCCGTTCGTCCACATCTGTACCCCGTCGTGAGGCCGGAGGATCTGGTGCAAGATTACGGCCGCCTCCCGGTCAGCGATACGGACCGCCGCCTCCGACCACATTGCCATCGCCAGGGGCCAATCATCATCGTCGGTCATCTCCCACATGCCAGTGCGACTCGCACTACGGAGACGCACCGCTACCTCATGGTGCTGTCCGGTCTCAGCCAGGAGGAAGGTCAGTACGGCGTCCCACGCCGTGCGTCGCGGATGCGCGGTGAGTTGATCGGTCACGACAGGAGCCAGCTCCTCGAGCCGGTCCTGCTCTCGACGCAATGCCAGAACTCTCTGTAACGCCTCGGTACTGTCGTCAGCAAGCCTGGCGCTACGCCCTACGTCATCAGCTTCGATGGAGAGCTCGGCGGCGTCACCCAGACGACCGTCGAAAGTAGCGATTGTCTGGGCGAACAGGAGCTGCGCGCGGAGTGCAATCTGGTTCTGTCCTCCTGCGCTCGTCTTCAAGAGTGAGTCCACGTGGGCGCGTATTGCCTCGCCGTCACCGGCCATCACTGCGTATGACGCCGCACAAGCCTGCACCGTAGCCAGCCAGATGGGATCATCCAGTGTCACCGCACGGTCCAACGCCTCGACGAACACGGTGCGGTCCAATTCGAGCTGGCAGGTTGCCCAGTTCGATCGTGGACGAGCGAGGAAGTGGCACGCCGACGTCTCGACGAGTGCCTGCGGATCGCATGACCGGCGGGCGGTCTCTCTGGCCTCGTCAAGAATCTCACTCCGGTACTCCGTGTCGCCAACGAAGATGAGCTCGACGGCCAGGGCACCCAGGATGCGCGCCCTGAGAGCAGGACCGATATCGAGCCCCAGGCAGTACTGCAACAACTCGATCTTCTCGGGATCGCTCTCTTGTCCGGCGTTGAATGCAGGGCGCACATTGACAAGAAGGGCTTCGATCATTTCCTGGTCGAGGCCCGATTTCTTGGCCAGTGCCACGGCCGAGTGCAAATGCGCTTTGGCGTCGCCGACCCCCGAGACCCATTCGGCTTTCGCCAGACGGGTTAGCAAATCGACATCACCGACTGCCTTGGCCGCGTCTGGCTCGAGTCGAGAACTTGGCCGAAGGCCACGACGCGGCGCCCGAGGCAGTGGGCCGAATACGGAAGGGCCATCCGCCGCACCGGTCAGGGTGTCGACATCCGAGGAATGTTCGCCCATCACGGCGGCGCCATTCTCCTCCTCGATGCCCCTCGTCGACATTGCACCGGCGAATGCGGGATCCTGAATGCGACCCCCAATGGGATCAGCCGAGGCCTCCACTCCGCACCGGTAGATGGTGGCACCGGATTCCACGTAGTAGGCGTGGCCACCGAGGTGTGCATGCTCAAGGATCACACAGTCGTACCTCCGGGCTAAATGGGCGAGCTCGCCGAACGTCTCCACGTCCACCACAAGCTGGGCGCTGTTTGCCGGGCTGGCAGAAACGGCCACCAGTTCCTGACGATAAGCGGCACTGATACGGGCCGCCTCATCCATCCGCCGTCGGCGCAGCAGCCAGAGGATTTCGGCAATGACGCCGGCGATCAGCACAACCAAACCGCCCAGACTGAGGCGACGGGCGGCGAGAACGTCAATCGAACGCCCCAGGATCGACATCTGTTCCGGCACCCGGACAGAGCGATCCACCGATCCCGAGTGAGTCGGGGTCAGCTGGGGGAAGGCGGAGGTGCCTCCGCTGGATGAGCTCGACACGAGACTGAGTGCCTCTCCACTCAGCTGGAGAGACAACGGGGGGGCAAAGAAGTCGACGACTCGGGCACCATCGAGGACCCCGTGGATGCGCACAGTCGGGGTCACGGAGATGTTCGTCGTCCCTAGCGAAAGGCCCGTTTCGTTGTTGAACGCCGTCTCCAGCGCGGTGATTTGGGAGAGGCTTATGGCGAGGTTCACACTGGCGGTTGATCCGGAAAATCGAACGGGCGCCACCGTGGCCAACTGACCGTGCCATCCTCCGGGCCCCTGGAGCACTGCCTTGGCACCGATTGTCCCCCATACGTCCGTCGTCGATGCCGTCGAGGGACCGGGCGCGCTCGCATCGAACGCGTACTGGGCCCTGACAGTCAACGTGCTGACGAGACGCAGGAATACGGGATCTCCCGTGACCACAGACCCGGTGGGGTATGTCACGCCGGTTGGTGCGGAGCCCGAATAGGAGAACTTGATGTGCTGGTTGTAAGCGAGGGGGCGTTCGCTGGCGCGGGTAACCGGTCGTGCCCACGACACCGCCGCCAGAGGCCCGAAGATGCCAGCCAACGCCAGCAGCACGGCGACAGGCCACCACGGCAGCGGCACGCCACCTCCTGCCGCGCCCCTGTGGCCCAAACTCTTCCCCATGACGCCCGTCTGGGGGACAGCCATCTTTCGGAGGGCCCGGTGCCGTTGCGACACTCCGCCGACAAGGCGGAGGACGATGAATAGGAAGGCCAGCAGACTTAGGCCAATTGGGGTCCGGAACCAGCCGAGTACGGTGCCGAAGTGCGGAAGACGGAGCCACAGACGCCCTCGGATGGCAGAGGCGCGGAGGGCAACGGGGTCGCGGAAGGAATTGTGATCGCCCTTGAATGTGAACAGCCCGGCGTGCTCGGCCACGATGCGATGGAGCACTGTGATGTGCAGGAGTGGGCTTTGATATCCGACGATGTCACCCACTCGGTACCGCGCGCTGGGGATGATGATGGCAAGGTCCCCAGTATGGAACCTCGGGAGCATGCTCACGCCGTGCGTGGTAACGAGCGTCACCTCGCCTGTGGCCAGAGCGACAATGACGGCGGCGCCAACGACCACGACCACGGTGGCGGCGATGCGTCGCAGGCGTCGTCCGAGCATGACTGACTCCCGAGATGGGGCGGTGCAGGCCGAATGCCCGCACCGCCCCGGTTCGGGTGCTTCCTTTAGTGGACCACGATGTCCGTGGCGGTAATACCGGCCACAGACTGGTTCAGGCCACTTCCGCCCGCGTCGCAGACGTATGTCGTGCCGGTGCTGAGGACGTAGGTGCCCGCTCCGCAGGCGGACGTCGGCTGGTTTCCGCCGCCCGTCGTGAAGCCCACGTCAGCCACCGAGCCGCTCGTGTCCCCGCTGGCGATGAATGTGACCGAGTCGATGGTGGTGCCGTCGGTGCTCAGCCCATAGCTGATGGAGGTCACCGTTGCCCCGGATACGCTCTCCGATCCGTACGCAACTGTGGTGTTCGTGTTCGTAAAGGAGATGCTGTTGGTGAACGCAGCGGCGCCGGCAAACACCAGCGCTCCCACTCCGATCGCGGCACCGAGAGCTCTCTTGTTTCGTCGCATGGCTGCTTCTCCTCCGTGAGATGGCCAGGTGGCCTGGTGTGGATCCGTCCACACCGTCTGTTGTGATCGTTTCCAATCGGCAGCAGACCCGGGAAGCTAAAGCGACCAGGACAACCGATGCCCTTCGTCGCTACGGGCAGCGCGCATCCCAAGCTCCTGACCACGGCTTTTTGTCAAGGCAACGGCCCATGGGACAGCCAACGCAGGGGTGAGCGACAGAAGACCGGCGTCGCAAATTGCCCAAACGTTGTGAGTGGGTGTCGTCAACAATCCGGCAGTTCTGCGATAGTCCGTTGCCTCGGCGGACGCGACAGCTCACCCCGTCGGGGCTCCGATCCTCACGACCCCGGAGTGGGTCTGACCTCCGGCTTGAAGCCAGCCGTCGGCAACATTGAATTCGGGTCGCAGATATACCCCGCGTTCGGTGAAGGTGATACCCGGACGATCTTCCCGTTTTTGACCTGGGCAAGCACGACACATGGTGCGGGGATGTTCTGGGCCGGATTGCCCGTCGACAGTAGGCCCCCGGCATTGAAGCTTGTGACTTTGTCCAGCGCCGCCTCCAGTCCAGCACGTGTCGGTGGCGAACCGGCGTTGCGTAGCCCGTCGACGAAGAGCTCAGCCGAGGCCCAACCGAAGAGCGCCTCCAACTCGAAATTGGCTTTCGGGTCAGCCTTGTTCATCCACTTGGTGAAGAGTTGCACCGCCGGGAGACTCGCGTCCGTCCCCAGATATAGTGCGAACCCGGCGGTCAGATACATGCCGTTGACCGCTGAACCACCCTCACTGATGAGATTGGACGTGTACGCATCTTCTTCCACGTTGATGGGCTGGAAGTTTTGCTGCGCCATCTCTTTGGCCACCGTGGCCGCGTAGGCGTCAGGTAGCTGCTGGGTGAAGAACATCTGGACGCCCTTCGACTTCATGGTGAGGACGTTGGCCAGAAATGTCGTCTGGCTCGGCGAGAAGCCGGCGTCGTAGACGATCTTGAATCCCTGTGAGGTTGCTCCCCTTTCGAATGCCTTTTCGGCCACGGCCGTGGAAGCGGTGGCATTCGCCCACAAGATGCCCACGTGCTTGATCTGTGCCGGGAACTTCTTCTTCAGCACTTTGAAGATCGTCGTCGGAACATCGCTATCAGCATTGGGGAATGGGCTGTACGAGGTGGGCAAGTTCCCCAGATCCGGGTCGAGCGGATAAGCGACGACGGGCATCTTGGCAGCTGCCACCAGTGGCTCCTCCGCTGCGTCGTCCAACGAAAAGCCCCCGACAAGAGCGAAGTCGTTCTTGATTTGAGCAGACGTGTCGTTCGCCACCGTCCCGTCGCTGTACAAACTGTCTTGAGCGTCGAGCTTGATCATCCGTCCATTCACCCCGCCGAGGCTGTTGACATAGTCGAAGTACGCCTGAGTCCCGTCCTCGGCTCCTTTGAACAGCCCCGAAATAGGCAGAGACAAGTCGTCGACCTGGCCCACGGTGACCGATGTGCTCGTGACCCCTGGCGACGCAGCTCCCCCGGTGGCCGGCTGGCTCGAAGTCGTCGGGGTGGTGGTGGTCGACGAAGAGGAGCTAGCGGCGCTGGGCGTCTTCGACGACGAGCATGCGGCGAGGAGGAGGGCCACGACCACCACGGGTACCAACATTCGGCCTCGCCACGCGCCCGCGGTGACCGAGCGTACGCCCCTGATTGACCGCTGGCGCATCCTTCTGGTGGCGTTCATGCTTTCCTCCGTCTCCCCCGCTGACCCAAGTGGTCTTCGGACGGTGCCGCGGGATCTTATCGACCGTACGCATGGCCCGTCATCCACATGCTCAGGTGGGTTCACGGGCGCGGCAAAGCGACGATGCCAAACACAGGGTCATCCCAATTCAATGGTCATCGCTTCATGCTCATCTGAACACGGTCACAGGAGCCACACCTGAGGGTGCCGCCCCCCAGACCAGATGGATCGCCCGAAGCCCAACGTCTATGTCGTCGTCATCTCTTCACCGTGTATTCGGGCTCGACAATCACCTCTCAGGAGCCCGCGAGATTTCACGGCGGCCCTTGCGCTTCGGATATCAGAATCCTGTGAGTCCTTGGGGAGTACCAACGCCAGTCGGTCCGTCCCAGCCGATCGAAGCTTGGCAAAGGGCGACGGGATTCGGAAAGCACGCTCCGAATGGGGCGTTCTGGCCGAGAGTAATGTCTCGAAAATCCCCGGCATTGGCATACAGAGTGCTCGGTCCGTTCACGCCGGCCGTGCCGGCTCGGGCGAAGAGTCCCCCGACATAGGGGGAAGATACCGACGTGCCACCCACCACGAACCACGGAAAGGGCGGGGCATGAGGGGGGGTGTACGAGTCGTACACGGCGACACCCGTTGTTGGGTCGGCGACGGCAGAGATATCAGCCCCCGCACGGAATCCTCCACATAGTCCCGATACCGAATCAGGTTGACCGACGGCCGGTGGTTCACCTACAGCGCACCCGCTGCCGCCATCATCCCAAGCCACCTCGGTGAAACCGTCGCCTTGGCCCGGTGTCTGGTAGAGCGTGGTGCCGCCCACGGAGATAACCGTGGGCAGATCGGCTGGGAAACCCACATGGTCGCCCTCGTACCCGCCGTCGCCCGATGAGGCCAGTACGGCGACTCCCGGGTGGTTGAAGCTCGGAGCGAGTTTCAGGAAGGTCGGTATCGGTGGAAACTGGTAACTCACGCTGACGGAGTCGGCGCCTAAGCGGACAGCGGTGTTCACCGCGTCGGCGAACCAGGGGACGTGGAACCCACTCGGATTCTTCGATCCCGGCTCATACGCATAGACGAGAATGAGAGAACACGTCGGGCAGGCGGCGCTCGCCATATCGAGATCGAGCGACGTCTCGACACCGACTTCGCGTGCCAGGCGGTCTTGTGCTGGTGTGGTCGGTTGAAAGAACTGCTTGGTACCTAGTGCGTTGACCTGCCGGAAACATCCGTTCCCCATGGTGCAGCGAGGCAGTTTGTAAGTCGAACGATATGCCGCCAAATCGGCGGCGGCGTTGGGATCATAAAAGGAATCAATAATGGCTTCAGTGCCGGCATTACCTGTTGCGGCGCTGGGTAGTTGGTAGGCCGTCGACAGCGCTTGCGGTCCGTACCCAAGTGGGGCGTGCGACGTTACCGGTACGTCGGAGCCGGGCTTGACGGTCAATAAACGGGCCAAGCAGCCGACGTCGGAAGAACAGACCGCCGACGAGCCTCGACCGGCTAGTTGAGGGCTCGGGAGCATCGACGTTAACGGCGTCGGACTCGCCCCTGCCGTCGCTTCGAGCACCGTGACGAGAAGCAAACCACCAGCGAGCAACGCAATCGCGCGTCGAATCATCGGACCCCTCCTTCGGGTGCCCGGGTGCTCTGCCGCCGTCCGATTCATTCGGGCATCGCACACCCGTCACAACACCCTCCACCGTTCCCGCCAGCATATGGTCGGTCCACTGACCTGACAAGCGTCTATTTTCATCTGAGACCAGCAAGAGGGTCGGTTCCAACCGCTGCCATACTGGAACTGAGGAGGCCCGCCGTGACATCCATCATCGACTCCGATCAGCACCTCTTTGAGCCACGGACCCTGTGGGTGGATCACATCGATCCGGCCTTCAGACACGCGGCCCTTTCCATTGTCGATGACGATCTCGGGTACGCCTGGCTCACGTGGCGAGATCATCGGCTCGACATTGCCGATGTTCAGATTCCGGGTGATACGACACGGTTGGGACGCCACCGTCAACGTTGTCGCGAGCAGCTGCCGTCGGAGTACCGATACGACGAGATTCTTCCGCCTCATTACTGGGACCCCTCGGCCAGAGCGGAGCACCTGGCAGTCATGGGTCTCGACGAGGCGGTGGTCTTCCCGAACTTCGGATTGTTGTGGGAGCGCCGGCTGTCAGGATCGCTCGATGCTCTAACGGCCAACATGACAGCTTGGAACCGCTGGTGTGCCACGGTTGTGACCGAGGGTGGCGGCCGCTTGCATCCGGTAGCGCATCTGACGCTACGCGATGGGCAGTGGCTGGAAGCTCAACTTGCATTCTTGTCGGCTGCGGGTGTTCGCCTCGCCATGATCGCTCCGGCCGCGGTTGACGGTCGGCCCTTGTCCCATCATGATCACGACCCGCTGTGGGCGGCCTTCGTCCACCATGGCATTACGCCGGTGTTCCATGTGGCCGACCAGCCCCGCATTCTCGACGACGCCTTCTACACCGATCCTGAAGAGAACTTCGTCCCGGTCCTCGAGTCGATCTTCTTGTGGACGGCGCCGGCGGTCGCCATAACCGATCTCATCGTGAACGGCACGCTCGCCCGACATCCCGAGTTGCGAGTCGGCATCGTCGAGCTGTCCTCGATCTGGGTGCCTCAGTATCTGATGATGCTCGATGGCGGATGGGAATTCACGACCGCTCTCAACGGCCGTCCGCTGGTACCGCTCGAATTGCGACCAAGCGACTACTTCCGTCGCCAAGTGCGCGTTTCGTCATTCTCTTACGAGCAGCCGGCCCGGCTCACCGCTAGAGCGGGTGACCTCTTCATGTGCTGCAGTGACTTTCCTCACTCAGAGGGTACGGCGACACCGATCGACGATTACGATCGAGTGGGTTCTGACTCCCGGGAGGACGCTGGACTCTTCCATGACAACGTCGACTCTCTGTTGATGCGGTAGGCCCCCCGGGACACAGGTCGTAGGGGTGGCGTCGATGTGGGCTCGGGGAGATCGCGAAATCCAAACCGGCAGCGGATCAGTAAACTAATCGGCACGATGACACCGTCGCTGTTGGAGTCTCCGAACAGGATCTCAGATGTGTCCCGTTTCTTGACGGTCTGAGGCATCGGTTAGAGCCGGACGACCCGTGAAGACGTAACTGCCGGATGTCGACGAGGAACCACGTCGCCATCATGAGCTGTCTGAGGTCATTGCAGGTGGACTACAGCGAGCGCCGTGGCAGATCAGCAACGGGCGAGCACGGAGGCCACAATATTACGGTGTCGAACACTTCTTCCTCCCGTCCCAGATGAGGTGTTATCCGTTCTTGCTGACAGAGAGCCAGCACTGGCTTTCGTTTGGGCTCGCGTCCAGAAGTTCGGAACGCATTTCGGTACGATCCCGGATCTCGAAGAAGGTCATTACTTCAACTGATTAGGGCAAGAACCCCCCGACCTTCGCCGTCCGGATCTGGCTGGTGCCCGGTAACTCCTGTGAATCGGCCCGGGAATCCTGGAGACTCTGATGTGGCCTGGGCCGATTCAAGTAGTCGCGGGCGTGTCGATTGACGACGACTTTAGATTGCTCCTTTCGATTACCTGGGAAGAGCCTGAGTGCACTATTCCTCAGAGGCGCCTCGACGCGCTGCAAAGCCGGAAGAAACGGATGGACCATAAGCGAAGGGTGCTGCCGTCCCTGGTCGGATGGCACAGGCGCATTCCACCGCATCTTCCTGTGGGTGGTGAAAGACGACTGCTATGGCGCCACCTACCAGAGCCAGAACGAGACATCCGGTCGTAAGGGTAGACATACTGCCAACGTCGGTGCCCAGATCAAGCAGACGGAGCGTGTCGCGGGCGGGGATAATCGAAGCAACTAGCGCGGGGAGCGCAAGGACGGGCATGGCCAAGCGCCACGTGGCGCCGCCGGGAGGGACAGGACCGACGATCGGAGTGTCACTGGCGGAGGCCGATCGTCTGCGCCGCACTGCCACGGCATGGCCCAGCGACCGCAGCGCAACAGCAAAGGGCCACGCCATCAGGACGAGGTCATAATCCTGGTGACTAATCGCCAGTAATGTGACGGTCCCGAGCACCATCAATACGTCTGGTGACAACGGCCATCCTGGCTTGGTCGAGGCCGTGTAAAGGAGCAGACCAGCCAACGCGACCACGAACACAAAACAGCCGATCTCGGCGATCAAGCCGACATGGACATGCACGTATCGCGCAACGACGCTGGCGGCGTCGATGCGCCTAGGTGCTCCAGGGCGACCGGAGAAGCTGCGGTCTGTGTAGCGCATGTTGTTGATGATGTTGTGCCAGAGAACAACGGGCGAGCCATCGTTGACGGAAAGCCAGACCACAATGGGAAGGCTCCCGAGCACGAAGATTCCCAAGCCGCGCCGTACCACTGGCCATGCACGTTGTAGTAACAGCAGGGCGAGCAGTGGAAACCCGAATGGCGGCTTCCCGAGCGCTAATCCCAGTGCTACAGCCGCCACCCATGGGCGTATTCGGACTTGTGACCATGCCACGTAACACAGAAGGGTGTATAGAACGCTCACCTGACCGGCAAAGAGGATCGCACGCCCTGGCCGCGAGAGGATGAGAAGACCCGTGACGGCAATGACGGCTGGCAGGCCAAGACGGCGATCGATGGCGCGAGTGATAACCCATGCCAGCACAGTCAAACCGGCGAGGTTCACGATGAACCATATGGCAGTCGCCACCTTGAAAGGAAGAACGGCGAATATGACTGCCAACCAAAGATGGATGGGTCCATAGCTTGGAAACAGTCCGTTGGCTTGATAGTAGTGCTGGAAACTTGCTGTGTTATATGGATCCCGGCCATCGAAGAGGGCGCGGCCTGGGTACCAAATGATGGACTGGAAGTCCCCCCCATGAGTCACGTACTGCGCCACGGTCGCAATGCCGATACCGAAGATGACAATGGCCACCATATAGCGCAGCGAACGGACAATGCGGAGTCGCCGTCCGGTTCCGACCAGCTCTCCCCACCACCGCCCTGGATGATGGCCATGACCCGACGCCACGGTTCCATGAGCATGTGACGACTCGATCGCCGAATCGCGTCTCACGACGTAGGCCGAGCTACGTAGTGAAGCTCGAAGTCGCTAACAACCTGCGGGTGATCAGTCCCAGCCGCAAGACTCTTTTCGTAAACCGATGTTGGTGTCCAGGTTGCCGTGTTGCGATTGCCTGTCGCGGCAATAGCAGGGACGAGTTCAGTGCAACACAGTCTCCCGCCGAATACAACGACGGCACGCACCGTTTCCCGATTCCGGATACGCCCACTGCTCAGAACGGCGGCGAGTTCAATCGTCCTGGTCGCCATACGCATAGGAGCCCTCGTTCCGTGGGCGTCTTCCAAGTACGCAAATGTATGGGGTCACACGGGGGGGCACCATCGTCGATATTGAGGAACGATATGGACCCGATAATGACGTTCTGTGGTGTCGCAAGCGCCATCCGTCGGGAGTCTGTCAGACTTTCTCTGTACGCGGCATGATCGTCAACTTCAGATACTGATTCTGTCGCCGTAGTGAAGCACCAATGTGTTGAGCACTTGCTTCCAGTTTCTCACCCGACCGACCAGGTTGTCACCTCTTCCATCTCGAGTGCGAATGGTCAGGTAGAGAGCCCCACGTGGTCTCGAACTCTTCAAAGCGCTGCTCGACGGCGTCCAGGGTGGCGGCGGTGTACACCTTGCGAAGGTCGATCGTGATCTTCGGCCAGTTGTGCTCTCGAGGCATAACGGGGCGTGTTTCTCACAAGGTGGACGACACGCGTCTGGACGTCGGCCAGGGGCCACACGCCGGTGATGGCTTCAGGGAGTCCGTTGAGTCCGTCGCAGCAGACAATCAGGGCGCTCTGGCCACCGGGGACGACCCGCGGGGATGTCCAAATTGGCAGCTCAGCTAGCATCGGGCCATGCTCGTGGGCCGCGGGGTGGAACGGGAGTAGCTGGTACACCTTCTTGATGCAGCACGTCACGGAATGAGTGGCGTTCTGGTCGTCCGAGGAGAGGCTGGCATCGGCAAGGCCGCCCTCTTCGATGACATCATCGGTGCAGCAACTGCCATGCACGAAACCCGTGTCTCCGGTTTTGAAGCAGAGATGGAACTGAGCTTCGCCGGACTGCAACGGCTTCTGCTCCCATGGGAATCGGAACAGACGAGTCTTCCCGGTCCTCAACGTGCCAGTGATGATTGAGAAGTGCTTGGTCGTGGATCCACCCCATTCGGAAAGGATCTCGCTACCTTCGGGCACACTCGGGTCGTTGGCCCGACTTCGAAGCCGCGTGACGCCCAGCTGTCTTGGGAAAGACGTCGTCGACCAGGACCCGAGAACAGACACGGCACGCCCCGTTCCAGAGGGGTAACGGATCGTCCTGTAGGAGCAGGCCGATCAGCACCGTTGCTCCGTCCCGGGACGTGCGTGCCACCCCTTGACCATTAGGAAGGAAGGGATGGCATGACCATCGTAGAAGCTGCGCGTTCTGTCACGGGTGGAGTCGACACCCACCTGGATATCCACGTGGCCGCGGCCCTCGATCCGCTTGGTGGGCTCCTTGGCGTGAAGTCGTTTGCCACGACCCCGACCGGTTACCGGAAGCTGCTCGTTTGGATGGGTGCCTTTGGGCCCGTCGCCCTGGTCGGGGTGGAGGGCACCGGCGCCTACGGCGCCGGCCTCACCCGGTATCTCCGGCGGCATGGCATCGACGTCGTGGAGGTCGACCGTCAGAACCGCCAGGCCCGGCGGGCCAGGGGCAAGTCCGACACCGCCGTCGGGCGGTCAGGCTGTCGCCGCCCGGTCGCTAACAACGGCCAGGAGCGGTCCTGAGCGTCTCGGGCTTGGTCCGCTCGCTGTCGCGCGGCGCGGGCGCCCGGTACCATTTGGGCAATGGGCCAAGCCCGGCGCGAGCTCATGGTGGCGCTGGAGCTGCACGAGTCCGAGATCTGGGCCGACTGCTTCGAGGCGGCGGCCGCGATGCCGGGGAATCCTCTCGGGGCGGTGGTGCAGCGCTCGATGACACCGCCCCTGCACACCCTGCAGGCATTGGACTCCCCCGACATCAACCGCGTTGTGGGGCTGGGCGCCGGGATGCCCGCCACCCGAGCCCAGGTGCGGGCGATCGTCGACTTCCATCGCTCCCGAGGCCGTCGGCACCTGCGGGTCGAGCTGTCACCGGTAGCAGCCCCGGCCGAGCTCCCGGCCTGGCTCATCGACGAGGGGTTCGAACTTGACGTGGCGTCGCCGACCAAGATCATTCGCTTCACCCACGACGTCGGACCGCCGCCGGCCGACACGCCTGTCCGTGTGCTCGGGCCCGAGCACCGCGAGGTGATCGCCGCGCTCAATTCGCTCGTATGGGGCGACTGGTCGGCGACCGGACCCGCGGCGACGTGGTTCGGCGCGACCGTGGGGGTCGAGGGCTTCCGGCACTACGGCATCTTCGACGGCGACCGGCTGGTGTCGGTCGGGGTGATGGTGGTCAAGGGCGAGCTGGCCTGGCTCGGGTTCGGTGCCACCCACCTTCGCTACCAGGATCGGGGGCTGAGAGCGGCCAGCCTGGCGCTGCGCCTGGCCCATGCTCGTGATCTCGGTTGCCGGGTTGTCCACGCGGAGGTCCAGACTCGGTATTCCACCTCGCCGAAGTTGCCGTTCGAGCCCTTCTACGAGCGGCAGTTGTACTCACTGACCTGTTGAGGAAGCCGGTTCACCGTCGGACCGACCGTAGCGTTCACGGTGCCGATCGGACCGAAGCGGAAGACAAAGTGGACGCACCCGGTACGTGCCGTCCTGTCGTCATGGTCCGGCGGCCGCCCGTCTGGATCACCGGGCCAGGGTGTTTCCGGGCAGCTGGGCCTAGCGGTAGCCTCATCCCACCCCTCCCGAACACCGGCACTTCCGAGCGGTCCGCACGTGACCAGCGAGGACCGAGAGCAGGCGATATAGCTCGGGCGCACCGAGCTTCTGCCACGATCCCGAGGCGGAACGAATGGGACTTTGGACTCTTCCTAGCCGGCATAGCGCTATGGCACACTGAGAGTTACGGATGATGAATCCGGGTCTCGCCAAGTCAGCTGATTGGCGAAGGCGACGCCAGACTGGCGGGCCAGCCAGACTGAGCGTCTCTGAAGAGCGGCCCATTATGGGGGCCGCTCTTCTCGTTCAACCTGGTGGCGCCGTTTTCGCGCCGCACCGAGTGCTCGAACGGGCTGGCGGGCCTGCGGCGTCCGAGTTCATGACCTTCGACCCTAGAGAGGACCAGAGCATCGGCGTACCATCAGCCTTGTAGTAAACAGGCGAAGGAGGACGAGAATTGGGATGACCGAACTGTCCTCAGTCGCCACAGGCACTGTGGCGCACACTGCTTCGCCCACCACCCTCAAGCCTGTCATTGACGTCCTGCCGGGCTCGGTGTACGACAACCCGACCTGGCGGGGGATGGCCTACTTCTTACGGGACGTCACCATGTACGTGGCGTTGCTCGTCGTCCTCGTCTTCATGAGCAACGTGTTCGCCGTCGCTGCTCTCGAGGTCGTGTTGGCCCTGGTCGTCTCCGGGCTCTTCGTGGTCGGTCACGATGCCGCCCACGGCGCTCTCTTCAAGACGAAGCGCATGAACTCGACGGTGGCTCACCTGGCATTCCTGCCCAGCCTCCACGTCTACGAGGGCTGGATCCTCGGCCACAACCGGGTGCATCACCCCTACACCGTCCGCCAGGGCTACGACTTCGTCTGGCATCCCACGACTCCCGAACAGTTCGCAGCGCTGGGCTGGTGGCGCAAAGCCGTCCACCACGTCGAATGGTCCTGGGTCGGGGCCGGTCCGTACTACATCCACCAGGTGTGGTGGAAGAAGATGATGACGGGACCGAACCCGGCACGGTGGGTCAAGGCGATCCGCCGGGACAGGTGGATCGTCACGGCGTTCATCGCCGGGATGCTCGCCCTCTTTACCTCCATCGGCATGGCCTCGCGTGACTCCGTCGCCGGGATCCTCTGGCTCGATGCCCGCACCGTCCTGCTGCCCTTCCTGGGATTCGCCTGCTTCATCGGCACCATGGTCCATGTGCATCACATCGCCCCGGAGATTCGCTGGTGGAAGAAGGCGGAGTGGAACAAGTTCAAGGCCCAGATGCAAGGCACCACGGTGCTCCGTGCGCCGAAGGGGTTCAACTTCTTCTTCCACTGGATCATGGTTCACGTCCCCCACCACGTGGACATGCGTGTGCCGATGTACCACCTCGAGGAGGCCGCTGACGCCATCGAGGCCGCCTTCCCCGGATCGGTTATCGACAAGCCCCTGCGGTTCCGTGACTTCGTCGCCAATTCGAGGGCCTGCAAGCTCTACGACTTCGACGCAGGACGATGGCTCACCTACGCCGAAGGCCGAAAGCAGGTCAATTCCGTCTGAGTTGCTACGTCCCACCGAACCGGTGATCGGGGACAGGGCCGCAAGGAATCAGATTCGGTCGGTCCGGCGTGCCCGGCAGGCGGCAGTTCTATCGAAAGCCACACACCCAAGAGTGGGCATCGAGGATCTAAGCCAAGCTGCCGGGCGATAGGAATGGAGACGCTCACTCGGGGATCCCGAGCCCCTCTGTGTATTCATCCGTGCCAGGCGGGTTGGGCCGGAGACCGGCGTCCAGGTCAGATGCTGACCCATCCGAGATCGCCGATCGCCGTGTGTTTGCGCCTGGGTCCGGGGTCGAGTCTCCTCCCCGTGGCATACCGGGATCCGGCAGTTCCGACTGGTCTGAATGCCATCCCTACCCACAACAAACCGGGTGATCCCGCCTGGGGTGGCAACCCAAGGGACCAGGCGGCGAGGCCACCCTGGACCCGGCATTCCCGCCCGGTCTTGCCATCACTGGCGGTCATATGGTGCGGCCGCGCATCCTCGCCTTCACAAGCAGGCCGTGGAGTCCATGCCAAGACGACAGAATGGGGGTGTGAGACACGCGGCGGGGTCCTGATCTTGTCCGCGGCGGACGCGTTCGCGGACGTTCTCGGCTGTCCGCTGTGTCACGGACCACTGCCCCAAGTCGAGGACGGGTCGCTCTCCTGCGCGGCCTGCGGCACGCGCTACCCGGTGACAGACGGCCTCGCCGACCTCGTCCCGCCCGAGCCCGGCCAGGCTGAGACACCAAACATCCGCATCATGGAGTCCAGGTTGCTCGCCCGAGTGTACGAACGGGCCTGGCGTCCGGTCCTGACCCGGTTGCTCACCGGCATGAGCCACGACGCTGAGCGTGCCTGGTCGCTCGATTGGCTCGACCCTGCACCCGACGCCACCGTCCTCGACCTCGCCTGCGGACCCGGCAACACCACGAGGACCATCGCCGCTGCCGTTCCTGCCGGCCGGGTGCTCGGGATCGACTTCTCGACCGCAATGTTGCGCGAGGCCCTCGCCGATGTTCGGGCCGCAAGGGCGACGGTCGGCTACGTGCGCGGCGATGCGCACCGCCTCCCTCTGCAACCCGGCAGCGTCGACGCGGCGAACTGCGCTGGCGCCTTCTACCTGTTCTCGGACCCGCCTCGCGTCCTCGCCGGCATTGCCGCCGCGCTCGGGCCAGGTGGACACTTCACGCTGATGGCGTCGCAACAACCTCGCGTCGACGGGGCGGCGATGGCCGCGCTTGCGCGGCCTCTTGGGCTACGCGTCTATGCCCACGGCGAGATGGAACGGCTCCTGGTTGACGCAGGCTTCGACATACTCGATCGCCAGCTCGCCGGGTTCATGCTGCTTCTCGCCACCCGCCGTCGCTGACCGACCCGCTCTGCTTCAACTCCCGTGAGGATTTGCGGACGCCATAGTCCGGTGGGGCCTCGCTCCGCCCCGAACACAACACGGGCACTTGCGCGCGGTCCCCGTGATGACTTTGCATATGGAGACTCGGGTGATACCGGGCAGGGCCGAGCGAAATGGTTCGGCCTGTTGCTCAAGGTCTCGGGTTCGAATCGGATCCGCCGCCGCGGGTAGCAGATGGGACTTTCGGCCCTATCCTGTCGCCGTCGCGCCCTGTCACAATGAGAGTCTCGGACGGGATCCGAGCTTCGCCACAAAGGCGGTGGTGGCGAAGGCGAAAGTGAGCGTTTCTGAAGAGCGGCCCAGGGGGCCGCTCTTCTCATTTCACCGCCTGTCGTCGCCAACCGACCAGGCACCCGGAAGCGGCAGTGATCGTCGAGATCCCCCGATCGGAAGCGGTCTGGTGGGAGCCGTTGCTCCCGCCGACTTGGGGCATTGGACCCTTGTGCGACGGGATTCGGAGGCACAGAATAGTTTCAGAACGATTCTGCCGGAGGAGGTGAGGCAACTGGTTGGTCGGGTCTGTACAAAGCGTCTCTCCGGTGATGGATCCTCGGGTGACTTCGGGTCCCCCGGTCGGGCTGATCCTCGGAAGTAACTGGCGACAGTCGCCCGTATGCCGGGGTGCAGTCGTAAAGACCACGGCGCTTGAGCCGCACCGAGGGGCTCGGTTCGCATCGTCTGAGGCGGGACAACTAAGGAGCAGCGCCCGACTTCCTCAAAGAGGAAGCGGGCGTTGTCGCGTGAGTGAACAGGCAATCGCCTTGGTGCCCGTTGACTCGCTCCTCCCGTTAGGATGCTTGCCGAGACCTATGCCGTTTCGGCTGGGAGGACATCGACGCACCTGATTTCGACCAACGCTTCGGCGAAGAAGAGTTCGGTCTCACCCACGTTCGTGCCCACGGGGACCGGCTCGACATAGGACGACTCGGTGCCGCGTCTGGCAAACATCACCCGACGTCGTCACCGACAACGGCCTCGACCAGCTCGTTCCATCCCGGCTCGTCCTCGGGACGGTGTTCCGGAGCTAGGTGGCGACGCACGAAGAGCGCCACCACTGCGCTCTTCTGGGCGTCGGCTCCCGTGACAGCCTCCGTGAGAAGGCACGATGCCTGGATGACGCGGGTGAGGTGGTTGAGGTGGCGACGAAAATGGGCGGCAGCGTATTCGGGGTCCGCAAGTGAGCGTCGCAGGCGGGGTTCAAGGGCATCCAGCGCGGCGGTGACGCGCGCGCCGTCGTTTCCGCCGGCTGTGGCCAGCTCGCCCCGGGCCCACGCCAGCACCTGGTCGAGGAGGCCGAGGCGCGTGCAGTCTCGGTACACCTGGGCACACAGCACGTTGTGGGTGCCCTCCCAGCTCTCGAACACGACGGCATCGCGATAGAGGCGAGGAAGCGGGGAGAAGTCTTCGATCGTGCCGTTGCCGCCGAGCACCTCGATCCCGCGGTGCACGACATCGGTGGCCGTGATCGAGGTGAGGTACTTGTTGGCGTTGACAAGGAACCGGTAAACGGCAACTTCCGGCTCGGAAGCCTGGCCGCCATTGAGGTGGTCGAGCAGCCCGGTGAGCGCCATGGTCGAGGCCAGCGCGGCCTGCTCTTCGACCTTCATCACCGCCAACTGCTCACGCACAGCTGGGAACGACCCGACGGCCTGCCCGAACGCCTGACGGTGGCGCGCGAAGGTCGAGGCCTCCAGATAGGCGCGGCGCATGAGACCGGTCGAGCCCACGGCGTTCAGCCACCGGGAGGCGTTGAGCAACTCCTCCACGGCGACATGGAACCCCTCCTCGACCCCACCGATGGGCCAGCCCAAGGCGCCGTCGAAATCGATCTCTGCCGACGCCAGACAGCGCGTCCCGAGCTTGTCCTTTAACCGCCGGATGCGAAAGCCGTTCGGGGTGACGCCGTCGAGGCTCCGGGGCACGAGAAAGCATCCCAGACCGCGGGTGCCCTCACTGGCGCCGTCGGGGCGGGCGGTCACGGCGAAGAGGTCGGCATCGGCCACCGAGCAGAACCACTTCTCGCCGGTGATCCGCCATGCGCCGGGCTCGGTCGGGTCAGGCACGGCACGCGCCACGTTGGCTCCCACGTCGGAGCCCCCCTGGACCTCGGTGAGGAATTGCGATCCCCGCAGGCAGCGGTCGTAGTCGACCTCGAAGAGGCCGGACAGGTAACGCGCCTTGAGTTCGGGCGAACCCCGGCGCTCGACCGCCCGCGCCAGACCGGCGGTGCACACGACCGGGCAGCTGTGGCCGCCTTCGCCCGCTTGTGCCAACAAGTAGAACAAGGCCGCTTGCTCGAAGGCGCCGCGGCCGCCCTGATTCACCGCCAGGATCCCCGACGACCACACCGCCTGGCCGGCGCGCCGGTAGTCAGGGTGGAACTCGATCTGCTCGACTCGCCGACCAATGCCGTCATAGGGGACGTGGGCGGGAAGCTCGCGGTGACGTTCGAGGATCTCGACGACGGGATCGATGACCTCGGCGACCACACCGCCGAAGTCCTTAAGGCCAGGCTCCATGGCGGACGTACGCGTGGCGCCGGCCCGGATGTCGAGCACTGACCGCAGATTGGATGTCGCCTCGTAGTAGTTAGTCGGACGCGATTCCATCCATCGGGCGAGGTCGTCGCGTCCCGGTTGCTCGGTCACGGCCCCCATTCTGCCCCTCCGCGGACCGACCCGCCCATAATCATGGCCCGGAGGGATATCGCCCGGCGCGGGTCAGCGGGTCCTTTCTGGCACCCCGAGAGCAATCCCGGCAATATGCGTAGTGCAAGGCTAACGACGATCAGTCCCATGATCCCGAAGGGTAGCCAGGCCGTGACAGTGCCGAGTATCTCGAAAGACCGCTTCACGGCTCTCCTCCCTCGTCACGAGACAGTGAGCGTCAGGTCTGGATGACACGTCTCTCGGGACCCCCAACCCCCCTATACCGAGGGGGCCGGGCGGATCCACTTCGTCATGCTCGTGCCCGCGACTAACTCTTTGAGTCGCCTGAGCTAAAGAAAGTGGCGAAGCTGCCCGCGACTACGGTGATGACGAAGACGGCCCACACCTCGAGGCCAACATCGACAATCTTGCCGGGCCACGTCAGCGGGTTCTTGATCTGCGACGAAACGGTCAGCATTTGCACGACGGAGAAGAAGGCCGCATCACCGAATCCGTTGATATCCCCGCCTTTCTGCCCGCTCTCAAATGCCCATGTGAGCACGGTGCCAACGGCGAAGACCACAATTGACAGTCCGAACGCAAGCTGCAGTCGCGCGAGCAGCCGCCGGTGCCGTTCCTCAAGCGTGAAGAGCCTCGACACTTCTTCTCGTATCACAGCGGAGTCTCCTTCCGTCCTGCGCAGCGGTGCGAGGGTGTCCGACGATTGTCTTCGACGAGCGCTCTTGCCGATGGCCCCGCGGTCGCGGCGTTCACGATGTGGTTGGCCGGGTAGTTGAGGTCGCGGGTCTCGGCCTGGTGTTCGGGATGACGAGCAGCTTGAGCTACGGGAGGCGGCCCTCGCCCTGCTGGTTGGCGCCGCGCTTGAGCATTTCTTCCTCGTGCTCGGCGACCTCTCGCCCGACCTCTTGTGCCTCTACGGCCTCTTCTTGGGGTGTCGGAGCTCGGTCGGCCTCATGCTTGGCCTGCGCCTCGGCGTGCTCGGCTTCGCGAGTCTCAGCGCTGGGACGCGTCGGCTGGGTGGACTCGGTCATGGACCCTCCTCGTTGAATGCATATCCATCTGTGCTGCCGCAACTGAAGCTGAACACATTCCGAGGCACTCGGCCAGTTGGTTCGAAGCGCGAGGTAGGTCACCATTGCGACGCTTGAGACTCTGCGCTCAACGAGCAACAAGGAAATGCGTCGGGACTCTGGTGATCTGACCGACATCACGAGGACACCTCTTCCAAGAAAAGATGCTGGTCGCCTGACCGAAGCCGATTAGTGCAATTCTTCGTGCACCTCAGCCGTGCGGCCCTGAGGGTCGGTCACTTGCTTGTCGTAGGTGCGATTCCGACTGCCTGTCGGACGACGGGACATGCCGAAGACGATCGTCGAGGCGACCAGTCCGACTGCTCCGACGACCATGAGGATGACCCCCACCGTGGAAAGCCGGAACCCGTGACCTTGAGTGGTCACCGCCCAGTACATGACGGCACCCGCCGCGATTGCGATGGTGCTGAAGACCATTCCTGTCAGACCCATTTCTTGTGCCTCCATCTCGTTGCCTTGGCCATCGGCCTAGGTAAGAAGGTGGCGGGGTCTGGGCCCCTTCAACTCTCTCATTGTAGTGCATGCACCACTCAACGCCCACAAACCTCCCTGCAGAGGGGCCGAGGTCCGAAGCGACCGGCGCTCGCAGCCGACCGGGAGGGTCACAGAGTCGCCGTACGGAGCAGACCCAATCCTCTGTGGGGTTCGCAGAAACGGGTGATCCGGGGGAATGAGGACTATCGCCTCTGGCGCGGCGGGAGACGCCTGCGCCACAGTCGCAAGTGGGCTCACGGCCGATCCGTGCGCGGAGCCAAGTTCCACGACGAAGAAGGGTGGTGCACGATGGGTGCAAAGTCTGATCAGGCGAAGGGCCGAGCCAAAGAGGCCGTCGGAAGCCTCACGGGCGACAAGGACCTCAAATCCGCAGGCAAGGCCGATCGTCGCGCTGGTGAGGCCAAAGAGAAGGTCGGTCGCGCGAAGGACAAGGTCGAAGAGGTGGTCGACAAGACCAAGAACAAGGCCGAAGAGGCGATCGACAAGACCAAGCACGCGCTGCATCGGAAGAAGTAGTCCGCTGACTTCCTGTCATCAGGTCCGGGGGCGGGTACTACACGACGCGGCCGCCGGCTTGTCGCGATCTCGAAAGGTGGGGTCCATATGTACATCGGTGTTGGCACGCTCGTTGTCATTCTCGTGATCGTGGGGATCATCTATTTGGTTCGTCGCGCATGAAGATTCAGCCGAGGTCATAGAAGCACCGACCGGTCGTTCGCGAGTGCCAGCACGAGGCGGGGAGCAGTGCCTCGCGCGGCCCACAGGGCCACCCAACAAGACGACCGACCAGACGAGAGAGTAAGGCAGTGATCGAGGTTTGGGATCTGTGGCTTCCCGATGCGGGAGCCACCGGGGTGTCTTTTACTCGGAGCCGGGTGGACGCCGAAGCCGCCGGTGATCGACTGCTGGTGCATGCCGCCCCGTCGCGCCTGGACGTGACCGTCCGCAGCGAGGACGGCGAGATGCTCGCCAGGGGCGAGAAGCTGGAGCGGCACGAAGGGCCCCACGTCGTTCCTCGTGCGCAGGGACCGGGAGATCACGCTGGAGGATGGATGGCCGACCGAAGCAGATCTCGGGCGGCTTGTAATCCTTCCTGGCGGTGAAGCGGGCATCCTCCAGAAGTGGTGGAACGCCGAGGACAATGGTGAGTGGCGCTGGGGCGTGGAGTTCTACAACCACATCTGAGCCCATCCGGGAGGGATGGAGCGTCGCACCGGCACCCGCGCTGGAAGTGCCTGATTCATACTTTCGGTGGATGCTGGGCTTCGGCTCTAGCGTCTCGGGAGCTCGGCGGATTGGCTCTGGAAGTGCCTGCCGCCTAAGGGTTGGCTCCTCGTAACGAAGTGTCAACCGCCGAGCTCCTTGGCCACGATGTGGCTCGAAAGAGGCGAGCACACAGATCTCATCAGGAGTGCCCGTCGTGGCTTCCCCAACTCAGAGAGGGAGGAACACGATGGTGCTCATCGGCATCGACCCCCACAAGGCGACTCATACGGCGGTGGCGGTCGACAAAGAGGAAACAGCGCTCGGCGAGCTGACGGTGAAGGCAGACCGTCATCAGGTCGAGCGACTACTCAAATGGGCGATCGAGTACCCCGATCGCCGCTGGGCCACCCTGGCCGCCCGCGTCCGGGTACTCGGCTCGGGCAAGTCACAGAAGAACGATCCGAACGACGCCTTGTCCACCGCCATCGCCGCTTTGCGGGCCAAGAGACTGCGCACGGTTGTGGCTGAGGACCATGGGGCGATCTTGCGGCTGCTCGTCGACCACCACCACGACTTGGGATCACTGCGGACACAGGCCATCTGTCGGCTCCACGCTCTCTTGCGCTGCTTAGTGCCTGGTGGGACCCGCATTCGGCTGTCGGCCGACGGAGCCGCGCCTGGCTCTCGGTCTGGTGAGCGACACAAGACGCCTCGACAGCGAAATCGCGGCGTCGAAAGCGCGCATCACTGCCGCCGTGGCCGCTTCGGGCACGAGCGTGACCGAGTTGTACGGCGTGGGTCCGGTGGTGGCTGCCTTTCTGATCGGCCACAGCGGCGACATGCGTCGCTTCGACAACCGGGACCACCACGCCTCCTACAACGCCACGGCTCCCATCGAGGCGTCGAGCGGTCCCAAAGTGCGACACCGACTGAACCCCCGGGGCAACCGACGACTCAACCACGCCATCCACATGATCGCCATCGTCCAGATCCGTCACCAAACTGACGGACGGAGGTATTTCGACCGCAAGGTGGCCGAGGGCAAGACGACCAAAGAAGCCCTGCGAGCGCTCAAACGCAAGATCTCGAACGCTGTCTATCGCCAGCTGCTCATCGACTCGAGCAGATGAAATAGCGGACCCGGGAGGGCAAGTAGGGACGGCTCTTACGTCCAGCGTGGCCGGCTCACACCCTGAAACCGGCTCTTCGGATAGGCCACTCCACGGGTCCACCACAACGATATGCCCGGCCGCCAGCCGGCGCTCAAGCGCGCCGAAAATGGCCTTCTTGACAGAAAGAGGCTTCGATCCAGCAAGGCCGACCCCTCACGGCACCCACCCGAAGCTCCTACGGTTGTCAAGGGGTTTTATTGAACTCGATCGCATAGACAGCAGGCGAACCAATCATGAGCCACTCGAGGACGAGGGCAGGCTCTTACCAAGCCACGCGTCGTTGCGTTTCCGAGCGATGGTTCCGAGCGGCGGACCGGCAGATCGGGTGCAGGCCAATCCGAAGACGGCGGGTAACGACGGAGCCAGGTCCGCCGCTCGGAGATCTAAGCGCGGGGAAGGTACTTGAAGACCTCCCGGGCGACGTAGCGCTTCAGGATCCGGATGACCTCGCGCTTGGAGCGACCCTCCTTGGTCCGCCGCTCCATGTACTCGCGGGTGCGGGGGTCGCAGGCGAGCCGGGTCATGACGATGCGCCACAGGGCTTGGTTGGCGTGTCGGTCACCGCCGCGGTCGAGGCGATGGCGCGTCACCTTGCCCGAGGACGCCTCGATGGGGGCCACTCCACAGAGGTGCGCCCAGGTGGCCTCTGAGCGCAGGCGCTCGGGGTTGTCGCCGGCGGTGACGAGCAGGGTCGCCGCTGTATCGATGCCCACCCCGAAGAGCTCGAGTATCTCGGGTGCACAGGTCGTCACCAGTTCGCTTAGGAGCTCGTCGATCCCGACGAGCTCATCCTCGAGGGAGAGCACCCGACGTCCGAGGGCGGCGAGCGACACCTTGGTGCCATAGACGACGGGATCACCCGAGGACCGGGGCCGCATGGCCGCCGTCTCGGCCACGAGATCAGTGATCGACAGGTCTTTCAAGCGGGATCGGAGCTGGTCGGGTCCGGTGTAGCTGAGCTGACGCATCTGATGAAGCGCCCGCAGACGAGCGTCACGGGCCGAGCGCTTGGCCACGAGCAGCGCCCGGATGGCTTCGACGTTGCCATCTCGGGACTTGGGTGTGCCGGTGGCCCGCCCGCTCAACACCGCTCGGGCCGCTTCCACCGCGTCGGCCGGATCAGACTTGCCCTTCGTGCGCCGGGCCTGACGGTTGGGGCGGTCGACCTCCACCACCTGGACGCCGGCTTTCGCCAGGAACCGGCCGAGGCCCGCTCCATAGGCGCCGGTGCCCTCCACCCCTACCTTGGCCACCTCCCCGAAGGCGCCCATCCACTCGAACATCGCCTTGTAGCCCCGGGGGGCGGCGTCGAACGACTCCACCCCGAGCACTCCCCGATTGGATCCAGGGCGGCGGCCACGTGGACGTCCAGATGGGTGTCGACTCCACCGATGACAGTGCGGGCAGCTTCTACAATGGTCATAGCCATCCCTTCTCTCTCAATGGTTCAAGGGGTGGCGCGGCCGTCCCGTGAAGGAGTGCCGGTGATCTCCGCCTTGCTCCAACAAGGCGGTCCATCACCCCTCTGGAACGGGGCGCGCCGTTTCTATGGTCCGAGATCCCGGCCGACACCACAACGTGTCTCGCTGCCGGAAAGTCAGGCCAAGATCCCGGTGTGTTCGACGGTAGCGAGGCCCAGCCTCTCAGCGGTGGATCTGCACCAGGGAACACTCTTCTCATTCTGATTGGTAACGACGTCGCCGCGCGATTGCCGATGGCTGGCCCGGTCGGGGTTATCTCGGAGCCCACACGACTCCCGGCATTCCCGGGCGGGCACTCGCCGATCTTGGGTAAGTGCATATCTGGGAATCTCGTGCGGGTGGTGTTTCAGTCCGATTCAGCGCGGAACGCCGATTATGTACGAGCGCCGAACTTGGGACATTGGTCACAAGCCCACGCAGATTTCCCTGTTAAGGCAGAGCACTGCAGGCCGTGACGTCGAGCACTCCAGCGCCGGCAGTGCTCAAGGCGGTGCTCAAGAACCCTCGTCATCCTACTAGGGCGCCGTCACCGCCACGGTTCAGCCGGCGACGAGCACGTTGCCGGAGCTCACGTGGTGGATCCGCACCACGAACCCTCCTCCAGCCAGCGACTCGAGCGTGTAGCCGGCTCCGTCCAGCGACGCCTCACGGTGTAGCGCCATGCCGCCAGCCGTGATCAAGCTCGGCCGGAAGGCCAGCCGCAGGACCTCGGTGGCATCAGCGTCGAAGGTGCGGTAGGTGATGCGGTCGTGGCTGTAGGCGACGCGCTGGACGACGGAGGTCGAACCCAGCAGGTGGCTCTGGCCCACGGGAGCGAGAGAAGGAATGGCGGCCATGGTCCAGTTGAAGCTGCGGAGATAGTCGGAGTACCCGTCGCTGAACCAGTACTGGAAAGTGCCCAGACTCTGTCCGCAGCACGAAACCTCACCGTTGGAAGCCTCGAAGTACGTGGCGTAGTTGAGCGAACGGAAGGCGTTTTCCTTGGCTTGCAGCTTTCCGGTCTTTTCGTAGTAGAGGGCGTTTACGGCGGCCAACCTGGAGGTGTCGCTACCGAGCCCCGCCGTCGAACAGCACAGATAGTGCCCGACAGCCGGGCCCTGTTCGTTGATCCCCCATGCTCCGTCGAACGGGCCGATCCCGAAGTGCTGCTTCACCCACGCGATCAAGTGGCTCACTTGGGCCCGCCACTGAGGGTCGACAGCACCGGGATTCGGCAGGTTCAAGAGGTACAGCGCTGTGTACGTCGGTGCAGCCTGGTTGAGATCGGTCTGGTCCTTGGGGACGTCTTCGAAGTAGCCCGTCCACAGGTCGTACGTGGGGCTGCGCGGGTTGAGCTGGTTTGAGTCCAGCCACCCCCAGGCCATTCGGCGTGCCCGCACGTACGCCGTCACGTTGCCCTGGTGGATCCGAATCAGCTCGTCGAAGAGTCGTAGGGGGGATACCACGATCCCGCCGAACGTCTCCCGGTCAAGGGTGGCACCCGTCCGCCCGTTGACGCGGAAAGGCCATGGTGTGTGGGTGGTGTCACCCGGCCGGACGTGGGCAGCCAGCGCGTTGGCGCAGCGGATCGCCTCCCGGAGATACGCGTGGTCTCTGGTCTCCTCGTACATGAGGGCATAGCCGATCCCGACCTCGCCGACCTTGTCCGGCTCTATCCCGCCGTAGTAGCTCTTGGGCATGTCGGACAGGCACCGCCCGTAGTCGGGCTGGTTCCCGCACCCTGTTGGGAAGGGCACGCCGGACCAGCTCCAGTTCGTCGGCGTCAGGCCGTGGGCGAGCAGGTAGTCGAGCATGCCCCTGACCGTGCTGATGGCGGTCTCGTCGCCCGAATACGGGTACCAGGCCAGGGCGGAGTCGACGAACGAGCCGAACACCATGGCGGGGTTGCTCTGCCAATAGGCCCCCTGTCCCGTGGTCCCGTTGAACACGGAGTTGACCAAGTAGGTCTTGAGATCGGTTCCGGCTTCGTCAGGAATCCCGTGCTCTAGGAAGTACCAGCCGAGCCGGAGCACCTGGTCGTAGCCAAGCCCTCGTTGAGGCTCGTACCACGCGAGGAGGCCATCGCTCGCGTCGGTGACCGCCGGATGCCACGGCAGCTCCGAGTTCACCGGTGCTGGGGGGGAAGCTGCCGCGGAGGCAAGGGCGGGAGCGGAGGAAACCGCTGCGGCGACGGTTGCCGTCGCCGCAGTGAGTAATCGCACCAGGCGCCGGTACCGTCTCCCGAGGACTCTGGCGCGCACCTCGATTTCCACCATCAGAGTGTTACCCCGACGCTTGACGTGCGATGAGGTGGTGACGCTACCAGCAGGGTGGATCGATGTCGAGAACTGACACGTCTCACATATCCCGCCAGGACACCGCCATCGAGCAGCAGCTCAACAGCTACGCGCCAGAGCGATTCATCAGCGCCTTCTTAGCCACGCTCACATGCAGTGCCGCACACGAACCACAACGACGGCTATGGATCGCCGGGAGGGCGCATAATCGCAATTCCCGGTCGGATTGTGTATCTAAATTCCGCTACCTGGAAGTGCCGGTTGCGCGTGGGGGTCCGCAAGACGCCTTTGCGATGGTAATCGCACGATATTCGCGACGGCTGGTCCGACTGGAGCCCGGAAGACTCGCCTGGTCGACGCCGGACCTAATCGAACGCTGGAGGGTTTGAATAAGGAAACGAACCTACCTGAGCGACGGGACACGACAAGTTGCCTCTGACCAGAGGAAACGTTGTGTTTCCGACAACGAGTGGGCGCTGAGGTGTGTGAATTCATGACATAGGCGACGTCTCGGAAATGCCTGTGTCAAGACATAGGAGACACCGGATCTGGGGGTTCTCCTATGGACATGGGCCGTTACCTGGTGGAAGCCCACCTGCACGAGGGGCGCTCGGTGGCCGAGCTGGCCGCTGAGCACGGGGTGCACCGGAGCTGGATCTACAAGCTGCTGGCCCGCTACCGGGAGGAGGGCGAGGTCGGCCTCGTGCCCCGCTCCAAGCGGCCGCACCGCTCGCCCACCCAGATCTCTGACCTTTTCGAGGACGACATCATCAGAGTGCGCAAGGAGCTTCTCGACCGGGGTTTCGACGCCGGGGCCATCACCATCCACAGCCACCTGGCTCGGCAGTGGATCAACACCCCGTCGGTGGCCACCATCTGGCGGGTGTTGAAGGCCCGGGGCTTCGTCACCCCGGAGCCCCACAAGCGTCCCCGGTCCTCCTATGTGCGCTTCGTGGCCGAGCTGCCGAACGAGCTGTGGCAGACCGACGTCACCCACGTCTATCTGGCCGATGGGCGCCAGGTGGAGATCCTGAACTTCATCGACGACCACTCGAGGGTGTGCGTGGCGTCCAAGGTGTTCATGATCACCACCTCTCGCGACGTGGTGCGGACCTTCACAAAAGCGGCCGGGAGCTGGGGGTTTCCGGCCTCGGTGCTCTCGGATAACGGCGCCATCTTCACCGCCTCCTATCGCAACGGGGTGGCGGCCATGGAGACCGAGCTCTTGTCGCTCGGCATCGAGTTCAAGCACTCGCGTCCCTACCATCCGCAGACCTGTGGAAAGGTCGAGCGCTTCCACCAGACGATGAAGAAGTTCCTGGACAAGCAGGGCCCGCCGACCTCGACCCGGCAGCTGCAACGCCAGCTCGATCGTTTCGTGCAGTACTACAACGAGGTCCGGCCTCATCGGGGGATCAACCGGCGCACCCCCATGGAGGCCTTCGACGCCCGCACCAAGGCGCGACCTCGACGTCCGGGCATCGATGTCGACGGCTACCGGGTCCGTCACGACAAGGTCGACGATGCCGGATCGGTGACCCTTCGCTATCAGAGCCGGCTCCACCACATCGGGGTCGGTCGCCGCTTCGCCCGCCAACGGGTGACATTGCTGGTGGCCGGGCGGGACATCCGGATCCTGGACGAAACCAACCAGTTCATTCGGCGGTTGAAGCTGGACCCCAACCGCGATTACCAACGGCAAGCCTGACCTGGAGTTGTCTACTATGTCTCGCGACATTGTCTCCGATGTCTCGCGACACCACAGAGTGGGCGCTGAGGGACTCGAACCCCCGACCTGCTGGTTGTGAGACCGATCGGAATCGACGCACCTGGAGGCCGTCCGTCGCAACCCGTTGCACAAACCCAGGTCACACCTTGCCGAGCGCTCTCGCTTCCGCCAGCGCAGCGACAGCCAGCGACACGCTGACCCACAATTGTTGGGACGCGTGTTGGGACGAACTATACCGTCGATCTCTTGCAATCCGCCGAGGAAGGTGAGATTCAAATTGCCGACCCGTCGACCAAGACTTTTCAAGAGTGAACTGCACGTTCCCGTTTCCGATCAGCGTTCATCGATCCCCGGTGATCTGCATGTATGTTCCGGAAACGGAATTCGAGATGTCGTAATAGAACATGATGGCTCTGAGCCCTCTGACTGGACGGCTCCAGACCGCGGAAGTGGAGGTCAGGCGCTTGCGGCTCTGTTCTGGCGCGGTCCGCTGAGCACCAACATGCGGAGTTCTAGACACGAATCTAGACGCGCCGATGCCGCCGTGCCTTGGCACCGGTCTTTGTCATGATGGTCTTGGGAGAGTTGGTCCGTTGATAGGGCGAACGGGTCTGCCCAGCTTTTGATTGACTCGGCTGGTTTGGTGTCTCTGGCCGCGGTTGTGACCAAAGGCCCTACGCGACTTCGAGATTGTTGCCGATAGGTCCACTATGCACGTGAGGATGGTGAATGTGTCTGTCGCATTTGGTCTGGTCGCCGAGGCCGGTTCTTTGGAGAGAGCGCGTATTGGTGCAACGCTTGGGAATGGACCGGCCGAGGCCACTGCCGTCGGAAGGGAGCGCGACCTCGACGGCCGTCTAGCTCGCCTGTCCAAGGGTGGCATCGATGTCGATCTGTTCGCTCGCGGATTGCCGACAACTCGGGACGTCGATGGATCTCGACGCGAAACAATGAAGGTCCTGAAAATACGGATTGCCCGCGGTGGCAATGACTTCTCGGACACCGATGGGACACTTGCAATGGCGTTAGAAAGCCGAACGAACAGCGATGCTCCTACGCCAAAGGAGTTGGCGAGGCCATCACATCAACGTGGGTCGCTTGGTGACCCCAAGTCCTGGGAGGCGAAACGATGAGCGATCAACATGACCCCGAGATCGAGGCCGTTCTCAAGGCTTACGATGACTACCACGAGGAACGTGAAGACGAGGTTCGACAAGCCGAGGATGCTGGCACCACGTATGACGTCAGGTTCAGACAGGTGATCGCCTCTGTCATCCGTCCGTACTTCGAGGAGATCGCCCTTCAGCTCAAAGCCCACGGACATGCCGCCCTCGTCGAGGAAGGCTCGGTTTCGTCGCCCGACCCCCGACTGGCAGGGGGATCCAAAATCACAATTGCCTTTCTGCCGAAGGAGAGAAGCCAACAAAGCCTGCGTCATCAGCTCGAGCTGAACGACGCTCCTCACTTCATGTTGCGATGCGACAAACTCAAAACTGTGATCGAGCTCTTTGAGGAACCAGATCCAGGCTTCCAGGGAGAGGGGACCGCCTTCAGGCCGACCTGGCAGATCGAGGAGGTAACACGTGAGCACCTACGAGAGAGATTGCTTCTGCTGATCCAGGAAGAGCTCGCTCCTCCCAACAGTCAGGAGCACACCCCCTCCGGTCAGTGGACTTGAGTGGAATCAACAGAAGTCGAAAACCTGGATCGTCGACGAGAGCCGAAGAGCACAATCCCGTGATCGCGGACCTTTGGAAGATCGTCTTCTACTCGGGTGGCTCCCGCTCTATCGACCGATCCTCACGCTGATCGAGAAATCGCGCGACGGCACCCGGCCACCTCGACACCACGGCAGACGCTATCCGAGTCGAAGGGCTCCCGGACACCTCCATCGCCCTAGGCGAGCGCATTGTATTACTGATCAATCAACACGGAGACCGGCCGCCGCGTCGCCCGTCCGTCCGTCAGCTGGGGTGGTGACTTGCACCCTTGGTACGTCCCCTAGCGACCGTCGCAAGCCACGTGGAGGCTGGATGTGGGAGACATGCTGCGGCTGAGTACTGCTAGGCCTTTCGAACCCGATGCTCTCTCGGCGATCGACGCCTACTGGCGAGCCGCCAACCATTGTTCGGTCGGTCAGATTTATCTGCTGGACAACCCGTTGCTCGCCGAACCACTACGGCCCGAACTCATCAAACCTCGACTGCTCGGACACTTCGGCACGACCGCCGGCGTGCTTTGCCGAGCGCTTGTAATAGCGTCAGATCTGCTCCGGTACCATGTCGATCGCCCCGCACGGGCATTCCTGGACGCACAGCCCACAGCCCTTGCAGTAGTCATAGTCGAAGCGGTAACCGTGGCCGTCCGCCACCTTCTGGACGGCGTTATCCTCGTATCGAACGACGAGGGTGGAGAACGGCACTCAGCTGACCTGGCGCTCGCGGCCCTCCCAGTAGCGGCGCCGCAGCTCCCGCTTCAGTGGCTTGAACGCGCCCGAGAGCGGGAGCGGCCCGTCGTGGAACTCCACCGACTTCGGAACCTTGAAGGAGGCGAGGTTCTGTCGGGCGTGTTCGATCAATTGCTCGCCCGTCGCCCTCATATCCTCCTTGAGAACGACGATGGCGTGGACAGCCTCGCCCCAGCTGTCACTCGGAATGCCGATGACGGCTACCTCCTGGACCGCCGGATGGGTGGCGATGACGTTCTCCACTTCAGTGGAGTACACGTTTTCTCCCCCGGTGACGATCATGTCCTTCATCCGGTCGGTCAAGTGCAAGAGCCCCCGTTCATCGAGGTAGCCCACATCGCCGGTGCGATACCACCCGTCGCGCATCACCTCTTCGGTCTCGTCGGGCTTGCCCCAGTAGCCGCGCATGAGGTTGCCGCCACGGGCGCTGACCTCTCCCGGCTCCCCCCGTGGCTGCTCCTTGCCCAACGAATCGGTGATACGAAGCTCGACCCCGAACACGGGCGCGCCGGCCGCTCCGAGCATGGCCCCGTCGGCCCGGTGCTCCTCGGGACCGAGGAACGTCAATATCGACGCCGCTTCGGTCATGCCGTATCCCTGGTAGAAGTCGACACCGGGGAGCATCGCCAGCCATCGCCGCAGCACCGTCTCGGAGATAGGGGCGGCCCCGTAGACAAGCTGGTGCAAAGAGCGCAAACGGCGAGCGGAGAAGGACGGGTGCTGTTCGAGCATGGACATCATGACCGGTATCATCATCGTGGTGTCGATCTGCTCCCCTTCGATCGTATCGAGCACCAACTCCGGATCGAACAACGGAATCGACACCGATGTGGCCCCGCTGGCCGGGATGCCCAGGACCGCGGCCACGACAGCCGCGTGGAACATCGGTGACTGGAACAGAAAGCGTCGGTTCTCGGAGAGGCCGATCTGGAGCCCGACGTGGTAGACGTTCAGGACCTCGGCGCGCTGTTCGAGCAGCGCTCCTTTGGGCAGCCCAGTGGTCCCGCCCGTGTACATGAGGATGACGGGGTCATCTTCCTCCGGCTCGGGGGGCATGACAGGCTCTCCCGCGGCGACCAGGTCCTCATAGGCGACGGTGGAGTCGCCCATTCGTACGAGGTCGTCTGCTGACCCGCCGATCATCACGAGCTTGTCGATCTTGGCCCCTTCCTCGTCACGGGCCCGCTCGATGAGGGAGGCGAACACGGGATCAGTGAAGATGACAGTGGTCCCGGAATCGTTGAGAACATACGCCAGCTCGGCCGCGCTGAAGCGGATGTTCAGAGGATTGATGATGCCGGCGCCGAACAGAGCGGCGTGGTAGAGCTCGATGAATTCGTGACTGTTCATGGCGAGCACGGCAAACCTGTCGTCTCGGGCCAGGCCCAACTCTGTCGGCAGCGCGTGGGAGAGCCGAAGGACACGATCAACATGGGTGGCGAATGTTCCCGAGTACCGAACGCCGGCGCGGGTCACGTCGACGAAACCCACCTTGTCGGCAAACCGCTCCGCCCGGGGAAGCAAGAATCGGGGGTAGATGAGCTCGTTCATTGGTACCGCGTCCTTTCTTGGCGCCGCCATGGTCCTCTACCTACAACGACTCGACGTCGTGTCACGATGACACCGACAAGGCGGACCGTGGTCGTCTTGTATCGAGTCACGGTCTGCGTCCCGGGGGTAGCGGAGCGCTTCGGTCTGGCTCACCGCTCACCGCCAGTGGGGGACTCAGCCGGACATCGTCGCTCCCAGGCGCTTCCCCTTGAGGAATCAACCTTGCCAGTTCGGCCGCCACCACGCGCTCGTGGTCGTCAAAGTCACGCTTGGCCGCCCTCGGGCTCCACCGTCCGCGCATGGTGAAGACAAGGAACCCGAAGACCAATTGGCCCGCCAGGCACACCCACCACCAACGCTTCCATTCGTTGGGCGACGCCTTCTGCGCCGGAACGAGCTTCTTCTCGGCCAGGAGCAGGCCGGCGAGGTTCTGCGAATGGGTCCCCACCTTGGCGGCGATCTCGCTGTCACTCACCGGTTGACCATTTTCGATGGCGACGGCCAGCGGGTTGTAAGCGAGGAGGCCTTGTACCTGGGGGTTGGAGAGACCGCCGGCGGCGGTCACCGCCTGCAACAAGTTGTGGGATCGGTCGCACGAGGTGATGACCCTGGCCAGAGTCTCGGGTCCGGGCTGTTGGGTCACCTGCAGCCCAGCGATAACGGTGGCCGGGGCATTCTTCGAGGCGCACGCCGTCGTGGAGGGTGCGTAGGGCACGGCCGCCTGGATGGCCTGCAAGGTGGTGGCCGCCCCCTGATTGTCCACCAACGTGGTGGAGGTCGTGATCACCCGGGGCAGCACGAGGAAGGACACGGCGACCACGAGGCGCAGGATCCAACCCCACACGGCCAGCCCTGACGCCGAGAGGGCGGGGTTGTGCGACTCGACCTGTTCGGTGTAGTTGGCCATCCACGGCGCATAGGCGCACCCGATGGCGGTGGCGAGAAGAACGACGACGAGGACGTTCGAGTAGTAGCTCGTGTGCGGGTGGCCGACCTGGACAATGAGGAAGAACGTCATCACGATCGTGGCGGCGGCGCCGACGAGCATGAAGGGCTTTCGCACGCGGAGTCGATCGGACAGGACGCCGAAGAGGACAAGAGTTCCGGAAAGGAAGGCGGCGTACCACACGTTGATGCCGTTGGCATCGGCGGTGGAGCGGCCGAAGACGACCACCCAGTAGAGGGTAAGAACGCTGACCGAGGCGAAGTAGAAGAGCAACAGCAGCGAGACGGCCACGGAGGACGAAATCAGGTCGAGTCGCAACATTGATCGAATGGGGTGAGCCGTCGCCTTCTCCACGTCGATCCCCATGGCGCGCGCCTCGATCAGGGCGCGCTCACGTTCGGAGACCATGAGCTGGTCGCGCAGCTGCGGGGACAGCTCCCGCAGGAAGACGAACGAGATGACGACGACGACCATGCATGCCAGGCCCGAGATGACGAATTGGTCCTGCCACGGGTGCAGATGGGTGAGGGTGTGCGTGGCCACAAGGCTCGCGGCCAGACTCCCCATGGTGGGTCCGAGCGCCCAAAACCCCATGGCCGCACCCCGTCCCATCTGGGGCGAGAAGTCGCGCATGAGCGCTGGGGTCGACACCAAGATGATGCCCTCCACGAAACCGATCACGCAGTAGGCCACGGCGAATCCGAACTCGGAATGGATGTGGGGCACGCCGACCAACTGCACCAACCCCACAATGAGCGTCCCATAGATCGTCAGGTTGGCCCGGCCGATCTTGTCTGACAGCCCGCCGATGAAGGCGGTGAAGGCGCCGATGGCATTCGACACGACAAGCAGGTAGAGGAAGTACTGAAACGACATGTGGTAGTAGGGCAGCATCAACGGCGTGACGGCGCCCTCAACGTAGTAGAGGTAATAGAGCATGATCGTGGTGAGCACCACGATCGCCAGGTACCCCATGCGGGGCCCGGTCGACGGATACCGCCGGAGTTGGCGCCGCCACAAGGTGTCGAACAGGCTTCCGCGTACCCGACCGGTGGTCGGCAGTGCGAGATCGGTCATCGAATTCCCCTCTGTCGAGCCGAACTGACGTTCGTGGCCCATTCGCCCGGGTACCCCACTCCCCTGGCATCCAGGCGCAACGAGCTCTTGTTGAGTTCGATCGTAAGGGTTTCGACCAGCACGACCCAGGGTCGAACGTCCCAACCTCGACCCCCCCCCAATGGGCCCCGTCGCCAGTGAGAATATGACGTTCGCCTCTTCCCCGGCGAAGCGTTCCGAGCCCACCGTGAGACCAGTGAACCACCGAGAGGGGTGGAGATGGATGCGTTTATGAGGGACAGTGACGCCTTCTCCTGGTACATGGAGAAAGACCCCATCCTGCGATCGACCGTGGTCGCCGTGGCGTGGCTCGAATGCAGCCCCGATTGGGATGTGTTCGTGGCCAAGCTCGAACAGGCGACTCGGCTGATCCCGATGTTCCGACAGCAGGTACTGGAGCCGCCGGCGCGACTGGCCACACCCCGCTGGACGGTGGACGGCACTTTCGACCTTTCGTGGCATCTCCGCCGGATGGACTCGCCGGCGCCCCACACCCCCAGCACCGTCATCGCCCTGGCCCGCATCGCCGCCATGACGACGTTTGACCGATCCCGCCCGCTCTGGGAGTTCACGTTGGTGGAGCACTTGGAGGGCGGCCGGGCCGCTCTGGTGATGAAGGTGCACCACTCGCTGACCGACGGTCTGGGGGGAATGCAGCTGGCGCTCTTGCTGTTCGATATCGATCCCATGGCCGCCGCACCCGATGTCGAGGCCGCTCGACCGGACGGTGAGCACGTCGGGACGGGCGAGCTTGTGCGCCAGAGTCTGACCCGGGATTGGGAGCGATTCGCTGGTGCGGTCGGCCACGGGGCCGGGATAGTCGCGCAGTCCGCTGTGCACGCAGCGCGCCATCCGCTGACGAGCATGAACGAGGTCGTCGAGACGGCGATGTCGATCGGCCGCACGGTGGCACCGGTGCGCGCCACGCTGTCACCGCTCATGACCGAACGGGGCTTGGATCGACGCCTCCACATGCTCGAGGTGGGCCTCGCCGATCTCAAGAGAGCTGCCGGTGCGGCCGGCGGAACGGTGAACGATTGCTTCATGGCTGCCGTAGCCGGGGGCTTCCACCGCTACCACCAACAGCACGGAGTCGCCGCCGAGAGACTGCGAGTGACGCTTCCCATAAGCATCCGCACACCCGAAGATCCGATAGGGGGAAATCGGATCACGCTGATCCGCTTTGCGCTACCCATCTCCGACCCGGATCCGGTATCTCGAATCAAGGACATGAACCGCCTGTGTCTGATGGCGCGAGCTGAACGGTCGCTCCCGCTGACCAATGTGATCGCCGGAGTCCTCAACATGCTGCCGCGAGGCACGGTGGGGAGCATGCTCAAGCACGTCGACTTCGTGGCCAGCGACGTTCCCGGCTTCTCATTCCCTGTGCATCTGGCCGGCGCCCGACTGGAGCGGTACGTGGCCTTCGGACCCACGATCGGTTCTGCGGTCAATCTGACGTTGCTGTCCTACAACGGCGTCTGCTGTGTCGGCGTGACCATCGACACCGCCGCCGTCCCCGACGCATTGGTGCTCATCGAGTGTCTGCGTGAAGGGTTCGAGGAGATCCTCACGCTCGCCGGTGACCACGTTCCGGTGCAGGTTCCGATGCGCGAAGTCTTGAAGGCTGCAGCACCACGATCAGAGCTCTGACCTGCTCTTTCTGGCGATATGGGTCCTTTTGTCGCTGAGTCCGCGGACAGGACAGCACCGGGTGTAGGAGCCCGCCCCTCGTGTCCTGATCGGTCTGACACGTGGGACGGCACGCGCCGCACGACGAAAGCGGCATTTGCCGCCGCTCGCGACGCTCTCGGCGTGGAGGCCAACAAGAACAAGAGTCTGCTTCTGATCTTGGCGCGGGAGTTGGCGAGCAATCTGGCCACGCCGATGTTCGTCGTTGACGTCCACGGTGTCTTGGTCTTCTACAACGAGGCCGCCGAAACGCTGCTGGGCCAGAGCTTCGCGGTGACCGGGCCCATCGGTCCGGATCAGTGGGGCGGGACGATGTTCCAACCCGAGGACCTCGACGGGAATCGCATCACGGTGAGCGATCTTCCACTGGTCGACACGATGAGAGAGCGGCGCCCGGAGCATGCCCGGTTTCGCATCACGGGTCTTGATGGCGTCAAACGAACCATCCAGGCCACATCCTTCCCGCTGTTCGCCCATGTGAACGATCTTGCCGGTGCCGTGTCGGTGTTCTGGAACGAGGACGGGTGAGGGCCCGGGTGTGGGGGTGTCGCGGGTCGCTTCCTGCTCCCTCGCCGGACACCGTACGCTACGGCGGCAACACCTCCTGTGTCGAGCTGAACGTCGACGAGGACATCGTGATCGTCCTGGATGCCGGTTCCGGCATACGTCCGCTCGGCCGCATCCTTGCTGTGCACCGTCCTCAGGCCATCCATGTTTTGTTGACCCATCTCCACCTTGACCATCTGCAAGGACTGGCGTTCTTTCTCCCGTTTTGGTCGGACGACATTGAACTGCACATTTGGGGCCCGTCGTCGCCGAACTACAGTCTGGCCACCCGGGTGGCGTCCTACGTGTCCCCGCCCCTGTTCCCGGTACACCTGTCGGATGTTCCATCCCGCCCGATCTTCCACGACGTCCCCGACGAACCGTGGATGATCGGTTCAGCCCTGGTGGCGAGATACCCCGTGGTGCACCAAGGTCCCACGTTGGGATTCCGGGTGACGGCGGACGACCGCACCCTCGCCTACATCCCCGATCATGAGCCCTCCCTGGGCGTCGACCTTCGGCAGCTCGAGCCCGATTGGATATCCGGCTACCGGGTGGCCGAGGGCGCCGATGTGCTTCTCCATGACTCTCAGTACTCGGGTGAGGAGTACGGCTCCCATGCGGGGTGGGGTCATTCGAGCATCGATCACGCCGTGAGCTTCGCCCGTGCCGCGCAGGTGGAACGACTCCTGATGTTTCATCACGACCCCGGACACACCGACATGGAACTCGAATCTCTTCGTGACGAGGCGCAGTCCCTGTGGACTGGGCGACAGTCTCCGGTACTGGCGGCGGAGGGAATGACGCTTCGGTTGGAACAGGCGGAGGTGAGCATCGATCCGCCGGCCGAAGCAGCCGAGACTCTGGCGATGACCGAGTGATGTGCGCCGGGGCCGCCCGGTAGACGGGTCATTCTCCTTCACTCGTCCCGGGAGGGATCTGGCTCGTGGGCTTCGCTCGGCGGGGGAGGTTGTCGCTGGCGGAGCAGGCAACGACCATGCGCTCGGGCATGAACCGTTTTTTTGCACTCCTCAATTCATACCTTCGTCTCGGCTTGAGTCGTGGCGGATCGAGTTTTGCGATGCCGGGTCTTGCCGGGTCGGATGAGGGCGCGCTCGCGGAGCTGTGAGATGCCGGCCGACGCCGCCACGGCAAGCACGTTGACGTCGGATGCTGTCGTGTAGTCACCGGTGACACCGAAGAAAAGGCGGCCGTTGTAGGAGAGGATGGCCGTGCTCACTCGGAATCCATGGCTGATGGGGACGAAGGGGCGGTACTCGAGCATCTCGTGACCGAGGCAATAGAGGGGGAACTGCGGTCCGGGCACGTTGGTGGTCACGGTGTTGATCGAGCGTTGCGGGAGTCGGTGAAAAGCACGAATCGTCATCCGGCTCACCGCACCAACGACCATGGGCGGAGCCAGGTTGCCGATGGCGGCGACCGTCTCGCCGGCTTCGGCCATATGGGACGCCTTCAGCTTGGTCATCTGCTCGTGGACCAGCTCGAGTCGTTCCACCGGATCAGCGATCTGAACAGGCAGGTCGTAGAGCAGGGTCGAGACCCGATTGTCGGGCACGCCATGACTATCGTCGTGCCGCGTCGATACCGGCACCAGGGAGCGGACGAGTGCCCTGTCTGCGTCCTCGCCTCTGGAGAGGAGCAATTCCCGGTAGCCGCCGCTGACCGCGGCGAGCACGACGTCGTTGATCGTGCCGCCGAACACCGAACGGATCGTTCGTACGTCTTCGAGGCTGGCGGACGATTGAGCCCAGGTGCGATGGGGGCCGATGCTGCCCTCGATCGACAGCGGAGGCGTGGCGCCGAGGTCACCAGCGAAACGTGCGATCCCCCGGGCAGTACCGACGGCGGAGCGGATCGTGTCCGACGGATGGGTGAGAGCTCGGGGTACCCCGCGTACGCTGGACACGACGCTGGTGGCGAGGGCACCCCAGGCGTCGAGGACTTTGAGCACGGCGCCGGGTTCCGACTGGGGTTCCCATGGCTCGGGATCCCCGACCTTGGTGTTGATCTCCAAGTCCAGCAGCGCCCGGAGAAGTCCGACCCCAGCGATGCCGTCGACCATGCAGTGGTGGACCTTGAACACGAGCGCCCAGCGCCCGCCATCGAGACCCTCGACGAGCCACGTCTCCCACAAAGGTCGGTCACGGTCGAGCGGCTGGGACATGATCCGTCCCATCAGACGGCAAAGTGACGCATCATCACCCGGTGCGGGAAGTGCCGTGTGGCGGATGTGGTACGCAAGAGCGAAGTGGGGATCGTCGACCCAGATGGGTCGGCCCAGCTCGAACGGCACCGAACGCACTCGCTGGCGGTACCGGGGTATGAGTTGCAGCTTGGCGGCGATCATTCCCGCGATGTCCTCGTACGACGGGGGTGGATCGGCAAACACGCACACCGCGCCGATGTGCATATGGCCGATGCCGTCCTCCAGGTGGAGAAACTCGGCGTCGAGCGCATTCATCCGCTCCATCGGTTTCCTCCCGCATTGTGTTTGATAAGTGCACCATAGGGCGCGTAGGAGCACGCTCTTCAACGGAGGCCGCGGCCCATGCCCAGACGCCGTTTCTCGCGAACGTCGGCAGAAGATCACAGCGGTCCTCTACGAGTCCGGACCCTGGAGCCACTCTCTCCACCGCGGCTGACGCTGCGAGTGGCAGCGGCGCTCCGGGGCAAGCCGGGGGGTGTCGTTACCGGTCCGGATCGGGACGTTCGCCTCTAGTTGGGCCAGCCGGGCAGTGGTTGGATGAGATCGAAACGCGGCTGGCAGAAATGCCCATGAGGAGATCCTTGAATACCTCCACCCCGTTCGCCCCGAAGCGCACGGTGGTCCTTCAGCGCGAAACAGCGACGAGAAACGGAAAAGACTTGGATGTGATTGCCGCGGTCGACTTTGAGATTCACCGCGGGAAGATCACCGAGGTCACCGTGTACCAGGGTGACACCTATCAGTTCGACGAGTCTTGGGAGGACGGGTAGCGGTTAGGCAGCCGTATCCCATCGCGCGTCGCTGAGGTGAACGCGGGAATGGGCTGAGTTGCACACGGACGGTAATCGCAGGAAAGGACGGCAGTGATGATCGGACCAGTGCTCGTTTTGACGCAGTGTCCGGGATGTGGGGGCAGGCGGCTCATGCCGGTTGCCACGAGCGAAGGAATCAACTTCTCGTGCCAGGACTGCAGGCTGTGCTGGCACCTGGCGCGCGGTTGGGCCAGTCTTGTCGATCCTCAGACATGTCCGGAGTGTCAGTTTGGACGCCGCACGTGCTCCGACCTTCGGGAGGTCTCCACGCGCCGCAACGATGTTTCTTCGGCCGTGGCCGTCAATGGCTCCCGCGACTCGGGCCCTGCGGACGACGTAGGATGGGGCGACATCGAGTCCGAGCTCTACTCCTCGGCACGGGAGGCTGGTGTCGAATGTTCTCCACTATTGTCGTAGGAACCGATGGTTCAGACACCGCACGTGCGGCGGTGGCTCTCGCCGTTCAACTCATCCGCGAGAGCGGTGGCACACTGCATTTGGTGGCTGGAGTTCCTTCGGCCAGCGGCGTCACGGTGCCAGCCGGCGGAGTCCACGTCGTTGACCCGTCCGGCGGGGCGCAGAGAAGCCAAGCGGCGCATCGTATGCTCGAGAAAGTGGCCAACGAAGTCCAAGGCATCGACGTGGACATTCATACTGCTGTCGGGGATCCTGCAGAGGTGATTGTTCGACGAGCCGATGAGATAAGAGCCGATCTCATCGTCGTGGGCAGCAAGGGCATGCGAGGAACTCGACGCATCTTGGGGTCAGTGCCCAACAGAGTGGCCCACAAGGCAGGGTGCCACGTCCTGATCGCCAAGACCACCTGAAGGTGTGGTGCGCACGGCCGGTCATCGTTCACCAAAACTCCTCCATGTGCACCCGGACCGAGATCGTCACCGATGCGGTCGAGAGCATGGTCATCACCTGATGCCTGCACGTTTCCTTCGCGATCTGCCGTCTTTTCTTTGGCTAGCCCTATCCGGTGTGCCTTCGCGTCCTCGAATCTCGTGCGGTGGCGACGCGACCCGTCCCCGCGCCGGTGTCGCAGCGCGCCATCCTGGCGGATCCACGACATGAACATTCGCGCTCCTCTGGACCGAGGCGACGGTGGCGCGCGATCACCCCCGAGCCGCCTCTCGGCACTACCTCCGGGACTGGACCGGCGATTCGAGGCCGTCGTCCTTTGAGCGCCTCTGCCGCGATCCGCTGTCCACGGCACGAGCATTGGTAGCCCTCAGTCAGGCCGGCGCGCTCGTGGCCTGGCTCGCTCCAGCGTCATTCGACGAGCTGGCCACGCGACTGAGCACGCCGTCCGTCGGTGCGGCCGCTCTCCTTCTCGCCGATAGCGGTGGAACCGGAACGGGTCTTGTCGACCATTCCGGGGTCCACCAATTGGGTGAGCCACGGCGCGATGTAGACTTCGCAGCCCTCGACCAGGCGGGTGCGGCACTGGCCGAGATATTGGCCGGACGGGGAATGGCGGTGGCGGCGCAATCCGCGCCCCGCGAACAGCCCCAGAGTCAGCGTCGAACTGATCCAACGTCCAGCACGGCGCACGACACCCTCTCAGCTCAAACGGTTCCTGTTGGCCCATGGCATCCCCAGCGTTCCCCACCTCGCAGGCCTCGCCGTGGAGGCCTCTCGCCAAGCCGGGATTGACGATCCACGGGTAGTGATCGAAGACAGCAAGGTCGAGATCGCCCTCCACGACTCAGGAGACGTAGCCCTGGACATGCTTGAAGGGCTGTGGCGGATGGGGGTCGACCCCCAAGCAGTCCTGATGGTGATCGACGGGTTGGCAGGCATACCGCACCGCCGCGCTCCCGTGATAGACCCCGACGTGCGGGCGACCACGGTCGTATTGATCAACAGCGGTCGGGAGTCACCGCTGTCCGGGACCCTGACTCTCGCCGGCGGGGCAGCCCGCCTGCGCCAGCTACTCGTCCTCGGAGACGAACAGCTCGAAGAGGCTCGGACTGGCGCCAACGGACTGGCGTTGACGGTTGACCTTGAACCCGGCGATATGGTCTCTCTCCATTGGGATTGGGTGTGTGACCGATTGTCCCCCGCCGCTTGCGAGTGGCTCCGGTACTGCACCCGGCGCAATCTTGAAGCGGTCAACTCGCTCACCGAACCAGGCCCGGCCGTGTCGTGCGGAGCCTGAACGACAGACGATCGACTCGAACGTTCATCTCTCGACGACGGGCCGAATGCGGCTGAGACCGGACTCCGCCAGCGATTCAGCCAGGAACCCCACCACCTGGCCCGACCACAGATAACCCACGTGATTCCCCGAGTACCAGCTCATACGCGGCCTGTCCCAGTGCTCCCACAGCCGTTGGGCCTGCTCGGGGAAAGCCAGACGGTCGCCGTAGCCAGCGAAGATGTAACGGCTATGGCGCGGTACCTTGGCCTCAAAGCTCATCGGCGACACCACCCGGAAGACGTCTTCAGCCACGCCCCCCATGATGCGGTGCTCGATCGATCGAGCGCGAATATGAATCGGGCTGTGGTCGTGGAATAGCGACGGAAAGTCCACCACCGGGATGCCGGCCACCACGGCATCGAACCCATCCGCGATGCCAGCCAGGAGGGAGACCACGTAGGCGCCGAGCGAGACTCCGTACAGCGAGATGGACGTGGCTCCCTGGTCTCTGATCCACGTCACCAAACGCCGGATGTCCCACACCGCCTGCGTCAAGCCGTGGACGGTGTTCATCATGTCGAAAGACAGGAACGGCTCGCCGCTCACGAGCGTCACCTTGCGAGGCCCGTGCAACGGCAGTACCGGCAACGCCACATTGAGTCCGAGCCCACGGTGCAATTTGGCCGTATGCAGACCGATGAAGTCCATGAAGGGAAAGCCCGTGGAGAACCCGTGCACGCACACGACCCACGGGCGCGGCTCGCCGCGGTGCCGGACGATGGCGGCCGTGGCCCAACGGTTCGGCTGATAGGCCATCCACCGGTCGCCGCCGGGTTCGCCGGCCCGTGTCGAGAACCCGCTTTCATAGGTGAGCCGTTCGTAACCCTGGCCGAGCGCCCATCCGCGGCCCGTTTCGAGGTCCCGGTCCGTGAGCGGCGGCGGGCTGCGGTGGTAGGACGTGGGCCGAGCGAGCCAACCCCGGCGCGAGTACATCCGTCGGGCATCGGCGAGTTCGCCGCTCACCCGGGCGAAGTCGGCCCGGCGAGGAAACCGGGTGGGCGTCATCACTATGGCCAGCAGGGCCTCGTCCATGGCCACGCCGGCGGCCAGCCCCAACGACAGGCGCGGCGCCGGCACGCCGTTGGAGACTTCGCCGGTCATCGCCGCCGCCCTCATGAAGCGCAGCGTGCGGGGCACGGCCCGGGAGGCCCTGGCGAGCGAGCGTCGCCCCAGGAACTTCCATACGGCGCGCGAGGGTCCGACGACACGCTCGACGAGTGACAGAGATCCCTGGCCCGGACCAATCGAGTCGGGCGGTGGTCCGGCCCCTGCCTCGGATGCGCCGGGAACCTCTGAGCCTTCACTGGGGTCGCCGTCGGCCTCGGTCCCCGTGGGTCGGAGCATCACTACTCCTCCTCGTCATCGGGCGGCGCGCTCGTCAGGAGCTCCCGCCACCGCTGTTCGGGCACGTGGGCGGGCGTGGTCGTCTTGAGGAAGTCCTCCAGGATGGCCAGGAACCGGTCGGCGTCATGCCACGGCAGGAAGTGCCCGGCGTCTTCGAGGATCTCAAGACGGGCGCCAGGGATGGCCTCGGCGGCCCGGTAGGCGTGGCTCACGGGGATGACGCGATCGTGGTCGCCCCAGACGATGAGAGTCGGAACCGCCTCGGCCAGGTACAGCCGGTCATGGGCGCTCACTCGCTGACCGGCGATGTCGATCACCGACCGAACGGTATGGATGAAGGCCATCTGGCCGTGTCGGTCGGTCAAGGTGGTGTAGCTGCGCCACACCTCGGTCAGGGTGTCGCTCGGGCGCCAACCCACCCGGCGGGCCATGGCGCCCGGCCACTCACCTATCTCCCGGATCCGCCGGTGAAGCAGGACCGGGAGTATGTACTCGGCGCCCGGCAAGGTGACGGCTTTGAGCAGCGGGCTGACTTCCTTGCCGAGCCCGCCCGAAGCGACCAGCACCAACCGTTGGGCCCATTCCGGGAACTGATAGGCGAATTGCATGGCCACGCCACCCCCGAGTGAGTGGCCGATCAAGGTGACGCGTTCTTTGCCCAACACCGCCAGCAGGTCCCGGATACCGCTCGCATAAGCACCCAGTGAGTAGTCGCCGCGGGGCTTGGCCGACTGCCCGTGGCCCAACAGGTCGGGAGCGATCACCGTGTAGTGCTCGGCCAGGGAAGGCATGACAGCTCGCCACGTCGTCGAGCTCCCGGCAATCCCGTGGATGAGCAGAATGGTCGGTCCCTCGCCGGCCATCCGATAGCTGACGTGGTGGCCGTGGATCCGGACGGTGCGTAGATGAAACGGGCTGCTCTCGATCTCCGCCGATCGCGGGACAACCCGAACAGGCACGCCTCCGTCAATCGCCGCTGCGAGTGTCGGTCCCATGAAACCGGTGCTGGTCATCGAACCCCTTCACGGCCCATCGCGGTGGGCCGCCTGCCGAGCCTCCCTGCCATCAAAGGACCTTTCCTCGGGGGCCAAATAGGGCCAAAAGTCCCAATCCCGACTGGAGGCGACAGCTCGCGTCTCGTCGGCCAACCGCTGGGCCTGAGATGGTGTGACCGGCGGATCTCGTTGAGACGCGGTGCCGGGGAAGGACCCAGCGTCTTGGCAAAAGAGGTCCTCCGTCCGAGACGGTGAGGTCTCGTTCTACGTCTCGGAGGGGGAGGATTTCCCGTCCGACTCGGCCAGCGCCTTTTCCGTGGCGTCGAGGAAGTTCTGCGCCATCCGGGTCGAAGCACCGACCAGTTGCTCGGTCATTTTGAAGGCCGAATCGATGATCTTCCGACGCGGTCCCCGCCCACGTCGGGCAACACGCTGTCGACGCTGTCGAGGAAGTTCCGTACCGCCTCGAGCGACACACGCTCAGCATGATCGATCGTGTCGATGACACGGGTTGCTCCTTCTTTTCTGGTTCGGGTAGCAGGCATGCGCGATCCCTCCTCTAATCTCACTGACTCTTCTTCACGCCACAGTGGCATGGTCCACCGCATCGCCAACAGAGGCTTTTGACCACTCGCGTAGCGTGGGTCGACGGGGGCGCACTGTGGGGTTAGCTCCGGCAGTGAACGCACGGTCCCCAGGCAGGAATCGACGAGTCCCGCCGCCCAGCCCGCGCCGGACTCACAAACCGTACACGACTCCCCAGCACCGTCGAATCAGAGATGTCGTCCTCGTCGTGTCTGTGCTCGAGACGACAACGGCGCACACGAGCGGCCGTGATGTCGCGTCGGCGCCTGACGGACCGAAAGCCGAGACACCGTGCTCGACCGGTCGATCGGAGCGCCGAGGTATCGCTCTCTGCGTCAACTCGCGGCGTTGGCGCGGACGATGACGACCGTGCACGGAGCGTGGGCTGCGCACTGCTGGCTGATGGATCCGAGCAACAGACCCTCGAAGCCGCCGAACCCTCTGTTGCCCACAACCAGCAGGGTCGCACCCTCGGCCGCCTGCACCAGCACTTTCGCCGCGTGGCCCTCGATAACCGCTGTGTGGACGTCCAAGGAGGAGCCGGAACCACCGATCACTTCGTCGACGACCCGCGCCAGCGCTTTGTGGGCGACGTCTGTCGGGCCGGCGGGGGGAGGAAGGCTCTGAAGCCAAGCGTGTTCCTCGGCTGGATGCCAGGCGTGCACGACCTCCAGACTGCCTCCGGTGAATCGCGCGTAGTTGCCCGCCCACCGCAGCGCCTCCCTGGACTCCGCGGAGGCATCCACGCCGACGACGACCCGTCCACCTGGCGAAGATCGAGCCCCGACGACTCCCGCGCCGACACCGCCCGTTACATCGCTCATCGTGCGACCTCCCGTTGGACAGGCTACCGCTCCGTGAACCCGGCACCCTCGTCGTCCACTGTCGATCTGCTCACGCCGATACCCGAGTCCGGCGCGCCCAGGCGGTCAGCGCGCGGCGAGTCTCGAGGCGTCCGGCACGCATGAAGTCCGGCCACTCGGATGTGTTGAGGAACTGCCGGTAGAATCCCGCGCCGCGGACCTTCATGTAGGGCACGGGCTCGATCATCATCACGTCGGTTTCGTGTTCGAGCCGAGCGAGGTTGGTTCTCGCCAGCTCCACTTGCTGGCAGGTGCGCACCTGGGCGGCAACATAGAGGATGCTGTTGCGCCGGTTCTGCCAGCCGGACGCGTCCTCGCCCACGAACCCCGGCGGGTAGAAACCATTGATCGCCAGCGTCACTTCGGGCGGTTTCTCAATATCCAAGACAGGCCGCACCGGGAAGATATCGACGATGCCGCCGTCGCACCAGTACCCGTCATCGAGGCTCACCGGTTCGACGAACAACGGCAGCGCGATCGCCATGTGGATGGCCCGGGCCACGGCCATGTCGGGGTACGTGCGGGGGCCGATGTACTCGAGGCGGTTGTGCTCGATGTTCCAGACCGGCGCGTAGGCGGGGATGGGCATCTCGCCCAGGGTCATGTCGCCGAGCAGCTGCTGGTACTTCGCCTCGATGCGTTCACCGCGGACGACACCCGCAAAACCGCGCGCCGCTCGAGGAAGCAGGGAGGCCAGCATGCGCCAGTTCACGTCGACGTAGTCATCGGGGCGAAGGTCGAGCGTGAAGGCGGCCACGTCGTCAGCGGGGATGCCGGCGGCGATCGGGAATCCGAACAGTGCTGACCCCGAGCACAGCGAGATGACGGCCGGGCGGATGCCCGCTTCTTCCAACGCTCGGGCAGCCCCGACGACCGAAGCGAGAGCTCCGCTGCCCCCGGTCGCCACCAAGGCCAGCCGACGCCGCTTCAGGTCGGCGATCCACAGGGGTTGTGCCGACGGAAACGGCTCGAGATCGGGATGGCGGCGGCGCTCGAGCGGGAGCGTGACGAGGGCACGTCGGGCGTCGTTCACCAGGCCGGCATCCTCACGCACGCCGTCCACGAATTCCCTGGTCCGAGTGATGACGTTGAAATATTGCCGCACCCGGAACACGTCGACCACGCTGCCGATCATGCTCCTCATTGTGCGGCGAACGACGCCCTCCAAATAGGGTCCAACGACACGTTTTGACCGGGTCTGAGGCAAGTGAGGATGGCGTTCCCCTCGTGCGTACCCGGTTGGCTGTCAGGCCTGTCGACCGAGTGGTCAGTCCGCGAGTGACTCCCCCGCAAGGCCCTCGACCTGGAAAGACAGGTGACCAACGTCCCTAAGACATCTCGCCGCCTGAAGACCTCAGGGGCCCATCGCCGGCATCGCTTCCGGCTCGCCACGGGCCGAGGACCAGGTAGGGATCTTCGGCACTAACGAGTCAGCCGGGTTTGAGGGATGGTGGGGGGAGAACGTTGGAAGGAGTCACGATGTTCGAGAGCATTATGACAGCGGTGGACGGATCTGAATACGACGGGAAAGCGCTGGCGACGACGAAGGAGCCGGCAAAACTCGCGGAAGGGACTGTCCGTGTTGTCCACGTGCGGGAGGGCGATTTCATCGGGCGGGCGGGAGTCGTCGCCCGCGAGGAGCATGACGAGGCCTCCAAGCTTGTCGACCAAACCGTTGCCGAGCTTGTCGCAGCCGGCGTAAAGGCGACGGGGAGGCTTCGGTCCTCTATCGAGCCTTGTGGCGCTCAAGGTCTGGACTTGATCCGGTTCGACGGACAGGTTGCTTGTGCTGATCATGCCGCCTGACGGTCGGCGTTGCGATGGTTGGCTTCCCATTCGGCTGGGCTGCAGTAATTGAGCGAGCTGTGAAGTCGTCGCACGTTGTACCACCCCTCGATGTAGTCGAAGATGGCCCGGCGCAGACCCTCACGGGTCGGCCAGGCCCGGGTCTCGATAAGTTCGCGCTTGATTGTGGCCCCGCAGGTCCCGGTAGCTTGTTTCACGCTCGAGCCGAACCCATCCGACGCGCGACTGACTTACGAGCGACATTGAGCGATACGCCCGAGTGATGGTTCTAGTGAGGCCCTCAAGGTGTACCTGGTCGGACGTTACTTGAACCGAGTGGAGGTAATGGGACGTTATTCGAACCACGCTGAACAGAGAGGATGTCTCCAGGGTCTGCTCGAAATGGCCCCATTCGGACCTTCTCGGCCCATTCTTAGAACCCCGAAGCGGGTTTGTCACCGGACCGATCCAGACGTGGTCGCCCAAATCGTTGAGGGCTACCGAGACGGTGTTCCGGTAGCCGAGCTGGCAACGAGACTGCAGATCGACCAGTGGACGGTCGGAAAGTATGCGCGATTGCACGGACTCCCCCGTCGTTCGCCTCGTCTTGGGCCAAGGCAGATAGAGGAGGCGGCGCGGCTTTACGGTGATGGCCACTCCCTAGCCAAGCTTGCGAAATACTTCGGCGTCGCTACTGACACCGTCTCCTTGGCGTTGCGCAGAGCTGGCATCACACTGCGGCCGCGGCGAGGATGGAAGTACTGACTGTCCATCTCCATTCGCCCAGATCCAAAACATTCCTCCGAACTCCTCGTTGAGGGCGCGGCTTGGGTCTAACGCCAGTCTCGGACAGCCCGTCCGAGGATCTGGCTGACTTCGGTTGTGAGAAGAGGCGCCAGTGACACCGCTGTGGCCTCGCTGGCGTTGACCCGATCGGTTGAGTGAAAGCAATCCCAGAAGCGAACCAGTCCGTCCTCACCGTCCACCTCGAACATTTTTGCCGCGAGCCGCTGCCACCGGTACTGGAACCAGACGTAGTTCAATGGGCTCATCGAATCGTCAGAACCCGTGTAGTGGGCTTGGAGCTCTTCGAGCGTGCTGTACCCCTCGGCGCGCATCCGAGCGGCAAGCTTTCGACTTCCCGCTCCCACGGTTGAGAGCACCTCGAGCGTCGGGAGGCTCGCCGGCAGCTGGGTTGCGACGAACGCGTGCATGGCCAGGTTGACGAAGATCTCGCTGAGCCAGAAGGTCGGAAGCCGCAGATCTCCGAGCACCTCGAATGCGTGGCCGAGCTCATGGACAGTGATGAGATCGAAGAACGGCTGCAGGTCCAAGCCACCTGTGCCGTCCGGGTATGTTGCGAGCAACTTCGCATACCCGCGGGGTGACGCGTCGCGGAGGTCCTGCGCAATCTCGATCCGGAAGTCTCCGCCTCCGGCTGGCATCACCACGATGCCGGGACGAATCTCGCCGGCATCATCTCTGAAGAATGGCAGCCCGTACGGGCCGTTACCCGACCAGTCCGCTTCGTCGGCCACGATGACGGCGATGTCCGGCTCAACTGCTGCGAACAGGCGACTGAAGTAGACGTAGGCGTCCGCGGCAACATCGGCCGCGGCCCGCGCTCGCACCAGCGCTCCGTCGCTGTAGCGCACCTCGAACGGATAGCCCTCCAGCTGCGAAAGCTCCGATCCCACCGACATAAGGGCAGCGTATCCCCCATCCAAGTGCAGACCGATCCGACGCTCGTTCTACTTGAGCGCGGCAAGTCACATGTTCGCTGCGTGCAGCCTCAGAACTGGAGCCGCGAGAAGCTGCGACGGCGCCACCGTCAGTCCGGTAATGGTGTGGCCTGTCTGCGCCGGGACGCGGTCGGTGAGATGCCGTGGGTAGCGTGAAAGCTGCGGCTTGCGTAGTTGGCATCCGCCCAGCCGACCGAGCGCCCTGCGTCGCCAATACGCTCCGGACCGCACCATAGGAACCGCGACCCGCCGAACCGCTCCGTCGTCCACTGACGTTCTCCAGGGTCCGGGCGCAATCCGCTTCAAGGTTGACCGCGATGTAGTCACCGACACTGATGTCGCAATCGAAGACTTCATCCGCGCCAGAGTTGAAGATAGCCTAGGGATTCCGGTCGTTGGCGAAGAACGTGGCGGTCAGGCAACACCGGGTGGGTCGTATTGGCTGGTGGATCCTATTTGTGGGACTCGACACTTCGCATCCGGAATACGGCTGTTCTCTATAAACATGGCGCTCGTCGAACGTGGAGAGATTGTGATTACCGTGGTTGGCAACGGCTCGACTGATGAGGTCCACGTGTCGGAACGCGAAGAGGGTGCCTGGACGATGAGAAATGAAGGTCCTAGCCAACTCCAAGTCAGCGCGGATAGCCGGATTGTCAACTTTGGGAGCGTGGCTGAACTCTCCGGAACTGAGCGCGAGCGAGCGGCTCTCGCCGCAGCCGCCTCGATCCGCGCTGACCGGTGGGATGTCCGCTCACTCGGCACAACTCTGACCCTTGCGTATCTTGCAGAGGGTCGCATCGCGGCGATGCATCCACTTCTTAAGCCCGGCTCTCCATTGCGGAGCACGAATGCTTCTTGCATCCGAATCCGGCGCCATCCGGCGTAGTCGAGCTTGCTCAGAGCGATCAGGTAAGGAGCCTCAAGGCGCTCATGGATTGAAAGAGCAGATCGGAAAAATGACTCTGCATCTTGATGATTGCCCAGAAGGTGCGCTAAGCCGTCGGGCTTGCAGGAAGAGTCGGGCAGACCGACCGGTACCGGGCCGAGCACAAGGCCGCCGAAAGGCATAGCGTCGATCGGGGCCTGGGAGTGACGATGCCAAAGCGCTGGTAGCAGGGTTCGAGCCGGCCACGCAGGTTCAGAAGCGTTCCTGGATGTCCTCCCGAGCCCCTGTCAATGTTGGGGGGTCGCCAGGACTTCGACGAGTTGGAGGCATCGATGAACGATCCGCCGGAGTACGACGTGATCATTGTGGGGGCGGGCTTCGCTGGCCTGTACATGCTGCACCGCGCCCGAGGCATCGGTCTGTCTGCTCGATTGGTGGAGGCGGGCAGCGGCGTAGGTGGTACCTGGTACTGGAACCGCTATCCCGGCGCCCGCTGCGATGTCGAGAGCATGGAGTACTCCTACCAGTTTTCCGACGAGCTCCAGCAGGAGTGGCAGTGGAGCGAGCGCTACGCCAGCCAGCCCGAGATCCTCAACTACCTCAACCACGTGGCCGACCGGTTCGACCTCCGCCCCGACATCCAGTTCGATACTCGGGTGCAGAGGGCGAACTTCAACGAGGCCACTGACTGCTGGGTGGTCGGTACGGAGGACGGCAACGCGATGTCGGCCCGCTTCCTCGTCATGGCGACCGGCTGTCTCTCCTCGGCCAACACCCCCGACTTCCCAGGCTCGGGAAGTTTTGAGGGTCCCACCTTCCACACAGGCCGGTGGCCGCACGATCCTGTTGATTTCACGGGGCAACGGGTGGGCATCATTGGTACGGGCTCCTCGGGCATCCAGTCGATCCCGGTCATCGCCCGTGAGGCCCGTGAGGTGGTTGTCTTTCAGCGCACCGCCACGTATTCGGTGCCGGCGCATAACATCCCCCTCGCCGAGGAAGAACAGCGGGCCATCAAAGCGGACTATGCGGGCTTCCGTGAGCGCAACAGTCAGCAGCCTTTCGCCCTCGGCTCGCGCCTCCCCGGCAACGAAGCCCTGGCGCTGTCGACGGAGCCCGAGGAGCGGGCCAAGGTCTACGAGGATCGTTGGCAGCATGGGGGCCTGCCCTTCCTGGGGGCATTCGGTGACTTGCTCTTCGACGGTAAGGCCAACGATACGGCCGCTGAATTCGTGCGGGCCAAGATCCGCCAGATCGTCAAAGACCCCGTCGTGGCCGAACGCCTGGCGCCCACCACGGTCATCGGCTGCAAACGGCTTTGCGTGGACAGCGGCTACTACGCCACATTCAACCGGGACAACGTCGAACTGGTGGACGTAGGCGAGTCCCCGATCGAGGAGATCACGCCGCGGGGGTTACGGTCGGGGGGTCGAGAGTACGACCTGGACTGCATCGTCTTCGCCACCGGATTCGACGCCATGACGGGTGCCTTGCTGCAGATCGATATCCGCGGCCGCGACGGGCTCCGGCTGCGCGACGCCTGGGCCGAGGGGCCCCGCACCTACCTGGGACTGGGCGTGGCCGGATTCCCCAACATGTTCACCATCACCGGCCCGGGCAGCCCGTCGGTGCTGACCAACATGGTGGTGTCCATCGAGCAGCATGTGAACTGGATCGCCGACTGCCTCGAATACCTCGGCCAGAACGGGTACCAGCGCATCGAGGCCATGGCCGAGGCACAGGACGGGTGGGTGGCCCACGTGAACGGCATCGCCAACTTCACCTTGTTCCCGTCGTGCAACTCCTGGTACTTGGGAGCGAATGTGCCCGGCAAGCCGAGGGTGTTCATGCCACTGGTGGGCTTCCCGCCCTATGCCGAGAAGTGTGATGAGGTAGTGGCAAAGGGATACGAGGGATTCATCACAGCATGAGGAACGAGGGGTTCAACCCCGTTGTCCAGCACCCTCATTCGATTCGGTAGCTGGCAGTTCTGATGCCGACCGCTCGGGCCGGGGCAGTGCTCTGTCACTTCCTAGCAACCGTTGCTATTACGGTGTACCCGGGGTGACCCACCCGGGATCGCCGTCGGTGGACAATACTGCGCACCTCGTCAAACCAGAGCGTCGTGCAGCGCCGTCACTGTCTCGGCCGTGGCCCGTTTGGCGGCGTCAAAGATGCTGTCGAACCCGTAAAACCCGTGGATCATGCCGTCGTAGCGGGATGTCGTCACCGTGACGCCGGCCTGGCGTAGACGCTCGGCGTACGCCTCCCCCTCGTCGCGCAGCGGGTCGAACTCGGCGGTCAGCACAAAAGTCCGCGGCAAGCCCGACAGATCATCGGCAAAGAGCGGAGAGGCGTCGGGGTGCCGGAGGTCGGCGTCGGCCATGTAGTTGTCCATGAACCAGTCCATGAGATCGGAATCGAGCAGATAGCCCTTGCCGTTCTCGGTGTGCGACGGGAGAGCACGCGTCAGGTCGGTAGCTGGATACACGAGGAGCTGAAAGGCAATGGGCGGTCCGCCGGTGTCGCGGGCACGGCGCGCCACCACGGAGGCAAGGTTTCCACCGGCGCTGTCGCCTGCCACCGCCAGCCGGGCGGGATCGCCCCCGAATTCGGCGGCGTGGGTCGAAACCCACCGGGTGGCGGTGTCACAATCATCCACGGCCGCCGGGAAGCGGTGCTCGGGCGCCAGCCGGTAGTCGACACTCACCACCACCGCCGGTACCTTGGCCGCCAGTCTCTGGCACAGAGTGTCGTGGGAAGCGATGTTGCCGATCACGAAACCACCGCCGTGGAAGTAGACCACAACGGGTAGTGGCCGATCGCTATCGGGGCGGTAGATGCGCACGGATATGTCCCCTGCCGGGCCGGGCACCGATCGGTCCTCGGTCGGCACCGGCTCTTCCGCTGGCCCTGCGATGGCGACCAGCTCGGCGAAACTCGCGCGCGCCTCCTCGGGGGTCTGCTCCGATAACGGCGGCGCGCCCGACGCTTCGAGTTGGTCGAGAAACATGCGAGCTTGCGGGTCAAGAGGCACGGCAGCTCCTGTCAACGTCTGGCCGACGTAGCCAGCTAAGGACAACCGTGTGACGTTATCCCTTTGGGCCTGTCTTGGCGAGCGCCGGCAAGATCTTGACCCGCTGTTCGAGGCCATGGAGCGAAGCAGCGGGGATGAGGCGGGCCTCTGCTCGGACGCCCGCGCTACTCCGGCATCAATATCGCGCTGCCATCGAGGTCCCGACGAACTGCCGCAATCGTCAACTCCCGCCGCCTGACGGAGCGAGCCGCATGATGCCCCAGATGAGCCCCGGTGTGTGGCGAGTCATCGAGGTGACGGCACGGTCAGAGCGCCGCATGGTGCTCTTGGCTGACAGCGTGGGGATCGAGACGAGCGCCGCCTCTGCCGATCCCGGCTGGGCGCCTTTCGGATTGACGGCGAGAAGAAGCCACTGCAGCTGGCCAACGTTTCGGCGAACATAGGTTTTGACGGGCGCACCGCGATCATCCATGCACACCCGATCAATATCGACGGCAAGGCATGTTCGCGGACGGTCGACCTTGGCGGCGAGCTTCTCAGGGCCTTACTGGATCCGGCAGGGATGATTGAGTGGTCTCGTTTGGCAACGACAGGGTGGGACAGTCGGCGATATCGGGCGCCCTAACGGCGGCCCCGACAGGATCCGGCAGTTCGAAACTTCGTATGGGCCGAAGAGCACCACTGTCAATCGAGTGCGTCCGACCCGACGATCGAGAGCACCTTCTGCCCAGGGGCAATAGACTCCCTGGCCGCCCCCGGCAGACGAATGCCCTGGTCGCCTACCGTCCGCGGTGGAGGCCTGAGTGCCCAATCTGTCGTTTCGCCCGTGAGTGTGTTTCAGCGTTCGTGGTCCTCGGTGGTCCTCGGCCGAAGATTAGAATTCGAGCGCCCGTGTCACCGACCGAGCCGAAGTGAGTCAGAACCTACGGATCTATACCAAGGCCCTCTACGGCTTCGATGCCGTCGTGCAGCGGGTGCCAGCGGATCGATGGGACGCCCAGTCACCGTGTGACGGTTGGTGCGCTCGAGATGTCGTCGCCCACGCCGCCGGTGTCGTCGATTCCATTGCGCAGATGGCTCGGACCGGAGAGGTGGCTTTCCCGGAGACTCCCGATGCAGGCAATGACCCGGTTGGCTTGTGGAACACAGCCCTTGACGGTGTGCTCGAAGCCCTTGACCATCCTGACGCGTTGAGCCAGGTCGGCAACTTCTGGTTCGGCGAGTCGTCGATCGACGACATCGTGGCCTTCACCACGTGGGACCCTCTCGGCCATTCGTGGGACTTGGCCCGGTCCGTCGGGTTGGAGGCCCATACCAGCGAGGACGTGATCAAGGCGACAATCCCTGTCATCGAGAAAAGCGCGGACACATTGCGCGCCATGCACCTCATGGGAGATCCCGTCGTGGTGCCGGCAGATGCCGACGCGATGACGGCTTCCTCGGGCTCATCGGCCGCGATCCGTTCAGCTAAGCGGGGCACACTCCAACAACTATCTGCCGCTGCCGATGGTTCTGCTCTGAGCCCAGCCCGCTCGCAATCCCCGGCCTCGAGGATCATCGGTCACTCGGCCTGGTCAGGCCCTCCACCAGTGCCGAGCAGAACCGGCACTTCCGAGTGGTCGGCGCGTGACGACGGCCCCCGAAGAGCAGGTGATTTCGAGCGGGTACCCGGGTCAGCCTGGGAGGAGCTAGATCGACCGATCGCATAGGAATCCCAAGCCGTCAATCATCCCGATCATTCACAATCACCTGACTTCGGAGAGACCTCCGTCGACGGCAACGGTCTGGCCGGTTATGTAGTCGGCAGCGTCGGAAAGGAGAAAGGCGGCGGCCGCAGCGACGTCCCATCCGGTTCCCTGGCGACCAAGGGGAATCGGGGTGCTGTCCCGGTCGGGCTTGACAAGGCTGGCGAGTCGTCCGAGCGATGTGTCGATGAGCCCGGGCATTACGACGTTGACTCTCACTCTCCGTGGAGCTGCTTCTTTGGCGACGTATGCGCAGAGTCCTGACAGGGCTGCTTTGCTGGCTGCATATCCGGGGCTGTCCGTGGTGCTGACGACTCGTGCCGCAGTAGAAGAGGTGAGAACGATTGCGGCACCGGGTGGCAGCAGTGGAAGTGTGTGCTTGCAATACAGGAACGGTGCCCGCAGGTTGGTCGCCATGATTCTGTCCCAGTCGGCCGACGTGGTGCCGCCCAGATGGTCCCCTACGGCGATACCGACGTTGAGAGAGATGGCATCCAGTCCACCCAGAAGCTCAACGGCCTCGATGACGAGTCGTGCCACGTCTGCTTCGTTACTGCTGTCACCAATGAGGGCATGAGCAGTGCCTCCCTCCCGGGTGATGCGATCTGCAGTGGTCAGGGCGGCGACGGCATCGATGTCGGCGACCGCAACCGAAGCTCCTTCGCGGGCGCCCAACAGGCTGATCGCTCGCCCAATACCTATGGGAGGGTCGTCCTGGTCGTAGGACTGTTGACCCCCGCCCACTACGAGCAGGCGGCGGCCCTGCAGGGTGCCGTGACCGACAGCGGTGCCAGCAGCCGTGTCGCTGACATGAGCCGGAAATGCTCCTGGTGCCTCGGAGCTGGCGGTCACAGTCATCGCCCGTCGCTGGTGTTGCGAGCAGCGAGGTCGGCCACTGCCATCTGAGCGGATTCGTCGAGGTCGAGCCGGACGGTTTCGGCTAAGAGTGCGATCCCAGAGTAGTGACCGATGACGAGCAGGAGCTCCACGATGCTGCGATCGGACAGGTGCTCTCGGAGGGCAACGACTTCGGCCTCAGCAACCCGTCCCGGGTCAACCACCTGATCGGTGAAGCTGATCACCGCTCGTTGGCTGGTGGTGAAGGCGCGATCCATCGCATCGTGATCCCGACTCTCGCTGGGGTGGCGAGCAACGTGACCTGTTCACTGCTGGCCCCGACGCCGACTGCGATCGCTTCGTGCTGGAGTCGCTCGTACTCGCAGCCGGATGTGCAGGCGACCTGCAGTATCGCAAGCTCACGTAGCAGAGGGTCGAGCTCGAGTGAAGCCAGGATCGCCCCGCCGAGGGCCAGCCAGGGAACAGCGTGGGAGCTTGTGCGACCATTTGGAACACGTGCAGGTCAGGCAAGACGTCGAGTAGCTCCCGAACCTCTTGGGGTGCGCTCTTCGGGTCGACGTAGGGGATCAGCGGCATATTCCACCTACTAGATACTGGTCAGTATTGAATACTCGCCAGTATGCTGTGAGGAATGGGCCGTGTCAATGGCAGGTCAGAAGTGAGGAGGGCTTCCGCGTCGAGATCCAACCCTCCATCGGTTGCTCGAGTCCGGAGACCCAAGCGTGAGGAGGTATGCCGTCGATTGCTGGACGCGGCGCTGGCAGTCTTCGCCGAGCATGGTTTCGATACCGCGAATCTGGACCAGATCGCCGAGGCCGCAGGCCTGACGAAGGGCGCCATCTATTCAAACTTCACCGGCAAAGACGATCTGTTCTACGCCATGATGGCCGAGCAAGTGCTGGCCCGAGTGGAGTCAATCCGAACCGCCTTGGCCGTCAGCGCGGCCGACACTCGAAATCCCCAGGATCTTCGCGACATCGGGGGTCTTCTCACTGAGGCATTCACCGAACAGCGAGAATGGCGGATGGTCTTCTTGGACTTCTGGCGCCGAGCAGTCCGGGACGACGACGTGCGCACACGGTTCATCGCTCACCGGCGAACCCTGCGGGATGCGATTGCCGCCAGTGTCGAGGAGTTCCTAGGTGGAGATCCACCAGTTGGTGACTTTACCGTCGACGACATCGTGACCGTGGTGCTGGCCCTGTCCAACGGCCTGGCCATCGAGCAGTATGTCGACCCCAGCGCCGTGAGTGCCGACCTGTTCGGGCGAGTCCTCGTGCAGCTGTCGAGCCAAGTCTGACCACGGACCCAAGAGCGCCCCATAATCTGTCGTAAGCGGGCCCAGATTTACATCCTCAATGTGCCGTTCGTGGTCACCCCGCGAACTGAAGCCCATGCGACCTATAACTGGGCGATACCGTGTGATTCGTGTACTCCCCTGGATCGGGCGAGAAGTGCCTGATTCATACTTTCGGTGGATGCTGGGCCCGGCCCGGCGGCCCCCCGCTCATATCATCCAGCCGGAAGATTTCCGGATGGCCGCTCCGGCTGGGTTCTCCGGTCGCGCCGCCCGACCACCGGCAGCGTTCGAGCGGTAAACCGGGAGCCACCAGGCACAGGTCGGCGGCGTTATCGAGCGGCTCCCGAACGCCGAATCTGGCGCCGGCCTGCCGAATCGGCAGCATTTTGTCAGGGACGACATCTAGCTGTGATTCCCGTCAGCGTTGTTGACGGAGTCGCTGCAGAGGGGTGAGCCCTCTTATGGCCGTGTGAGGTCGTTCATCGATATCAACCCGGTCGACAAGCAACTGCCGTCCCAGGACGGTGAGCTTGCCCTAGCGTGACACCACGGGCCCTCCTTTTCGTTTGGTGTTCTTCGTCGAACCCAAACGATCAGGCAGGGCCTCTATTTGTCAACAACCTCCATGGGAATCACATCTAGCGGTCGGGGATACCTCTTCATTGCTTCGAAGGCGCGCATTGGGGTCTCAACCCCCCGCGGCGGGCGAAAAGGGGCCCGGCTGAGGCCGCCTGTGACCGCCCGGATCTTCTCAGCCGGAACCTGGATCACTGCACCCGGTCGATGCGCGAAAGCGCCCGAGGGACGACAACGCCCAGGTGGGGGTGTTCCACGGTGAGTTCGATCACTTTTCTTCTCGCACGCACTACGACCTGCCGTGCGAGGACAGACAGCGGGTTGACCTCCACCCGACCCGAGGCAACTGGGTAGGCCCAGGAGGCCAGAGAGTCCTTGTACGGCATTTCACCCTTACTCAGATCGAGGATCCCGAGGTGGTATTCGGGCGCAGCTTCGGCCATGGCGAAGAAGAGCTGTAGGCCCGGGGAGTAGCGCCTGTAGTCGACGTCATAAGCCGGAAACCACAGAGACAACCTCGTGGCCGTGCGGATCCCGAAGTGCGCCGCGATCAGGTGACCTCCCACCGACAACGTCGACAGAGTCCCCCGGCAGCCAGGTGTGTCGTAGGCGGCCAGCTCTTGGACGAGGTCTCGGACCCACTGCCGAGAGAACTGGTCAATCCAGCCCGTCTCGTGATATTGCGCCGACTTCCAACCCATGAGGGCGCCCAAGGCGGTCCAATCCGCGGAGTCGAACACGAACTCGAGTTCCCCGTGCTCCCGAATCAGTCTCCGCCGCTTCTGCGCCAAGGAGCGGACCAGTCTTCCACTACTGCGATTCCGTTGACACATGTACGCGTCATATCCGTCACGAACGTCCATCACAAAAGCGGGGGCGGTCCCGGAGATGGACCCGAAGTCGTCCATGCGTGTAACGAGATGGTCGAACTCCAACATGCCCAGTTCGCAGGCTCGGATAAGTTCTATGGGATTGAAGGCGAACTCGGGTTCACATATGACGGCCTGGGCGTCCGAAACGCCGATACCGAGGGCCCAGCCAATGCCAAAGGTCCCTGTTTGATACGGCAGGAATGCGACCGTCTCGGCTCCGTCGCGGGTCACCGCGATCCGGACATTGCTCCTGCAGCGCCCAAGGGCGACCGCGAACTCCGGTGACAAGAAGGCATTGTCGAGGGTCGAATCGGACGCTTGGAGGCGCCTCCATTCTAAGAGGTCAGCTTGAGACAAGTCTTGAGGGCGGTAGACCGAGACGTCCATCATGTGCCCTCGTCTGTGCACGCCGTGGGCAAGTCTCCGGTCATGGCGACGTCCATCTCGATCCATGCGCGATGCCAAAGGAACCCGCAGTTGCGGTCGCAAGCCCCGTCGCCCCCGAGCACCTGGCCGCTGCAACGCACGCCGTCGAGCACATACCACTCTCCTCGTGGCTTCTTCCAGCGAGGAAGCTCGATCCAGAGGTCCTCCGCCCTCCTCAGCACGGTCCAATGCTTTTCGGTGTACGCAGCCATCTCTGGGGAGAAGCTGATGCCGCCCAGTCGTCCTCTGCGATCCAGCGTGGCCTCGATCTCCACGAGGGGCTTCACACGAGCGGTGAGTTGTCGTTGTGGTGCCTCGGCGGCGGCGGCAGACGAAGGCTCCAGCCACTCGTCTCGGAAGTACAGCGAGCATGCTCGACCGCATCCGATCGAGCCGTCCGGCCCGTCGCACACCGCCCCGGCCAACGCCACGGTTCGTGAGATGCTCCTCATGCGGCCGTCGTCGTCGAGCATGCGGCCTACGATTCGCTCTATCGGGTAGGTGCGGCCGCAATACGCCCACTGGTCGGTCGTGAACCACAAGCCTCGGAGCCGATCCTCGCTGTCAAGCGTCGCCCGGATTGCCTCGGGGTCCTTCACCCGTACCCAATCGCCGACTTGGTAGGACGAGGGGCGGCCCCGACCGACCGGACCCTGGGTGTGGAGGAGGAACAGCAAGGTCCGGTGTCTCACACCACGAAGCAGGTTGTAGGGCCAGTCGTAGCGGTAGAAGGAGTTCTCGAATTGACAGCGCTCGCGCGGCCTGGCCCTGAGAATCGACCTCAAATTGAGACGTCCACGCCCATCGTGCTTCCTGGAACTGGGTCCTCGCGACTTGTCCGTTCCTCGCACCTCATCTGTTCGTAAGGAATCGGTCACGTAGTCCTACGCTCGTTCAGAACACTTGCTCTTGCGGGCGCTTCCGGGTTTTGCGTGACTTGCAACCGGCCGTCGATGGGAGCATCGATACCGACGGCCTGACTGCGGCTGAACCAACGGCGGCAAGTAGGCGAGCCGCAGGGCGGCTAGCGAATTTCCATTGTTGTTGGCGGCATTTTCGGCCTCCAACTCGTCAAGGGTCGGGCTGGCCACACGTATTCGCCCTCGGCTGCGCCGCCCCTTGGCGAGCCTCTGGTGGCGACCAAAAGCCTCAACCTCTACCTGGCTACTGACGCAATTCCCGGAAGAACCCATTTACGTAAGCATTCTCGTCGGAGGGCGCATGTCGCGGTAGGGCCGAAGGTCCCACGAAGGGAGGGGCGTCCGGCAGAGTGGCGCAGGAGTGTGGGGGAAGAGCAGCTCCAAGCCCTTTGTACTGATGAAATTGTGTAGAAGTTGTGACCAGCATTAGCGTCGTCGAGGGCAGCTCGCGAACAGGACACCGCGCCGGAACCACGACGCATTTCGGCAGGGCATCTGCGACCGAAGGACGGATCTGGGGTTCGTTTCTTCTCGCCCATGGCGCCCATAATTGCTTGTCCCCGCGGCAAAATGTATCCGCATGACCCGGGCTGGAAGTGCCGGTTGCGCGTGGGGGTCTGCAAGACGCCTTTGCGATGGTAATCGCACGATATTCGCGACGGCTGGTCCGACTGGAGCCCGGAAGACTCGCCTGGTCGACGCCGGACCTAATCGAACGCTGGAGGGTTTGAATAAGGAAACGAACCTACCTGAGCGACGGGACACGAAAAGTTGCCTCTGACCAGAGGAAACGTTGTGTTTCCGACAACGAGTGGGCGCTGAGGGACTCGAACCCCCGACCTGCTGGTTGTAAGGCCGATCAAGGCAGGAGCAGCATGGGGCAGTCCGTCGCAGCGCGGTGCGTTGTCCCAGGTCAAACCGGCTGTCGTGTTAGTGCCGCGGGGACCATTGCGACGGAGGACGACGTGCTGACCCCCAATTGTTGGGACGCGTGTTGGGATGAAATGCCGCTCTCAGGGATTCCGGAACCACCTCCCAACTCGTTCGTACCGGGCGATTCGGTCGAGCCCGCATGTCGAAAAGAACATCACCTTGGCAAGGTGTTTGTGCGCGTGCGTCCTACCTGCACCTTTGCCAATTCACGCAGCATGATCGGCGTTTTCGGCTGACCCCAACAAACCGCTATCGACCGTAGTTGGCAAT
>PLXQ01000052.1 GCA_003151475.1 Acidimicrobiaceae bacterium | reverse complement strand
CGATGGACGACGAGTGGCTCTTGACCCCCATCCCGAGAGAGAGGCAGAGGTCAAGGGCCTCTTTATTGGTCAGACCGAGCTCATGGGCCAGCTCGTAGACGCGGATCTTCTTTGCCACCGGCTCCTACGATCCTTCTTCCTCATGTGGGCGCGGACCGGCTAGTCGGCCCGCGGCACCATCCTCGCACACCTGGGGGGTGCTCCCTCCCTGGGGAGCTACCACACACAGCTCTCTCTGCAGCCGTCGGACCGCCTCAGAGGCCACCGGGGCCTTGAGCGCCCGACTGAATGCCTCCCGGCGCGCCGCCTGTTCCACGCACGACGGGGTCGCCGCACACAACCACGCTCCACGGCCCGGCAACCCGGCGCCCAGGCGCAGGTCGCCGTCGACATCTCGTACCACCCGCACCAGAGCGTCGGGCGATGCGACTCGCCGGCAGCCGATGCACGTGCGGCGCGGCCCTATGCCGAACCCTCCGCAGCCGTGGCCCCCGTCTCGTCCTCGGTCTCCGTCGGCGCCGCTTCGGGCGCCTCGATCGGCGTTGCTTCAGCCGCTTCGGCCGGTGCCGCCGCCGCGTCGTCGGTCTTCGCCGCGTCGTCGGTCTTCGCCGCGTCGTCGGTCTTCGCCGCGTCGTCGGTCTTCGCGGCGCCATCGGTCTTCGCGGCGCCATCGGTCTTCGCGGCGCCATCGGTCTTCGCGGCGCCATCGGTCTTCGCGGCGCCATCGGCGTCGGCCGTCGTCGATGCCGGAGCGGCGCCATCGGCCGGCTTCTCGGCGTCGCCCGGGGCGGCCGTGCCCTCGTCGCCGGCGACGACCCGTGACCACTCGGTAGCCGAGACGGCGTCGCCGCCTTCGGCCGGCTGCCAGACCATCTCTCCGGCCTCGTTCTCGACCCACTCCCCTTCGGCCCACTCCTCGCCGTAGCGGGACTCCTCCTCGGCCAGCTGGGTCTCGCTCTTGATGTCGACGCGCCAACCAGACAGACGCGCCGACAGGCGGGCGTTCTGGCCCTCCTTGCCGATGGCCAGCGAGAGCTGGTAGTCGCTCACCACCACGGTGGCCGTTCCCGTCTCTTCGTCGAGGCGGACCTCGCGGACACGCGCCGGCTGGAGGGCGGCCTGGATGAACTCGACGGGATCGTCGGAGAATGGCACCACGTCGATGCGCTCACCACGCAACTCGTTGGTGACCATGCGGACGCGCGATCCGCGTGCTCCCACGCAGGCGCCGACCGGGTCGACGTTCGGGTCGTTCGACCAGACGGCGATCTTCGTCCGGTGTCCCGGCTCGCGCGCGGCGGCCTTGATCTCCACCACTCCGGAGGAGATCTCGGGCACCTCGAGCTCGAAGAGGCGCTTCACCAGGCCCGGGTGACTGCGGCTGACCACGATCTGGGGGCCCTTGGTGGTCTTGCGGACCTCGACGATGTACGCCTTCAGGCGGGCCCCGTGCTCGTAACGCTCGTAGGGGACCTGCTCGGCTTGGGGCAGCAGGGCCTCAACCTTGCCCAGATCGAGCAGGGTGTAGCGGTTGTCGGTCTGCTGAACGATGCCCGTGACGATGTCGCCTTCGCGGCCGGCGTACTCCTCGTACTTGAGGTCGCGCTCGGCTTCGCGGATGCGCTGCAGGATGACCTGCTTGGCTGTCTGGGCGGCGATACGGCCGAAGTCGTTCGGCGTGTCGTCCCATTCCCTGGTGACGTTCCCGTCCTCGTCGAGCTCCTGTCCGTAGACGCGGATCTCGCCCGACTCGGGGTCGATGGTGACGACGGCTTCCTCCGCCGCCCCGGGACGACGCTTGTAGGCGGCCACGAGCGCGTTGGCCAGGGCGTCGAACAATGTCTCGACGGAAATACCCTTGTCGCGCGCGATCTGGCCGAGGGCGTCGAGGAACTCGAAGTTCGTCTTGCTCATGACGTCGTGACCTTCTCCCTATCGGCACCCAGTGGTGAGCGCACCGCTCGGTGCTGCGCAGATCCGTGGCGGCGACCATCGGAGGGGCGCGGCTTGCCCCCCCACTCAAAGACGGTGCGGGCCCGCTCCACCTCGGCGTACGAGAAGCGCCGGCCGCCCTCGGGCAGATCGTCGCCTTCGAGCATGAATCCGTCGTCGTCGGCCGAGACCACCCGACCGGTGACACGGCGTTCGCCCTTGCTCCCCGTCGTCGTGCGGACGGTGACCGTCTCGCCCACGGCCCGTATGAAGTGCGGGGCCGTGCGCAGCGGTCGCTCGATCCCGGGGCTCGACACCTCCAGGGTGTAGTGCTGCCCGGGCATCGGGTCGTTCGTGTCCAGCAGGGCGGATACGGCGCGGGTGGCTTCGGCGATGGCCTCCAAGTCGGCGCCGTCGGTCCGGTCGATCACCACGCGCACCGTCCCCGAGCGCATCTCGACGTCCACCAGCTCGAATCCGAGGGGAGCCAAGGTGGTGGCCAAGAGGTCCGTCAACGCTTCGCTCATCTGGTCGCCACCTCCTTTCCCATGCTCCACTCAGACCTCGGGACGGCCCAGGTCAAACCGGCCGTGACCAGCAGTAGCGTGAGGAAAGAAGAAGCGTGGGCTGCCAGCCCACGCTTCGACGCACCACACTCCACTCCGTGTCTGAACGGCGCAGCAAGTATACCAGCCGCCCTCCGACATCCTTCCGGCGCCCGTGCCCCCTCCGGCCCCCCGTCGGGGGTCGCGCACAGTGATCACGCGCACACAGATACGGGCGTGACCGTGGCTGACGGCAGGGGTCGCCGAGAGGTCGGGTCCCTCTGGCCGCGCCCCCTAGCATCGGCGGGCACATGGCCAAGAGCGTTCTCACTTCCCAGGCATCGGACTTCCCCCGCTGGTACCAGGACATCGTGGCCAAAGCCGAGCTGGCCGACAACGGCCCGGTCCGTGGCACGATGGTCATCCGCCCCTACGGCTACGCCATCTGGGAGATGATGCAGGCCGAGATCGACGTCCGGATCAAGGCGGCCGGGGTCTCGAACGCCTACTTCCCCCTCCTCATCCCCGAGAGCTACCTGCGCCGGGAGGCCGAGCACGTCGAGGGATTCAGCCCCGAGCTGGCGGTGGTGACCTACGGCGGGGGCAAGCAGCTCGAGGAGCCGGTGGTGGTGCGGCCCACAAGCGAGACGATCATCAACTCGTACTTCGCCAAGTGGATCCAGAGCTACCGCGACCTCCCCCTGCTCATCAACCAGTGGGCCAACGTGGTGCGCTGGGAACTGCGGCCCCGGCTGTTCCTGCGGACCACGGAATTCCTGTGGCAGGAAGGCCATACGGCGCACGCCAGCGCCACCGAAGCCCGGGACTTCGCCCTCACGATCCTCTCCGACGTCTACCAGGACGTCATGGAGAACGTCCTCGCCATCCCCGTCTTGAGGGGCCGCAAGACCGACAACGAACGCTTCGCCGGGGCCACCACGACATGGACCTGCGAGGCCATGATGCGTGACAGCAAGGCGTTGCAGATGGGGACCAGCCATGAGCTCGGTCAGAACTTCGCCCGGGCCTTCGATATCACCTACCTCGACGAGTCCGGGACCCAGTCCTTTGTCTGGCAGACCTCGTGGGGTGTGTCGACGAGGCTGATGGGGGCGCTCGTCATGGTCCACGGTGATGACAACGGCCTGCGGCTCCCCCCGCGTCTCGCCCCCGTGCAGGTGGTGGTGATCCTGGCCCGGGCCGACGACGGCGCCGCTGAGGCGGCCGTCACCCTGGCCGCCGAGCTGCGCTCGAGTGGCCTCCGGGTCGATCTCGACACCCGGACCGACACCTCGTTCGGCCGAAGGGTGGTCGACTGGGAGTTGAAGGGTGTCCCTCTGCGCGTGGAGGTGGGACCCCGCGATCTGGCCGAGGGGGTGGTCGTCCTCGCCCGTCGTGACACCGGAACGAAGACGTCGGTGCCGCTGCCGGGCGTGGTGGCCGAAGTCACCACCGCCCTCGACGCCGTCCACGGCGCGCTGTTCGACGAGGCCGCCGAGCTCCAGCGCAGCCGGACGGTGAAAGTCGACAGCCTCGAGGATGCCGAGAAGGCGGCGGCTTCGGGCTTCGCCGTCATCCCCATGTCCGTCGTCGGTGCCGACGGCGAGACCACGCTCAACCGGGCCGGGATCTCGGTGCGCTGCATCCAGAGCGCCGACGGCGGTCTTCCCGGAGCTGGCGATGACGAAACGTCCGACTCATCACTCGTGGCCGTCGTGGGGCGCGCCTACTGACAGACCTATTGGGCAGCCGGCGCACCCCCGATACAGACCGGCGCACCCCCGATACAGAAATGCCCTATCGCCTATCGGGCGTCGCCGTCTTCCTCGTGGATCTTCTTGCGGATGATCTCCACCTTGGCCGCGCTGTGGTTGGCGTCGGCGCCCCTGTTCTCGAGCAGAGCCAGACGATCCGCTTCGGCCTCGGCCTCGGCCCCGGCGTCGGCTGCCGCCAACCGGGCGTCGACGCCTTCGGCCACCAGCTTCTGGGCCTCTTCCACCAGCGCCGCCACCATCTCGTCTTCGGGGACGACCCGGATGATCTTGCCCTTGATGAAGAGGTGACCGCGCTTGCGGCCGGCGGCGATACCGAGATCGGCCTCGCGCGCCTCCCCCGGACCGTTCACCACACATCCCATGACCGCCACCTGGATGGGCAGGCTCAGTGACTCGAGCGCTTCCTGGGCGGCGCGCGCCACTCCGATGACGTCGATCTCGGCCCGGCCACACGACGGGCAGGCGATGAGGTCGAGGCCTTTGCGCTCACGCAGCCCAAGCGCCTCGAGCAGCTGCCGACCGGCTCGCGCTTCTTCCACGGGATCGGCGGTCAGGGAGTAACGGATCGTGTCCCCGATGCCTTCGGAGAGAAGCGTGGCGATGCCGGCCGTTCCCTTGATGAGCCCCGCAGGCGGAGGTCCCGCCTCGGTCACCCCGAGGTGAAGCGGATGGTCGAAGGTCTCCGACGCCAACCGGTAGGCCTCGATCATGAGTTTCACCGACGACGCCTTGACCGAGATCTTCACGTCGTTGAAGCCGACCTCTTCGAAGAAAGCCAACTCCATGCGGGCTGATTCCACCAGAGCCTCGGCCGTGGCTCCCCCGTAGCGCTTGTAGAGATCGGGGTGCAGCGAGCCGGCGTTCACCCCGATGCGGATGGGCACGCCCCGGTCCTTGGCTTCGGCCGCCACCTGCTTGATCTCGGCTTCCTTGCGAAGGTTCCCCGGGTTGAGCCGCAGCCCCTGGACGCCGGCGGCCAGCGCCCCGAGCGCCATCTCGTGATGGAAATGGATGTCGGCGATGATCGGCACGGGCGAGCGGGGCACGATGTGGGCCAGGCCTTCGGCCGCCTCCTGTTCGTTGCACGTACAGCGCACGATGTCGGCGCCGGCGGCGGCCAGCGCGTAGATCTGGCTGAGGGTTCCCTCCACGTCGGCCGTCTTGGTCGTCGTCATGGACTGCACGGAAATGGGGGCGTCCCCCCCGACGGCGACCTTCCCCACGTGGATCTGGCGGGTGGTCCGGCGCTCGGTCGTCGTCGCTGGCGCCATCACTGGAAGGGATTGGCGATGGGGTGGGAGATGTCCAGGAACACGGCCGCCACCACGAAGACGATCAGGAAAAGCACGAAGGCGGACACCACCGGCATCAGCTTGGTCACATCGGCGTGGTACTTCCGGCCGCGTCGACTGCGGACGCGCTCGTAGACGGCGACCAGGACGTGTCCGCCGTCAAGCGGGAGCATGGGGACCAGATTGATGATGCCGACGGCGATGATGATGTTGACGAGGACCTCGCCGAGATCGAAGAATCCCCCACCTTGGCCCACCTGGGTGGCCGTCCGCACGGCGCCGACGATCGATTCGGGCCGGGTGCCGTTCTTGGCGGCGGCGTCGGCCGCCTTCGAGTTGGTGAGCTGACCGAAGAAGGCGCTCAGTCCGTGGGGCGAGAAAGTATGGCCGAGGGCGGCGAGAGTTCCCGTCGTGATCTGACCGATGAAGACCCCGGCCGTTCCGAGGGCATGGATGGGCGAGGTCCGCGCCGTCGTCGTGCCGATCAGAATGCCTATCCGCGCACTGTTCTTCGCCGCCCCGGCGGCGAGCGCCGGGGTCACCGTCACGGTGACGTGACGGACCGGGTTTCCGCGGTCGACCACGATGGTGAGCGGTGTTCCGCCATGACGACCGATGATCTGTTCCATCTGCGTCACGCTCGTCACCGTCTGGCCGTCGATGGAGACGATGGTGTCACCGGTGTGCAGCCCCGCCGTGCGCGCCGGGTCCACGCCGTGAGAGATGGGTGAGAAGCCGGCCACCGACGTCGTCGGCTGCTGCTGACCGACGAAGACGAGGAGACCCCAGAACAAGACGAAGGCCATCACGAAGTGCATGAAGGACCCGGCCAGCGCCACCATGAGGCGGTTGTGAAAGGGCTGCTGGCGGTAGGTACGGGGCTCGTCGGCGGGATCCACCTCCTCGGTGTTGGTCATCCCGACGATCTTCACGTAGCCACCGAGGGGCAGGGCTTTGACTCCGTATTCGGTCTCCCCCCGGCGGAACGACCACAGCCGGGGCCCGAAACCGAGGAAGTACTCGGTGACCTTCATGTGGCTCCACTTGGCCGTGGCGAAGTGCCCGAACTCGTGGATCATGACCATGGCGATGATGGCGACGATGACGATGAGCAGATCCAACGAATGGGTCAGCATGGAAATGGCCAGGATGGCGGCGACCACGGCCACCAGCTGGACCACCGATCCCTTTGGTTCGCGGTACTCCGGCGCCGGCCCGGGCGTGTCGTGAGCGTCGTGCCGGGCGCCGGCGCCGTTGCTGTCGGGATGGGCCCCGTTCATCTCCCCGTCGGTGGACGGGGCGGCTTCGACGATTTCGGCGGCGCCGCTCGGGTCGTTCACGCCGCGAGTCCGCGGCGGCGTACGGCTTGTTCGGCTCGTTCCCGGGCCCGACGGTCCGCTTCGATGACGTCGCCGGCATCGGCCACGGGAATCTGTTCGCAGGCGTCGACGGTGTCGGCCACCACGCTGGCGATGGCTCCCCAACCCACACGGCCTTCGAGGAAGGCGGCCACGGCCACTTCATTGCCGGCATTGAGCCACGCCGGGGCGAGGCCGCCCGCCCGGCCCGCCTGTTCGGCCAGATCGAGACAGACAAAGACATCGCGGTCGGGCTGCTCGAAATCGAGGCGACGCAACGTCGCCCAGTCGATGGCGCCGAAGGGATGCTGGAGGCGGTCGGGGTAGGCCAGGGCGTATCCGATGGGTAGTCGCATATCAGGGTTGGAGAGTTGGGCCACAGTGGCCCCGTCGGTGAACTCCACCATGGAGTGTACGACCGACTGCGGGTGAATAATCACCGCCAACCGGTCGTATTCGACCCCGAAGAGCTCGTGGGCCTCGATGACCTCGAGGCCCTTGTTCATCAAGGTGGAGGAGTCGACGGTGATCTTGGGTCCCATCCGCCAGGTCGGGTGGGCCAGGGCCTCCTCCACCGTGACCCCCTGGAGCTCCGCTCGTGTCCGGCCCCGAAAGGGTCCGCCGCTCGCCGTCAGAACCAGCCGCGCCACCTCGTCGGGGGAGCGCCCGGCCCGAAGGCACTGATGGAGCGCGCAGTGTTCGGAGTCGACGGGGATGATCTCGGCCCCCGGGGTACGCCGGGCGCGCTGGACGACGGGCGCCCCGGCGATGAGCGATTCCTTGTTGGCCAGGGCCAGCCGCCGACCGGCCTCGAGAGCGGCCAAGGTGACGGGGAGCCCGGCGAAGCCGACCACAGCGTTCACCACCACCTCGCCCAGAGGAGCGATGGAGACGAGTCCTTCGATCCCTGTCACCACCTCGGTGCCCGGCGGGAGCGCAGCGGCCAGGGCCGGGGCCGCCGATGCGTCGCCGATGGCCACCACGTCGGGTCGGAACTGGCGGGCCTGGGACACGAGGAGATCGACCGAGCGCCAGGCGCCGAGGGCGACGACCTTGAAGCGGTCGGGCTCGGAGTTGACGACGTCCAATGCCTGGGTGCCGATCGACCCCGTGGACCCCACGATGCTGACCGTGACCGGCCGCTGCGATCGTCCTTGGCGCCCCGTCATCGCCGTGGCCCCTTTCGCTCGCACCTCACCCGAGGTGGAGCACCCGGACCAGATAGTACGTCGCAGGTAGGACGAAGAGCAGGCCATCGACACGATCGAGGATGCCCCCGTGGCCCGGCAGCAGCGACCCCATGTCCTTCAGGCCCAGGTCGCGCTTGATCAAGCTCTCGCACAGGTCACCGACGGGAGCGAGAACGGCGACCACCAGTCCGAGGACGGCCGCCTTGGCCGGAGTCCAGGGATGGACACTGCCCGTGATGGCGGCCGAGGCCACGATGGCGAAGACGGTGCCGCCCACCAGGCCTTCCCAGGTCTTGTGGGGGCTCACATGCGGGGCGAGGGGGTGCCGACCGCGCCAACCGCCGATGACGAGGGCGCCCACATCGGCGGCCACCGTGGCCACCGCCGCTCCCAACATGAAGGCCACGCCGTGGCGATTGGGGTACTGGCTCGGGGCGAGCAGGAGCCCGGCGAACGAACCGAGGAGCCCGACCCAGGCGAAGCCCAGGACAGTGGCGGAGATGCCGGCCACGGGCGAGCCCCGCTCGGCTCCCACCAGGTACCAGACCATCGAGGTGACGATCAGGAGAACGAGGACCAGGGGAAGAGCCGACACACCCTTGGCGTACGCCGTGATCATGACGGCCCCGGTGGCCACCAGCCCGAGAAGAGTGGCCGGGTGGCTGCCCGCTCGGCGGAAGGCGGCATAGGCCTCGGCGGCGGCCAGGACCACGACCACGGTGGACAGGGCCACCGTGGCCACGCTGCCGAGAGCGAAACAGCCCAGGGCGACAAGGGCGAAGCCGAGCCCGGTGGCGATGGAGAGAGGGACGTTTCGGCCCGTGGATCCGCGCTTCGCCTCGGGATTCTTCGGTGGCCGGCGTGGCCTGCGGGTGCGGGCGCCGGGGATGGCGGCGGGAGAAAGGGGGTCGATCGTGGGCCTGAGCGGCGACGAGCTGATGGAGGGAACGCCGTTGGCGCCCGAGCGGATCCGCCCATCGGGAGACTCGGGCGCCATTTCGTCGCTCTCGTCGTCCGATTCCGGGGAGGTGACCGAGGTCGGCGCCCCTCTCAGGAGATTCGGTTCGTCGTCACCGGGACGCGGATCGCCGGAGGACACTGCCGCTGCCGCTGCCGCTGCCGCTGTCGCTGCCGCTGTCGCTGCTGCTGTCGCTGCCGTCCCGCCCGGTGGTGTCCCGAGATCATCGAACTCCCAGGGCTGGCGCTCCTCCAGGGGCACCTCTTCGAGAGCACCGACGCGCGTGGTCTTGTCCGCCAGCAACGACGGGTCGAAGGCACTCTCGTCCCATTCGTGACGGTGTTCGCGCCATGCCGGGCCGGCATCGCCCGTGGCCGACCACGATCCCTGCTCCACATCCTGCTCGCTGCGGCGGTCGAGAACGGCCGGGACCTGCCCGGTGGGGGGATCGGTCCAGTGGGGCAGGTCGGTGGAGACCGGGGGCTCGTCGGCGAGATCATCGCCGTCGTCCAGCCATGACGGTGCCGTCCGCTGCTGATCGAGGTCACGGGTGTCGGCCGACGCCCAGGGGTCGATCTCGTCGTCGGAGTCGCCATCGGTGAAACCCCGGTACCCCTCGTCGAGCACGGAGCTCCGGACCGCCGCGTCGTCGGGATAGGCGGCCGCACCGGCCTGGGAACCCGAAGCGGTGGACGGGGCCTTCGGGGCGGGAGGCGTCCCTGCCGGCTCGGCGCCGATGATCCGCACGCGCTCGGTAACGGGGTCGGCAAAGGACTCCGTCTCCGACTCGTGCTCGTCGCGCTCGTCCACATCGCCTCCTGACCCGGCCACGGGGGCCCGGCTTGGTCAGATCTCGAGCAGTTCCTGCTCCTTGTGGGCAAGGAGCTTGTCAATGGCCGCCACCATTTCCTGTGTGAGCTTTTCGAGATCGCGCTCGACCCGCTCGAGGTCGTCGGAAGAGAGGTCGCCGTCACGCTCCAAGGCTTCGAGCTCGTGACGCGCCGCTCGGCGAAGATTCCGGATGGCCACCCGGCCCTCTTCGGCCTTGTGCCGCACCACCTTCACCAGCTCCTTGCGCCGCTCCTCGGTGAGCGGGGGGAAGGCGAGCCGGATGACGGCGCCGTCGTTGGACGGCGTGATCCCCAGGTCAGACGCCTGGATGGCCTTCTCGATCGAGGCCAGGGTGGACTTGTCGTAGGGGGAGATCACGAGCATCCGCGCCTCGGGCACGCTCAGGCCGGCCACCTGGCGCAGCTCGACCTCGGCGCCGTAGATGTCCACCCGCATGTGCTCGACCAGTCCTGACGTGGCCCGCCCGGTCCTGACCCCGCCGAAGTCGGTCTGGGTGTGGCTGACCGCCTTCTCCATGCGCTCCCGGGCGTCCGCCACGACCACCAGGGACAGATCGTCGTCCATCACTGGATCAGCGTACCGATCTCTTCGCCGGCGAGCGCACGGCGGAGATTCCCCGGCCCCATCAGGTCGAAGACCAGGACAGGGAGGCCGTTGTCCTTGCAGAAGGTGATCGCCGTGAGGTCCATGACCCGGAGATCCTGGTTGACCACGTCCATGAATTCGAGTTTGTCGTAGCGGACGGCGGTGGGGTCGAGCTTGGGGTCGGCGTTGTAGACCCCGTCGACCCCGGAGTGGGTGCCCTTCAGCAACATGACCGCCTCGATCTCGGCCGCCCGAAGAGCGGCCGAGGTGTCGGTGGTGAAGTAGGGATTGCCCATCCCGGCGGCGAAGATGACGACGCGGCCCTTCTCCAGATGCCGGATGGCCCGGCGTCGGATGTAGGGCTCAGCCACCTCGGCCATGTGCACGGCGGAGAGGACCCGCGTCGGGGGGCCGACGCGCTCCACCGCATCTTGCAGCGCCAGGGCGTTGATGACGGTGGCCAGCATTCCCATGGTGTCCGACGTCGTCCGGTCCATTCCCTGACCCGTCCCCGTCGTGCCCCGCCAGATGTTGCCGCCGCCCACCACGATGGCCAGTTCGAGGTCGAGCTCTTCGCGGGCCGTGGCGATCTCGAGCGCCAGGCGCTCCACCACGGCGGCATCGATCGTCTCGTCGGAGGCCGACGAGGCCAGGGCCTCACCGGACATCTTGAGCACGAGGCGACGGCGAACCTTCGTCGTATCCCCCGACACCGGTCCGCCTGAACCCGTCACCTCGCCCTGCGACCTAACCGCCGACGATGACCTGGGCGAAGCGCACAATCTCGGCGCTCCCGATCAGGTCGGCGATGGTTTTCTTCTCGTCCTTGGCGTACGGCTGCTCGAGCAGGACCCTGTCCTTGAACCAGCCGTTCATCCGGCCCTCGACAACTTTGGGCAGAGCCGCCTCGGGCTTTCCCTCGTTGCGCGAGATCGCCTCTACCGTGACCCGCTCGGCTGCCACCGCGTCCTCGGGAACCTCTTCGCGGCGGAGGTAGGTGGGTCGGGCGAAGGCGATGTGGACGGCGATGTCGTGGGCGAGGTCTTCGGTGCCCGCACGGAGCTCCACCAAGACGGCGTTTACTCCCCGGTTCGACTGCACATGGAGGTAGGTCCCGAGCGTGCTGTCATCACCGAGCTCGAAGCGGACCACCCGACCGAGCGAGATGTTCTCTTTCAGGGTGGTCTTCAACTCGTCGATGTCGCCCTCGCGCTCCCCGGCCGCTGCTTCGCCTTTCGCCGCCACCGCTTGGGCGAGATCCTTGGTCAGCGCCACGAACTCTTCCGACATGGCGACAAAGTCGGTCTCGCAGCGCAGTTCGACGATGGATGCGACGCGACCGGACTCGCCGATGGCGACAGCGCCCTGCGTCGCTTCACGGTCGGAGCGCTTGGCCGCCCCGGCCAGGCCCTTTTCGCGGAGCCACTGCTTCGCCTTTTCCATGTCGCCGTCGTTCTCTTCGAGGGCGCGCTTGCAATCGAGCATCCCGGCACCCGTGGCCCGGCGCAGAGCCTGGACATCCTTGGCAGAAACGGTGACCATAACCTCACTTCCCCTCAGCCGGACCGGCGGCACCGTCGGTCGGTGCCGCCGCCGGGTCGATCGACGGTGACGTTTCGGCCGCGGCGACCGCGGCCGGAGCCTCCGGAGCTGGTGCTGCCGCCTCTGGTGCTGCCGCCTCTGGTGCTGCCGCCTCTGGTGGTGCCGCGGCCACTGGTGGTGCCGCGGCCACTGGTGCCGCAGCCGGCGGGGTTGGCGCCGCCGGAGAAGTGGGCGGAGCCGGCGCTGTTTCGGTGGTCGCCGCCGCGGCGGGAGCGGCGGGAGACGGGACGGCCCCGGGGGCCGAAGCGTCGTCCGCCTGGGGGCCGGCGTCGGCCGGAACCTCGAGGGTTCCCGTGGTCCCTGCCCCGGGCCTTCTGACGCCGCGACCCTGTGTGGCCGCGGCGGGAGCGGGGGGCGCCACCTTGCGCTGGTTCTCGGCCACCCAGCGGCCTTCGATCACTGCTTCGGCCAGGACCCGGCACATGAGGGCCCCGGAGCGGATGGCGTCATCGTTGCCGGGGATGACGTAGGTGATCACGTCGGGATCGCAGTTGGTGTCCACCACGGCGACGATGGGCATACCGAGCTTGTTGGCCTCGGTGACGGCGATGTGCTCCTTCTTCGTGTCGATGACGAAGACGGTGTCCGGAAGGCGGTCCAGGTCGCGGATACCACCCAGGTTGCGCCGAAGCTTCTCCAGCTCGCGCCGGTGCTTCAGGGCTTCCTTCTTGGGCATGGCCTCGAAGTCACCGGCCCGCTCCATGGCTTCGTACTCGCGGAGCTTGCCCGTCCGCGACGAGATGGTGCTGAAGTTGGTGAGCATCCCGCCCAGCCAGCGCTCGTTGACGAAGGGCATGCCGCAGGCCCGGGCGTAGGTGGCGATAGGGCCTTGGGTCTGCTTCTTCGTGCCCACGAAGAGCACGATCCCGCCCTTGGCCACCAGGTCTCGGACGTAGCCGTAGGCCTCTTCGAGCCCGGCCAGGGTCTTGTTCAGATCGATGATGTAGATCCCGTTGCGCTCGCCAAGAATAAAGCGACGCATCTTCGGGTTCCATCGGCGTGTCTGGTGGCCGAAATGCATGCCGGCCTCCAGCAACTGCCGTGTCGTGACAACAGCCACGGCTTCTCCTTCCATCGGTTGTCCTTCCCCGGCGCTGCGCCCCCGCGAGGGGGGCGACCGTTGGACGCGCCCGGGTGCTTCGGTGAGGTGTGACCTCCCCCACCGGGTGGCGGGGGACAACCCATGATACTCGACCCACCGTCGGGTCCCTCTCGGACCCGAGGACCGCCGCGACCCCGAATGCGGCCGACGGGGCCGTTCGGTCAGCCGGTCCGGCTGGCAACTCCCTGGGGGGTGGGTTGGGCCGGTTGGGCGCCACGGCGTCCCGCGGAGCGGCCCCGGGCCGGGGGCTCGGTCCCCTCGGGGGTGGTCCGGTCGCTCAGCCGGGCCCGGAGCTGGAGTACCGCCTTCGTGTGGATCTGGCAGACCCGGCTCTCGGTGACGCCGAGGATCTCACCGATCTCGGCCAGGGTCAGACCTTCGTAGTAATAGAGCGACAGGACGGTCCGTTCCCGGTCGCCGAGCTGCATGATGGCCTGGGAGAGGATCTCCTTGGATTCCTTGTCCTCGAACATGGCCACGGGTCCGGCCGCCGCGTCGGGAATGGTGTCACCGAGAGTCGTCCGCTCGCTGCGGTCGCCCCCGACCAGAAAGACCTCGTCGAGCGCGGCGACACCGACGAAGGAGATCTGCCGGAGGATGTCCTGGAGATCTTGTTCGGAGATGTCGAGCTCGGCCGCCACCTCGGCATCGGTCGGCGTCCGCAGCAGGGTCGCCTCGAGAGCGGCGTACGCCTGCTCGACCGATCGTGCCTTCGCCCGTACCGAACGCGGTACCCAGTCGATGGCGCGCAACTCGTCGATGATGGCGCCCCTGATGCGGGGAATGGCGTAGGTCTCGAACTTGACCTGACGCACCGGGTCGTAGCGGTCGATGGCGTCGATGAGCCCGATCACGCCGTAGCTGACGAGGTCGGCGCCATCGACGTGTTGCGGCAGGCCGACGGCCACACGAGCGGCGACGTACTTGACCAGCGGCGAGTAGAGGACGATGAGTTGGTCGCGGATGCGACGGTCACCACTCTGTTTGTACTCGACCCACAATCGAGCCGTCGAGCCGTCGTCCTCTGTCACCAACTCTCCCTACGCACGGGGATGGGTCGCTCCGTAGACCGAGAGCAGCCGCTCCTTGCTGACATGAGTGTAGACCTGCGTGGTCTGCAGACTGGCGTGTCCGAGGAGTTCTTGGACGACCCGCAGGTCGGCCCCGCCATCGAGCAGGTGGGTGGCGAAGCTATGACGCAGAGCGTGAGGATGGGTGGGCACGGGTGAGCGCCGGTCCAGGAGCCTCCGCACGTCCCGCGGTCCGAGCCGCCGGCCCACCCGGTTGAGAAAGACAGCATCCGGGGGCGATTCACGCCTGGTGAAGGCGTCCCGACCATCCTCAAGCCAGCGGAGAAGCGCCTGGGCGCAGAGGTCGTGCATGGGCACCCGGCGCTGGCGACCACCTTTCCCCCAGACGGTGACGATCCTCTCGGTGAGGTCGACGTCGCCGCGGTCGAGACCACAGAGCTCAGCCACCCGGAGCCCGCATCCGTAGAGCAGCTCGAGAACGGCGTCGTCGCGCGCCCTGGTGGCGCCGTCCTCGGCGGCCGCCGGTTCCCCCGCCGCGCCGGCGGTGCTCTTGCTCCCGGTGGCACCGGCGGGGCCGTCGAGCATGGCCGTGATCTCGCTGCGGTCAAGGACACGCGGCAGACGCGCTCCCCCACTCGGAGCCCGGAGCCGGCTGGCCGGATCGACGGTGACATCGCCGCGGCGCGTCGCCCAGGAGAAGTAGCAACGCAGCGACGCCGCCTTGCGGGCCATCGTGGTGCGGGCGTGTCGGCGGGTGGCGAGGTAGGCGAGGTAGCGCCGGAGCAGGAGTCGGTCCACGGCGGCCGGGTCGGTGATGCCGGCGCGGGCGGCCCACTGGACGAAGGCCCCGACGTCGCCCGTGTACGCACGGACCGTTTCGGGCGACATCGCCGCCAGCGACCGCGAGAACGCCTCGACGTTCCAGGCCATGGGCCCACGTTACCTGTGGCGACGCTGCGTGAGAGCTATCCTCTGGCCGCGGTGGAGGGGCAAGACCACCCTGGCACCGGGACTGCACACCTACGGGGAGGGAAAGTGCCTGACCGCATTGACCGCCGATCGTTCCTGGCCCGAGGGGCCCTCGGTGCCGCCGGAGTGGCCGCCGCCGGCACCGGAGCCGGAAGCCTGCTCGCCGCCTGCAGCTCGGGGACGGGGACGGGCAACCCCGGTGCGGCCAAGCCGACCGGTTCGCGCGACGGCATCACCAGCGCCTCCCCGAAGAAAGGCGGCAGCCTGACCTTCGGCGTGGAGGCCGAGGAGCAGGGCTTCGACCCCGCCACCGGCCGCTTCGACGAGACCGGCGTTCTCTACGCCCGTACCGTCTTCGACCCCCTCACGATCATCGCCCAGGACGGGAGCGTCCAGCCCTACCTGGCCAAGTCGGTGACTCCCAACCCGGACTACTCGGTATGGACCATCGGGGTCCGTCCGGGCGTGAAATTCCACGACGGCACCACGTGCGACGCCGCCGCCATCGCCGGGAGCATCGAGCACTTCCTGACCGGAGAGCTCGGCATCACGCTGACGCCGTCGCTCAAGAAGGTCGGTGGCATCACCGTGACCGACCCCAACACGGTAACCATCACTCTGATCCAACCGTGGGTGCCCTTCCCCACCTACCTGACCGGTGGCATCGGGGGCCAGGGCGGCTACATCGTCGCCCCGTCCATGATCGCCGACAAGAACGGCGGTTCCAATCCGGTGGGGACGGGGCCGTTCGTCTTCGACCAGTGGGTCCCGAACGACCACTTCACGTCCAAGCGGAACCCCAACTACTGGATGGCCGGGCTCCCCCATCTCGACGAGATCACCTACAAGCCGATCGTCGACGCCGACTCGCGCTCGAGTGCACTGAAGGCGGGCACCATCGACATCATGCATATCGACGTGCCCGAGGTGATCCTGCAGTACCGCGACGACGCCAGCTACGGCTATGTCGACGACTCGCAGCACGTCGTAGGCGAGCCGGACATGAACTTCGTGATGCTGAACCTGTCCATGGCACCCATGGACAACCTGAAGGTCCGCCAGGCCATGGCCATGGCGGTGGACTCGAAGCAGTACTCGAAGATCGTCGACAAGGGCGTGAACGCCCCCACCAACCAGCCCTTCGTCGCCGGCTCGCCCTATTACGCCACCGACAGCGGCTATCCGGCGTACAGCCCGAGCGGGGCCAAGACCCTCGTGCAGGAGGTGGCCCGGGAGACGGGCAAGCCGGTGTCGTTCACACTGGCCAGCACCACGTCCGCCTCGTCGGTGCAGGCGGCGCAGTTCCTGCAGCAGCAGTTCCAGGCCGCCGGGATGCAGGTGAGCCTGCAGCAGATCCAGCAGGCCGACGAGATCAACGAAGCCCTGGCCGGCAAGTTCCAGGCTCTCGAGTGGCGTCAGTTCGCCGCCGTCGACCCCGACCTCAACTACCTGTGGTGGAGCCCGACGGAGATCTTCGGCACCATCAACCCGAACTTCGCCCAGAACAAGGACCCGGAGATGGAGACGTTGCTGCAGCGGGGACGGCAGTCGACCGACCCGACGGTCCGGGCCAAGGCCTACCAACAGATCGCCCAGCGACTGAACAAGGACCTTCCCTACATCTGGAACGACCGGGCCACATGGGCCATCGTGGCGAACTCCACCGTCCAGAACTTCAACAATCCGTTGACGCCCGCAGGCGGCAAGGCCTACGGGATGATCGTGGGGACGATCTGGACGCCCCAGATCTGGCTCAACACGTAGGTCAGCCCACCGGCGCCCTCCGCGCGCAACGGCGGCGGCGTGTGCCAACCTTGATCATGACCGGCCGGCTCCTGATCATCGAGGATGACGAGCGCATCCGTGCCTCGATGCGCCTGGCTCTCGAGGACGAGGGCTACGACGTCGACGAGGCCGTTTCGGGTGAGATCGCCCTGGAGCGGTTCTCCGAGCAGCCGGCCGACGTGGTGCTCATCGACCTGATGCTCCCGGGGATGGACGGTTTCGAGTGCTGCCGGCAGTTGCGGCGGACGAGCGCCGTGCCGGTGATCATGGTGACGGCCCGGACCGACACCCATGACGTGGTGGCCGGGCTCGAGGCCGGTGCCGACGACTACGTCACCAAGCCCTTCGTGGCCAAAGAGCTGGCCGCCCGGATCAGGGCGTTGCTGCGCCGGGCCCGTTCGGTTGACGAGCCGAGCGTCCTCACCTTCGGAGAGGTGGAGGTGCGACCCGACGAAGGAACGGTGCAGCGCGGCGGCGAGGAGGTGCACTGCACCCGGACGGAATTCCGTCTGCTGTGCGAGCTGGCCGCCAACCCGGGCAAGGTGCTCAGTCGCGAGCAGCTGCTCGACCGGGTCTGGGGCTACGACTACTTCGGCGACGGCCGGCTGGTCGACGTGCACATCCGACGGCTGCGGACGAAGATCGAACCGGACCCCGCCAATCCTCGTCACATCCTGACCGTGCGGGGAATGGGCTACAAGCTGACGGCCTGAGATTCCTGCCGTGCGCGGTTATCGCCTGCGCGTCGAGTCCGACGGCCGGCGGCGACGGGTCGAGCAGAGCGCCGAGAAGGAGCGGAGACGTTGGTCGCGACTCGGACTGCGCGCCCGGGTGACGGTGACCTTCGGTCTGGGGGCGTTGGCGCTGTCGGCCACCATGGCCGGACTCACGTATTTCACGGCACGGCAGTTCATCCTGCACGAGCGCGAGACGGCGATTCTGCGCCAGTCCTACGTGAACGCCTCGTTGGCGCGTTCGTCGCTGCGGTCGCCCACGCAGAACATCACCCAGCTTCTGGAGAACCTCGACACCCTGCCGGGGTCGTTGTCTGTTCTCGAGAAGCAGGGCCAGTGGTATGCCGACTCCCCGTCGGTGGGGGAAAACGCCATTCCCAGCGGACTGCGGTCCCTCGTGATCTCCGGTACCCCGGCCATCCAGCACTTCGTCTTGAACGGCTCGCCGCAGCTGGTGGTCGGCCTCCCCGTGCCGAGTGTGGGCGCCGCCTACTTCGAGGTCTTCTCGCTCGACGAACTGGCCCGGACGCTGCGGATCCTGGCCCTGGCCCTGGCCGGGGCGGCCCTGGTGACCACCGCCGCGGGGGCCGTGATCGGGCGGTGGGCCAGCGGACGGGCGCTGCGTCCTCTGGACGAGGTGTCGAGGGCGGCGGAGACGATCGCCGGCGGGCGGCTGCATGTCCGTCTGGTGGCAGCCGACGACCCCGATCTCTCGGCTCTGGCGGCGTCGTTCAACCGGATGGCCGACGCCCTGCTCGAACGGATCGAACGCGAGGCGCGCTTCACCTCGGACGTGAGCCACGAGTTGCGGTCGCCGCTCACCACCCTGGCCACATCGCTCGGGGTGCTCGAGTCGCATCGCGACGACCTGCCGGTGCGCAGCCGGGCTGCGGTCGACCTGTTGACGGGAGAGATGAGGCGCTTCCAGCGGATGGTGGAGGAGCTGCTCGAGATCAGCCGGGTCGACACCGGATCGGCCGAGCTGCTGCTCGACGAAGTGGAGGTGGGTGAGCTCGTCCGTCGGGCCGCCGACGCCGCGGGCGCCGGCAGTGCTCCGGTGGACGTCGATCCCGCCGTGGCCGGACTGCGTCTGCGTGTCGACAAACGACGGATCGAGCGGGTGGTGGCCAACCTCGTCGAGAACGCCGTGCTCTACGCCGGCGGGGTGTGCCGGCTGACGGTGGAACCCGCGCCCGGGGCCGTCCGGCTGGTAGTCGTCGACTACGGACCGGGCGTGGCCGCCGGCGAGCGGGAACGGATCTTCGAGCGTTTCTACCGGGGCGAGACGTCGGGTCGGAGGGGGGCGACGGACGGGACCGGACTCGGGTTGTCGCTCGTGACCGAACATGTCCGTCTCCATGGCGGGCGGGTGTGGGTCGAGAGCGGTGGCGGCGGGGTGAACCGGTTCGTGGTCGAGCTACCGACCGACGACGCCAATCAGCCGGGCGACAAGGTGGAACTGTGAACGAGCGGCGCCGGCATGGCCTGCGGGCCCGGGCGGCCACCGTCGCCGCCGCCGTGACGGTGATCAGCCTGACCGGGTGCGGCGTGCCCTCTGACCGCTCCCCGTCCGCCATTCCCCGCCGGGCCATCCCTTTCGGGCTCTTGGCTCCGTCGACGAAGTCCACCACCACCACCTCGGCGCCGTCGCCGGTGGCGGCGACGGTACAGATCTATCTCGTCGGCCCGAACGGCCATCTCGTAAAGGTGGCGCGTGAGGTACCGGCCTCCCAGGCTTCCCTGGACACCGCGCTCGACGCGCTGGTGAAGGGACCCACGAACGAAGAGGCGGCGGCCGGGCTGCAGAGCGACGTGCCGGCCCGGACGGTGGTGCTCGGAGCGTCGATCGGGGTGGGGGGCGTGGCCACCGTCAATCTGGGCGGGACGTTCGGGCAACTCGTCGGTCAGGCCCAGATCCTGGCCGTGGCCCAGATCGTCTTCACCGCCACCGGCGTTGCCGGCGTCACCGGCGTGACCTTCGAACTGTTGGGTCAACCGGTGAACGTACCCGTCGCCAATGGTGCCCAGGTGACCACCGCCACTCCGGCGCAGTTCGCCACTCTCGCTCCGCTGCCGCCTTTGTAGCTGTCGGAACAAGAAGCCAACTCACGGTTCGTAGCCAGGCGCAAAGGTCGTGGAGTATGAACTCACTCTCCATCTGCCCGAGGCGTCGCGGTGAAGCACATAGCGGGAATTGAGTAGCCCACGTACGACTGCCCTGACGACGCGACCGTTCCCCGCCGTCGCTTGATGGGTGACGCCGCCCTGCCAATCGGTGACTGTGATCCGAGCCGCGATCGAAGCGCTCGCGCCGGTCACTTGCACCTTGCTGATGCGTGTCTGGTCGAGGATGGGGCCCGGTGGCCCCACCGTGAGGGTCTGATTGTTCCCGATGCACTGGGGATTCGTCGACATGTCCAGCGTGCGGAGGAATCGCGACTCGAGTGAAGCGGCGAGCGCGCTTGTGAACAATCCGGTCAGCTGTGTGTGCATGAAGCTCCGCATTCCTGGCACCAGAGATGCGTTCAACACTGTGCAACGCGAGGAGGTCCAGAGCCAAGGTTCACTGCTCGGGCTGATGTCGCGTTGCAACCACGTTCCTTTCGGACCCGAGAGGACCCAGCGTCCATGTATCTCGACCGGGAAAGAGGCGACATCGTCCGCCGCCTGTTGCGCACGCGACACCACGAGGGCGATCTGCGTGGTCGACGGTTGTGCGGCACACGCGGTGAGCACAGAAGCGATCATCAAGAGGCTCGGCCACAGCGCTGGGCGTCGCTCTCTGGTTGCTTCGGCGACGCGGGCACGGACCATGGCGGGGACAATAGGTCGTCAGCCGATAGATCGGCAACCGGTAGAGTTACCCCGTCCTCGCCGCCGTTGTGACGTGCTCAGTGGGCCAGTCCAAATGTCCCCGGACCGGGCAGGATGGGCGAGGTCGTCGGAGGGTGAGGGGTGTAGGTCTTCGCCTGCGCACCGAGCGAAGACATCGCCGCGTTCCAGGTGGCCGGATCGACCACCTTCAAGGTGGCGGCGATGCTCGGGAGATCACAACCGCTTCCCTGCAGGCGGACGTCGATACCGGGTTCCTCGTTCCAGAGCAGTGCCGAGGTCGAGCCGAAGTGGACCGACAGAGCCCGGGTCCCGCCGATGCTCACGATCTGGGTGGTGTCGGAGACGATGGCCAGCGGCGCGAAGTCGGCGGCCGATGCCGCCCACACCTGGGTATAGGCGTGGCAGTTGCCCTGGTGGAAGAAGACGCTGTCCTGGTTCTGTCCCGTGTTCCCGTTGGCGAACCCTTCGCCGCCGAAGGTCAGTCCATCGGGGAGCGCACCCGAGAGATCCACCCCCAACTGTGTGGCCGGGTGGGGTTCGACCAGTTGGGCCGCCGCTTCCACATCGGACGCTATCATCTGGGTGGACTCGAGCGAGACCACCACCCCGTCGGCTGTCTGCCACAGCAGCTGGTGATCGCTGAAGTTCGTCATGTAGGCGGTGGTGCCGTTGATGGCGACGGTCTGGCTGTTGGTGGCGTAGTCCGAGACAGCTCCCGGTTGGGCCCTGACCGTGGTGATCAACAACCACGGCGGGTTCGTGGTCGCTGTTCCCTCGTAGACCTGCTCGTAGGTGCCCGTGCTCGGCACCGGGACGGGGCCTGTGGCCACCGTGGCGTTGTCGAAGACGACTCCGGCCGAGGGCAGAAGCAGCGGCAGGTTGATCCATCCCGGCGGGGCGGCGCGCACGCCGATGGGCGTGACCGGGTGCTTCTTCGTGGCCGACGTGGGAGAGGTCGACCGTGGCCCGAAGGAGACGACAGCGGCCACGACGACGGCGGCGGCGATGGCGATGGAGACGAGGGCGACCGATCGTTGCCAACTCCAGTGTCGAGAGGAGATGTCCGAGACGGGGTGGGCCAAGAGCGGCGGATGCGGGGGGGCGGCGGGGACGTCGGCCACCAGTTCGTCCAGCGCGGCCCGGAGGCGGTGGGTGGTCTGATCCAGATCGGTCATGGGGACAATTCCTTTCGCAGTCGGCCCAGGCCCCGGGCGGCCAGCGTCTTCACCGTGCCCGGCCGGCAGCCGAGAGCGGTGGCGATCTCCCGCTCGCTCCAGTCGGCCCAGTACCGAAGGACGAGGACGGTGCGCCACCGATAGGGCAACCGGGCGAGCACATCGAGCAGTTCGCGCGCGCCCAGCGATACCGGCGGAACGAGGACGACAGCGGCGAGATGCCGGCGCTCGCGTCCCTGACGACGGTGCCAGTCACGGCAGAGATTGACGATGACGGTGCGGAGGTAGCCCCCCGGGTTGTCGAGTGCGCAAAAGCGCTCGTGGACGCGGACGAAGGCCTCCTGGACGACGTCTTCTGACGCCGCCGTCGAGACACCGAGGGCCCGGGTCAGGCGGACGGCGCTGCTGTACTCGGCTTGGTAGAAGGCGGCGAAGAGATCGGCATCAGCGACGGTGACCGGAGACTGCTCTTGCTGCACACCCACAACGACGACCAGGTCCCCCGTCCGGTGTCAGGATTTCTCGGATTCTCGGATTCTCGGCCCGACCGGCTGATGTCAGGCGTCGGACGGGGGGCGGGGGGCCGAGTCCGACCAGGTGACGCGCGGCGCGTCGCCCCAGAGATGCTCGAGGTCGTAGTAGGGCCGGGTCTCTTCGTGGAAGATGTGGACGAGGAAGTCTCCGTAGTCCATGAGCACCCAGTGGAGGTCCCGGAGGCCCTCCACGGCGTGCGGGGAGCGGCCCGAGACCTCTTTCACGCGGCGCTCGATCTCGTCGACCAGGGTACGGACCTGCCGGGTGTTCTTGCCGTGGGTGATGACGAAGGCGTCGGTGACCCCGAGGAGATGACCCATGGCTAAGACGACGGTGTTCTCGCCCAGCTTCTCGTCAGCGGCCCGGGCCGCATGGAGGGCGTCGCTCGGTACCCGGTGGTCGGTCTCAGTGTCCGCCGGCTCGGCCGGGACCGTCATGAAGTGCGGGCGGCCAGTGGAACGATCGTCCCGGGCGGGACCGAGACCGGCACCTGGTGGTGTTCGCTGTCGACGATGAAGGCGGCGGCCAGGAGAAGGGCGGTGAGGACGACGGCGGTGACCACGGCCAGCAGTTTTCGCTCCCGCCGCTGCCGGCGGAGCTCACGCCTCGTAGCCAACGGATGCATCCCCGTGGTCTCGACGGCCGGGCTGCTCATCTGCTGCCAGCGTACAGACCCAGGCGGAGGATGCAACGGATAGCGGGGTCCGGAATCAGGTAGTCGACAGTGCTCCGCGCGGCCAGACGGTCACGCAACTCGCTGCTCGAGATGTCGATGGCGGGGATCCGGAGCCGCTCGACCTGCCAGCCGGGCGGGTCGGCGGACGGGGCCACCCCGCCCCGGTCGACGATGACCAGCCTGACCAGGGAGGCCAGGGCGTCGACGTCGTGCCAGGTGCCGAGATCGGAGGCCACGTCGGCCCCCACGATGAGGTGGAGGCAGCTGGTTGGCTCCAGGTCGGTGAGGGCACGGACGGTGTCGACGGTGTAGCTGGGCCCTCCCCGGTCGATCTCCATCCGGCCCGGCTCGAGGCCGGGCACCCCCTCGACGGCGGCGGCCACCACGGCGTAGCGATCCTCGGCCGGCGTCACCTGGCGCCGAGTGGATTTCTGCCAGGGATCGTTGGCCACCATGAGGATCACCCGGTCCAGGGCGAGCGCGTCGCGGGCCCAGGTGGCGGCGACCAGATGACCGATGTGGACGGGGTCGAAGGTGCCCCCGAGGATCCCCACCCGTGGCCCGGGCAGCGCCCCCGGAACGTCGGCGCCGGGGGCCACGGGGGCACGGGAAGACGTCAATGACCCGTCAGCTTGGCCACGACGGGGGCGAAGGCCTCCATGTCTGCTTCGTGGACGACCCAGTAGTTCATCGACCAGCGCTGGCGACGGCGTTCGAGGGTGTCGACCAGCTCCTCCACCGATCCGACAAGGGCGGCCGGCGAATCGGCCGCCTGCTCGGGGGTCATGCCGAAGCCCGAGGCCATCTGCTCGATCAGTTCTCTTCCGTTCGGGACGACCGAGACGACGAAGGTGAGGCTCTGGATCTCGAGGATGTCGAAACGGTCCCCGGCCGCCTGGCGGACCCAGGCCAACCGCTCGTCGTAGTACTCGGGCGCCGCCGAGGCGATGGCCTCGGGGCCGTAGAAGCCTTCGGTCAGGCGGGGATTCACCCCGACGACGTCGGCCTCGCGCGCCGCGAGCCCGAGAACGGTCTTACTGCCGCCACCGACGATGAGAAGGGGACGGGGCCGCCGGTGAGGCGAGGGGAAGCCGGCGGCGGCCACGGTGTAGTGGTCGCCGGCGTGATCGCTGCGGCCCTCGGTCCAGAGGTCCTTCATGATGCCGATGGCGTCGCCCAGCCGGGCCACCCGGGTGGTGGGGGCGTCGTAGGAGATGCCCGACTGGTCGTAGTCGTCGCGCATCCAGCCCGCACCCAGGCCGAGCTCGAGGCGGCCCTCGGACAGCAGATCCAAGGTGGCCGCCTCCTTGGCCAGGATGACGGGGTTTCTGAAGTCGTTGTCGAGCACCAAGGTGCCCACCCGAAGGGTGCTCGTCGCCTCGGCCGCCACCGTGAGGGCGATGAGAGGCGCCCACTGCTCGCCCAGGTGGTCGGGCATGAAGAGCGTCGAGTAGCCGAGGTCCTCGACCTTGCCGGCCAGGGCCCGCCAGGCGGCCCCCGATGCGGCGTTCGAGACCTGGACGGCGAAGCGGAAGGGCGCCACGTCCCGAGCCTAGGCTTCCAGGTCATACGCTGTTCTCCATGACTGCGGCGCCGTGGAGCCCCCAGAGTTGGAAGGAACACCCGGCCGCCCAACAGCCCGTGTGGCCCGACGACGACGCCCTCGAGCAGGTGCAGAAGACCCTGTCGACCCTGCCGCCGCTGGTTTTCGCCGGTGAGGCCAGGCGGCTGACGAGAGCCCTGGCCGACGTGTCCGGCGGGCGGGCATTTCTCCTCCAGGCGGGCGACTGCGCCGAGTCGTTCGCCGACTTCTCGGCCGACAGCATCAGAGACAAGCTGAAGGTGATCCTGCAGATGGCCGTCGTCCTCACCTACGGAGCGGGGGTGCCGGTGGTGAAGGTGGGCCGGATCGCCGGGCAGTTCGCCAAGCCGCGGACGTCGGCCACCGAGATGGTCGGGGACATGGAGCTCGAGACCTTCCGGGGACACATGGTGAACGACGACGCCCCCGACGCCGCCTCCCGGGTGCCCGATCCCGATCGGCTGATCGCCGCTTATCACCAGTCGGCCTCGACGCTCAACCTGCTGCGGGCCTTCACCAAGGGAGGATTCGCCGATCTCTCCCAGGTCCACTTGTGGAACCAGCAATTCGTGGCCTCGAGCGATGAGGGACGGCGCTACGAGCAGATCGCCGGCGAGATCGACCGGGCCCTTCATTTCATGTCGGCGTGCGGGATCGACCTGATCAGCGAAGAGTCACTGCACCAGGTCGACTTCTTCACCAGTCATGAGGCTCTGATCCTCGGCTACGAGGAATCGCTCACGCGCCAGGACTCCATCACCGGTGAGTTCTACGACTGCTCGGCCCACATGGTGTGGGTGGGCGAGCGCACCCGGCAGCGCGACGGTGCCCACCTCGAGTTCCTGTCCGGTATCAGGAACCCGATCGGCTGCAAGCTCGGTCCCACGGCCAGCGCCGATGACGTGCTGGCGCTGTGCGAGCGGCTCAACCCGGAGCGGATCCCGGGCCGGCTGACGTTGATCACGCGGATGGGTGCCGGTGCCGTGGCCGACGCGCTGCCCCCACTCCTGGCCGCCGTGCGCGACGCCGGACATCCGGTGGTGTGGGCGTGTGACCCCATGCACGGCAACACCTTCGCCAGCGACGGCGGGCGCAAGACGCGGCGCTTCGACGACATCCTGGCCGAGTTGCGCGGTTTCTTTATCGCCCACCAGCAGGCGGGGACGTGGCCGGGCGGCGTGCACGTGGAGTTGACGGGTGACGACGTGACCGAATGCCTCGGGGGATTCGGCGACATCCTCGAAGACCAGCTGCACCTGCGGTACACCACAACCTGTGACCCGCGGCTGAACGCGCGCCAGGCCATCGATCTGTCATTCCGGGTGGCCGAGCTCCTGCGGGGCTGAGCAGCCGAGCTCCTGCGGGGCTGAGCAGCCGAGCTCCTGCGGATTTGAGCAGGACTTCCGTCGGGCTCCTGCGGGGCTGGGCAGGGCTTCGGTCTGCATGGTCGGCTGAGAATGGCGTTATCCGACATCCACGGCGGAGCTGTGACCGCTATCGGTGCAGGTGAGGGTGCAATCTGGCGCAATAACGTTGCATGAAGCGTCGATCTCCATGAAACTGGCGTGGAGCCAAAGGACGATTCACTCCCCCATGTCTCTTTCCCTCCGTACTGTTGCGCGTCTGGCGTTGGTCGCCACCACTCTCATTCTGATCACCGGGTTGGCCGTCGCCGTGGCACCCACTTCCTCCACCGCGTCGCGCCGGGTTGAGCCCCTGCACAACGCCACCCTCGCCTCGGCGGCCTCGGTACCGGCGTACTACGACGTCGCCTCTGACGGCGGCGTCTTCGCCTTCGGTGGTCTGCCGTTCTGGGGTTCCATGGGCGGCCACGTCCTGTGGAAGCCGATGGTGGGCATCGCCCCGACGATGACCGGCTACGCCGCCGACGGCAACGGCTACTGGACAGTCGCCTCTGACGGTGGGGTCTTCGCCTTCGGCAGCGCCCGGTTCCAGGGATCGATGGGCGGCCGGCCGCTCAACAAGCCCATGGTCGGCATCGCCGCCGATCCCGCCACCGGCGGGTACTGGACAGTGGCCACCGACGGCGGGATTTTCTCCTTCGGCGCTCCTTTCTTCGGCTCGCTCGGAGCCATCCACCTGAACAAGCCGGTGATCGCCATGGCCTCCACCCCCGACGGCGGCGGCTACTGGTTGTTCGCCTCCGACGGCGGTGTGTTCTCCTTCGGTGACGCCCGCTTCTTCGGATCGACCGGCGGCATCACCCTGGCCAAGCCGGTGGTGGGCGGCTCCCCCACCCCCGACGGACGCGGCTACTGGCTGGTGGCGTCCGACGGCGGGATCTTCGCCTTCGGTGACGCCCAGTTCTACGGCTCGCTCGGGGGGCACGCGCTGATGCATCCGGTGGTGTCCATGACCGCCGCCGACATGGGCGGCTACTGGTTGACGGACTCGAACGGCGCCGTGACCGCCTTCGGTGACGCCGGGTACTTCGGTTCCACCCCGCAGCACCTGACCGCCCCCATCGTGTCCATGGCCGACGGGCCGGGAACGGGCTCGGCGGGCAACGAGGCCTATCCGTCGGGCTCCTACGGCTACGACATCTCGCGCTTCCAGGACAATCCACCCACCTGCAACCAGACGCTTCCCTCGGGCCACATCATCGGGATCGTGCAGGCCACCGGCACGGCGGGGGGAGCGCCCAACCCGTGTCTGGCCCACCAAGCGGCCTGGGCCGGGGCCGGGCTGAACCTGTACGTGTACATGACCGGCGGCACGAGCGCCACGGCCGAGCCCGGATGCGGGGTCCCCGCCGACGCCGCCTGCAACTTCGGCTACCAGGCGGCGCAGTTCGCCTACAACTACGCCCAGAGCCAGGGGGCCAACCCCCTCGTGCCGTGGTGGCTCGACGTGGAGGGCGATCCCAGTTGGTCATCGAACGTGACCGAGAACGCGCAGGAGGTCCAGGGCGCCATCAACGGACTGCGGGGACTCGGGATCAACACCGTCGGGATCTACGCCAGCCCCGACGTGTGGAACTCCATCGTGGGGAACTACCAACCGGCTGTTCCGCTGTGGGTGGCCTGGTACACCGGCGACGGTCCCGGCAACTGCCAGAACGCCCGCAGCTACGCGGCGGGCCGGGGCGATCTGTTGCCCACCGGTCCCATCTTCGTGACCCAGTACACGTCCAACGCCGGGCCGAACGGTGGCAGTCTCGACGGTGACTACGCCTGCTGATCAGGCCCTGGTGCCGACCAGGTGGGCGGCGTCGTTGTAACGCAACAGCAACCAGCCCCCCGGACCGATCTCCCATTCGGTGAGCGACGTGTGGGCGGTGCGCAACTTCAGCCGTCCCCTCTCCGCCGCCACCGGTAGGAGCGACTCGATCGACGCCTCCACCACGCCGCCGTGGCAGAAGACGACCACCAGCTCGCCGTGGTGACGCTCGGCGATGGAGCCGAGCGCGGTCGAGACACGCCGGGCGAACCCCGTCCAGCTCTCGCCCCCGGGGGCGAGGACGTTGTCGGGATCGACGTCCCAGTTGGGCCCGCCGTAGCGTGCGGAGAATTCGGCCCAGGTGAGGCCGTCGGCCTCGCCCGGATGGAGCTCGCACAGGTCGCAGTCGGCCACCGCACCCAGACCGCGGAGACCGGGAGCGACGATGGCGGCGGTCTCGAGGGCGCGGGGTAAGACGCTGGCGTAGACGGCGGTGACCGCCGCCAGTTCGCCGCTGGTGACGAGCCGGGTGTTCAGAGCCTCGGCCTCGGCTCTCCCGGCGGCCGACAAACCGGTGCAGCCCGTGGCCCCGCCCACCACGCCGTCGACGTTGCAGTTGGCCTCCCCGTGGCGCACGAGCACGATACGGGTGACGCCCACGGTGGGTGCGGCGATAGTGCGGATGCCGGCCGGAGGCGATCCCCCCGGTGGTTCGGATGCTCCGTCGCCCGGCACCGGCGCGCTCATGGTCGTGCGCTCATTCCAGTTCGGAGACGAAGTGCTCGAGCTGGCGGAGGTTGCGGCATTCGAAGACCTCGTCGCAGTACACGGCGTACTCCCCCACCACCGAGTCCCCCGTGTCCCAGTAGGCGCGGGGTTCGGGATTCAACCAGTAGACGTGGCGGGCCCGGTGACGGATCTCCTGGATGACCCAGCTCTGGGTGGCGTGGTAGTTGTTGCGGGCGTCACCGAGCAGCAGCACGCTCGTGCGCGGCGTGATCTCCTCGCCCCAGCGTTCCCAGAAGACCGACAGCGCGTGGCCGTAGTCGGAGTGGCCGTCGACCCAGACCACATCGGCCTCGGTGTTGATGCGGTGCACGGCATCGGCCACGTCGTCGGCCGTCTCGAAGAAGCGGGTGATCTCGTCGATGCCGTCGATGAAGACGAAGCTGCGGACCTTGGAGAATTGCGAGCTGATGGCATGCACCAGATGAAGAGTGAAACGGGCGAAGGCGGCCACCGATCCCGAGATGTCGGCGATGACCATGATCTCGGGCTTGGCCGGACGGGGGTAGCGGAATTTCGGATCGACCGGCACACCCCCGGTCGACAGCGAGTGGCGCATGGTGGAGCGGAAGTCGAGCGGGCCCTTGCGGCCGTGCCGGCGCTTGCGGGCCAGGCGGACAGCCAACTTGCGGGTGAGCGGCGTGATGGCCCGGCGCAGTGACGCCAGTTCCTCCCGGGTGGCGTGCATGAAGTCGATGTCCTCGGGCAGGGGCTTACGCAGCGAACGGGCCAGGGCCTCGGTGCCGCGGTCGGCCACCAGCCGGCGCCGGATCTCGTCCTCGATCTCCTTGCGCAGCGCGTCGAGCCGGGACTGGAACTCGTCGCGGGCCAGGCGCTCCTCGAGGGGGGTCAACGTGCCGTCCGGTGCTTCTTGGCGGGCCGACTCCATCAAGCGGTCCAGCACCCCGTCGAGGTCGAGATTCCGCAGCGTCCGGTACAGGTAGTAGGTGCCGCCCACGGGCCGGCCCGGTTCCATGCCGGCGTAGCGTCCCACCGCCTGGCGGGCGATGGCCGCCATCTGCGCCTCGTTGGCGTTCATGAGGGCGCGGAAGAGCATCTCGGCCAATTCCTCGGGCGTGAGACCGTCGCCGCCCCCGCCGCCTTGGCGGCCCCGCTGGCCCTCGCCCGGAGGAAGATCGGCTTCGTCGCTTGGTCGGTCGCTGTCGGCGCCCTCGTCGGCGTCGATGTCGTACTGCGGCCCGCGCATGGCGAAATAGACCTCGAAGGCGGTCTCGAAGGCCTTCCAGTGGGTGGAGGACTTGACCAAGGTGGCGGCCAACGCGTACTTGAGCGCCTCGCGGTCCTCGAGCGGGACGTGGTGCACCGCCTCGGCGGCGTCGAGGGATTCGGTGAGAGAGACAGGGAGGCCGGCGGCGCGCAGTTCGCTGACGAAGCCGGTCAGGACGTCGAGCACTGAGCCGGCTCAGGCCTGGGCGTCGGCCACGGTCAGTTCCTTGGCGGCGCGCTCGAGGTCGCTGCGGTACTTGAGCAGGACGTGGAGCGTGGCCTTGGCTTGCTCGGCGTCGATCGACTCCACCCCGAGCACCACCAGGGTGCGGGCCCAGTCGAGCGTCTCGGAGACCGAGGGGTACTTCTTCAGCTCCAGGGTCCGCAGCGAGCGGACGATGCGGGCCACCTGATCGGCTAGCTCGGCGCCGATACCGGGGACCCGGGTGAGCACGATGTCGCGCTCGCGCTCGAGCGACGGATAGTCGAGGTGCAGATAGAGGCAGCGGCGCTTGAGCGCCTCCGACAGCTCCCGGGTGTTGTTCGACGTCAGGAAGACGAGGGGGATGCGCTCGGCCCGGACCGTTCCGAGCTCGGGGATCGACACCTGGTACTCCGACAGGACCTCCAGGAGAAGCGCTTCGGTCTCGAGCTCCAACCGGTCCACCTCGTCGACGAGGAGAACGACCGACTCGGTGGAGCGGATGGCTTCGAGCAGCGGCCGGGCGAGGAGGAATTCCTCGGAGAAGATGTCCTCCTCGAGGTCCCGCCAGGCCACGCCCGATCGTGTCTCGCCCCCGTCGCCTGTCCCCGCGTCACTGCCGGCGGCGGCTGTGCCGTCTCCGTCGGCCACCACCCTCTGGGCCTGGATGCGCAGCAGCTGCTTCTTGTAATTCCATTCGTAGAGCGCCTTCGACTCGTCGAGACCCTCGTAGCACTGCAGGCGGATGAGCCGGCTGTCGGTGACGCGGGCCACCGACTTGGCCAGCTCGGTCTTGCCCGTTCCCGCCGGCCCTTCGACCAGCACCGGCTTGGCCAGGCGGTCGGCCAGGTAGACGACGCCGGCGATGCCGTCGTCGGCCAGGTAGCCGGCTTCGGCCAGTCGGGTGCGGACATCGCTCACCGATTCGAAGCGCGGCGGCCCCGGTTCGGGGAAACCGAGCGGTCCGAGCGACGAGGCCCGTGGTGCTCTCGGCGTCTCGTCGGTGGTGCTCACCCCCGCACCTGCCCGTCGCCGTTCACCACGTACTTGGCGCAGGTGAGCTCGCGCAGGCCCATGGGCCCCCGGGCGTGCAGCTTCTGGGTGGAGATGCCGATCTCGGCTCCGAGACCGAGCTCGGACCCGTCGATGAAGCGGGTCGATGCGTTGACGACGACGGCGGCGGCGTCCACCTCCCGACAGAATCGCTCCGCTGCTCGTATGTCCGTGGTCACGATGGCCTCCGTGTGGCCCGATCCGAATCGGGCGATGTGGTCGATGGCCCCGTCCAGACCGTCCACTACCGCCACGGCCAGTTTGAGGTCCAGGAATTCGGTGGCGAAGTCGTCGTCGCCGGCCGGCGCCATGCCCGGCACGATGCCACGGGCCCGCTCGTCGCCCACCAGCTCGACGCCGTCGAGGGCAAGGGCGGCGCGCGGGAGAAAAGCATCGGCCACGGAGCGGTGCACGAGCAGCGATTCGGCGGCGTTGCACACGCCGGGGCGTTGCGTCTTGGCGTTCACCACGATCGACACCGCCATGTCGAGATCGGCGGCGGCGTCCACGTAGACGTGGCAGTTGCCGTCGCCGTCGATCACGAAGGGGACGGTGGCCTCGGCCCGGATGGTGGCGATGAGAGACGCGCCCCCGCGCGGGATCAGGCAGTCGATCACCCCTTCGAGACGCATGAACTCGACAGCGGTCTCCCGTCGGGGATCCTCGACCAGGAGCACGGCGTCCTCGGGCAGGCCCGCCTTGTGCGCCGCCTCGCGCAGACAGGCCACGATGGCCACGTTGGAACGCAGGGCGGAGGACGAACCACGGAGCATGGTGGCGTTGCCCGCTTTGAGACACAGCCCGGCGGCGTCGCTCGTGACGTTGGGCCTGTTCTCGTAGATGATGCCCACCACGCCCAGCGGCACCCGGACCCGCTGCACCCGCAGGCCGTTGGGCCGGACCGACCCGTCGACCACCTCGCCCACGGGATCGGGCAAGGTGGCCACCTGGCGCAGACCATCGGCCATGGAGGAGACCCGGCTCTCGGTCAGCCGGAGCCGGTCGATCTGGGTGGGCGTGGCGCCCTCGGCCGCCGTCACGTCGGCGGCGTTGGCCGCCAGGATGTCGCTGGAGCGCTGTTCGAGCAGGTCAGCGGCCAGGCGCAGGGCCGTGTCCTTGGTGGCGGAGGACGCCGTGGCCATCACCCGGCCGGCCGCCTTGGCCCGGCGGCCCAGCTCGTTCACGGAGGTCGTCGCCATATTCCAGGGTACCTCCGCCGATGTCAGGCCAGAACCACGAGGTCGTCACGGTGGACGATCTCGTGGGCCACCCCTTCGGGCAGATCACTGGTGCGCCGACCGGCCCACGACCCGATGCGCTCGGCCGGATGGCGGACGAGGCCCTTGGCGAAGACGATCCCGTCCGGGCCCACGATCTCGACGGCGGCCTCGCTGTCGAAACGTCCCGTCACCGAGATCACACCGGCGGGAAGAAGCGACGCGTCGCCCTCGACCACGGCCCGGCGGGCCCCTTCGTCCACCATCAGCGTCCCCGCCGAGGCCACGGCGAAGGCGATCCACAGCTTGCGGGCGGGCAACCGGCGGGGACGGGGCCGGAAGACGGTACCGATCCCCGGCTCCCCGGCCACGGCCGCCTGCACGACACCGGGTCGCGCCGCGTCGGCGATGACCGTCTCCACCCCCGACCAGGCGGCGATCTTGGCCGCCGCCAACTTCGACGCCATGCCGCCGCTGCCGATCTCACTGCCCGCGCCCCCGGCCATCATCTCGAGCCGGTGGTCGACCTCGACCACCTCTTCGATGAGAGAGGCCTCGTCGGTGGTGCGGGGATCCGCGGTGAGAAGACCGGCGGTATCGGTCAACAGCACCAGCAGATCGGCAGCCACCAGGTGCGCCACCAGGGCGGCCAGACGGTCGTTGTCACCGAAGCGGATCTCATCGTCCGAGGTGGCGTCATTCTCGTTCACCACCGGCAACACACCCAGCTCGATGAGCCGGGACAGGGTCTGGCGGGCGTGGAGATACTGCTGGCGATGGACGAAGTCGAGGGGGGCGAGAAGAACCTGACCCACCGATACGCCGTGGGTGGCGAAGGCGTCGTCGTAGACGCGCATCAACCGGTGCTGGCCCACGGCGGAGACGGCCTGGAGGGTGGCCGGATCGGTGGGGCGCGGTCCCCCGCTCAGCGCCGCCCACCCGGCGGCGATGGCCCCCGAGCTCACGAGCACCACGCTGTGCCCCGCGGCGCGCACCTGGGCGATGTCGGCGCTCAGGCGTTCGATGGCGGCACCGTCCACCCCCCCGCCGGCGGCGGTGACCGAGGAGGATCCGATCTTGGCCACCACCGTGCGCGCCGGCCCGGCCGGAGTGGCGTCCGATGTCTGCGCGCCGGCCCTCTCGGTCACGATCCGCCCCCGCCGCCGCCCGTCTTGCGGCCCCGCTCGCGGCCCTTGTGGGGACCGCGCCGGCTTCCGCTCGACACCGCCGCGGTGGCATCGAGACCGCCGGCGTCGCTCTCGTAGGTGAACGTCAGCGCCCCGAGGTGGACCACGTCGCCGTCGCGGGCGCCGGCACGGACGAGGGCACGCTCGACACCGAGTCGCCGCAGCCGTTCCTGGACGTAGGCCACCGCCTGGTCATCGGTGAGATCGGATAGCGCCACCGCCCGCAGCGCCGGCCGTCCGAGCACCATGAACGATCCGTCGGCTTCGCGCACCACCTCGATGCCCTCGGGCAGGGGCCGGTGCACGACGACGGTGGACGACGGCGCGATCTCCGCGGCGCGTGCCTCGACCACGAGAGTCGCCAGACGACCGAGCAGCGCGGTGATCCCGTCGCCCGTCACGGCCGAGATCTGGAATTCGGTGTGGTAACCACCGGTGTCACCGTCGTGTCCATCGGTGTCACCGTCATCTCCGGCGCCGATCACGTCGGTCTTCGAGCCCACCACGACGCGGGGCCGCTCGAGCAGCTCGGGCTGGTACCGGCCCAACTCGTTGAGCAGGATCCGCTCCTGCTCCGCCGGCGCCACTCCGTCCACGGCGGCCAGGTCGATGAGGATGACGAGCACCCGGGCCCGCTCTACGTGGCGCAGGAAACGGTGCCCGAGTCCGCGGCCGTCGGCCGCCCCTTCCACCAGCCCGGGCACGTCGGCCACCACGATCTCGGTCTCACTGCCCGATCGGCCCACCCGGACAACGCCCAGATGCGGCTCCAGGGTGGTGAAGGGATAGTCGGCGATCTTGGGCCGGGCGGCGGAGATCACCGAGATCAGGGTGCTCTTGCCGGCATTGGGCAGGCCCACCAGGGCCACGTCGGCCACGAGCCGCAGCTCCATGTCGAACCAGCTCTCCTCGCCCTTCTCGCCCTGCTCGGCGAAGGCCGGAGCCCGGCGGCGGTTGCTCAGGAAGCGGGCGTTGCCGTGGCCGCCGCGACCCCCGTGGGCGGCCAGCCAGCGGTCTCCGGGCGAGGCCAGGTCGGCCAGGACGACGCCGTCGGCACTGCGCACGACGGTGCCGACGGGGACGGGCACCTCGATGTCGGATCCCGAGGCCCCGTGCTTCTTCTTGCCCTGGCCGTGGACGCCGCTGGTGGCGGCGCGATGGGGATGGTCGCGGAAGCCCAGAAGAGAGGCCTGATTGTGCGATGCCACCATCCAGACGTCCCCGCCGCTGCCGCCGTCCCCGCCGTCGGGCCCGCCACGCGAGACGTGGGCTTCCCGACGGAACGATACGGCCCCGGCGCCACCGTCCCCCGCTTTCACGTGGATTTGGGCCTCGTCTACGAATCCCGACACGTACCTGATCCTACGCGGGGGTGTCGCCGGCTCTTGACGCCTGCGCAGACGCCACCGCCGACCGGCCGCTCGGGCCGGTGGGTCGGTTCAAACCTCGGAACGGACGTCCACGAGCTTGCGGCCTTTGCGGATGCCGAACTTCACATACCCGTCGGCCGTGGCGAACAGCGTGTCGTCTCCCCCGCGGCCCACATTCTCACCGGGATGGAACTTGGTCCCGCGCTGACGCACGATGATGGCGCCGGCGGGCACCTTGGTCCCGTCGAACACCTTCACGCCGAGGCGCTGGGCATTCGAGTCGCGGCCGTTACGGGTGGAGCCGCCACCTTTGGTCTTGGACATGTCGTGGTCCTCTCGATCCTGTCCGGCGCTCTAGCGTCCGTCCGGCACCGTGATGGCGGTGATCTCCACGGTGGCGTAGTGCTGGCGGTGACCCCACCGGCGGCGGCTGCGGGTCTTGGGCCGGTAGGTGAAACCCCTGATCTTCGGTCCGAGCTCCTCGCCGATGATCCGAGCGGCCACCACCGTGCCGGCCAGCTGCTCGGGGGTGGCGAGCACCCGGTCGTCGTCGACCACGAGGACGGGGTCGAGCTCCACGTCTGACCCTGTGGGCAGGCCCAGCAATTCCACTCGGAGCTGCTGGCCTTCGGCCACGCGCTCCTGCTTGCCCCCGGATCGGATCACTGCGTACATAGCCTGGCTACTTTACAGGAGAGTTTCGTCCAACACGATTCCCCGGCCCTCACAGACGGGGCACGTGGCCGAAAGGGACTCCACCAGGCCTTCCGAGATCCTCTTTCTGGTCATCTCGATGAGCCCCAGCTCCGATATGTCGAAAACCTGGGTCCTGGTCTTGTCCCGGGCCAGCGCCGAGCGCAGCGAGGCGGCCACCTTGTCTCGGTTCTCCCGGATCTCCATGTCGATGAAGTCGATCACGATGATCCCGCCGAT
>PLXQ01000041.1 GCA_003151475.1 Acidimicrobiaceae bacterium | reverse complement strand
ACTGCGCCGGTATGGCGGCCGACCTCTTCGAGTCCTACGTGATCACCATCGTGGCCGCCATCATCTTGGGCTACGCCGCCTTCGGCTCCTTGGGCGGCTCCCTGGCTGCGCACTCGGCCCGGGCCGTGATCTTCCCCCTGATCATCCCCGCCATCGGGATCGTGACCTCGGCCATCGGGGTCTATGTGGTGCGGGCCCGGCCGTCGGACAAGAGCGCCATGGCCCCCATCAACCGCGGTTTCTGGACCGCCGCTCTGCTCACCGTGCTCGGCTCGGCGCTGGTGGCCGGGTTCTACCTGCACTACATGAAGGCCTTCTACGCCGTGCTCACCGGGGTGGTGCTGGCTCTGGTGGCCAGCCAGATCACCGAGCACTTCACCTCCACCGAGAGGTCGCCGGTGCAGGAGATCTCCGAGGCGACGCGGACGGGGCCGGCCACCACCGTGCTGTCGGGGATCTCCCTCGGCCTCGAGTCGACGGTCTGGGCCATCCTGGCCATCGCCGTGGCCATCGCCGTCTCGGTCCTGCTGGCCCACGGCAACGTGGAGCTGTCGCTCTATCTGATCTCGCTTACCGGCATCGGGATGTTGTCGACGGCGGGGATGGTCGTCTCCGAGGACTCCTTCGGACCGGTCTCGGACAACGCCGCCGGTGTGGCCGAGATGTCGGGCGAATTCACCGGTGAGGCCGAACGGGTGATGGTCAGCCTGGACGCCGTGGGGAACACGACCAAGGCCATCACGAAGGGTGTGGCCATTGGATCGGCCGTGATCGCCTCGGTCTCGCTCTTCGGTTCTTTCGTCGAGACGATCGCCTCCCAGCTCGGGCTGCACCTGACCGGGGCGCAGCTCTTCGATTCCAAGTACACCCAGATCAACGTGTCCAACCCGACCATCTTCATTGGTCTCTTGATCGGTGGATCGGTGGCCTTCCTCTTCTCGTCGCTGGCCATCCGGGCCGTGGGCCGCTCGGCCGGGACCGTGGTGGAGGAAGTGCGGCGGCAGTTCCGCGAGCACCCGGGGATCATGGACTACACCGAGAAGCCCGAGTACGGCCGGGTGATCTCCATCTGCACCGCCGCCGCCCAGCGCGAGCTGGTGACCCCCGCTCTGCTGGCCGTGCTCACCCCGGTGATCGTGGGCTTCGGGATCAACTATCTGGCCCTCGGGGCCTTTTTGGCGGCGGCGATCCTGACCGGGCAGCTGATGGCCAACTTCCTGTCCAACTCCGGTGGGGCCTGGGACAACGCCAAGAAGTACATCGAGGACGGCCACGAAGGCGGGAAGGGTTCAGAAGCCCACAAGGCGGCCGTGATCGGCGACACCGTCGGCGACCCCTTCAAGGACACCGCCGGACCGGCGCTCAACCCGCTGATCAAGGTGATGAACCTGGTGTCGCTGCTGATCCTGCCGGCCGTGATCACCCTGCGGCACCACACCGGCGCCCGGCTCGGGATCGCCGGCGGGGCGATCGTGGTGCTCGGCGGGGCCATCGCCTTCTCCAAGCGGAAGTCGGGCGGCTTCGGGGCGGAGGAAGAGGGCCTACCGGCATCGGGAGATGACCCCATTGCGGCCCGGGCGGCGACGGCCGTCGGATCCTGACGTCACGGTCTGCGGGGGATCCGGGCATACTGCGGGGCAGAGTGGCTCCCCCTGACCGCGCCAGCCCGAGACGATCCACCGGCAGTGCAAAGCCGCTGGTGATCGTCGAATCCCCGGCCAAAGCGCGGACGATCGCGGGCCTGCTCGGTCCCGAATTCGTGGTCGAGTCGTCGGTCGGGCACATCCGGGACCTGCCCCGACGGGCCAACGAGGTGCCGGCCGCCTACAAGGGCGAGGGGTGGGCCCGGCTGGGGGTCGACGTCGACAACGGATTCAAGCCCCTCTACGTGGTGGCGCCCGAGAAGCGCGACGTGGTGGCCAAATTGAAGGCCCTCGTGAAGCAGGCGTCGGAGGTCTATCTGGCCACGGACGAGGACCGCGAAGGGGAGTCGATCGCCTGGCACCTCTCCGAGGTGCTCTCGCCGCAGGTGCCGGTGAAGAGGATGGTCTTCCACGAGATCACCCCGTCGGCCATCCAACGGGCGGTGGAGGAGTGGCGGGACCTCGACCGGCGGCTGGTCGACGCCCAGGAGGCCCGGCGGATCCTCGACCGGCTCTACGGATATGAAGTCTCGCCGGTGCTGTGGAAGAAGATCATGCCCAGGCTGTCGGCCGGCCGGGTGCAGTCGGTGGCCACCCGGATGATCGTGGAGCGCGAACGGGCCCGGATGAAGTTCCGCCCGGCCACCTGGTGGGACCTGGACGGCACCTTCGAGGCGCCGAACAGCGACGGGACGCCGCAGTCCTTCGGGGCCAACCTGGTGTCGCTCGGAGGGACGACGGTGGCCAGCGGTCGTGACTTCTCGGAGACGGGTGTCCTGTCGGCGCGCGGTGAGGTCAGGGTGCTCGGTGAGGAAGAGGCCACCGCGTTGGCGGCGGGGCTGGTCGACCAGCCCTTCACGGTGAAGTCGGTGACGGAGAAGCCGCTGCGGCGCTCCCCGGCGCCGCCGTTCATGACCTCGACTCTGCAGCAGGAGGCCAGCCGGAAGCTGCGGTTCGGGGCGCAGCGGACCATGCAGGTGGCCCAACGGCTCTACGAGCAGGGCTGGATCACCTATATGAGGACCGACTCGACGACGTTGTCGGACCAGGCGCTGGCCGCCTCGCGGGGCCAGGCGGCGCAGCTGTACGGATCGGAGTACGTGCCGGACAAGCCCCGGCGCTACGAGCGAAAGGTGAAGAACGCCCAGGAGGCGCACGAGGCCATCCGACCCGCCGGGGAGTCCTTCCGGACCCCGGACACCGCCGAGCGGGAGCTGTCGGGCGATGCGCTGCGGCTCTACGACCTGATCTGGAAGAGGACGGTGGCCTCGCAGATGGCCGACGCCACCGGGACATCGGCCCAGCTCCGGTTGGTGGGGATGCCGGCGGGGGCGGGCTTCGGAGCCGAGAACCCGGCCGAGGAGGCCGAGTTCGCCGCCTCGGGCAACGTGATCACCTTCCCCGGATTCCTGCGCGCCTATGTGGAGGGTTCGGACGACCCCGAGGCCGACCTGGCCGATCGCGAGGTGCAGCTGCCGGCACTGTCGGAGGGCGACGCCGTGGCGGCCACGGCCATCGAGCCGAAGTCGCACACCACCCAGCCGCCGGCGCGCTACACCGAGGCGTCGCTGGTGAAGAACCTGGAGGAGCTGGGGGTGGGCCGGCCCTCCACTTACGCCTCCATCCTGGGCACCATCCAGGACCGGGGGTATGTCTGGAAGAAGGGCACCGCTCTCGTGCCCTCGTTCACGGCCTTCGCCGTGGTCGGTCTGTTGGAGCAGCACTTCGGCAACCTCGTCGACTACGGCTTCACCGCCGCCATGGAGGACGACCTGGACGAGATCGCCCAGGGTGCCCAAGAAGCCCTGCCGTGGCTGACGCGCTTCTACTTCGGCGACGCCGCCGCGCCGGCGGGGACGACGACGAACGGGGCCGGAGGAGCGGGTAACGGCAAAGCCGTCGCCGTCGCCGGCAACGGGCACGGGCATCTGGGGTTGAAGGAAGAGGTGGCCACCCATCTGGGTGAGATCGACGCCCGTGAGGTGAACTCCATCCCCATCGGCGACGACGCCGAGGGCCGGGCCGTGGTGGCCCGGGTCGGTCGCTACGGGCCCTATCTCCAGCGCGAAGACGACCGGGCTTCGATCCCCGAGGACCTCCCCCCCGACGAGCTGACCATCGAGAAGGCCGAGGAGATGTTGGCGGCGCCGTCGGGGGACCGGACCCTCGGGACCCATCCCGATGAGGGCCTGCCCGTAATCGCCCGGACCGGTCGGTTCGGTCCCTATGTGCAGCTGGGCGAAGCGGTGGACGGGGGGGAGAAGCCGCGGACGGCGTCTTTGTTCAAGACGATGAGCCTCGACACGGTGACCCTCGACGACGCCCTGCAACTGCTGCAGTTGCCCCGGTTGGTGGGCCAGGACCCGGCATCGGGGGAGGAGATCCTGGCTCTGAACGGTCGGTTCGGTCCTTACATCAAGAAGGGGACCGACACCCGGAGCCTGGCCGGCGAGGAAGATCTCTTCCGCGTCACCCTGGACGAGGCGGTGGCGCTCTTCGCCCAGCCCAAGCGGGGCCGGGGCCGGACCGCCGCGGCGCCGCTCAAGGAGCTGGGCGAGGACCCCGACACGAAGCAGCCCATCGTGCTGCGGGCCGGGAGATTCGGGCCCTATGTGACCGACGGGACGACCAACGCGTCGCTGCGTCAGGGCGACGACCAGGAGACGATCACCCACGAGCGGGCCGTGGAGCTCCTGGCCGACCGCCGCGCCGCGGGACCCCCGGCCAAGCGGACCAAGAAGGCGGCCAAGGCCAAGAAGGCGGCCAAGAAGACGGCCAAGAAGACGACCACCAAGGCGGCGAAAGCGGGCAAGGCCGGCAAGGCCACGAAGGCGGCCAAGGCGAAGAAGGTGGCGGCGTCAGTGGGGTCGGCGACAGAGGGGCCGGCGACTTGGGCGCCGTCAGCCGATGGCGACGAGGATGCCGGTTCCGACGACGACGCCTGAAGGCAACGGCCCAGAAGGCAACGGCCCAGAAGGCAACGGCCCAGAAGGCAATGGCCCAGAAGGAAAAAGAGGCAAAACGGTGCGGGGCCGACTGATCGCAGTCGAAGGGATCGACGGCAGCGGGAAGACCTCGCAGGTCCGGCTGCTGGCGGCCCGGGCGGGCGGGGCCGGAGCGGTGACGGTCACCTCCGAGCCGGGGGCCACCGCCCTCGGGTCCGAGCTCCGGGGATTGCTGCTCAACCCCGATCTGCCGCCGGTGGCGGCACCGACCGAAGCCCTCCTGATGGCGGCCGACCGGGCCCAGCACGTGGCCGAGGTGTTGGCGCCCGCCCTGGAGTCCGGGCGCTGGGTGATCACCGACCGCTTCTCCGGCTCCACCTTGGCCTACCAGGGCTACGGCCGCGGCCTCGATCTCGGGGACCTGAAGCAGCTGGTGGGCTTCGCCACCGGGGGGTTGGAGCCCGACCTGAACGTCCTTGTGGACGTCCCCGTTGCGGTGGGACGGGAACGACGGGTGGAGGGCGCCGACGACCGGCTCGAGGGTCTGGGCGACGAGTTCCAGGAACGGGTCCGGGCCGGTTACCTGGCCCTGGCCGCCACCGATCCCGACCACTGGGTGGTGGTGGACGGGGTGGGCGACCTCGAGGAGGTGGCCGCCCGGCTGAGCGCCGCTGTGGTTGCCCGCCTGGGCACCTTGCCCGCAGGGGCACCGTGACGACCGCCGACGGTGTTGCGCGGAGCACGCCGCGTCCTGGGCACTCTGAGGAGGCATCGGGGCCCGGGGCGCAGAGCGATCTGCCCATGCGGGCCCTCTTCGCCGATGTCGTCGGCCAGGAGGCGGCGGTGGAGCAGCTGCGGGCCGCGGCGCGCCGACCGGTGCACGCCTACCTGCTCCTCGGCCCGCCCGGGGTGGGCCAGCGCGCTCTCGTGCGCGGCTTCGCCGCCGCCCTGCTCTGTCCGAACGGGGGTTGCGGCGTCTGTTCGACCTGTCGGCGGTCGCTGGCCGGTGTTCATCCCGATCTGGTGGAGATCGACCGGTCGGGTCCATCGGTGACGGTGGACGACGCCCGACGGATCGTGAACCTGGCCCAGCGCCGGCCCCTCGAAGCCCGGCGCCAGGTGGTGGCCGTGTCCGATGTCCACCTGGCCCTGCGGGCCGCCCCGGTACTGCTCAAGACCCTGGAGGAGCCGGCGCGCGACACCGTGTTCGTGCTGCTGGCCGATCTGGTGCCCCACGAGTTGGTCACCGTGGCCAGCCGCTGTGTGCGTATCGACCTCCGCCCGGTGTCGGCCGAGGCGCTTACCCCGTGGCTCATCGACCAGGGGGTGGAACCCGCTCTGGCGCGGGAGATGGCCGTCGCCGCCGGGGGCAGCGTGGACCGGGCCCGGTTGCTCGTCGATGACGCCGGCTTCGCCGCCCGGCGGATGCTGTGGCGCGCTATCCCCACCCGGCTCGACGGCACCGGTGCCACCGCCGCCGGCGTGGCCGTCGAGCTCCTGGCCGCGGCGGAGGAGGCGGTCGAGCCGTTGCGCGCTGTGCACGCGACAGAGATGCAGGCGGCCGCCGAACAGGCCGAGGCGACCGGGGAGCGGGGGGTGCCCGGGCGCAAGGACATCGAAGACCGCCAGCACCGCGAGGAGCGTCGCTGGCGGACCGACGAGATCAAGGCGGGCCTCGGGGTGTTGGCCGCCGCGTACCGCGACCGGCTCGTCTCCGAAGTCACCGCGGCGCGGCCCTCAGCACCGGGGCGCACCGCCGAGCGGGTGCGCGAACTGTCGGGCGCCGTCGCCGCCGTCGAAGGAGTCTGCGTCGAGATGGTGCGCAACCCCAACGAATCGCTCATGCTCGAGGCGTTGCTGGTCCGGCTCTCCGCCGTCACCGGATAACGGCTCTCCTTCGGGCGGTTTGCCGTTAGCCGGTAGCCGAGGGGCCTCGGGTAGCCTTGACCCTTTCGCCTGGGTAGCTCAGTCGGCCAGAGCAGCGCACTCGTAATGCGCANNGGTTCGAATCCCCTCCCAGGCTCCAACGTTTTCACAAAACGCACAGACCCCTTGCGCCTCGGTCCTCCTGGTAGTTGCGTGGTGGGTGCTGGGCGGCCGGGCTACCGGTAGGCGACCGCATCCGTCTGGTCGAGCCACCGGGAAAAACCGACGTCCCCCACCGTGGGGATCGAAGGGGGAGATCATGACTGTCACATTGGACAAGCGGGTAGACGATTTCATCGGTACCAAGCGCCAGTTGTTCATCGACGGTCGATGGGTGGACTCGGCGTCGGGCCGGACTTTCGAGACGCCGAATCCGGCCACCGGCGAGAGGCTGGCCACGGTGGCCGAAGGCGACGCCGAGGACATCAACCGGGCCGTGAGCGCGGCGCGCCGTGCCTTCGACGA
>PLXQ01000007.1 GCA_003151475.1 Acidimicrobiaceae bacterium | reverse complement strand
CGTCGTGAAATTCGGTGGATCAGGGTTTAGTCTACGACCAACATCGAGCGATTCCAGAACCTGAGCGCAAAGTTCGACGGGAAGCACGTCCAAAGCAGGACAGGCCAATCAGAAACGAAAAGCCTTCGCTTCAACACACCCGAAACGCAACGCCCGTAGGGGTTGCGCCATCAGAGACGTGGACGCCTGCGTCGAGAGTCTCGCCCGGGCGGCGCTCTCCGGCGGCTGACGGGCCCCGCCTACGGGCCGGTGACGGTGATTTCGACGGCACCCTGCAGGGTGATGGTGTCGACTCCGGAGGGTTTCGGGTTGCCACCGATGTAACAGGTCTGTTCGAATCCCGGAGGAGTGCTATTCGTAAACGGGCAGGTGTGGACGGTCATGGTCGTCTTGAACTGACCATTGGCGTTCGCCTTCACCTTCACGACGTTGTTGGTGTCGCAGGGATTGCTCATGACCACCCACGTCGACTGGGTGCACTCCTCCAGGGTGACCTTCTTCGACGCCGGCCAATTCTTCCCCGTAAGGGTGGTGGTGCCGTTGACCATGATGCTGTTGGGCCGGGCGACGATATGCGGAGATGGCGCGGTGGTACTGGCCGAGGCGGACGAGACCAGCAGGGCATCGGTGAGAATACCGCCGGCCACGACGGCGACGGCCAAGACGATGGCGAGAGGTCGGGACATGGTGCTCCTTCGTTGGAGTTCTGTCTCAATTAACGTGCAGCAGCCCCTCCTGCGTTACAGCCCGGTCCATCGGTGCCCCCGGGGTCGCTCACAGGCGCCGAAACGCCGGTTCGCCGTTGGCCCGCCCAGCGAACTTCTCGAGAAATCCGACCCTCAGGGGAGAAATCGACTCCCCGTTGAAATTGTGGCGATTCAGGGCGTCCTCACTCGATGTCGTCGGCAATCTCCAGCGTATTGACCAGCGTATTGGATTGTCCACACGCTTCGACTGCTTGACGCTCAACCTCCGCATTGAGCTCGCCCCCGGCGAGCACCGCCAAACCAGTCAGATATAGCCAGAAGATGAGGATGGCCACGCTGGCAAAGGCACCGTAGGTCTTTCCGTATGAACCAAACCTCGTCACGTAGAACGAGAAGGCGAGTGAGGCCAAGAGAAATACGGCGGTGGCAAGGACTCCACCGACGCTCACCCATTGAATCCTCGGCGTCTGTCTGTTCGGGCCCGCGTAGTAGAGGATAGAGAAGAGTCCAGAAATGGCGACGAAGGTTACCGCCCACCTCACGATCGTCCATATCACGAGGAACGCGATCCCGTGGATAGGCACATGGCCTTCGATCCCGGCACCTATGGGTGCGCCGAGCACTGCTAATGAAGCCCCGGCGCCGCCAAGGACGAGGGTCGCGGCCATGAGCGGGATGGCGCGGACCCGGCGGGCCAGGAACTTGCGATCGGGCACGTCATAGGCGACGTCGAGGGCCTGTTGCAGGGCGGACATTCCAGCCGAGGAACTCCAAATCGCAACCACGAGCCCGATGACGACAGCACCAAGCGAGCCCGAATCCCTCGTCGTCGCCGCCGTCACGGCGCTGCGAAAGACTCCAGCGACTCCCGACGGCAGCCCCTTCTCGATAGCGTGAGTGAGGCTCGTCACGCCGTGGGCGTCAATGCGCGAAAGGGAAAGAAAGCCGAGGATGGCGATGATCGCCGGGAAGATCGCCAAGAACCAGTGGTAGGCGAGACTTCCAGCTGACATCGAGACCCGGTGGCGGACAAGCTGTTCGGACGTGCGCTTCATCGTCGCTCGCCAGTTAGCCGTGCCGATCAACGTGGGACTCAGACCAGCGGAGCGTTCCCCCTGCGGTTGGATAGCGGTGTCGCCTGCCTCAAATGCATCGCTCTCGGTCATCGAAGCACTGGCGATGGCACGCCCTCTCCGTACCTGTGGTTGGTGCCAGGAGAGAAGATCAGCTGGCGCCCGAATCGACGGCTGCGACCATCATCAACGGCGGGCCAGCCGGCGGCCGCTCTCCGTGTCGATCGGTGTGTAGTTCATCTCGAAGTGGTGATAAAGGGTGGACTCGTCGGCTTGCGATAACTCCTCGCCGTGCATCTCGATGTCAGGTGCAGACCGGACCTGTTCCTTGGTCACCGGGACCTGCAGCTCATCGGGACCGATCTGGATGTTGCCCAGGGGGACGAAGGTCAAGTGACGATCGATAAAGCCTTCCTTGACGGTGGCGAACTGCGGCTCGTCCGTCTCGACGTCGACATAGACATCCTGGAGCTTGCCAATCTTCTCTCCGTTGCGATCAATCAACGTCTTGCCGTGCCATTCTGCGACATTCCATTTGGCCCGGTCCTGGTCGTCAGTCATCTCGTCCTCCCGTCTCTCCAACAATCACGTACGTCGTTTCCGCACAAAAGGACTTCTGGCGCCTTTTGCGCCGCACCGTCCAGGATCATGCCTCTCTGGCGTTGCCGGCGCTACCCGGTGGTCTCGACGATCGGGCGGAGCAGGCCTCGGTGTCTGGTATCCACGGGCGTCAAATGTGGTTGGAGAACTCCACAGACCAGCGCCACTCACTCTTGTCATCGGCGTTCCACCACGTCTGGAGAGTGCCCGCCTCACCGCCGGGAAGAAGGACGAGCCGTCCGAGATCCGCCTGGGTCGGCCATCCATCCTCCAGGGTGATTTCTCGATCCTTGCGGACAAGGAACGACATGGGACCCTTCTCGTGGCGTTCCAGGTCCTCGCCGATGGCGAGCATCTCGCCGTCTTCGCCCCTGACGGTCACGTCCAGGCGCGACGGCGCTGCATGCACGAGCAGTCGATCACCGGCGGCCTCGGCAGCCACCCGGCTCCGGGCGAAGGACACCCCGGTAGCTCCGGCATCGGGAAACCAGAGATCCCAGACCTCGTTCATGGCTCACCGCACTCCCCACGCACGCAAGACGCCATCGCGTTACCGATCGGACAGGACCCGTGTGCCGAGACGACATGGCCCAATCGAGTGTCGCCTTTTGCTCACTTCTTGAAGGCGTCCTTGAGCTTCTCGCCCGCCTGCTTCAGGTTGCCCATCATTTGGCCGGCCTTGGCCTGGAGCTTGTCGTTGCCGGTGGCCTTTCCGGCCGCTTCTCTAACCTTGCCTCTCGCCCGTTGGGCGCTGTTCTTTGCCTTATCAGGTGTCGCCATGGCTGGGTCCTCGCTTTGAGGTCGAAAAGAAGCCCAAGCCCCTCTTGCTCAGAATCGAAGGGAGCCGATTATGTGGGCACGGGCCAACCAAATGATCGTCTTTTGGGATTGTCAATGGTCAGCCCTGATGGGCGGCGAGAGCCTCTTTGGCCGTCGACACGACATTGCTGCCGGCCTTCTTCACCTTGTCTGTTGCATCTGACTCTTTGACCCGCTCGGCCACGCTGCGGACGTGGTCCGGGACATCGGCGTCATGGATCCACTCGCCTGCCTTGTCACTGACCGAATGCAACCACTGTCCTGCGTCAGGAGCATGCTCCCGGACCTGATCGCCCACGGCCTGTGCCTTCTTCGACGCTCCGGCAAGGGTGTCAAGGACGACGCCAGCCATCACGCCCGTCAAGCCACCCACGACGAGCCCTTTCCATACGTTTCGCACGTGTCGCCTCCTTGGCTCTGCTGTTCCGATTCTGGATTCGTTTCTCAGCACCTACAGCCGCCAGCGGCGCATCTCCAGTTACCAGCGGTACCAGCGGGCTTTACCACCGGCTCCCGCACCTCGGGCGACGCCAAATCCGATGAGCCAGGCGATGAACACAATGACAGCCACGATCCAAAACACGTGCGCGGCGAACCCGAGCCCCCCGAAGACGAGGGCGATCAGGAGTACCAAGAGAATTAGTCCCATTGTTCAAGTCGCTTCAGTTGTAGGAGATCCCGTCTCGCGGGCAGGACGCGGGGCTCGCGACACCAGCCGGCTAGCGCACCTCTTCGTGCACGGCGGCGACGCCACCCTGGGTGTCGGTCACCTCGCGGTCGTAGGTGTGGCCGCGGCCGCCCGTGGGGCGACGGGAGCTGGCGAAGACGGCAGCCGAGATGGCCAAGCCGATTGCTCCCACGATCATGAGGATGACCCCGACCGTGGAAAGCCGGAACCCGTGGGTTTGAGTGGTGGTCACCGCCCAGTACATGACGGCACCAGCTGCGATTGCGATAGTGCTGAAAACCATTCCCGTCAGACCCATCTCTATGCCTCCATCACGTTGCCCTGGCCATCAGCCAGGTGCGAAGAAAGCGGGGTCCAGACCTCTTCAGCTCTCCACTCACCCTAGCGCACGCGCTGCTCGAAGGTTCGTTCGCCTTCCCTTGAAAGGCACCAGCGGAAACGACCGACACCGCGCTGGCTGCTCGAGGCGAGGCTATTGAGGCCAAAGTCACACTCGGAGATGGGGTGCCCGGCCCCCGTGTCCACACCCGCCGTTGCGTACGAAAGCCTTGGTGAATGAGCGGCTCGACTGGTGGGCCGTTGTCGGGACCGCGCCGGTCGTCGAGACGCAGGGTGGGGCCATTCCTTGGGCGATTCCCGTTCCTCATGTACAGTCTTCGACTGAAGGGTTCGGTCCTTGGCTGAGCTTGTGGTGCGCGTGCGATCCAGTCCCTGTTGGCAGCGCCTTGTGCAAAGGAGGCGGTCGATGGGTACTCACGAAGGCGCGCACCGGAGAAGCGCCCGCAGAATTCTTTGCGGACCGGGCTGAACCGGTGCCCGGAGAGCGACTGATGCGTGTCCTTTCTCTGCTGTCCGCCGATGGCAATACTGAGCCGGGGACCGCCCGCCTGTGCGACGTATGCGCCGAAGTTTCCGCCATGAGTGGTGCCGGAATCATGCTCATGGCCGATAACGCGCCGCTGGGTTCGGTGTGCACGACCAACGAGGTGAGCGTTCTGATTGAGGAACTGCAATACACGCTCGGTGAGGGGCCGTGTGTTGACGCTCACAAGTCGGGCCGGCCCGTGCTCGAGCCCGACCTGGCTGACCCGGCTACGCTCCGTTGGTTGGCTTTTTCGCCCCCGGCGTTGGCGGCGGGCACCCGGGCCGTGTTTGGCTTTCCCCTCCAGGTGGGAGCGGCCCGTCTCGGAGCGATGAACCTGTACCGCGACCGCCCGGGTCGACTGAGCGACGACCAGCACGCCGATGCACTGGTCATGGCCGATGTGGCGGCCCAGGCTGTTCTCGCCATGCAGGCCAACGCACCCTTCGACACCGTGGCCAGGGAGCTTGAAGCCGGTGCCAACTTCCATCTCGTCGAGCACCAGGCCTCGGGCATGGTGGCCACTCAGCTCGGCATCAGCGTCGGAGAAGCTCTCGTTCGACTCCGGGCCCATGCCTTCAGCCACGACCTGGCGTTAATCGAGGTGGCTGAAGCGGTCGTGGCCAGACAGCTGCGCTTCGATCCGTCGTAGCCCGCCCGTGGAGCGGTCGCCGCCTTAGCCACAGTTGGAGCGAACATCGGGGGTAGAATCCCGCCCACAGGGAGCGGCCTCCGAGCCTTGGCCAGGTCGGAGGTCCTTTGTTGCGGGGAGGCCCCTATGGAGGGATCTGAAAGAGAAGTCCTACTGGCCCGGACGTTCGTCGAGATCGTCGACACCCTCGTGGACGATTTCGATGTCGTCGATCTCCTGACGTTGGTGGCCGACCGATGCGTCGAGGTCCTAGAAGTTTCCGCCGCGGGGTTGATGCTGGTGGCCCCGGAGGGCGACCTGCGGGTGGTCGCCTACTCGAGCGAAGCGGTGCGCGCCGTCGAGCTGTTCGAGTTGCAGTCCGAGGAAGGTCCTTCCCTGGACGCCTTTAGCACCGGCGCGCCCGTGGTGAATCAGGACCTCGAGAGGGTCAACGGCCGCTGGCCCCGCTTCGCCTCGAAGGCAATCGGATGCGACTTCCGGTCCGTGCACGCCCTACCCATGCGTCTGCGTGGCGTCACCATCGGCGCCTTGAGCCTTTTCCGCACCCACGAGGGTGCCATGGAAGAGAGTGACGTTATAGCCGCCCAAGCTTTGGCCGACGTGGCCACCGTCGCCATCCTTCATCACCGGGCCGCCAGCGAGGCCCAACTCGTGAACGAGCAGCTCAATCATGCGCTCAACAGCCGCATCGTCATAGAGCAGGCCAAGGGTGTAGTGGCGGAAGCTACCGGGCTCGATATGGAACAGGCCTTCAATAGGCTTCGCCATCACGCTCGCAACCACAATCAACGTCTCGTTGACGCCGCTCGAGCCGTCATTGACGGCACTCTAAAACCCGAAGCATTCGATCTGCCGGGTTCTTCTCGGAGATCCTGAGAACGCCTCGGTGACAGGTGCTCATGATGCGGCAATCCCTTGCCTCGCTTGTGGACCGTCGCTGTTGTGATTTCTCGGGCCGTGAACATCGCTAACCGAGACTCCACCGCTGTTGCCGGGTTGCGCATTTCGTACCTTTCCGGGTGGCAATGTGTGCCGGCCCCTACCGCCTAGACGGGCCCTGTCTGGAGTGAACTCGATGGTCTGCCCCGGGTGCGCTTCCCGGCGGCATCTTTGACGTCGCGCCGGCTCGCCCTGGCGTCGAGGGCAGAAGCTGACGAACGGCCAGTTCCCAGCAGGCGGACTCCGCGCTGCGTTCTGGACTCGGATTGGACCGTCGCCGCCAGTGGCGCGACGGCCACGCGCCGACCGCACGTATCTGCTTGACCAAAACACGTTCTAGCCATTTGGAAGCCCTTTGAAGCGCATCTGAGTCTGTTTCGAGGGTGACGAGGGTGACTGCCGTGACGTCTGAGCACGGGTCCGGATCCTGGGTCTAGCATTCGGCCAGGAGAGTCGTCGATGGCACCCTTCAGCCACGCTGAGCCTCGATGCCCCAAGGGCCATCGAGTGGTCAATGACCCAGTTCAGGCCGGCCGACATCCGGTGCCTGTCATGTGGTGCCCCACCTGCAACACCCACTACCGCAAGCGGGCCGATGGGGTGCTCGTCGAAGTTCGCGACTTGTCGGGCGCCTAGCGCCAGTTTCGTTGGGGCGAGTGTGCCACTTCGTTGGGGCGAGTGTGCCACCTGTTGCCTGCTTCGTGTGGTGCTCGTAAGAACCGAGGGTTCGCATGCACGAACCCCATGCCCCTGCGGTCACGTAATGTCGTACCTCGGACCCCTCATAGGACGTACCTTGGACCCCCCGAAAAAGCCCAGGGACGGTATTTGGCGGGAGCGTCAGCCGAACGAGACACCCCGCGCTGGTGTACCGTAACGACGGCACGACAACAGCCCTTACGTGTCGAGCCAGCGTCAGCTGGCTCGGGAGCGATGCTCCAGACCCTGGTAGCGCCTTTGCGCAGTCCCCTATGCCAGGAGAGTGTAATGACTCTTATCGAGTCTTCGTCCGTCGTAGCCCCGCTTGAAGATCCGGCGGAGGCCACGGGGCCAATCGCGAATGGTGACGTCGTCTGGCTGCGAGGCGATTACGACATCTCTGTCGAGACGGCGCTGTCGCACACCCTGGCTCAGGCGGTGGCGCTCGATGAGACCGACCTCGTGGTCGACTTGAGCGGGGTCACGTTCATGGATGCGGCGACGATCGGTGTCATCATCGGGGCCCGCAACAATCTGCGACGTGAGTCCAGGTCGTTGGTGCTCCGATCTCCCTCAGGATGTGCCTGGCGCGTCCTGCATCTTTGTGGCCTCACCGGTCTCCTCGGTCCGCCTCCGGTTGCAACTCGCCTCACGGGAACAGCTCCTGGGCTCGGAACGTCGATATGAGCGTGCCCGGAGTTTTCAGTGGGCACCCGTCCACCACGGCGCCCGCCGGCGCCGATGTGACCGACATCGAATGGACGCCGGCGGAACGGGGCGACGACGGGTCCGGGGAAGTCACCATTGGGCACACAGCCACAGAGGACGTCAATATGCCGATGACGCAGGAGGGGGCGCGACGCCTGGCCGATCGGATGTTCGGAGACGACAAGAGTGAACTCCCGCTCACAGGAGATGGCCTGCATTGGGTCCGCAGGAGATGGTCGCAGGCGTGACGGGGCGACAGAGTTGTTCGGAGGTCGATTGGCGATAAGTCCACCCGCCATGCACGTGGCGACGAAGTGGAGCGGTGGCACCCGCGCCCTGACCGGAACTGCCGTTACGGCCCTCGCTTTGGCGGGTTCAGCGTGCGGCGGCACGCCGGTTTCCTCCGCTCGCCGTCAGGAGGTGCCGGTGGTACTCGGTGTCGTGACGCCCGGAGGGTTCGGGGCCGTGAATTCGCCGGTTGACGGCTGGTAGGTCCAGACGATGGTGCTGTTGCGTCCCTGGGCGCAGTCGGGGATGCAGTTGTCATAGTCGGACACGAGGGTGTTCCCGTCGAACCGGGGCTGGCGAGCGAGGACGTCGGTTCCCGGGGGCGCATTGGGACCGCTGAAGGCGATGTACCGCCAGATGCCGCCGGCCTGGGACACGACGAAGCCGGGGGTGTTATCGGCGGCGCTCGCCATGACGAGAAAATCGGGTCGGCCGTCGCCGGTCACGTCGGCCACCGAGACGGGCGCCTGCGTCAGGTACACGACAGAGGCAGACGTATTGCTACCGGCCTGCCCCGTGGGCGACGGGAGGGCGGCCACCGGCGACCAGCGGCCGCCGCTGTATCCGAGCACCTGGACCGGGAGCCCGCCCGGTTCGTAGGAAAAGGCGGCCACGGCGACGATGCTGGCCCCGTCGACCTCGGGAGGACTGTGGTCGGTGATAAAGGGTGGTTGCTGTCCGCTCTGCGTCGCCGCCGCCGAATTGGTCGCCGACTCCGCCGCCACGAATGCGTCGAGTTGAGAAGCAGCCGCCGCCGGAATCGTCGGGGCTGGTGTCGTCGTGGTGGATGGTGTGGTTGTGGTCGTCGTCGTGGTGGGTTGGTTGGTCACGGGATGCGGGGGACCGCTGCTCGACCGCAGCGGTCCGACGGCGATCAAAGTCACGATGACGGCGGCCACGGCGGCGACGGCGACGACGACCTTCGTGTCGATCCGTCGGAGCGTTCTCCGGCTCGCCTGGTTCCGGAGCTCGGCCGGTGTGACCGGTGGACGGGCGCCGGCCTGACCGGAGCGCAGCATCTCCCGCATGACGATGCGCAGCCTCTCCTCGTCCGTCGGTGGTGTCATGTCTCAGAACCTCCGTGGGTGGTCTCGAACTGCCGGGTGAGATGGGCGGCGACGATCTTGCGGGACCGGCTGAGCCACGACTTCACCGTCCCCTGCGGGACATCGAGTTCGTGGGCCGTCTCGGCCACGGTCAGCCCGAGACCGTCGTGCAGCAGCAGGGCGCGGGCCTGCTCCCCGGGGAGCAGGCGCATGGCCTTGGCCAACAGGACGTGGTCCTCGGCCATCTCGGGCGTCGTCGGGATCTCCGGCGGGTTGCCGAAGCGCCGGACCTGGGACTTGCGCCAGGACTGGATGCAGAGGTTGTGCAGGACCCGACGGGTCCAGCGCTCGGGGTTGTCATAGCCGGCGATCCGGTTCCAATGCGTCCAGGCTCGCAAGAGCGCCTCCTGGGTCAGGTCCTGGGCCAGCTCGCGATTGCCCGTCAGCACGTAGGCCTGGCCCTGCAGACGGGCCCAGGAAGCGGTGAAGAAGGCGTCGTATGCCTCCTCCGCCCCGGGATCTCTCATGCGTCGTTCCTTTTCCCCGTCCGGTGCCGGCACTGGTGGCGCCTCTGCGGCTGCAGTCGATTACCTACACGCGCCGCCGCTCCAAAGCGTTGCAACTATTTCCTGGGTCACGGGGCCGGTCACTGAGCCGGGGCATTCCAGCCGAAGTGGTCGAGCGGTCCATGGCCGGCGCCGAGCGTCCACGAGGCCGCCCCCTCGATGGCCCGGGCCACGAAGGCCTTGGCCCGGGCCACGGCCTCGAGGGTGTCGGCGCCTCTCGCCAGGTAGGCGGCGATGGCCGACGACAGGCTGCAGCCGGTCCCGTGGTCGTTGGCCGAGACCACCCGGGGACCAACGAGCACGGTCATCACGCCGTCGGCCAGCACGACATCGGGCGCCTGGTCGCCGCCGAAGTGACCGCCCTTCACCACCACCACCCGGGCCCCGTGCTCGGCGATCTTCCGCGCCGCGCTCTCCATGGAGGCCAAGTCGGTCACCTCCGTGGCGGTCAGGAGAGCCGCCTCGCGCATGTTGGGCGTGCAGACCGTCGTATGGGGAAGGAGCAGTTCGAGATAGGCGGCCACGGCGTCGTCGTCGAGCAGGGGAGTCCCCGTGGAGGTGACCATGACGGGGTCGACGACCAGATGCGGCAGCTCGCCGGCGGCGGCGCGGCGGGCCACCACGGCCACGATGGCGGCCGACGCCAGCATCCCCGTCTTCACCGCCGCCACCGGCAGATCGCTGAGGACGGCCTCGATCTGCAGGTCGACGAATTCCGGTTCGAGCCGGCGGACGCCGAGGACACTGGTCGTGTTCTGCGCCGTCACGGCAGTGAGGACGCTCGTGCCGAAGACGCCGAGGGCGGCGAAGGTCTTCAGATCGGCCTGGATCCCCGCTCCCCCTCCCGAATCCGAACCGGCGATGGTCATCGCTACCGGGGGATTCACGCCGCGCTCCGGCTTCACGGGGCGTCGAGCGAGATGATCCCCTCGCTGGGGCTCGAGGCCTGGGCGTGGGAGCGCCGGGGGATCCGTCCCGCCCGCCGGGCAAGGTATCCGGCCTCGACGGCACCGCGCATCGCCGCGGCCATCCGCACCGGCTCCCGGCAGCGGGTGATGGCGCTGGCGATGAGCACCCCGTCGCAGCCGAGCTCCATGGCCAGCGCCGCGTCGGAGGCGGTGCCGATGCCGGCGTCCAAGATGACGGGAACGCTGCAGGTCTCGGTGATGAGCGCGATGTTGTGGGGGTTCCTGATCCCGAGGCCGCTGCCGATGGGGGAACCGAGGGGCATCACCGCCGCGCAGCCGGCCTGCTCCAGGCGGCGGGCCAGGACGGGATCGTCGTTGGTATAGGGAAGGACGACGAAGCCGTCGTCGCACAACTGCTCGGCGGCGGACAGCAACTCGACGACATCGGGCAACAGGGTGTCCTCGTCGCCGATCACCTCGAGCTTGATCCAGTTCGTCCCGAAGGCCTCGCGGGCCAAGCCGGCGGTGAGGACGGCCTCGGTGGCGGTGAAGCAGCCGGCGGTGTTGGGCAAGACATCGACATGTCGAGCGCGCAGGACGTCGAGGATCCCGCCCCGGCCGCCGGCGTCCACCCGGCGGACGGCCACGGTGGCGAGCGAGGCGGCCGACGCCTCCAAGATGGCGTCGAGAACCTCGAGGCTCGGGATCCCGCCGGTCCCGATCACCAGCCGGGAGCCGATCTTGCGGCCGTCGATGACCAGATCTTCGGCCACCTCAGCCTCCGGCCGCGGCGGTGACGATCTCCACCCGGTCGTCGTCACCGAGGCTGGTCGACGGCCAGGCGCTCTTGGGGATGACCTCGCCGTTGCGGGCCACGGCGATCCCCTCGGCCGACGGGCACCACTGCGCCACCAGCGCGGCCACCGAGGTACCGGGGTCGACGGCGCAGGCCCGTCCGTTCACGAACATTGCCGGCCGTTCACGAACATTGCCGGCCGTTCACGAACATTGCCGGCCGTTCAAAAACATGACAGGGGCACTCACGAGGGAGCCGTGGCGAAGCGGGTGGGACGAAACGGTGCCATCTCGGCCGGTGGCTCGTGGCCGGCGGCCAGGGCGGCCACGGTGTCGGCGGTGAGAGGGGAGAGCAGGATGCCGTTTCGGTAGTGGCCGGTGGCGAGCAGCAAGCCGTCGACGGTGGTGGCGCCCACCAGCGGCGCGTTGTCGGGGGAGCCCGGCCGCAGACCGGCGCGCGCTTCGATGAGCGCCAGCTCGGTGACGCCGGGCACCACCCGGCGGGCGTCGCGGAGCAATTCGTAGACCGCCCCGGCGGTGACGGTGGTGTCGAAGCCCTGTTCCTCCATGGTGGCCCCCACCACCAGGGTGCCGTCGGCCCGGGGGACGAGGTAGACCGACGCCCCCTGGACGAGACCCCGGACCGAACGGCCGAGAAGCGGACGCTCGGCGTCGCCCGACAGCCGCAGGATCTGGCCCTTCACGGGACGGACGGGGGGGACCACGCCGTCGGGCAGTCCGGCCAGGGATCCCGACCAGCAGCCGGCGGCCAGCACCACCACGGGGGCACCGAGCTGCGTGCCATCACAGTGCACCCCCCGGACAGTCGCTCCCCCCGCTGTTCCCGGCGCCCCGTCGACATCGACGGCCGTGGCCGGCTGGTGGTGGAAGGTGACGCCTCTTTTGGCCGCCGCCGCCAAGAGGGCGCTGACGAAGCGGCGGGTCTGGACCTGGTGGTCGCCCTTCACGAGCAGCCCCGAGCGCACCCCGGGGGCGACGGCCGGCTCGAGCTCGCGCACCCGGCGGCTGCTCAGGCGCTCCACCTCGAGGCCGAGAGAGCACTGGAAACGGAAGAGATCCTCGGACCAGGCCCGGTCGCCGTCGTCCACGTCGACGACCAGGGTGCCGGTCGTCCGGTAGCCGATATCGGATCCGGTATCGGCCTCGAGCTCGGCGGCGAAGGAGGGCCAGCGCCGGGCCGAGGCCATGGTCAGCGCCAGCAAGCCCTCCTCGCCGTAGTGGACCTCGGAGACGGGGCCGAGCATGCCGGCCGCCACCCAGGAGGCCCCCCGGCCCGGTTCGGGGTCGACGACGGCCACCTCCATGCCGGCCCGGGCCATCCGCCAGGCACTGGAAAGGCCTATGGCTCCGCCGCCGACCACGATGGCGTCGTAGCGGGGAGTCACCCCATGTATCCTATGAGCACTGCAGCAGGGCCAGCGTCGTCCCGGGCGGCAGCAGAAGTGACACCGCCCATTTCTCCGCGCACGGACCACGGAGTACTCCCGTTGACGACCAGACAAAATCCCTCTCAGGGCTTGTACGACCCCGCGTTCGAGCACGACGCCTGTGGCATCGCGCTCGTGGCCGACCTGCACGGCCGCCGGAGCCATACCCTCGTCCGCCAGGCCGTCACCGCGCTCGAGCACCTGGCGCACCGCGGCGCCACCGGGGCGGAAGCGGCCACCGGCGACGGGGCGGGCATCCTCACCCAGATGCCCCACCGTTTTCTCTCCGCCGTCATCCCCGGCGGCCTGCCCGAGCCAGGCACCTACGCGGCGGGCATGGTCTTTCTCCCCACCGACACCGACGACGCGGCCAAGGCCGAGCACCGGATGGCGGAGCTGGCGGCCGAGGAGTCCCTCCGAGTCGTCGCCTGGCGCGACGTCCCCGTCGAATCGACAAGCCTCGGCGCCTCGGCCCTGCGGGCCATGCCCCGGGTCAGGCAGATGGTGGTGGTGCCGACGACGGGCTCCCCCGACCCGCTCGCCATCGACCGGATGACCTTCTGTCTGCGCAAGCGGGTGGAGCACGAGGTCCACGGCGTCTACATCGTCTCTCTCTCGGCCCGCACCCTCGTCTACAAAGGCATGCTCACCCCCGAGCAGCTCGACCCCTTCTTCCCCGATCTGGCCGACGAGCGCTTCGACAGCGGCCTCGCCCTCGTCCACTCCCGCTTCTCCACCAACACCTTCCCGTCGTGGCCCCTGGCCCATCCCTACCGCTACCTGGCCCACAACGGAGAGATCAACACCCTGCGGGGCAACCGCAACTGGATGCGGGCCCGCGAGGCGCTGCTCCAATCCGGCCTCATCCCGGGCGACCTCGAGCGGCTCTATCCCATCTGCGACCCCGAGGGCAGTGACTCGGCCACCTTCGACGAGGTCCTCGAGCTCCTGCACCTGGGCGGTCGCTCCCTACCGCACGCCGTGCTCATGATGATCCCCGAGGCGTGGGAGAACCACTCCCAGATGGACCGCCAACGCCGGGACTTCTACCGCTTCCACGCCTCGCTGATGGAGCCCTGGGACGGCCCCGCCGCCGTCGTCTTCACCGATGGCACCATCGCCGGTGGTGTGCTCGACCGAAACGGCCTGCGGCCGGCGCGTTACTGGGTGACCGACGACGGTCTCGTCGTCCTCGCCTCCGAGGTGGGCGTGCTCGACATCGACCCGGCCAAGGTGGTCAGAAAGGGCCGGCTCCAGCCGGGCCGGATGTTCCTGGTGGACACGGCGCAGGGTCGGATCGTGGACGACGACGAGATCAAGACCAGCTTGGCCGCGGCCGAGCCCTACGGCCAGTGGCTGGCCGAAGGCCAGCTGCAGCTCGACGACCTGCCCATGCGGATGATGCTCACCCCCCAGCACGCCTCGGTGGTGACCCACCAGCGGCTCTTCGGCTACACCAACGAAGAGCTCCGGCTGCTGGTCGCCCCCATGGCCCGGCTCGGGACCGAACCCATTGGATCGATGGGCAACGACGCCGCGCTCGCCTCTTTATCGGAGAAGCCGCGGCTGCTCTACGACTACTTCACCCAGATGTTCGCCCAGGTGACGAATCCGCCCTTGGACGCCATCCGGGAGGAGCTCGTCACCTCGGGCCGTTCCCGGCTCGGTCCCGAGGGAAACCTTCTCGAGCCCACCCCGGCCTCGTGCCGGCAGATCATCCTGCCCTACCCGGTGATCGACAACGACGACCTGGCCAAGCTGCTCTACGTGAACGAGCACGGCGAGACCCCGGGCTTCAACGCCTTCGCCATCGACGGGCTCTTCGATCCCGTAGGCGGCGGCGAGTCGCTGCGCGACGCCATCGAAGAGGTCCGCCGGCGCGTGAGCATCGCCATCTCGCTCGGCTCCAACATCATCGTCCTCTCCGACCGCAACTCGAACACCACCATGGCCCCCATCCCGTCTCTGCTTCTCACCGCCGCCGTGCACGAGCACCTGGTGCGGGAGAAGACCCGGACCCGGGTGGGCCTGGTGATCGAAGCGGGCGACGCCCGCGAGGTGCACCACATGGCGCTCCTCATCGGCTTCGGGGCGTCGGCCGTGAACCCCTATCTGGCCTTCGAGACGATCGACGACATGATCGCCACCGGCACCCTCGAGGGCGTGACGCCGCGCCGGGCCCGGACCCATTACATCAAGGCCGCCTGCAAGGGCGTGATCAAGATCATGTCCAAGATGGGTGTCTCGACGGTGGCCTCGTACACCGGGGCGCAGATCTTCGAGGCCGTGGGACTCGCCCGTGACGTGGTGGACGAGTACTTCACCGGCACCGTCAGCCGGATCGGGGGAGTGGGCCTCGACGTCCTCGCCCGCGAGGTGGCCGAGCGCCACCAGATGGCCCATCTCCCTCACCCCACCTCGCGTGCGCACCGCGAGCGCGAGCCGGGCGGGGAGTACCAGTGGCGCCGGGAAGGCGAGATCCATCTCTTCAACCCGAAGACCGTCTTCAAGCTGCAGCACGCCACCCGGACCAAGCGCTACGACATCTTCAAGCAGTACACGGCCCTGGTGGACGACCAGTCGGAGAACCTGGCCACCTTGCGGGGACTGCTCCGCTTCCGCACCGGGGTGCTTCCGGCACTGCCCATTTCCGAGGTGGAGCCCGTCTCCGAGGTGGTGAAGCGCTTCGCCACCGGGGCCATGTCCTACGGCTCGATCTCGGCCGAGGCCCACGAGAACCTGGCCATCGCCATGAACCGGCTGGGCGCGAAGTCGAACACGGGCGAAGGGGGAGAGGACGCCGAGCGCTTCACCCCCGACGCCAACGGCGACCTCCGGCGCAGCGCCATCAAGCAGGTGGCCTCGGCGCGCTTCGGGGTGACGAGCGAGTACCTGGTGAACGCCGACGACCTGCAGATCAAGATCGCCCAGGGGGCGAAGCCGGGGGAGGGCGGCCAGCTGCCGGGCAGCAAGGTCTATCCCTGGATCGCCCGCACCCGCTTCTCCACCCCCGGGGTGGGGCTGATCTCCCCGCCGCCGCACCACGACA
>PLXQ01000014.1 GCA_003151475.1 Acidimicrobiaceae bacterium | reverse complement strand
CGGGCTCTAACTTGAGGCGATGTCGAACGGGGGCCGAGATTTTCATTGGATCACCATTCGGCTCTCGAACAACTCGAACAGAGCAGCGACCCGAGCCGCTTCTGCTACGCGCCCGGCACGTAGCAAGGTACGTTCAGCATCAGCGCACACCTCGCACGCCTCGAACGCCTCCCGCTTGGTGAGCACAATGGCAAGCGCGAACCGAACTGCGGCGCGTCCACCTTGAGGTTTCCTGCTCATCGCGTGCGCCCCCGTCGTAATTTTGTCCGGACGGATATCCAGATCATCCGGCCACCGAGCCCACCACACGAAGTAGGACGAAGTAGGGACCCGCAAGCGCCAACAATGAGGCCTGCCCATCCGACTTCCCCTACCAGGGTCCAGATCGGCCATCCAGACAAATGCAACCTGCGAATCAATGAGAGTGCTGTCAGCGCCGATCGTCCGAGCGTGGTTATTCCAACATCGGACAGTACGTTCATCCACAATACCGAAAGCGCATTTGGAACGAACATGCTCACTCCTCACAACAGATAGAGATAAGCCATAACCGACGGTCCCGGGTCCGCGATGGAAAGTCCTTCGCGGACCCGGGCACCAACTCGGTCAGGCGTCCGCTCTGGCGATTTCTGCTTCACCGATCAGGTCGGAGCCAGCCGATGAGCCAGCTTGGTCGGGAACACCGCGACCAGATCGAGACACCTCAGCGGTAGCGAAACGCAACGAGGGGCCCACCTCATCGGCGGTCAATTCAACCCGACTGCGCCGCTCTCCTGCGTCTGTATTCCAGGAATGCTGTTCGAGGCGCCCTGACACGATGACCCGTGTGCCTTTGACGAGGCTCAAAGCAACATTCTCGGCAAGCTCGCGCCAACAGATCACGTCGAAGAACGACGTTGCCTCCTCCCACGTGTCACTTCCCCTCACTTGCCATCGCCGATTGACAGCCAATCCGAAGATTGCGTTCGCTTGCCCTTCTTTCGTATAGCGAATCTCCGGATCGCGAGTCAGATTTCCAGATAGCGTCGTCGCATTGCTCATAAGCGTTGGCTCTCCTTCGTGATGCACACCGATGGGGTGGCAAGGCGATTGTTCGACTCTCACCTCTCTCACCCACTCGCCGGGAACCTCGCGAGGAACCTCGCTATTGCGGCGCCAGCACGACAGGCTACGGATTCACAAATGATGGCGGTCGCCGAGAGAGTGTTCGATAGAGCTCGAGGGTCTCTGGGTGAACGGCATCGAAGGGTTCCACATCTTCAGCAACGAGACGGACGAGTTCCGCCATCGCCGATTCCACACCGGCCGGGTTCCCAGCTGCATCCGCTGCCCTAAGCAGGATGCGGTAGAGCCGTTCGTCATAGGCACTGACCCGGAGACCCTGCCGAGCAGACCATTCGGCCCCGCCCGGATCTCCCGAAGAAAGACAGAATTCTGAGTATCGCGATACAAGATCGACGACAACGGCTTCAACATTCGCAGCGATGCCTTCGAGCAGTACCCAGTCAGGCGCCTTTAGGCCTTCGAACGGCCGTCCGCGGATGAGTTCGATGGCGTCGCGCCAACTCGACGGGTCCTCCCGCTCAGATAAGGCGACAAATCGGTACCAGTCACTGCCAACAGTCGGGGCGAGAGTCAGACGTCCGTGCGCTCGAGGCAAATGGTCTCCGCCCTCGACGGACGTGCCCAGTGACCGACGAGCCGCCGATGCGGTCGAGTGCAAGCTCGCAGCCGCCATGATTCTGTCCGGCCATAGCGCCGTCGCCCACTGGTCGCTTGACGCCCCATTCCTGTGCATGGCGAGGTAAACGACAAGCTCGGCGGCCCACGCCCTGGTGAAGGGTCGAGCCGCTCCCACGATCTCGATGGGTCCAAGGATTCGAACTTCAACCTCTGGAGCCTGGGGACCAGCGAAGGTGGACGCAGTCGGATCAGGATCGCCGACACCGACGGATAGGTCTTCGTCCAGTGTCCTCTCCGAGGACATAGGCCGAATTCCCCCTTCATCGAGGAGCCTGTCATATGGAGGCTCGGTCGGTAGAACGCCCTCCAATTTCCCAGCCACTTCGACCAGGGACGCGATGCTCGTGGAGAGGCTGGATTCGTCTTGCGTCGGCCTTGAGACAGAAGCCGATGCTCCGTCCACGTCCAACTCGATTCGTCCGTTCCGTGATTCGAGGTGCCATCGCGCTTCCCCGGAATTCGAACCCAAGACGACCGCCAGGCCCACACCACCATCCCCCGCCAGACCAACCAACCTGACGGCCCCGTCCTGATCGCTACCGACTGCACTCGGCGAACAAATAACGACGCAAAGATCCCAAGCATCTCCTCCTTCGATCCACCTGATCTCCCAATTCGCGCTCCTTCCAACGCTGTCCAAAAGCGCCCTGCGCTCTCTGACCCGTCTTTGAACCTTCGGCATGATGTCTGCGATGGTCGGAACGTGGCTTACCCGCTCGAGAGACTCCATCTCCCGGTCAAATCCGACGAGAATTAGGTCGACCTGATCAGCCCATTTGGCGGTAGCTATTTCAATGGCGATCGTCCTCAGGATTCCCTCGTCGTCCGTTCCCCGGATGTCGAGTGAAGCAGCCTGTTCCAAGTCCACCATCACCAAGCCGATCTCGTCCCGCCCGATGGTGACTAGTGAGGGAAATGGCGCATCCATCCGAACGACATTGCGGTCCTCACGAAGGGCCTGGAGAGTGGTCTGGTCTCTCGACAAGAACCAACTAGCCGAGGACGAGTCCGATGTGAACGGGTGCGGCGGCTGGCGACCGTCCGAGGTCGGATCGAGTACGACCTCCAGGGCATGATCACCGAGTCGGACCAACGTCACTTGCGGCGGCATCCTCTCGCAACGAAGTGAACTGAGCACGAGGGAGCGGAGTCCGAGGTCGATGACTTCCACTCCTTCAGGTTCGGCTTCGATCCGGAGCTGCTGCTCTAGTTGGGCCAGGTCACGATCGGGGAGTGCTATCCGCATGCCGCGTGGACGGTACCTGTGCTGCACCCGGCGCATCCGCTCAAGGAGCGCGATCACCCCGGCCCCCAGGACCCCGTAGCCAAGAGCGCCAACGGGCACGGGCGAAGGTGCCTTCTCACTCGCCGCCTTTCGCGTGGTCGGCGAGCCAAGGGACTCGGGGCTCTCACCGTTGGTCTTGACGCCCTCCTCGCCCCCTCCTCTCGGACTATCCGGCAGAGGAGTCGGCGCTCCCAACCGAGGCGACCGATCGGGCCCGGCGACAACAGCCGTCACAGACCTCTCCACAGATCCAGTCGTGCGTCCGACAACGGTTGACGAATCCATGGTTGGCATTGCGGGAAGCAGCAATCTCCACCCCGGAAAGATCCAATGTGCGTCGGTCAGACGTCCACCGTCTGGCTGGGGACGGCCGTAATTGAGATCGGCGATCGCCCGCCATTGCAAAGGAGACCCCAGCTCGCGCCCGGCAATTGACCACAACGTGTCTCCTGGATTCACAACGTACGAAAGCCCAGTACCCGCTACCGACACATCGTTGTCAGCCACGATCAGATCGAGGCTCGCGCGGGCTTCGGGTAGGAGCGCTTGGCGCACGGCTTCAGGAGCTGCTCGTGGCCCGTCATGGCGAGCACCCAACGTGATCTGGATTGGCGTTGGCACTGCCTGAAATCGCATCGGCAGTGCAGTTCTCCCGAGAGGCAGGACAGTAAGCGATGCCCCCACTAGAGCGGATGCAAGTGATTGCACATGCCGACTGGCTGGCAGGCGCATCGTCGGTCGATTCCGGATGGCCGCCATGATTTCGACGGCGATGCAAAGGACGAGCCACAACCATCCCATCCAAGCGGCAAGGGAGGCGATGTTCGCAATCGCAGTATCGCCGAGAGAGCTTTCTAGCGATCGAACGGCAACCCTTGGGTCAGTGACCAAGTGCCCGATGTACTGAAAGCGAGGAGTCGCATGGAAGGCGACGAGAATCATCGGAATCCCTACGACAAGTCCGATCAGCCCGAGGAGAGAGCCGGCTCTATGGCTGATGCTGGTCGACGACGACGTCGCTTCCAGGCTTGTCGTCGACGCCATCAATCCTCCCGCGTAACGCCGTGAACATTTATGGCGCTGGCGGTGACCGATATTGCGATCCGATTGATTCCGACGATTCCCAAAATGACCGTTGGTTCGTCGGTCGCAATGTGAACACTGACGGTCTGGCCGACGACAGAGGCCGTCCCGGTCAGCCCAATCGACGACAGGTAGGCGTCAGCCGCTCGGATGGCCGCTCCTGCATCGATTTCGACCTGCCCGGACCGCAACGCCGCAACCGACAGTTGGCCGGCTCCTGTGCGAGCCGCCTGCTGCGCTTCGTCCATGGCGGACGATCTCGCCGCGATCGCGCGTCCAGCGTCAACCACCAGCCCAATCAAGATGAAGAGTGACAGACACAGGACAGCGAGAAACGCTGTCAGAGACCCCTCTTCATAGGCCGCCCACCTCGTGACCGGACGACCCTGAGGGCCCGACCTCATCATCAAGCCCGGCGATGAAGCAGTCACTGAACTGAACGAAATGGATCAATAGGGGCAGTTTCGACAACCTGAACAACCGAATGTCCTGGTACACCCGGGATCACGAGATCCCCGTAGTCAATCTGGCAGGACACCACCACCCGGACGTAGCCACCTGGGACGAAGTGGCTCGTGTCTGTCGACACGTTCAGTTGTACGCACGAATGGGCCTGGGACCCCACGACCGGTGCCGCGGCCGACCGTGCGGCCGATTCAGCCTGGTCAGCGGAGGGCACCACGGAAGCCGCTTCGGCCGCCGCTCGTGCGGCACCCACAACCTGCTCTCGAGCCAGTTCGAACCGTCCCAGAGAGAGGGCCAGCAGGACAAACAAGACAATTACCGGGCTGAGGATGACGAGCTCGAGCGTGAGGCTCCCGTCCCCGAGGTGAGATTCACCACCTCTTTTCATCCCGACTCCCGAAATTCCTGGCTCAGGCCCACGCGCGTCGCCGAGACGGTAAGCCGTAGCCACGGAATGATCGCCTCTGTGCTCCCCGATACCCGTACCTCTACTTCACCCCCGGGCAGACTTTGGGCCTGCACAGACGGGTTCTGCACGACTGCACTCCCGGTGGCTGTCAATACCGTCGCTGCCTCCTGCTCCCCTTTTGCTGGGGATCCACCAATGACGCTGGCCGCCTGTTCGCCAGCCGTGGCCGCTCCTTGCACGAGAGTCGCGGCATGCGCCCACAAGCAGGCTTGCACCGCAAGCAGCACAACGACCATCGCAACGGGGACGATGACAACTGACTCGACAACCACTGAACCCTGTTGCACCCGGTTGGCTCGCCGTCGCCGGTGGTGAACCGGGACACCGACCGAAGATGCCATCAGTTGAGATTGATTGAATTGGCTTTTGATGTGACTTTCGCAACGATGATCGCGCCAATGCCGATTGCCAACGCGGCAAATACCGCTGTGATTATGACGGTCTCGACGACGCTTCCTTCCTCGCTGATCATCGGATCCACATATCGCGCTCGCAGAAACATCCACAAGGACCGCATTTGCCACAACATCGACGACTCTCCTTCCGTAGGCAGCAGGTCCGACACCTTCCGGATCATCAGAATCCGGCAGAGATTCGGGCGACTGCTGGGTAAGCAATGAATAAGAGAAAACCGACCAAGAGACACACGCCGGGAAGGAACAGTCGCTCCGTCACGGCGTTAGCCTCTGATTCGGCGTCGCTGAGATTGTGCCGTCTGATCGAACTGGCTTTGGCGGCGAGGGTTAAGCGAATTCGCGCCCCTTCAGTTCCCGCCAGGCCCACAGCGGCGGCCAGTTCCGAGAGTTCGGTCAAACCGAGGTCATGCCCGAGGCGGTCGAGCGCATCCCATGGTGGTTCGCCCGCATCCTGGGCAAGCACAAGAGCATCGAGAATGCGTTCCGACACTCGGTCTTCACCTATTCGCGCAGACGCATGCAATGCGCTCTCAATCCCCATACCACCGGCGAGGCAAAGGACCACGAGGTTCAGGAATGAGCCGATCGCCCGCCGGGCTGACATGCGCGCACGCCTCGCTCTGGATCGAAGCACCAGGACCGGCAGCAGGGCCCCACCGGCTCCGAGAATGAGGCTGGCCCAGAGAACGGCGGCTAGCGGCAGATGCACACCGGCGATTCCCACGAGCGCCCACCAGGCGATAGGGAGAAGGAGTCCGACGCTGGCAGCGAGAACGATTTCTCCACAAAGCTCCTGGATCGACGTGCCGGTGATCGCGAAAAGAGGCCACAACCGGGCCCGTGCATAATCCTGCTCAGAAACGAAGGCGCCGAGATAACCGGCGAGATAGAGATCCGGCCTTATTTTCGACGATCGATCAGTGAGACCTATGCGCGATCCGATTCTTGACGGATCCCGTTCAAGATCGGCCAGGGCTGCCCGCAGAGATGGCGGCGCTGGATGCAATGCGGAGACCATCCCGACGACTCCGAGCGCAAACCCCACTGCAGTCACAATCACAGCAGTCATCTGTTGTTCGCCGATCGGGAGAGTCGGGCCGATGACGTCGGTTGCACAAAGCGCACCATCAGTGCCAGGCCCGTGCCGTAGCTGGCCCCGACAAAGGCCAGCACCAGCTGGCCTGTAGCCGATCCGAAGGGCGCCAGGTAGGAATGCGCCACAATCATCAGCAGAAGCACGAACCCGGAGGAGAACCAGATGACTGTGCGGACGCCGCTTCTGGCTGACGCTCGGCTTGCCTCGACGCGAAGACGCATGGCCACCTCTTCTCGAGTCGAGTCGGCCAGCGCACTGAGAAGGTCGACCAAACGCTGAGCGCGAGAGGAGACGGCGAGCCGGAGCGCCGACACGACTTGTTCAGCACTCGGTTCGTTGACTTCGAGCCCGAACACCCGCAACGCGTCGTCCAGAGACGCACCGCTCATAATCCTGTCGGCCAGATGAGCTACGGGTTCTCGTATCTCGTCTGGGGCTACTCCTGCGGTCGCGACGATCGCCTGCGCTAGACCGGCGGACGCCGTCAGTGTATCTCTGAGAAGTTCAGTCCAGACAGCCACCGCCTCCGTCCGACGAGTTGTGTTTCGAGACGATGTGGATCTGAGGATGGCGGGAAGGGCGAACGGGGCGACCGCAGCGACCATTCCGGCAACGGGCCAACGCGTCACCGCGCCGACAACGAGCGCTCCGACCAACGACAACCCCACCTTTGGACTCAATGCTCGAAACCCGGCGGCCGAGATGGGGGCGACTTTGTGTCTTTGGCCTTCAATTGTTCGTCGACCGTTCGTCGCAGACACCTCGATCGTCGCTTCCGTATCGTTCAACTCCGGCCGCCGGTTGCCCAGACCAAGGGCAAACGCAAATCCGACGATTCCAATCACGACACCGCACGCGCATGCCACGATGGAGACGGTCATAGCGATCTCGCCATGTCGGCACGCGTGGACGACGGCTCGAACCCATGCTCGATCAACTCGTCCAGCGTGGTCGATCGAAACGGTGCACCGGATGCCCGGCCGGCGTCGCGCCCTGCCGAGTAGACCTCGTTGGAGATGATCTGCAGGCCCTCGGCGTCGATGACTTCTCGCACACTGGCGACGTATCGCTTACGGCGGCGGGGCTCGAAGCGAAACCCCCCTCGGGGTCCCGATGAAGCAGGTTCATCGGAACCGCGCCAGGACAGATATCGCATGTCTGGGCCCGCGCTCGATTCGTCCACCACATCGACGAAGACGACGAAGTGGACCGAACCGGCAATGAGCAGATTCGTGGATTCGAGTGGTAGCCGCTCCGGAGCTTGGACAGCGTACGATGCGAGACGACGGAACACACCCGCCGAAGAATCGGCGTGGATCGTACACATAGAGCCCGAACGACCTTGGCTCATTGCATTCAACATTGGCAGGACCTCGTCCCCGAGGACCTCCCCGACAATGACCCGGTCCGCGTTCATCCGCAGCGCCCGCCGAACGAGTCGAGCCATCGTGATTTCACCTTCTCCTTCGGCATTGGCGTTTCGCGCTTCAAGGGCGACGAGGTCGGGATGACGGTCCGACATCGCATCCAGGCCGAGCTCCAACGCCTGCTCGATCGTGACTACACGTTCTCGAACGGGAATCTCCGCTGAGAGAGCCCGAATGAGGGTTGTCTTGCCGGCGTTCATGGCACCACCGACCACGATGTTCTTCCTGGCCCGGACAGCCGCGGCCAGGAAGCTATGAAGAAACGCATCAACCGTTCCGAGCCCCTCGAGGTCGCCGAGGGAAAGATCGACATATCGATGTCGCCGAATGGATACCGATGGCCGCGAGACGACCGACATGAGCGCTGACAGCCTGCTTCCATCGGGTAGGCGCAGATCGAGCTCTGGATGGGCGGTGTCGAAGCGCCGCTCGGACAGGCCGAAGCGGGCAGCTGCAGATCGGAGGAGCTCGACCAGCTCAGTATCCGAGTCGGCGATGGGTTCGGCAAGAGCTTTCTGGCCGTTCGCGTAGGTGACCCAGACTCGGTCGCACCCGTTGACATCAATGTTTTCGATTTCCGAATCGTCGACCAGCATCTGGAGCCGTCCTAGGCCGAAGAGAGCGTCTAAGACGGCGTGCGCCAAGCGTTGTTCTTCGGTGGGCTCGATGGGGGTCTGGCCCGACGCGACCCTTTCAGCGGCCACGTCTCGGAGTCGAGTGAGCGCCAATTCCCGAGCGAGCTCTCGCCGATCGGCCAGCGCCATCTCTCGCGCACCGGACTTAGCGAGATCGTCGGCGACGTCCGAGCGAAGTCGGGCCAGCGTGGGCCGAAGGTCAAGATCCACGAATCGTCACCGGGAGTTCGCTCGAGCGCGTTCAATGGCGGGAACCTGAGATGACTTCGACCGGGGTCCTTCCGGACTCTTCGGAGCGCCGCATTCGAGCTCGGGATTGGTCAGTGACAGCGCCACGGCTTCGTGATTGGACCCGGTGGTGGGGGGCTTCTCCTTGGTCAGTACAGTCACTATCTCTCTGGCGAAGGCAACGAGATTCGATTTGACGAACTCTTTGGCCGTTCCCGATGCACCGCACGCGATCAGCGCGGCGCGGGGGTCGGTTGGAACGACCCCCATGACAGGAACGTCGAGCTCTTCGCCCACTTCAGCGGGTTTGAATGCGCCGGTTCCCACGACCACCGAGGCGATCTGGGACGACGAGAGGTCGCGGATCCTGCTCATGGCCCATCGGGCATGGGCGATTGGGGCTACTTCTGGACGGACGAGGAGCAGCACGACGTCCGCGGTCCGAATCATCTTCTCCTGCCCAATCGCCCCCGGCAGCACTCGGCCGCAATCGGCAAGCAGATCGCAATCCGCCGACACCGTTTCAGAGGTCGAGATTCCGAGTTCATGGTCGAGCGCCATGGCTGCGTCAGCCCCGGTTGGAGCGACAAGGATGTCAAGACCGCCCGGAAGCTGCTGTGCATGTGCTCGATAATCCGACGTCTCTGTCGCGCCGTGGCGCCCGGAGAGGATGAGACTGGTCATTCCGAGACGCGTGGACAAGCCGAATCGGCCTGCCAGATCTCCTCCGGATGGATCGCATTCGGCCACGACGACCTGCCGCTCGGAGGGCCAAACGGCTCCGAGTACACAGACCAAGGTCGTCACCCCCGGCGAGCCTTTTGCAGCACACAGCGTGACGCGAGTCACGATTTCGGTGGGACAACGATAAGGGCAACTTGTCCAGCGGCGGCGGCGCTAGCGACGAGAGGAGCGGCCGCCGTTGACGTCACCAAAGAGACCACGACACCGGAGGAGCCCGACGAGGAGGGGGATTGCACCACCTCGAGCACCTTCGCGTCAGCGACAAGAACTGTGCCGGGCAGGGACACCGCAACAGAAGCACCCGTTGTCCCACCAGCGGTTTGCTGGTCGGCGGCGGGGTTGGTCACCACTGAGGCCGACTCTGGCGCTCCCGGAAGACCGGTCAGAACAACATCAACGCTCTCCCCGGGCATCACACCTGACGCGGGGAGTTGGCCCTCTTTCGCCGCGACTCCGACGACCGACTCTCCAGCAGGTGGTGAGTAGCTGGTCATCAGCTCGTTGGCAGAGAGCAGAGTATTGGGCAGCAGTGGCATAGCCGCTCTGCGCCCAATCACAATGGAGCTTTCCGAAGCTGACACCGTGGCGATTGCCGACGTGGTCGACACCCGGGCGACTGTGAGGTCGCCCGCCCTCAAGACCTCGCCCTGTGGCACAGCCCGCGCAAGGGCGAGAACCGATCTTTCATTGCCTGCCCTCAGGTAGACGCTGACAAAGACGGCGACGCATGCCACAACGAGGGCAAGGGATCCGACCGCAAGTGCCGGTCGGCGTCTGTGGCCAGGGGGATCGAGTCGAAGCCCCGGGACGTTGTCTCGGGCCTTCACGAGAGGACGAGCGAGCGTCGTTGACACGGTCAGGACCTCGCCGTCTGATCGGCGGTCACTCGCCCACTCCGATGGACTCCACTTGCTCGACACGGACAGGAACCGTGGAGGCTGTCCGCAACGACGGAAGCGTTCCGCCCCCGGGTTCACCGACGGCGGTCCAGGTCACGGTCCATGTCACCGTGGCCGTGACTCGAAACGCCCCGTCGTTCGGATCACCGTCACTACTTGGTTGTCCGTCCGATGACTGTCGGTAGGTATACGCGCAAGACGTGGACTGCTGACTTGCTGGGAGACTGGCCTCATAAAACGAACCCGGGCCGTCACACTCGACGGTTCCGCCGTCACCCATATTCCAGTTCACGGTCTCGGGAGTCGCCAATGCGGTGGCGGTGACTCCACCGGCTGTCGCTGTCGCCTCGAATGGGTGCCACATCGCCGGGTCGATAGCCAACCACGAGGGAAGATTCACGACACTGAAAACGGCTGGGTTCAGCTGGATTGATGGCGAGGGCAGGGTGATGGAAGCCGCCGCCTGAGTGGCGGCGGCTTCTGCGCCAATACCGGCAGAGCCGGCCTTAGGAGTTGTAGCCGACGCCGTGGGCACCCATATCAGGTGTTCGATGTTGGGGTTTCCCGACTGATTCGGGCATTTCACGAGATACCAGAGACCGGGCGTGGGTCCGCCGGCCCCGAGAACGCTGGACTGTGCATCGGGAAGGGGAATATCGGTGCAGGGGGCCGGTGTCGCTTGACCTCGCTCATGCCGGGCCGCTGTTCCAGGATGTCCGGCGTGTCCGGGGGAAGACGACGACGTTGATACACCAACCGATACGGTGTCCCCCCCGTCGCTTCCTCCCGTCTGCGCTCCTGCCACCGAGCGCCAGATCGCTACTCCGACAATTGCGAGGACGACACAACCGATCTTCAGCCGGACGGACATGTTCGCAGTGCTCCTTCCCGATACGCGAGCGACCCACCGCTTGAGAGGTCACTCACTGCGTTCGCCCGATTGGAGGGTGCACCTTGAGGTTTCGAAGCTCATGAGCGTTCCCCCTTTTCGTTCGGTTGCGGTGGTTGCGCGTTCTCGATGATGACGGTTGTCACTTCAAGAACTCCACCCACAATTGGCGGGTTTCTCCGTTGTGTCGACGAAGGACCAGTCCGTCTCGGGTGTGACCATATGAACCAATCGGCGTATTGCTCAATGGAAAATTTGTTCCTCTTAGTCGTTCGAACGGATCGGGAAACGGCGCCACGTAACTGCCCGAAAATCGACGCCATTCCCCGACCCGATCCAGTCGTGGACGTCTGATGCTGTGAGAGGACGGACCACATCGGTAACCTGAGGCGGCGACCTTGCCCGAGACCTCGCCGGAGTCCTCCCCGAGACCTTGCAACCTGGGACTTCTTGCGCAGGCGCTCCCAACAAGGCGATATGACGCCCTCCTGTCGGCGGGTGGACGCGCATAGGCTCACTCGCATGATCCCGGCTGAGGGTGGGGAAGGCGGGCCACAAGTGAACCAAATGACTCCCGTGGGCGTAGAGACTGATGTGTACGACTCGTCGCCCGCATTCGACTCTTCTGTAGCGACCGCTTCAATAACGTTGGACGACCTGGCTCGTACCTTCGAAGCCGTCGTCACCAATGTCCGCTCGGCCTACCTGGGCAAGGACATCACCGTCCGGCTCTCGCTCTGCTGCCTCATGGCCGAGGGCCATCTCCTGGTCGAGGACCACCCCGGTGTCGGGAAGACCACCCTGGCCAAGGCACTGGCCCGATCTCTCGGCCTGGGCTTCGGCCGGGTCCAGCTGACGGCCGATCTCCTCCCCGCCGACGTCACGGGGGCAGTCGTCTTCGACCGCGACACCGGTCTCCTCGCCTTCCGGCCGGGTCCCGTCTTCACCAATGTCCTGCTGGCCGACGAGCTCAATCGGGCCTCGCCGAAGGCCCAGTCAGCGCTCTTGGAAGCTATGGAGGAGCGTCAGGTCTCGGCCGACGGCGTCAGCCATCCCCTTCCCCGGCCCTTCATGGTCATCGCCACCCAGAACCCCTTCGACGCAGCCGGTACCTTCCCCCTGCCTCACAGCCAGCGCGACCGCTTTCTGCTCCGTCTCGACCTCGGTTATCCCGATCGCGAGACAGAGGACATCCTCCTTTCCTCCACGGGGACACGGCCCACCCCGGAACAGCTCTCTCCCGTCGGGGGTCCAGAGTTCCTCCGGGCCTTCGCCGCCGCTGTCGACGCCACCTACATGGCGCCTGAGGTGCGGGGATACGTCCTCGACATCGTCCACGCCACTCGCAATCACCCCGATCTCACCGTCGGTGCGTCGCCGCGCGCCGCACTATCGGTCGTCCGTGCCGCGGCCGCTTTCGCCGTCACCAGGGGCCGTACCTACGTCACCCCGGACGACATCAAGCTCATCGCCGAGCCGACCCTGGCCCACCGCCTCCAGGCCCACCCGGCGGCGGAACTGGCCGGTGCCACCACCTCGGCCACTGTCCTCGACATCCTCTCCCGGCTGCCCGTCCCGGTCGGCGCCAGCCGCTAGCCGGTCCGGCCCGGCTCGGTTCCGTCCGGTGGTCTCGTTCCGGGGGCTCCTGCTCTCCACGGCAGCCGGCGTCCTCGCCGTCATCGGTCTCGGCTTCGGCGTGGAGGAGTTCGTCATGCTGGCCATCGCCCTCGGCGTCCTTCTCGTCCTGGGCGCCGTATCGGTGGCCTGGCGCGCCCGCTCCGCCCGACGTTCGCTTCATCTCGAGCTCCGCGTTCCGGCCATGGAAGTGAGCATCGGCCAGCCGGCGATTATGGAACTTTTCGTCACCAATTCCGGTCGCCGCACAATTCCGTCGGTCCGAATCGAAGCTCCCGCCCGCCACTGGACGGTCTCCTACCCCGGTCTCGGGGCTCGACAGCCTTCTCCTTCGGCCCCGGCACCCGCAGCCGAGGGAAACCCTGTAATCGCCCTCTCCCACATCCTGGCTTGGTCGGTCCCCATCGCCGATCTTCATGGCGCGGCCGCCACCATGGTCCGGATCCCCGTCCCCACCGCTGTCCGCGGCGTCCTCACCCTCCACCCCGTGGGCGTCTGGTGCGAAGACCCGTTCCGGCTCTTCGCCCTCCGGGCGGCGACGGGTCCCTCGGCCCACATGATGGTCTGCCCCGTCGCCGACCCCAGCCAGGCCGGTCGTCTTCCGGCTCAGACAGTGGTGGCCGGGCGCCCCTCAGACCCGCGACCGGGAGCCGCTCCCTCGGCCTCGGTCGCCGGCGACGACCTGTCGTCGCTCCGGCCCTATGTTCCCGGCGACCATCTCAATCGCCTCCACTGGCCGGCGCTCGCCCGTACCGGTGAGCTCATCGTCCGCGACTTCACGGCGCCCGAGGCGGGCCGCCTTGCCCTCCTCGTCGATCTCCGACCGTCGGCGCACGGGCCGGCCTCGTTCGAAGCGGCCATCTCCCGGGTAGCGGCCCTCGGAGCCCGGGCTCTGGCCGACGGCGTCGCCGTCGAGCTCTACACGAGCGCCGGCGAGCGCCTCGAGATCCCGCCCGGGATGGCCGGCCGTCACGCCCTCGTCCGGGCGTTGGCTCTCCTCGGACCCACCAATCCGCCCACCTCCGAGGCGCTGCGATGGACGGGCCGCACCTCAGGCAGCGCCGTCTGGGCCGCCGCCGGGGTGGGCGACGAGGGCATGGTCCTCGTCACCACCGACGCGGGCGCAGCGTCGGCTCTGCCCGAGGTCCTGCAAAGACGCGCCTCGGTGGAGGTGGTCCGGTGAACCCAAGCGCCTCCCTGGAGGCGAGGCGCGCCGGCGCCGACCTTCTCCCTGAAGTGGTCCTTCTGGCCGTGGCCCTGGCGGCCGGACTGGGCGCGTCGCGGTTGACCCGGGCGCCGGCTTCGGCCCATGTCCTTCTCCCCATCGCCGCCTGCGTCGTCGCCGGCCATCTCGTCACCTCGCTCGTCCGGCGCCTGCGGGCTCCGGACCCAGCCCCGTCAGTGGCCGGCGTTCTGGCCGTGGCCCTGATGGCAATCTGGACGCTTCTCGGTTCGGCCACGCGCGCCGGGATCCCGACGGCCACCACCATTCGCGTTCTCCTGCACCGCTTCTCCGATGCCGGCACCGTCATCCGCTCCCACCCCACTCCCGTCCCGGCCACCTCGGGCGTTGTGCTCTGCCTGGCCGCCGGCGGTGGCCTGGCGGCCGTCTTCGCCGCCACCTTGTGGAATTGGCAAGACACCAGACCGCCGGGAACCCGCCGCCCTCTCATTGCCCTCTTCCCCACCTTCGGCCTGTTCTGTTACACGGCGCTTTTGAGCTCGGACGTCGACCGCGTCACGGGGGCCGTTCTCTACATGACGACTGCTCTTCTCTTCCTGGCCGTGGCCGATCGTCCGGGACCGTCGCCCCGGGAGCACCGTGCCTTGTGGCGCTCGGGCACGCCGGCGGCGCTGGCCATGGCGGCCGTGGCCGTCATCGTCCCCACCGCCGCCAGTCCGGGCCTCGCCGGCCTGCGCCTCGACGCCATCCCCTTCGCCCACGGCGGGCCGAAAGCGGGACTGGGTGGGACAGGCGACGCCACGTCGGGCACCGTGGCCAACGGCGTCGGTGCGCTCAACCTGATCGACAACATGAGGGCCGTTCTCACCTCGCAGAGCGACAGTGTCATGTTCACCGCCACCTCGCGTACCCCCACTTACTGGCAAGTGGCCACCCTGTCGCGTTTCGACGGCACGGCCTGGTTCCCCGACATCGCCACCCGAGCCGCCGCCCAGAGCGCGCCCCAACTGGCTCCGACCACCCTGCCCGTGCTGCCCGAAGAGCTGGCCCGCCGCACCTTCACCGTCCACGTCGCCATCGGCAACCTCCGGAGCACCCTGCTCCCGGTGCCGCCCTCCACCCAGAGTGTCAGTGACTCGGCCTTCGTCCAGTTGGAGCCGGGTATCGGTGCCATCCAACCGTTCGCCGCCCCGTCCGACTTGACCTATGCCGCCATAGCCGCCGTCCCGCCCGCGCAGCTCACCTCTCCGGCCCCCACGGTGGCCGCCCTCGATGCCTCGATCGCTCCTGCTGATCTCGCCCCCTACCTCGCCTTGCCGGCCGAGCCGCAGGCGGTCGTCCGGCTGGCCCATCAGATCGTGGGCAATGCCAAGAGCCCGGTGGCCGCGGCCAACGCGCTCGTCCGCTACTTCACGGTGGGCAAGCACTTCCACTACACCCTCACCCCGCCACCCGTCGTCGGAACGAACGCGCTCTCGTCCTTCCTCTTCTCCACCAGAGCAGGCTTCTGTCAGCAGTTCGCCGGCGCCTTCGCCGTCCTGGCCCGCATCGACAACCTCCCCACCCGGCTGGCCGTCGGCTTCACCACGGGAACGGTCAGCAGGAACACCTATTCCGTCACCGGAGCCGACGCCCACTCCTGGCCGCAGATCTACATGGGCGCCGCCGCCGGATGGATCTCGTTCGAGCCCACCCCGGCCTCGACCAACGAGCCGACCGGGGCCGGTGTTCAGAGCGGCATACCGACGACGACGCCGTCGAAGGCGTCTGCCTCCACCACGACCACCCTGTCGGACAAGCGCCTCGGGGCGGGCGCCAAGCCGGCGGTCCCGTCCGGTGGTCTCGGTTCGAACGCCCGGCCCAACACGATGACGGCCATGAAGCCGGCGTCGTGGGCCACCATCGTCTTACTGGCATTGGCCGTGATCTTCGTCGTGATCATCGCCGTCGTGGCCGGGCCCTGGCTGTGGCGCCGCCGCCGTCCTCGGCTCCGCCGACGCCACTTCGCCCACGGCCGTCCTCCGGCCTCCGAGGTCCTGGCCCGCTGGGAGCAGGCCTCCTCGGTCCTCGCCCGCACGGGCCTGGGCCGCCGGCCGGCGGAGACCTTCGAAGAACACGCGGCGCGTCTGGCCCGCCAGAGCCAGACGACGCCGTACAGCGCGCTGAGCTCCATCGCCCAACCGGGGATGAGCCGCGGTCCCGACGTCTACGCCCTCAGTGCCATCGTCGCCTACCGCGACCTGGCCGAGCTGGCGGCCAAGGCCAGCTACTCCCCCGATCCGTTGACCGACGCCGACGTCGACGAGGCCCGGCGCCTGAGCGACGCGCTGCGAGAGGCCTTGCGACGGGGGGCGCCGGTGAGCACGGGGATGCCGACGCGCCCGTAGGCTCACCTCCGTCATGTGCGGCCGCATCGATCTCCATACCCCACCGGCGCAGCTGGCCCGCCTCCTCGACGTCCAGCTGGCCCAGGGCGTCGACCCCGACGGCGCCCCGAGTTGGAACGTCCCTCCTACCCACCGTCTCTATGCAATCACCGAGTCGCGTCCCCTCACCGATGACACCGGGTCGGCCGGGGACCCCGTCAGGGTCCTCGACCAATTCCGCTGGGGCCTCGTTCCTCACTGGGCCAAGGACGTCCGCACCGGCAACAAGATGATCAACGCCCGGGCCGAGACGGTGGCCAAGACCCCGGCCTACCGCTCCGCCTTCGCCGCCCATCGTTGCCTCGTCGTGGTGGACGGTTTCTACGAGTGGCGCCGGCCGCAACCGTCGGATGCGAAGTCCAAGGTCCCCTACTACTTCCACCGCGCCGACGGCCGACCCCTCACCTTCGCCGGTCTCTACGAGACCTGGTGGGACAAGTCCCGCTCGGCCGAACCCGACCCCGAGACCCTTCTACGGACATGCACCATCATCACCACCGGGGCCGGCCCCGACATGGTGGAGGTCCACAACCGCATGCCGGTCATCTTGGAGACGGACGTCTTCGACGCCTGGCTCGACCGCTCCTGCCATGACACCGACTTCCTCCGCACCTTTCTTCTCCCTGCGCCCGGCGGCACCCTGGAGAAGTACTCCATCTCGACCGAAGTCAACAGCCCCCGCAACGACGGCCCCCAGCTGCTCACTCCCGTGGAACCTGTCCCGAGCGGCGTCCTTCAGCTGGAGCTGTAGAAAAGGAACAGCCCCGGCTCAAGGTCCTCTGAAACCCTGTCGAAATCGGGGACGATGAGTAACCCGACGCCGTCGACACCGGGAGAAGCGGCGGGCGCGTTGTCGGCCGACGGGGACTGGGTCTGGGACGGTTCCGCCTGGGAGCCTTCCACCTCGCCCGACGCCCATTGGCGTTGGGACGGACGTGCCTGGACGCCTCTCACCGCTCAGGCGTCGGATCAAGCGGCGGTGCCGGCCGAGCACACCTGGCCCGATCCCACCGACATCGACGACGCCGGTCGCTACGCCTCGGGATCATTACCGCCGAAGGTCGACGAACTCCCCGGCGAGCCTCTCTTCTCCGCTCCCGCTCTGGCCGTGGGTCAAGGCTGGACGGCCCGCCGACCACTCGCCGCCTGGCACCTCCTGCAGTTGCCGCAACTGCGAACAATCGCCGTCGTCCCACCGACGACCTTCACCCAATTCATGTACAGCCGCTCCCTCGTGGCGCCCCATCCCGATCTCGCTCTGCGGGACCAGTCAGGGGCGGTCCTGCGGATCTCGGTGGCGAAGCTCGACGACAGCGCCCGCAACACTCTCGGCCCTCAGATCCCCTCCACCAGCGAAGTCACCCTGGCCGCCAGCCTCTTCCTGCGCGTCGGAACCCTGCCGGGCAAATGGGGGAAGCCCTTCCAGTGCGGTCCCTGGCGTTTCGGTTGACTGCCGCCCGCGGGGGGCATCGACAGACGATCTCAGCGCCCCCTGCTCCCGATGCGGTAGATCGCCCCGTACCGGCTGTTGCTCACCAGCTTGAGTGACAGCAGCCGCTGCAGTGCCCCCTTGCCGCTTCCTTCGGATCTACTGCGCCGCCTCCTTCGGATTGCCGGTCCCGCCGGGAACCAAAGCGGCTCCGGGGTCGTCAAATCACCCGTAGAGCAGCAACGACGGAGACAGCCAAGCCAAGGAGGCTCCACCATGGTGCGAGCGAGAGCACTGTCCATGATCTCGGCCGTGGCACTGACCGCCGGTGGCGGTGTCGCCCTGGCCAACTCGGCCATCGGAGCATCGCCGACCCCGCCACCGGCGGTCAGCACCCACGGTCGGGCTCACCCCGTGGCCACCGGCTCGTCGGCCATGGTGGCCTGCCCCGACATCGGCGCAACGGGCACCGCCGTCTCGGAGGCGGGGACAGCCGCCCATCTGTTCACCCGCACCACTTCCGATGCTGTCACGATCCGCGTTTACCGCCTGGCTGGAACCGTCATCGGTTGCGGCACGGTCCCGACTCCGGTGAACTCCGCTCCGTCGATGCTTTCGTGCAACGGCGGAACCATCTCCATCGAGATGTCCGACGACACGGCGGTGGGCCAAGGCGATCTCGGCCAACCCTTCGTCTCTCCCCTGGCGACCGGCTCATCGGGCTCGACCTCGGTGCCGGCCCCCGACCCCTTGCCCACGACACCGAACGCGGGAACCGAACCCCTGTCGATCTCGACCGGAACATTCGGCGTCCTCGAGGGTGACCCCGTCTGGTGGCTGGCGCTCCAGCTCGGACCCGATGTGGCCAGCGCCAAGGTCACCTTCGCCGACGGTTCGACCGACCAGATGGCCCCCGTCGACGCGGTGGCGGTCCTCGCCCACCACATTGCCGTCACAGCCACATCCGACCCCGCCGATGTCCGGGGCACCGTGGAACTGTTGGACGGCTCGGGCAATCTCCTACGCACGATCACCCTGCCGCAGCCGGTCGTGGCCGAGCCCGGGCCCATTCCGGTCCCCCAGCCGGGGCCCTATCTTCCGGCTCCAGGATGGTCGGGCCAGGGACCGAGACCTCTCTCCGCTCCATCGGCCGGGTCCGGGTCCGGCTCTGGGTCCGGGGCCGGGTCCGGCTCGGCTGTCAGCCCGGGAATCGGCGCCATCGGCACGTCGAGTCCGACCACCTCGGCACCGGCTACGGCGTCGTCGTCGGCAAGTGCGGTGATCGCCTGTCCCATGCTTGGCGTGAGCAGCGTGCCGCCGGCACTTTCCTCGCCCGGGGCGGCCTCATCGAAATCGGAGACTCACGTCGGGATCGCCACACCCGTGGTCTCGTAGCCGGCCCGGCGCACAGAACTTCGGCAGAGCGCGTCAGGTCTCCGTGAAGACCGTGGTGGCCGAGGTCGCGGACGTCTTTCCCTTGGCCACGATGCTGTGGTCACCCGGGGATCCCGCCTTCGCGGAAATGGTGCCGGTGCAGGAGAACGTGCCGTCGTCGGCCGCCTTCGCCTTGCACAACGCCACCGACGCCGGGTGCGGCGGGTGCAGTCCCGTTAGGTAGCTGACCTTCACCGTCTCGCCGGGGCCGAATCCGCCGCCGGTGACCGTCACCGCCGTACCGACCGGACCCGATGCCGGCGACGGCGCCGCCGTCGGCCCCGTCGGGTCGAACGTAAAGCGATCGGCGGCGCCCTTCGGGCTCGTCCCTCCGGGCGTCGTGACGGTGACGTCGACCGTGTCGGGCTCCTCAGCGGCGGCTGTCACCGCCGTGATCGAGCTGTCATCGTTGATGGTGAAGCCCACGGCGTTCCCGCCGAAGTCGACAATACTGGCATCGGTGAAGTTGGCGCCGGTGATCGTCACCGTCGTCCCCCCGCCCACGGGGCCGTTGTCGGGACTCAGGCCCGAAACGGACGGAGCCGCCACGAAGGTGAATTGATCTCCGGCAACGGGCGCACTCGGGCCTCCGGCCGTCGTGACCAGCACATCAACCGTCCCCGCACCGGCCGCCGGCGACACCGCCGTGATCGAGTTGTCGCTATTGATAGCGAAGCTGGCCGCCGCCGTGGCACCGAAGCTGACGCCGGTGGCACCGGTGAACCCCGTGCCCGTGATCGTCACGCTCATACCACCAGCGGCCGGCCCCGAGGTCGAGGAGATGCCCGTCACCCTCGGGGCCGGGACGAAGTTCGGCCCGAGGGTCAGGTATGCGCTGTTCGAGGCGTTGTAGAGCTCATTGCCATTGGCGTCGGAGCTCGAGAACGTCGGATCGACACTCGGGGCCCCCGCCGGCACGGACGAGGAGATCACCGCGCCGGTGAAATCCCACGAGACGCTCACCCACGCCGAGTAAGTGGTCGTCTGGTAACCGCCGCCGCGACCGCTTCCACCGCACCGTGTCTGCAGATAGACGTCGCCCGTCGGGTACCCCGTCGTCGCATCGAACCCGGTGGCGTACGCCTGCTCCTGGATGCCACCACACGAATGCCCGAGAACGGAGAAGGCCATCGACTGCGGGAGCAGAAGCGACGTCGTCGACGCAGCCGATGCCGCACCGCCCGTGCCGATGGTGGCGATGAGAGTCATCGCGACCCCGAGCACAACGATTCTTCCCCGACGAGTCATCGGCACGTCCCCCCTGTGTCATTCGCCGGCCATGACCGCGGCATCCGATGATAGGCGCTTCGACCCTCCTCCGGACGAATCAGGATCAGATCTGGGCAACCGTTGTTGACCGTCGGTGACGTGGCGACAGGTCGGTCGGGTCACCATCCTCTGCGCAACGATGGCGTCGTCTTTGATCAGGGGATCCGTACGTCGCGGTGTTCGGCGGCGAACTTCCTCTCCTCGTCGGTCAGATCCGAGTCCTTCACGGGGGTGACGAGGCTCCAGTGTCTGCCGACCGGACAGCGCTGGAACCGAGTCCAGCCGAGCCGGATCGCCTTGAATGATGCCAGAGGGATCCAGATGGTCGTGAAGAGGTGGCCCTTCCGACAGCGCACGACAATGTTGCCGCCCATGTTGTAGCCGCGCCGCCGGGCGATGAGCGTCGAGACGACGGAGAACACGACGAATGCGGCGATCACACCCCTGCGAGGTCGCCGGGGTCGCCGCGTCTGATCTTCGCCGACGGCCATCGCATTCGGTGACGCATTGGGGGAACTCATCGCCGACCTCCTCCCTTCCGTCCCAACGTACTGTGCTGCGGATCGTCGCCGCCAGCATCGGACTGGACGAAGTGGCCCAACATGACTCCCGATCAGCACCGGTAGGTTTTCAGGGCGTCAGGTCAAGTGAGGTGCCGCCGGACATACCACAAGCAGAATCCGCCCAGCAGGAGAGCAGCGCCGAGGAAGATCGCCAGCTCGCACCCCTGCAACTCCCAGTAGCGGCTGGCTGGTTGCTATGTCACCAATTGGTGGTAGGTGGTGTCGGCCTTGGCCACGCAGTCCTGAAGCCCTTGCTGCGCGGCGGCGCTGACCCGGGAGTGCGTGGGCCCTCCCCCAGTCGTTCCTGGTCCGTCGCCGATGTGGGGGCATGCGCTCTTTAGAAACTGACTTGTGAGTCGATGACCAGCCTTGTCGATGATCTGGGTCGAGGTGATCCAGCCGTTCGACGATTACCCCTGGCTGAAAGAGAGCTTGTCCGCTTCCCAGAAGGAGCGCAGGGCCACCAGCTTGCCGGCGTCGTTCACCTTGTAGATGTTCACGATGGGAACGATCCCGACCTGGTTGCCGGGCAGGGTGATCCGGATCTGACCGACGTTCGCCACCTCGGACCCGCACTCATAGGAGTCACGGATGGTGAACTCGATCTTCTCACTGGTCACGATCACGGTGTCGTAGAAGGCGGTGATGGCCTCCTTACCCCGGTGGCCCTTGGCGTCGGGGTCGAACATCGACGGTCCTACGGGATCCTCGACCACGGCGTCGTCGGCGAAGAGCGCCAGCCATCCGTCGCGATCACGCGCCTCGGTCAGAGCCATCGACTGCTTGGCCACGTCGCGTGCTACACCCATCTTGGATCCCCTTTCCGCCGTCAACCCGCGCTGCGGGTCCCGGCGATCACCGTGTCGGCGAACTGCCGCAGATTATCGATCTTCACCTGGAGCGCCTCGGTGTCGGCCCCGACCTCGTACGGCCACCGGAACCCCACGATCACGTCGGTCACACCTTGCTCCTCGAGCCGCCGGACACCGTCGATGCTGTAGGCGTCGACGGAAATGGCGTGCACCTCGAACGGTTCGTCCTCGCGACCGGCCTCGGCCCGCAGCTGGCGCAGCCGCTCTAGAAGCACCGGTAGCTCGTCGGCCCCGCCCCCGTGCATCCAGCCGTCCCCACTCTGGGCGGCCCGGCGCAGGGCGGCTTCGCCGTGGCCCCCGATCAAGATAGGAACGGGCTCGGAGGGAGTCGGCGTCATCTTCACTGCGGGGATGTCAAAGACCTTGCCGTGGTACTCGAAGTAGCCGCCGGCCAGGAGACCCCGGATGACAGCCAGGGACTCGTCCATCCTTTTCCCCCGGCCCTCCCAGGGCACATCGACCAGGGTGTAGTCCTCGGGCCACGGGCTCGTCCCCACCCCCAAGCCCAACCGGTTGCCGGTGAGGACGGCGACGGATCCCACCTGCTTGGCCACCAGCACCGGGTGCCTGATGGGCAGCTTGATCACGAAGGTCACGAAGCGGATCGTGCTCGTCACCGCACCCAGGGCGGGGATGAGAGAGAAGGGCTCCAGAAACGGCTTATCGTCCAGGAACTGGCGCGTCCCATCGGGGTTGAACGGATAGGTGGCGTCGGAGTGTTCGGGGTAGGCGATGGAGTCGGGGACGATGAAAGAGTCGTAGCCCGCCTCTTCGGCCGCCCGGGCCAGAGGGACGTAGAACGCCGGGTCGATCATCGACTCGGCGTAGCTGAACCTCACTTAGCTGGCCGGCTTTTCGCCGGCGGCGGCCGCCTTGGCCATCGCCTCCAGCCTCTCGATACCGCCCATCTTCTCCACACCGATCTCACCGAAGCGACGGGCGATGTCCTCGGGCGTCCATCGACCCTCGGTCTTCATCTCCCGTACCTCGACGGGCTGGTTCCACACGGCGATGCGCGAACCCACGACCGTGTAGACCTGACCGGTCACGTCCTTCGATCGATCCGACAGCAGGTAGACGACCATGGGGGCGATGTCCTCGGGGTCGCCGTTCTCGGTCAGTCCGGACGGCACATTGGCCGACATCCGTGTCCGGGCGATGGGGGCGATGGCATTGGCCCGCACGCCGTAGCGGTGGAGCCCCACGGCAGCCGACCGCACCAGAGAGACGATCCCGCCCTTGGCGGCGGAGTAGTTGGCCTGGGCCACGCTGCCCACATAGGCCCCCGACGTGAAGCCGATAAGCGACCCGAACTCCTGTTTCCGCATGATTGCGGCGGCGTGACGAAAGACGGTGAAATGGCCCTTCAGGTGGGTGGCGATCACGGCGTCCCACTCGTCCTCGGACATGTTGAACAGCATCCGTTCGCGCAGGATCCCGGCCACGGCCACGACCCCGTCGATCTTCCCCCACCGCTCGACGGCGGTGTTCACGATGGCCTCGCCCCCCGCCATCGTGCTCACGTCCTGGGCGACCGCTACGGCAACGCCCCCGGCAGACTCGATCTCCTTCACCACGGCCTCGGCCACGGCACTGGTGGGGTCTTCGCCGGCGAGCCCGACACCGATGTCGGCCACCACCACCTTGGCCCCCTCGGCTGCGCAGCCCAGGGCGAGGGCCTTCCCAATGCCGTTGCCGGCTCCGGTGATGACAATTGCCTTGCCGTCGAGAAATCCTGCCACCTTGCATCCTCCGGTGATCTCGCTGGTGCCGGCCCGGTCGCCCGCGTCGTGGTGCGACACCGACGCGCGGGGGCACGCAGGCGGCTTGACGCCTACGAGAACACGTTCTAGCGTCGGTCGGCAGTCGAGCGCCAGTCCGGTGCTCCTGAGCCGGGTCGGACCGTTCCACACGCCGCGCCCCGGTCACGCGAGGGGGAAACGGCGATGGCCGACTTCGGTTTCTGGGCGATGGCGCAAGAAGAGCCTGGGCATCTCGCCCTCGTCGGTCCCGACGGCACCGAGCTAAAGGCCGGCGATTTGCTCGGCCGGGCCAACCAGGTCGTCCATGGCCTGCGCGCGCTCGGTCTGAAGGCGGGCGACACCATCGCCTTCGTCCTGCCCAACAGCATCGAGGTCTTCGAGATCTACCTGGCCGCGCTCCAGGCGGGCTGGTACATCGTGCCCATCAACCACCACCTGGTGGCCCCCGAGATCGCCTACATCGTGAGCGACGCCGAGGCCCAGGTCTTCATCGGTCATGAGCGCTTCGCCGACATCTGCCTCGATGCGGCCGAAGAGGCCGAGATACCCGCCACTCGTTGCCTGGCTGTCGGAGACATCCCTGGATTCGCCTCCTACGCCGAGATGCGCGACAACCAGAAGACCGATCTCCCCCACGACCGCAGTCTGGGCGACACCATGAACTACACCTCGGGCACCACGGGCAACCCGAAGGGCGTCCGCCGAGCCCTGTCGGGCGTCAACCCCGACGACGCCGCCATCGGCCTCGGTGGCCTGTTGCTGCTCTTCGGGATCCAGTCGCGCGACGACAACGTCCACATAGTGGGCTCGCCGCTCTATCACACCGCTGTCCTGCGCTTCGCGGGGGCGGCCATCCACATGGGCCACACCGTCGTCCTCATGGACAAGTGGACGGGAGACGCAATGCTCGAGCTGATCGAGCGCTACAAGGTCACCCACTCGCACATGGTGCCCACCCAGTTCCACCGGCTCCTGGCTCTACCCGATGAGACGAGGAGCCGCTACGACCTGTCCTCGTTGCGTCACATGATCCACGCGGCGGCGCCCTGCCCCATCGACACCAAGCACGCCATGATCAACTGGTGGGGTCCCGTCATCGATGAGTACTACGCCGCCTCCGAAGGCGGCGGCACCATCGTGAATACCGAGGAGTGGCTCACGAAGCCCGGGACCGTGGGCAAGCCCTGGCCCATCTCGGAGATCGCCATCTTCGATGATGATGGCAACCGGCTGGGACCCAATCAGATCGGCACCGTCTACATGGCCATGTCGGGAGGTGCCAACTTCGAATACCACAAGGACAAGGAGAAGACCGAGAAGAACCGCATCGGCAAGTTCTTCACCGTGGGCGATGTCGGCTACCTGGACGACGACGACTTCCTGTTCCTGTCGGACCGCAAGATCGACATGATCATCTCCGGCGGCGCCAATATCTACCCGGCCGAGATCGAGAATGTCCTTCTCTCTCATCCGAAGGTGGTCGACGCCGCCGTCTTCGGCATCCCCGACGACGACTGGGGCGAGCAGGTAAAAGCCGTCCTCGAGCCCATCGACGGGGTGGAGGGCTCACCTGAACTGGCCGCCGAGATCCTGGCCTGGTGCGAGGGCCGCCTAGCCAAGTTCAAGACGCCGAAGACCATCGACTTCACCCACGACATGCCCCGAGACCCGAACGGCAAGCTCTACAAGCGCAAGCTCCGCGACCCCTACTGGGAAGGCCGCGAGCGCGCCGTCTGATCTGCGCCGAAGCCCGGTCCGGCCTGCGGGCTGCCTGCGACCGGCCTCGGCGCCCATGCCCACGGTACGCGTCGGCGGCTGTCGGTAGGCTGAGTGCCGTGGGGGGACGGACGATGCAACGGGGCCCGCGCCGACGCGAAGGCGGCGCTGTCAATGCGGCTCGCGCCACTGTCACGTCGGCGTGCGTCATGGCCGGGACACTCCTGCTCCTGAGTGCGGCGACCTCCGGTGCCGCTGGCGCCCGTCCGACAGTCACCCGCTCCTACTATCTGGCCTTGGGCGACTCGGTCCCCGTCTGGGACGGGTCCCACTCCTACGCCCATCTTCTCGAGAACCACTACCTGTCGAGCCTTCCCGGGTTGGTTCTGAAGGACATGGCGGTGTCGGAAGCGACGACGACGTCGATGCTCGATACGGGGCAGTACATGTCGGCATTGGCGTTTCTGACCAAGCACGCCGGCCACATCGCCCTCATCACGATCGACAACGGCGGCAACGATCTGCTTCCCTGCGCGTCGGCGACGGGGATCGACCCCACCTGCCTGACGAACACCCTGGCCACCGTGAACAGCAACATGACGACGATGCTGGACGGCCTCCATGCGGCGGCGCCTTCGGTGCCGATCATCGGCATGAGCTACTACGACCCCTTCCTGGGCGACTGGCTGGCCGGCGGCGCCACGCAAGGGCTCGCCCTCGAGACCCTGCCCGTGGTGGCCAGCCTGAACGACGAGTTGACCACCCTCTACGGAGGGCCCTCCCAGACAGCCGACGTTAGCGACCTCTTCAAGACGACGAACGACACGTCGCTCGTCGAGTCCCGGTGGGGAAAGGTTCCCGTCGACGTGGCCCGAGCCTGCACATGGCTCGATATCACTTGCCACCAAGGAGCACCCGAAGGCTTCGGTGATGATCCCAACATCAGGGGCCAGGAAAAGATCGCATCGACTTTCGAACACACGATCGGAAGGCTTCACCCCCCCGCATGACGGCGCGCAAAATCACCAAGAAGACGTCCCGCACAGGACCCGCGAAGTTGACCGTCCGCACCATCACGTCCTCCGAGATCGACGGATGGGTGCGATCCAAGGCCACCGGATTCCTGTCGCACCCGGCCGAAGGAGAGGGCGAGTATCACCTGGGTGACGTGGATCTCGATCGCACCTGGGGAGCATTCGAAGGGACCACGTGTGTGGGGACGCTGCGCTCCTTTGCCACTCCTCTCACCCTTCCGGGTCCCACCGAGGTGACGAGCGCGGCACTGACCAACGTCACCGTGGCACCCACCCACCGTCGCCGCGGGCTTCTCACGAAGATGATCACGAGCGATCTGCGGGCGTCGGCCGATCGGGGCGAGCCCGTCGGCATCCTGATCGCCTCCGAGTACCCCATCTACGGCCGCTTCGGCTATGGCGCCGCCGTTGACGCCGCCAGCTACACCGTCGACCTGGCCAACGTCCGCTTCCGACAGCAGAGCTCGGGCCACGTGGAGCTCGTGGATCTGGCCACCCTGCGACGCGAGGCTCCCCCCGTCTACGAGCGGTTCCGCACAACCCAGCCCGGCTCCATCGGACGCAGCGACCGTTGGTGGGATCGGACCCTGGAGCAGGTGGACGTGCCCGGAGCCACTGCGGTCAAGGGCTACCAGACGATCTACATGTCTCGCGAGGGAGAAGTCCAGGGCTATCTCCGTTACACGGCCGCCCCCGAGTGGGACCTTATGCGCCCGAAGGGGACGCTCAACATCGCCGAGCTGGTGACCACTTCGCCCGACGCCTACCTCGGGCTCTGGCGCTACTGCTGCGAGGTCGATCTGGTCACCAGGGTCCAGGCCGGCGATCGCTGCATCCACGAGCCCCTGGCCTGGTTCTTAGAAGACGGCAGGGCCGTGCGACAGAGCGGCCGCTTCGATTTCATCTGGGTACGCGTCCTCGACGTGGCTGCCGCGCTGTCGGCCCGGCGCTACCTGACCAAGGGCCGGCTGGTGATCGAGGTGACCGACGGCCAAGGAATCGCCGGCGGTCGGTTCGCCCTCGACGGGGGTCCCGACGGCGCCACCTGCACCTCGACTAACGCCACGGCGGATCTGACGCTTCCCGTCGACACCCTCGGATCGATGTACCTGGGAGGGATGTCGCTGCTGGCGCTGGCCGATGCCGGACGTGTGGACGAACACAGCAGCGGTGCCGTGATGCGGGCCGACACCATGTTCCGCTCCCCTGTCACACCGTGGTGCACCACCTGGTTCTGACGACAGTGCCGGCGGGCCCGGACGACCACTGCCGGAGGCCGCCGCACCGCCCCCCTCGCGCTGCTCGGATCGGCGCACTCTGTCATGGGTGATTCCACCTGTACCACGCACAAGCTCGTGTGAAGCCTGTGTGAATCCGGATCCCCTGGGGTAAGTGGGCCGACGAGAAAATCCGCGTTGCGTCGGAGAGATCCGGCCGCAATCAACAACTAAGGGGATCCTTGTGCGTCGTTTACTCCTCACATTGACCGCTGCCACCACGTTGGCAGTCCCAGCGGCAGTTCTGGTATCCACCTCGGCGGCCAGCGCCGCTTCGACGGTGACATGCAAGAAGCTCACCGGGACCATTGCATCGAGCTTCACGGTGACGAGCTGCTCGCCCAAAGTGAAGAAGGGCGCGGACAAGAGCGCTTCTGGGGCGTCCTCCGCGTTGGCCAGCGGAAGCGGCACGCTCACCTGGAAGAAGAGCGGCCAGACCACCGTCGTTTCGCTGTCAGTCACATCTGCCGGTCAGGGCGGTTGCCCCAGCGGTAGCAGCGAGTACGACGTGAGCGGCAGCGTGACCGGTGGAACGTCCACCTACACGCACAGCGGCGACACGGTTTCTGCTCGCGCCTGTGTCTCTGCTTCGGGATCGCTCAGCCTGGTGAAAAAGACCACGATGAACCTCTAGCAACACCGCGGCGTCACTCCGCCGCCGTTATTGAAGGCATGAGGTTATTGAAGGCATGAGGCCCTTCCCCCAGCGGGGGTTGGGCCTCATGCTTTTCAGCGCCCAAAAGATAACCGTCAGCCCGACAGATCAGCCCGGCATTTAAGAAGTACGCAGCCACTTTCCCTCAGCGGTGAAGTCCGGCGGTGGCCACGTTTTGAGAAATGCCTGCGCCGCCTGTTGTCCGTTGGTGAACAGTCGGTCCTGGGTGGCGCTGTCGATGCCGAAATTGGTGGCGGAGACGCCCGTCGTATCGACGAAGATCGTCCGCTCGGTCGTGTGATCGTCATCGAGGTGGTAATCGTCGTGCTCGTCGAGAAGTGTCTCCAGACAGGCGATGGCCAATTGGAGCGTCGTGCTCGTCGGCCTCATGGTGGCAGCGGGTTGCGGGCGGGCGGAGAGCTTGACGCCGAACGTCGGCCAACGGGGCTCGCCAACCTGGCGGTCAAAGATCTCGACGGGGAAATTGGACAGCATCCCGCCGTCCACGAAGGTCGCCTTGGTGCCGGGAAGGACGTAGGGCTGGAAGAAGAACGGGATCGACATGGATGCACGCACGGCGTCGACGATCAGAAGAGCATCGGGATCGATGTGGTAGTGGCCTGCGCAGTCCCACGGCAGCCGGACGAGCTCACCGCTCGTGACATCGCTAGTCATGACGACGAGGCGGTAGCGCTCGTTCTCAGGTAGCCCCGTGCCCGGATCGTCGGCGATACGCAGGTCTCCGAAGGTCGTCACCCCCAACTGCTCGAGTTGATCAGCGAGCCAGGACAGCAGGTAGTCACCCTTGTAGATGCCCCGACCGAGAAGCAGCTCGGCTCCTTCGCCCAGGACGCCCAGATGATCGAGAGGCGTCTTGTCCTCGAACTTCGTGTAGTTGACCTTCTTCATGATGTCGGTGAGGACAGCCACATCTTTTCCCCGGGAGATGCAGGCGGCCACGAGCGCACCGACAATGGCCCCGGCGCTGGTTCCGGCTACGCGGGGGAATGTGTAGCCGTCCGACGCCAAAGTGGTGATAGCCCCTACGAGGCCGATGCCCTTGACCCCTCCCCCCTCAAGGACCAAGTCGACCTTCTTCTGGTCCGACATCTCCGGCACGGTTCGAGCATCAGCCATGGTGGTGACCTCCGACGTGGACGACCCGGATCAGATCCTACGCATCGGCGCTGTCGTGCGGGGCTCCGGATGACGCGCGCATCGGCCGAGGGTTTCGTGCACGTGGACATCTCAGAGGCGCATGCCGGGAAGCTACCGGGGAGCTCGGGCCGCTCCCAGGAGCGTCACGAAAAGCACCGCCGGCTCCGATGTCCGGTTGTGCCAGGCGTGGCGGGTTCCGTTCTGCACGACACAGTCGCCCGCCCGGAGCTGTACTTCTTCGCCGTCGTCGAGCTCCAGCCAGACCTCACCGGAGACCACCAGATCAAGGTCGACCGTGTCGGTGGTGTGCATGCCCGGATGGTCGGGTTCCATGACCTCGGCCAGGCCCGGAAGTTTGGTGCCCAGCTCTACCAGCGCCGCTTCGAGGTCGAGATCGGCGGGCATGGCCACCGAGTCGGGTCCCAGGGTGAAGAAACCGAACCGGTAACCGCCCGGAGGGGGGAAATAGCCGTCGTGAGCCGGGGCCTTGCCGTCGGTCGGAAGGGTGGGAGCGGTGTCGGAGCCCCACAGCCGATGGAACTCGGTCCCGGGCAGAAGCGAGACGGCGACCGGCTCGACCTGCGTGTCGGCCACGATCACGGACGTGCCGTCCTTCTTCTGTCCCGTCACCACACAACGCATCGTCATGGCGCTGGCCCCTTTTCTGTCGATTGCGCGCACTGGGCGCCGCGTGTGAAGGCCCGACGTTAGCGAAGCGGCTATCGACGCGCCGAAAGCCATCGCCGGCCCGTGAGCCACGGTCGGCCCGTGAGAGACAGACGCGACGTCAGGTCGGGAAGCGGGTCATGCTGAACTGTCGCAGTTCCTCGGGTACGGGACTGCCCAAGAGGCACGGCGCCACCAGCGCCGCGCTGTGGGGACCGAGCAGGAGTCCCTCGGTGCCGTGACCGGTCACCAGATGGACGTTGTCCCATCCGGGCACCGGCCCGAGCACGGGGAGACCGTCCGACGTCACCGGACGCAGTCCCACCCGGACGTCGACCACGGTGGCCGGTCCGAGGCCGGGAGCGATGGCCAAGCAGGCGCTCAGGAGCTCCTCCATGCCGGCCACCGTCGGTCGGCTGTCGAACAGGGCGTCGGGTTCGTAGGTGCCACCGCAGGCGACGCGCCCGCCGGGCCACGCCACCAGGTAGTGGTGCAGGACGGGCGAGACGATGGGCCACTGCCCACTGTCGGCGGCACCGTCGGTGGCACCGGGCCCATCTGGTGCGGGGAGTTGCATGTGGATGATCTGACCCTTCGCCGGCTCCACGGGAATCGAGATTCCCAGTTGCGCGCCGAACATCGGTGACCACGCCCCGCCGGCCACGGCCACGGCGGCACACGACACGGCGCCGGCATCGGAATCGATCCCGACGACCCGGGCGCCACTGAGCTGCAGGCCGGTGACGGTCGCTTCGCGCCGACGCAGGCCCCGCCCGATGGCACCGCCGAGCAGTGCGTCGTTCATAATCCGGCCGTCCACCCGGGCCGCCGCCGGATTGTGCAGGACCCGCCGGAGCCGACCGAGCGGTGGGAACAGCGCACGGGCCTCCTCCGGCGTCACCTCGGAAAGGGTGTCCGGCGAACGACCGAGAGCGAGCGCCGCCACGGTGGCGAACCAGTCGTCCTCCCCGGGCTCGGTAGCCGCCAGGAGCAGACCGCACTGGGCGTAGCCGGTGTCAGCGAAGCCGTCGTCGGCCAACCGGGCGATGAGCGTCCGGTAGTGCGCCGCCGCCTCCATGCCGAACGAGAACCAGCCGCTGTCGGGGTTCCACGTGGTCTCGGGTGAGAGGATCCCGGCGCCGGCGTCGGTAGCCCGACCCTGGTGGTGCCGGTCCACGAGAACGACATCGGCCCCGAGACCGACGAGCTCATAGGCCAGTGCCGTCCCCACCAGACCGCCGCCGACCACGGCGACATCACAGGTGAGGGTGCTCACGACAGATCCACGCCCGGCACCCGGTTTAGCGGAAATCGTCGCCGATGTCGACGGCGCCGTTGCCGGCGGCCGACCGGTACGCCGCCTCGACCAGGCGATGGGCCCGCAGGGCGTCGTCGAATCCGGGCACGGCCGTCTCGCCCTGGCGGACGGCGCGCACCCAGTTGCGGTCGGCCGGGTAGGTGTAGAAGACGAAGTCGCGACGGTTGATCCCGAGCGCGGTGAAGTGCTCGTCGCGCATGACCGCCAGGTCGAGCCGGCGGGCCGGCGTGTCGGGCTGCTGGACGAGATAGCTGTCCTCCTCCGCTCCCACGATGAAATCGGTGGTGGCCTCTATGGCCCCGCGTTCGAAGAAGACCTCGAAGCGGCGTTCCTCGCGGCCGCGCACCCCGTTGAAGATGGTGAGGATGGTGCCGACGACGCCCGACGCATGCTCGACGGTCAGCGCGGCGACGTCCTCCACGTCGTAGCCGAAGACCGAGCGGCTCCGGGCATAGACCCGTACGGCCGGCCCGAAGAGCCAGGAGACGATGTCGGCGCTGTGGATCGAATGCTCGAGTAGCGCGCCGCCTCCCGCCTGGCGACGGTCCGATCGCCAGGAACTGTGCCCCGGCACCACGTCGCCGGTGGGCCAGTACTGGTCGTCGCGCAGGGTGTAGCCCATGGGACGACCGAGTTCCTCGCTCTGCACCGTCCGCTGCAAGCGGTTAATGATCGGATGGAAGCGCGCATGAAAGCCCACCTGGGCCGTGAGTCCCGACGACGTCACGGCGTCGCAGATGGCCTTCGCGTCGCCGAACGTCGGCGCCAGGGGCTTCTCGCAGAACAGGGGCTTGCCGGCGTCCAGGGTGGCCCGGACCAGATCGATGTGGGTGGCCGTGGGCGCCGTGATCATCACCGCGTCGACCGCGCTATCGGCGATCACATCGAAGGGATCGTCGCTCATCCGGTCGAAGGGGCAGTTCCGTTGGACTGCTTCCCGGGCCTCGGCCGACGGATCGGCGGCCGCCGCGGCCACGATCTCGCCGTCCTCGGCCAGCTTCCGCAGCCCGTCGGCGTGGACCTGCCCGATCATCCCGCAGCCCACCAGACCGATGGACAACGCGTCGCCCGCCGCCTTCACCATCGGCGTCCTTCGTCACCGTTCGTCATGGGTCGGCTCTCAAGATGGGCGAGCGGCGGTCATGCGCTCCACCTGGGCGCGGATGGAAGCCGTCGTCTCCGATGACGACCACATGGCTCGCACCGCGGGATCGACGCCCGGTGCATCGGCGGCAATGCGTTCGGTGGCCGGCCGGCGCAGCTGGGCCTTGGCCAGCCGGAAGGCGCCGGGGGCGATGGCGCCGAGCTCTCCCGCCACCTCCAGGGCCCGGTCGAGCAGAGCCTCGGGCGCCACGACCTCGTGGGCCAGCCCCACCGCCAGCGCGTCGTCGGACTGGTAGAGCTTGGCGCCGAGGACGACCTCTTCGGTCCGGTCGCCGCAGGCCGAGCGCAAGATCTCGAGGGCGGAAACCGGGAAGGGTACGCCGACGAGGAGCTCCGAGGCACCGATCCGGCCTCCCTCCACCAGGATCCTCCGGTCACACGCACAGGCCAAGATGCACCCGCCGGCGACGGCCGCGCCGTTGATGGCGGCGACGACGGGCAAGGGACATCCGAACAGCCGACCGAAGGCCGTGGAGAGGGCCGGGATCATTCGCTCCAAGTACTCGGCCCCTCCGTCGAGCACCTGCTGCAGATCCACCCCGGCGCAAAAAACCCGTCCAGTGGCGCTGAGCACAACGGCGCGGGCATCGGAACTCTCAACGGTGTCCAGGGCGTCAACCAGTGCGTTCAGCAGCACCTCGTCGAGAGCATGGACCTTGCCGTGGTCGAGTCGGACGATGGCCACGGCTCCGCGTTGCTCGATATCGATCAACGCGCCGCTCCATCACCGTGATACCCACCACCGGCAGACCCGCAACCGGCAGACCCGCAACCGGCGAACCCACCACCGGCAAACCCACCACCGGCAAACCCACCACCGGCAAACCCGCACGCGACAGACGCTGTCATCGGGCCAGGCTACAAAAGCCCGGCTCGGGTCGGGAATCCGTCAGCCGACGCGGGCGGAGCGGACGGCGTCGACGAGCGACAGCAGGGCCCGGACGTCGAACGGCTTGGTGAGAAATCCCACCACGCCCCGGCCGAGGAGGTCCCGGACCTCGTGGGCGGCGGCATCGCCTCCCACCACGGCCACGGGGATAGAGGCGGTGGCCGGGTCCTCGCTGAGGCGGTCGAGCACCACCGTCCCGGGCATGTCGGGGAGATGGAGGTCCACCAGGATCAGATCGGGTACGTGCTCCCGGGCGAGCTCGACGCCGAGGCCGCCGTGCATGGCGGCCAGGAGCTCGATACCGGGGCGGCGGGCAAGGACACGCTCCACCAGCTCGAGGTTGGAGAGGTCGTCCTCCATGAGCAGGACCCGGAAGGGACCGCCCAATTCGCCGCCCCCGATGCCGTCGGACCACCGCGCCACCGGAGCATCGGAGAGAGCCTCGGGCAGGTCGGTAGCTGTGGCCAACTCGACGAAGAAGGAGCTGCCCACCCCGATGACCGATTCGAAACCGATCTGGCCCCCCATGCGCTGCACCAGGTGCTGCGAGAGCGCCAGTCCGACGCCCGTCCCCTCCACCCCCGACTGCTCGGCTCCCAGGCGATCGAAGGGCGTGAAGACCCGGTCGACGTCTTCGGCGGCGATGCCCCGACCATTGTCGGCCACGATCAGACGCAGATGTCCAGAGGCGCTCTCTTGGCACGACACCTCCACCCAACCGCCGGGCCGGTTGTACTTCACCGCGTTCGAGAGAAGGTTGAGAAGGACCTGCAGGAGACGCTGCCGGTCGGCACTGACGAGAAGGGCACAGCCGGGCTCGATGGCCACCCGGACCGACACCTCGGCCCCGTCGGCCATGGGACGGGTCAACTCGACGGCGTCGTTCACGATCTCTGTTACGGCCACCGCCGTCATCAGAAGCTCGAGATGTCCGGACTCGATCCTTGCGATGTCGAGCACCTCGTCGATGAGGTCGAGCAGGTGCCGACCGGCGCGCAGGATGTGGTCGACGAATCCGGACTGCTCCTCGGGGAGCTCGTCCATCTGCAGCAGCTGCGAGAAGCCGAGGATCGAGTTCAGCGGCGTCCTCAGTTCGTGGCTCATCCGGGAAAGGAATTCGCTCTTGGTCCGGCTGGCCCGCTCGGCCGCTTCACGGGCGTCGCGCAATCTCTGTTCCGACATGATCCGCGGCGTCATATCGCGGGTCACGATCACGGCTCCGGCGAAGGCGCCCTCGTCGTCGAAGACGGCCTGGCCGCGGGTGTCGAGTGTCACCCAGTGGCCTTCGGTGTGCTGGACCCGGAAGCGGGTCTGGACACTGGCGATGGTTCCCGCCACCATGCGGGCGAAGTCGTTCACCACCCGTTCCGCGTCATCGGGGTGGACCCGGGCCAGAAGGTCGGGCTCCGCCACGTGGCCGTACTTCTGTCCGAGCACGCCGTGATCAGCGGCGCTCACGTGCTGAACGGCGCCGTCGCGGTCGAGGAGGGTGATGATGTCGGGGCTGGCCTGGAGCACGGTGGCCAACAGTCGCTCCCGGCCCGCCAGCGCCCTCTCCGCTTCGGTGCGCTCGGTGATGTCGGTGGCCAGGCCGCCGATGGCGTAGGGCGCGCCGTCGTCGTCGAACAGCAAGAAGCGCGAGACCCGGAAATCCCGGACCCCGGCCCGGGTGTGCATCCGGTCGTCACTCACGAGTGCGACGCCGGTCTCGAGCAGGTCCCGTTCGCGGTCGTCGATCATGGCCACGTCGTCGGGCCAGCTCTCGGCAGCCGTGGCCCCCACCACGTCTTGCACCGGGATGCCGGTCACCCGCGACCACTGCCGATTGACGATCAGGTAGCGACCCTGCAGATCCTTCAAGAAGATGGACGACGGTGAGTACTCGAGGATGCCCCGCAACCTGAGCTCGTCGTCGCGCAAGGTGTCGTCGGTCTCCCGGTCCCCGGTGATGTCACGCGCTGCGGCGTAGACGAGGCCCCGCGACGACTCGAGCCGGGCCGACCATTCGAGCCAGCGCCAATCACCGTGGCGATGGCGAAAGCGGGCCCGGACACCTGTCACCTCGGACCCCGACATCACCGCCGTCCCGGTCCTGCTGATGACGGCGCTGTCCTCGGGGTGCGCCAGATCGCCGAGAGCCGATCCCGCCAACTCGCCGGGCCCGTAGCCGAGGGCCCCGCTCATCGCGTCGTTACACCAGGCGATCGTCCCCGTGGAGTCGATCATGCACAGGATCTGCGTCGAGCGCTCGAGCACCGTGGCCCTGCTCATGCGCCGGTCTCCGGATCAGGGCCGGCAAGATCAGGGCCGGCAAGATCAGGGTCGGCAAGATCAGGGTCGGCAAGATCGGACGCTGCGGTAGCGCGAGCGCCGGTATCGCTGATGCCGTGGATGGGGGCCACCGACTCGATGACGCGGAGCAGCTCGCGGACGTCGATCGGCTTGGTCAGGTAGGCGGCCACACTGGCGGTGTCGATCCGGGCCATCCGGTCGGGGGTGGCGTCGGCACTGACGACGACGACGGGGATCGTGGTGGTGCTGGGATCAGCCCGCAGCCGGCTCAGGACGTCGATTCCCGACATGTCGGGAAGGTGGAGGTCCAAGAGGATCACGTCGGGCCGGTGCCGGCGCGCCAGCTCGAGCGCCAGCCCACCCATCGTCGCCGCAATCAGCTCGACCTGCTGGTGCCGGGCCAGGATCTGTTCGACCAGAGCCAGGTTGGCCAGGTTGTCCTCCACATGGAGGATCCGGATCGCTCCGTGGAGCTGGGGCGCTTCCTCGTCGACGGGAGCGAAGGACTCGAAGTCTTCGGGCGCCTCGGCCATTGGCAGCAGCACCGAGAAGGTCGAACCGACGTCCACCTTCGACTCGACGACGATCTCCCCGCCCATCCGCTCGACCAGGTGCTTGGACAAGGTGAGGCCGACACCGGTTCCCTCCACGCCGCTGTGCTCGGCTCCGAGCCGGTCGAAGGGCTCGAAGACCCGGTCGAGATCTTCGGAGCGGATCCCGTGCCCAGTGTCGATGACGGAGATCTGCACTCGAGCATCGTCAGTCCGCGCCACCGAGATCACCACCCGGCCGGCCCGGTGGCTGTACTTCGTGGCGTTGGAGAGCAGGTTGAGAAAGACCTGGAGCAACCGCTGGCGGTCAGCCAGGGCATAGGTCGCGGGCAGACAGGCCGAGGTGTCGACCTCGAGGACCACGGCACGGTGCTCGGCCAGAGGACGGGCCAGGTCCACCGCGTCTCCGAGAACGTCGAGGACGAGAACGGGTTCGACCGACAGATCGAGGTGACCGGACTCGATCCGGGCGATGTCCAGGACCTCGTCGATCAGGTTCAGCAGGTGCCGGCCGGCGCGCAGGATGTGGCCGACGGCCTTCTCCTGGTGGTCCGAGAGATCGTCCATGTCGAGCAGCTGAGCGAAGCCGAGGACCGAGTTGAGCGGGGTCCGCAGCTCGTGGCTCATCCGCGACAAGAACTCGCTCTTGGCCCGGCTGGCCCGTTCGGCCACGCCGACGGCGCTCAGCAGCTCCGCTTCGAAGACGAGATCCTCCGAGATGTCACGCGACATCACCAGAGCACCGACGGCGCGTCCGTCCTCGCCCATGATGGTCTGGCCCCGCGAGTCCAGGGTGACCCAGTGGCCATCGGCGTGTCGGACCCGGAAACGGAGGTCGAGCCGGGTGCTCTCGAGGGTGAGCAACTGGGCGTATTCCCGGTAGATGGTGGGGAGGTCGTCGGGATGGACGAGGGCTTCGAGCTCGTCGTGGACGGGATCGTCGATCTCATAGCCGAGGATCCGCTGCGAGGCCTGGCTCACCTCACTCACCCGTCCGCTCTGGTCGAGGATGGTCACGATGTCGGGCGAAGCCTGGACGATCGTCTCGAGCAGCCGCTCCCGCTCGGCCAACGCCGTTTCCACCTTCGTCCTGTCCGTCACGTCGGTGGCGATCCCCGCCATCCCGAGCACCCGGCCCGAGGCGTCGCGCAGAGAGAAGCGGACCGTCATCATGGTGTGGGGACCGTCGGCCAGCCCGACCACGTCGTCACGGGTGACGGCGTCGCCACCCTCGAGATGGTCGCTGTCGTCGTCGAGGGAAACGCCGGGCCAGAGCTCCGCCGTCGTCCGGCCCACGATCTCTTGCTCTTTCAGGCCCAGCGGCTCGAGGAAGGCGTCATTGGCCAAGACGTAGCGGGCCTCGAGGTCCTTCACGAAGATGGCCGACGACGAGTGATCGACGATGGCCTGCAGACGGCCCCTCTCCGACCGCAGCGCCGCCCGGCTCAGATGTTGATCGGTGACGTCACGAGCGACACCATGGACGATGACGCTCTGGGAAGAGACGTCACGGTGAGAAGCGATGTCCCTGTCGGTGTCGGTGTCGCTGTCGAACTCCCACTCGAGCCAGCGCCAGGTGCCATCACGGTGGCGCCAACGGCTCTCGGCCCGCAGCGGAGCTCCGGTCGTTGGTCCGGAGCCGAGGATCTGTTCGAGCGCAGCCCGGTCGTCGCGATGGACAAGCCCTCCGAGCGAGTGGCCCAGAAGATCGGCTTCGCCGGTACCGAGAGCGGCGGCCACGGCGGCGTTGAGCCAGACCAGCCGGCCTTCGCCGTCGAAATCAGCGAAGAGCTCACCGGGCAGCGCGAGGAAGCAGCCGACGTCCTCGTCGGTCAACTCTCCTACGTCTGATGGCTGGCCCAACCGAGTCGTCCTCGCCTCGCGGCGCACCGCCCGGCGCCTCTCCCCGTATCGGCAGGAATTGGGTCGGCGTTGAGCGAATCATCACCGGGGGTGACGACGGACACCTTCCGCAGTGGAAACGGCCGCCCAAACGACTCGGCCCTCACCGGCCGTGACCCCCCGGGGGCATTCCGGCGGCGGCCCCGGGGCCGGCTCAGGTCCCGGTCAGGCCCAGTCGACGGGCGTCGGCCCGGACCTGTTCGATCGCCTCGGGGGAATCGGAATTCTCCGAGACGATCTTCATGAACTCCGTGGGGACGAGCTCGATGAAGATCCCCTCCGCCTCGGCAGTGAGGACGTCTCCGTGGTGGATGGTCCCCGTGGTGTAGATCTTCCGGCCCTCCCGGCGGACGAACTTCGCCTCCAGCCGCAGCGGGGTGAGCAATGGGGTGGGCTTGCGGTAGCGGATGGTCAGCGTCCCCGTCATCCCCGGATTACCCGAGAGGATGTTGGCGGCGCCGAGCATCTCGTCGAAGACCATGGCGATCACCCCGCCGTGGACACAGGTCGGCGGCCCCTCGTACTGATAGTCGAAGAGAGCCGTCCCGTGGAGCTCGCCGTTCACCGCTTCCACCACCACCGGCGGGGCCAGCGGATTGGCGTAGCCGATCACCGGGCTGGTGGGGAAGAAGTCCTGGGCGGCGCCGACGGGATCGGGCTGTGCCCGCGGACGACGGCCCGCTCCGGCGGCTCCCTCCAACCGGTCGGCCAACGCCGAGATCACCCCGGTGGCGGCCTCCAACTCGTCGTCCTCGAGCGGCAGGCCCACCATGGCCGAGATGATCCGCCGGACCTCGGTGGCCAGCGCGAAGCGGGGATCGTCGGAACCGGCTCCTGCGCTGTCGCTGTCGCTGTCGCTGTCGGCAGCTCGGTCGGCAGCTCGGTCGGCAGCCCTTCCGGCAGCGCGGCGACCGGGCAGCTCTCCACTGGAGATCCCGAAGTCGGAGACCCCGGGCTCGCCCTCGGGCGTCATTTCCGGCGGTAAACGGGCGGGCGTTTTTCGGCGAAGGCCTTCTGGCCTTCGGCCGCGTCCTCGGTGGCGAAGATGGGCCAGCCGATCTCGAGCTCCAGCTTCAGGCCTTCGATCTCCGAGAGGCCCTCGGTCTCGCGGACCGAGCGGAGGATGGCTTCCACGGCCAGGGGGCCGTTGGCGCCGATGACCTCGCCGATCTTGAGCGCCTCGTCGAGCGCGTCGCCGTCGGGGACGAGCCGGCCGATCAGGCCGATCCGCAGCGCCTCCTCGGCGTCCACCTCCCGGGCCGTCAGAAGCAGGTCCATGGCCACGGTGTAGGGGATCTGCCTCCGCAGCCTGACGGTGGAGCCGCCCAGGGGGAAGAGACCGCGCCGGGCCTCGAAGACCCCGAACTTGGCCCCGGCCCCGGCCACCCTGATGTCGGTGGCCTGGAGGATCTCGGTCCCCCCGGCGACGGCCCAGCCCTCCACGGCGGCGATCAGGGGCTTCGTCAATTGGTGGTGCCGGAGCAGCGCCTTCCAGTGCAGATCGGGATCGGCCTCCCGGCGCTCTCGGTATTTCTCGGACTCCGGCGAGGACATCGACTTCAGGTCCATCCCCGAGCAGAAGGTGCCCCCCGCTCCGGTCAGGATGGCGCAGCGGATCTCGTCGTTGCTCTCGATCTCCGCCCAGGCGTCCACCAGCCCGACGAGCATGGCCACGCTGAGGGCGTTCTTCGCCTCGGGACGGTTCATCGTGACGATGGCCGTCGTCCCTCTGACCTCGAATGTCAGGTTCTCGGTGCCGATCTCCGCCATGGGGTTAGAGCCGTTCGATGATGGTGCCGGTGGCCAGGGCCCCGCCGCAGCACATGGCCACCAGGGCCAGGTTGCCGTCGGTCCGCTCCAGCTCGTGCAGCGCCGTGGTGATCAGCCGGGAGCCGGTGGAGCCGACGGGGTGGCCGATGGCGATGGCCCCGCCGTTGACGTTCACCTTCTCGGGGTCGGCCTCATGGACCTTGGCCCAGGAACAGACGACGGAGGCGAAGGCCTCGTTCACTTCGAAGAGGTCGATGTCGGACATCGTCATCCCCGCCTTGGCCAACACCTTGGAGGTGGAGGCGATGGGGCCGTCGAGGTGGTAGTAGGGATCTGATCCCACGAGGACCTGGGCCACGATCCGGGCCCGGGGCCGCAGGCCATGGGCCCGGGCCTTCTCCGCCGACATCCAGAGCACGGCGGCGGCGCCGTCGGAGATCTGGGAGGAGTTGCCGGCGGTGTGGATCCCGTCGGGCACGACGGGCACCAGGTTGGCCAGTCCCTCGGCCGTGGTCTCGCGCAGTCCCTGGTCGCGGTTGATGGGCTTCTTCTCGCCGGTGGGCCCGTCGGGGCCGACGACAGGGGCCTCGATGGAGAAGACCTCGCGGTCGAAGCGTCCCTCGGCCCAGGCCCGGGCCGCGTTGCGCTGGGAACGCAGGCCGAGCGCATCGACGTCGTCCCGGGTGATGCCGTACTTCTGGGCGATCCGCTCCGCCGCGCCGAACTGGTCGGGCATGTCCCAGGGGAAATCGTCGGGCCGGGACTTGCCCGGGCCGTTGAAGGCGTTGGCGCCGAGACCGACCCGGCTCATGGCCTCCACCCCGCAGCCGATGCCGACGTCGATGGCATCGGCCGAGATCAGGCCGGCGATGAAGTGGTTGGCCTGCTGGGCCGAGCCGCACTGGCAGTCGACGGTGGTGGCGGCCACCTCGTAGGGCAGGCCCTCGGAGAGCCAGGCCGTCCGGGTGACGTTCGAGGCCTGCTCGCCGGCCTGGGTGACACAGCCGCCCACGACCTGTTCGACCTCGGAGGGCTCGATCCCGGACCGCTTCACCAGCTCCACCTGGGCCGCCCCGAGCAGCTGGGCGGCGTGGAGGCCCGAGAGCCAGCCGTTGCGCTTGCCGATCGGCGTCCGGACCGCCTCGATGATCACCGGTTGTGCCATTTTGGAACCTCCCAGAGAAGTGCGTCGACCAGAGGGCCGGTTGCCCGGAATGGCGGCGTCAGCCTGACGGGGCACGACACCAGAGTCCGGTCAACTCGTCGGCCAGCAGTATAGAACCGGTTCTAGTGACCTGTCCCGGGCGGCCGGCCCCGGGGGCCGCCGAGCGACGGCGAGTCGAGTGCTCATGTGAGCCCGTGGGTCACTGCCCTCTCGAACATCATGGGCTCTTCGATCATCGGGTAGTGACCGACATGACTGAGGACGGTCAGAGGAGCTTCGGGGCGTGCCTCGTGGAGCCTCGTCGCCATGTCGGCCACGGCGATGGGGTCGTCGGCTCCCCAGACGATGGCCAGGGGCGAGGCGTGGGACTCGATGGCGCCGGTGTAGCGGGACTGGTTCCGGCGGCGCTCCTCGATGTAGCGGATGGTCCGGGGCAGGAGCCGGTGGCCGCCGCGGTGAGAGATCAGCTCCCAGGCGGCGGCGAGCTCGGCCTCGTCGACCGAGGAGTGGGCAGAGAAGGTGGCGGCCAGGGCACTCTTCACGGTGGTGCCGTCGTTCTCGATACTTGCGGGCAACTGCTCGTCGGGGAGGCTCAATAAGATCTCCTGGCCCGGACTCAGATGGGCCATCTCGATGTAGATGGAGCCGTTGGTGATGACCCGGCGGGTGATCTCGACCGGCCAGGTGCCCTCGGCCTGGCGGGCGAGCAGCTCCCCGCCGACGGTGTCCCCCATGTCATGGCTGAGAAGGGCGAAGGAGGTGACTCCGAGCTCGGCCAGAAAGGACTCCACCACATCGGCCTGCATGGCCATCGTGTAGGCGGTGTCCGGCTTGGCCGAAAGGCCGTAGCCGATCATGTCGAGCAGCAGGACCCGGCGCTCGGCGGCCAGGGCGGGCAGGACCAGGCGGAAGTCGAACGATGAGGTGGGAAAGCCGTGAAGGATGAGAAGGGGCTCGTGCTCCTCCGACCCGGTCGGGGCCACATCCATGGTGAAGGTCTCGTGATCGCGCAGTGTCCGGTAGACGCCGGCGCTCTCCCAGTCAGCGACAGCGGCCGACTGCCATGCGTGCTTCGGGCTCACAGACGTCACCCATTTCAGCTGGTTGCGGGCCGGGTGACCGACTCGATGTCGAACTGGCTGCCGACGAGGAGATGGTAATAGAGGGTGGAGCCGTCGGCGCTGAGAGAAGGAGCCTCGGCGAATCCGGTGATGGCGGCCAGCCGCTGGACATGGCCGAAGGGCTGGCCCGACGTCCGGCGGACGGCCCGGTAGATGGCGGGGTTGCCGCCGGCCGGGTTGGCCCGGGTGAAGAAGAGCTCGAGACCGTCGGTGGAGATCGACGCCGCGTAGGTGAGCATCCCCCTCTTGTTGACGGCCCGGAGGATCCGGGCGGATCTCGGGTCGAGAGTGAAGGAGCTTCCGGTTCGGTCGTAGATCGAGAGGACCGCGCTCTGCGGCGCCGCTGCCCCGTTGAACTGGCCCACGCTGACATAGAGGCTGGCACCGTCGGCACTGACCTCGACGTCGAAGTCCACCGTCCCGGCGGCGGCGGCCCCGAGACCGGGGACGAGATGAACAGAGGCCACCCGTCCCGAGGCGAAACTGCCGGTATAGACGGTGGAGAGGGTCTGGGAATAACTGCGGGGAGAGACGAAGTAGAGGTTCCCGTCGTCGTCCATGGAGGGGGTGCCCGAGAGAAACGACGGGTCGTTCGTCCCTGCCACCGGTCCCTGGTAGGCGAATATGCCGGGGGAGACGCTGGTTGCGTACTGGAGCGCGGCGATGTCAGGCGACTGGTTGGAGGTATTGAAGAGAAGATAACGGCCGTCGCGCGAGATGAATGGCTCCATGGCGGTGGCCGAGTAGCCCTCGATGATCACGGCCTGAGGGTCGGTGAAACCGCGGTAGAGCCCCTGGGCCACCGGCCTCCGCGTCGCCGGCGCCGCCGACGCCGTCACTGCCGAGAGAACGAGGACCGGCGCCGAGAGGAGAACGGCCAGGATCGCCGCTCTTCTCCCCCATCGTCGCTGCTGCCGCATGACCGACCCCGATCGTCAATGGAATCGAGATTACCGACGACGACGGGGAAAGGTCACCGGGGTCAGTAGGCGAGCGAGGCGAACCAGTCCCCTCTTCCCTGCGGGGTGAGGTCGAGGAGGTGCCAGACGGGAGCGAGCAGATCGATGCCGCGCTGGTCGATGTCGTCGGCCATCCTCGGATGGGTCGTGTAGAAGTGGCGCGGAGCACCGTCGGCACCGAGGGTGAAGACCGAAACGGAGGAGTCCTGCTCGCCGGCGTCGTCTTCGCTTCCGAGGTCGTATTTGAAGTTGTTGTCGGCGCCGCTGAGCAGCCGGACCCGGTCCCAGCCGCGGGCGCGGGCGTGTGCCCTGAGGGTGGGAAGGTCGGCGGCGGCGACGACGGCGAAGTCCGCGTTCTGAGCCAGATGGTGATCGATGGCGTTGATGCCGTCGATCCACAGGGTGCACATGGGACAGGGTGAGCTCTGGGCCTTGCCGAACATCAGGTGGTAGATGATGAGCGACCGGTCCGGCGCGCTGAACAAGTCGCTGAGGCGGACTTCTGTCACCGGCGTATCGCCGTCGGCCAGCTGTCGGGGGCCTTCCAGGAAGACGTAGTCCTCGACCCGACTCCCCTCGGGCAGGCGGCGCCGGAGAGCGGCCACGTTCTCCCGCTGGCGCATGAGCTCGACCTCGGCCTGCCGCAGCTCTTCCCTCTGCGCCTCGTACTGCGGCGATTCTTTGAGTCGGGTCTGTTCCATGGGTTCTCCTTCGATCAGTTCGGTGCGGAAAAGCGATCCCCGGTGCCGATGGAGCACAGCCGCCAAAGGCTTTCGAAGTCGTAGGCCCCGTTGTTCATGGTGATCGGGTCATGACGGCATCTCCGGATCGGGATACCGGTAGAGGCCGTCCTCCAACCGGGCCGCCGCCGGATCGCGTTCCAGGTTGAGGACTCGAGGGAGGTCCGTCTGCAGTTTGGCGGCCCAGCCCCCCTCGAAGTTGGGCTGCGCATTCGGGGGGAGCCGGAGGTGCTCCAGTTCCAACCGCGTCCCGTCGCCGTCGGGATGGGGCCGGATGCTCACGGTCGACGGCACGCCTTCGACCGTCCACCGGCAGCGCAGGAGGCTCGGCGGTTCGATTTCGATGACCTCACCGTCGATGAACCCGAAATCCGGCCGGGCGTCGAGACGGAAGCGATGCCCCACGGTGGGGACGAAGTCGTTGGGCATCAGCCACGAGGCGAGCGCCGACGGGTCGGTCAGCGCCTGCCAGACGGCCAATACGGGATTGCGATAGCGGGCTTCGTGGACGATCCGGTCGCCGTCGATCACGACTGCGCCTCCAGGTGTTCGCCCAGGCGACGGAGCCCGACGGACCAGAAGTCGTCGAGACGCCGGAGCCACCGGTCGACGTCGCCCAATTGGTCCCGGCGCAGCGAGTAATAACGCTCTCGGCCCTCTCGCCTTTCCATCACGACGCCGGTGTCGAGCATCAGCCGGAGGTGCTGGAGACGGCAGGCCGGCTGACCGGCAGCCGTTCGGCGAGTTCGGTCACCCGGGATTCGCCCCCAGCCAGGCGCTCGATCAGCTGGCGCCGCAGCGGATGGGCGATCACCCCGAAGGCGTCGTCGATGGTGGGCGGACCGGACCGGGTCATGCCAGGGCCTATACGTAAGGAGAATCTAACGTGGCAACTACCTCGTCTACCTCGTCTACCTCGTCTTCCCCCTCTCCCTCCACCTCCAGCAGCGGCGCACCCAAGGAGCCGGCAGGCCGAGCCCGGCGACCGACGAGCCGGCGCCAGACGGCGTCGAGGGCCACGGCCGCCAGGACCACGAGAGATACCTCGAACGGGGCTCGGAACCGGACGAGCCCGTAGTCGACCACGGCCACCAGGGTGAGAACGCCGGCGGGGACGAGCAGGGGCCATTGCACGGTACGACGCCGCCGCAGGACGACGACCCCGACGGCGGCCGGCAACAACAGGCAGTAGTAGAAGACGAGGCCGGCGATGGAGGCGGGAACGGGCCGGCCTTCATTGACGTCGAGCCGGGCCATCTGGACCGGCGCATAGAAATCCCAGAGGCGTCCGGCGCGCGCCAGCGCCACAACGGGTAGGCGGCCGGCGTGCTTCTTGATGTACTTCTCGGCCCCGCTCACCTGGCGGGCCGAGGTCACCGACTGATCACTTCCTACGGGGATGTCTCGCGAGCATCCGAGGCTCCACAGACCGATCCCCGGTCCGTAGTAGGTGCTCGGGCAGTTGGCCCCGAGAAGGACGGGGCCGTCGCCCGTCGAGAGATACGTGGCGTCTCGAAAGCTCACCAGGTTGCGGCCCACCCAGGGGCCGACGACGAGCAGCGCGGCGGCGACGGTCAGTGCGACCAGTCCGACCCGGGCGCCACGACTGACCCGACGGCAGGCGAGCACGGCGGGAACGAGGAGGAAGGGCACCAGGAGCACCAGCTCGGCCCGGACGAGCATCTCGACCCCACAGGCGGCACCGGCCAACGCGGCATTGGTCCATGTGGGCCGGCGCAGCAGCCGGTAGGTGGCCAGCAGGATCACGGCCATGACCAGCATCGACAACGTCTCGGACATCACGATCCCGTTCGGGATCCAGAAGTTCGGGTAGACGGCGGCGAAGGCGGCGGCGATTATCCCCACCCGGGTGCCGCCGACACGTCGTGCGAGCAGACCGACCAGAAGGACCACGACCGTGCCCAGGACGGCCATCGTCAGCCGCTGGGGTAACGCGTCGGCCGGCACCCCGAAGAAATAGGACACCGGTGTGAGAACCAGGGAGACCAGGGGCGGGTGGGCGGCATCGGGCCCGACGGCAAACGGAGGAGTCTCGAAGAAGTGGCCGAGGGACAGCAGGTAGGACTGCAGCGAGTAATAGAGCGCGTCGTAGGTGTGGCCGTTCTCGTGGCGGGTCACGACGAGGACGTAGGCGAGCCTGATGCCGAGGGCGAAAAGGCAGACAACGCCGAGGGGCGCCCAGAATCGACCGTCTTCCGGTTCCCGGCCGGTCTCCTCATCACCGCCGCGGTCAACCGCGGGAGGCCCCCCGAGCATGACCCGATGCTAAGCCACTGACAAGATGGGCCCATGCTCCGCGACGCCTGGGATGCTCACGCCGAAGCATGGATCGCCTGGGCCCGGGCACCGGGCCATGACAGCTACTGGCGTTTTCACCGCGATGCGTTCCTGCCCCTCGTTCCGACTCCCGGTCGGTTGACCGTCGACATCGGCTGTGGCGAGGGCCGCGTCGGACGGGACCTCTCCCGCTTGGGCCATCGGGTGGTGGGTTTCGATGCATCGGCGGTCATGGCGGCCGCCGCTCTCGCCCACCCCGACGCCGCCGGCCCCGTGGCCGTGGCCGACGCCGCCGCACTTCCCCTGCCTGATGCCGTGGCCGACTGTGCCGTGGCCTTCATGAGCCTCCAGGACGTCGACGCCATGGAGACGGCGGTGGCAGAAGCCGCTCGTGTCCTCGTACCGGGTAGCTGTCTGGTGATGGCCATCACCCATCCGCTCAACACCGCCGGCCACTTCGCCGCGGGAGCGGCCGGCGACACACCGTCGTTCGTCATCGACGGGTCCTGGTTCGAACGGAGAGCTCGTGCGGACACCTGCGAACGCGACGGACTGGTCATGACGTTTCATTCCGAGCACCGGCCGCTGCAGGCCTACACAGACGCACTGGCCGACGCCGGATTCGTCATCGAGCGCTTACGCGAGCTCGGCGAACCCGACCCGGCCCACAAGTGGCACCGACTGCCGCTGTTCCTGCACCTGCGGGCGCGTCTCGGAGCCTGATCGCGCAGACGGTGTGGTGTCGATGGCCGAACCCGCGTCAGCGCACGAGGCGGAAGAAGGAGCGGATGTCGGTGACGAGCGCCTCCGGTTGCTCGAGGGCGGCGAAATGACCACCGCGTGCGAGTTCGCTCCATTGGCGGATGTCGGTGTACCTCGACTCGGCCCATCGACGTGACGGCCTGATGATCTCCTTGGGAAAGATGGCCGCCCCCATGGGCACGGTCACGGGATCGGCGCCGAAATCGGCGTAGCTCTCCCAGTAGAGACGGGCCGAGGACGCCGCTGCCGCCGGCAGCCAATAGAGCATGACGTTGTCGAGCAGCTCGTCCCGGCTGAGGATGTTCTCGGGGTGGCCGTCGCAGTCGGTCCAGGCCCAGAACTTCTCGAGGATCCAGGCCGCCTGTCCGGCCGGCGAATCCACCAGGCCGTATCCGAGGGTCTGAGGCCGGGTCGACTGTTGCTTGGAGTAGCCCGTCCCCCAGTGGTCATGCTCCTGCAGCGCGGCCAGCGACGCGCTTTCCGCTTCGGAGAGATTCTCCATATCGGCGCGCCGTGGCCAGGCCGGAACCATATTGAGATGGATGCCGATGCAGTGGGCGGTGTCCTGCCGGCCGATGGCGGTGGTGACCGCCGCCCCCCAGTCGCCGCCCTGGGCCCCGTAACGCTCGTAGCCGAGCCGACCCATCAACTCCGCCCAGGCTGTGGCAATCCGGGGAACGTTCCAACCCGTGCGCTCGGGCTTGTCGCTGAACCCGTAGCCCGGTAGCGATGGACAGACGACGTGAAAGGCGTCGGAGCTGTCTCCCCCGTGGCGAGCGGGGTCGGTGAGCGGTCCGATCACCTTCAGGAACTCGACGATCGACCCCGGCCAGCCGTGGGTGAGCACGAGTGGCAGGGCATCGCGTTCTGGCGAACGGATGTGGAGAAAGTGAATACCGAGCCCGTCGAGCTCGGTCTTGAACTGCGGAATGGCGTTCAGACGATCTTCCGTGGCCTGCCAGTCGTACTCCTCCATCCAGTACCGACAGACGTCCTGGACGTAGGCCAGGGGGATGCCCTGCGACCAGTCGTCCACGGTTTCGCGCTCCGGCCAGCGGGTGCGACCGAGGCGATCGGCCAGGTCGTCGAGCCTCGTCGGCCCGACGTCGATGCTGAACGGAACGATGTTTTCGGTCACTGGAGCTCCCTCGAGATGAACTGCCGTAGGTCGGCGATCCGGTTGCTGACAATGGCGTCGACCCCCGCCTCCGAGACACGGGCCATGTGCCGGGGCTCGTCCACCGTCCAGGTGGACACCTTCAGGCCCAGATCGTGGACCGCGTCCACGCGGTCGGGGGTGACCAGTCGGAACATGGGATTCCAGAACTCCGCCCCGAGCTCGAGAAGAAGCGTGGGGCTCGGTGGACCCTGCTCGATCCAGGTCAGGCCGATCCGGGCTTCAGGGGCCAAGGCCCGCAACGTCCGCAGGGCATCGACGTTCCATGTCACGAAGAGCGAGCGGGCCATGGCATCGGCGGCGCGCACGGCATCGACGGCCCCTTCGACGACTTCGGTCTCGGTGAAATCCACCATGAGCGGGACGTCGACGTTATGAAGGGCCTCAGCCAAGGTCGGAATACGGACGTCCGCGTGCCCGATCTCCCGAAGTGCGGCCAGATCGAGGTCGGCCACCGATCGATCGACGTCCCAGAGTCGACCCAGGGTCTCGTCGTGGAGCACCACGATGACACCGTCTCTCGTGCGCCGCAGATCGAGCTCGATCATGTCGGCGCCCTGGCGCACGGCGGCGGCAAACGAAGCGAGGGTGTTCTCACGCTCGCCTTGTGGGTCGCCCCGGTGGGCGATGGCGATTGTCACGGCGTCATTTCACCCAAGATCCATGACCACCGCCAGTCCTTGCCAGCCGAAGGTGCTGTCGTCTCTGGACGGTGGGTGTAGGAAGTGGTCATGGAGGAACCGGCCGTCAGGCGTGTGCTCGATGCGGAGCGTGAGGCGACCCTCGCCCGCATCGATGCCATGACAGCCGACTTCGACGGGATCATCTCGGCATCGGCCGAGATGAACGGAGATGACGAGCATGACCCCGAGGGGTCGACAATCGCCTACGAGCGCGCCCAGGTCGCCGCATTGTTGGCTGAGGCACGGGCTTACCTCGGTGATCTTGACCGGGCTATGTCGAGGCTCGCCGACGGCAGCTACTGGCTCTGTGAACGCTGCGGTGTCGAGATTCCACCGGAGCGACTAGCAGCGCGCCCGGGAGCGCGGACCTGCATCCAATGTGCCGCCCTCATCCATCAGCAATGACGTTGAAACCGGCGACATGAGGTCCTCAAATGTGGTCCTGAACGACTTATTCACGATCGGATCGCCGGAAAATCCACTTAGGGCGGGTATCTCGGGCAACTCTGGGTAAGGATGAACCAGGACGTCGTGATGACGTCTTCTAGGCGAGGAGATCCTCCCGATGGACATCGTCCGCAACCCCGACGGCACCCTCACCGTTCCGGTACAGCCAGAACGAGAGCACCACAGCGACGAGGATGCCGCCACGCCCTCCGCCGACAATGGCGGGGACACGACGCCGGCGACCGCCGCGCCCACGACCCGACTTCTGCATCCGGGTGAAGGCGGCTACGACGAGGCGCTGGCCGAATGGGACCATCAGCAGAATCCCGATCGTGCACCGGTCGTCTCGACGGCCACCGGTCGGCAAGAGGCAATGACCCTCGTCCATGCCGTGGCCATCTCGCCCGATCATGCGGTGGCGCCGGCGGTGGAGGCACTCGACGATCCCGAAGCCAGCGGAGAAGCGCTGCGCCATGTTCTCGTCGGTGGTGTTCACTCCGTCGAGGACTTTGCCGCCGAGGTCGCCAAGGCCGAGGGTGGCGATCCTCTCACCGCCCACGAGACGACGAAGATCATCGGCGAGGTCCTGACCGAACTCGATTGAGGTTCATCTCGATTGAGGTTCATCTCGACTGAGGTTCAGCTCGATTGAGGTTCAGCTGGGCGTGGGTCCGTCACCATTCCGGTAAACATGGAACACTGCGGAGATGACACACGACCTTGTGATTAGGAACGGTCTGATCGTCGACGGGAGCGGCTCGCCGGGAGCGGTCGGTGATCTGGCGGTCGACGGTGATCGGATCACGGCGGTGGGAACGATCGAGGATCGTGGCACCCGCGAGATCGATGCCGAGGGGAAGGTCGTCACGCCCGGCTTCGTCGACATCCATACCCATCTCGACGCACAGCTGTCGTGGGATCCGATCGCCTCAAGTAGCTGCTGGCACGGCGTGACGAGCGTGGTGATCGGGAACTGTGGGGTGACATTCGCCCCCTGCGCGCCGGGCGATCGCGAATACCTGGCCGAGCTCATGGAGTCGGTAGAGGACATCCCCCGCGATGCGATCCTTTCCGGGCTGGCCTGGGACTGGACGACCTACGGCGAGTACCTCGGTTCGATCGACTCTCTGGCCAAAGGCGTGAACGTGGGCGGCATGGTGGGCCATGTGGCGCTGCGTCACCACGTCATGGGCGAGCGCGGTATGTCGGAGGAGCCCGCCACCGACGACGACATTGCCGCCATCTGCGATCTTGTCGACGAGGCGGTCGGGGCCGGGGCGCTCGGGTTCGCCACCAGCCGAACACTTCTCCACCGGGTTCCCGATGGGCGTCCGATTCCCGGGACCTGGGCCGACGATCGTGAATTGTTCGCCATCGGCGACGTGCTGGGCCGACACGGTCGGGGCGTCTTCCAGGTCGCACCCCGCTTCGAGCGGGCCGGCGAGCACTTCGAAAACGTCGCCGGCGAGATCCACTGGATGGCCGAGATCCAACGCCGCACAGGTCGGCCCGTCACGTTCGCCACCGCCCAAACCGATTTCGCACCCGGTCTGTACGAAAAGATCTTTGAGTGCGTGGAGACAGAGGCCGCCGCTGGTGCCGCGCTTCGCCCGCAGACGACGCCGCGTGGCATAGCCCTGCTTTTCGGCCTGCAGATGAACACCTTCTTCGATCGCCACTCCCCCTGGCGAGAGCTGGCCGACCAACCGCTCGACGCCCGTCTCGCTGCTCTCGACGACGACGATCGCCGGACGGCGCTGATCGACGCAGCGCGAGAACACCAGCGCTTGGATTGGAGCTGCGTCTATGTTCTCGCCACCGAACCGGCGAACTACCGGTTCACACCGGCCGACTCGCTAGCCAGTCACGCGGCGCGGCGAGGCGTTGACGCCGTCCAGGCGTTCGTCGACATCTCACGGGAGACCCGCGGAGCCGCCCTCTTCAGCTTCCCGTTCCTCAACCACGATCACGACGCCATCGTGTGGATGCTGGGCAAGGACTACTGCGTGCTCGGTTTGGCTGACTCCGGCGCTCATGTGGGCCAGATCATGGACGCCGGGCAGCCGACGTGGCTGTTGGCGCATTGGGTACGCGATACAGCGCTGATGACACTCGAAGACGCCGTGCGTCGTTTGACGTCGGAACCGGCAGACCTGTTCGCCGTGGTCGATCGAGGCCGGATCGCCCCGGGACAGTTCGCCGACATCAACGTGCTTGATCTCGATACCCTGAATCTGAAGTTGCCGACCATTGCCCATGACTTCCCGCTGGGCGCCGGTCGCTACATCCAGCACGCAACCGGTTACGAAGAGACGATCGTCAACGGACAGGTCTTCATGGAGAACGGCGATCACACCGGAGCGCTCGCAGGGGTGACGCTCCGTAGCTGAGCGGCAACCGCGGTGTCTCCTGTCCCGATGCATCAAGGTCAATGACGCCTCGACCGCGGGCGCCGGCGGGGACACTCGCTCCTGGTCGCCCCACGTCTCTCCACTCGCTCCACCCTGATCGACAACCACGTTCGGGCCATGCAATGACGATGGTGGCACGGCGGCGATCGCCCACGCCCGCCTGGAGACACAACGGGGATCCCCTACCGCGAGGCGTCCCGGGATCAGATCCGACCTGAATGTCAAGGAGCACTCTGATTCGCTCTGCCGGCTCTGGCCTCGCCCGGGTTGGTCCCTGGACGCCTCAGGCCGGCCGGGGACGTCATGGTCTCGATCACGGACTGACCGGTACGGGATTATTCTGAGTGGGTGTTCTTCCTCGGCGTGCTGCTGTTCGTTGGCGCAGAGATCGCCTCGTTCGTCGTCGTGGCCGAGCAGATCGGCTTCCTCTGGGCACTGGGGATCCTCATCGTCGTGAGCGCGCTGGGGCCCTTCGTTGTCCGGCGCGTCGGAGTTGGTGTGCTGATCCGCACCCAGGAGAGATTGGGGCGGGGAGAGGTGCCGACCCGGGAGTTGCTGGACGGACTGGTCGTCCTGCTGGGCGGAGTAATGATTTGCCTGCCCGGATTCATCGGCGACGCCTTTGGTCTGCTACTCATGTTCGGTCCGGTTCGCCGCCTTGTCATTCGGGCCGCCGGCCACTGGTTGGCCCGGCGAGTACAGACGATTCCCATCCCCAGCTGGCGGATCACGAATAACCCCTTCCGATCGATGCGCGACGACTCGTTCCCCCCATCAAGGCCACCCAACGAGGAGCTTGGTCCCGGCGACGACACCGGATCCTGAAACCCGCGCCGCGTAGGGTGGAGTTGCGATGACGACGAAACCCCTTTTGCCGCCCCAGCCGGCGATAGCACAGGACGCTCCTCCTGGGTTCAGGCGAAATTTACCCGTCTGACACGTCCCGTTTCCCGTGCGACAACCTTCGCGGAGTAGGCAAGGAGCATAGAGCATCCCGTGCAGGACCCGACCGCACCTTCATCCGCCCCGGACTCGTCGTGTCGGTCGACGCGACGGCGCTGGCCAACCGTCGGTGCAGTCTTTGCACTCAGCGCCGCCGCGCTGGGCGTTGTCGCCAGCTCACCAGCGTCTTCGGCTCAGCCCGTGGCCCCGGCTCACAGCGGCTTCCAGGTGAAGGTGTTGGCCACCGGCGTCGGAGGCAACATCAATCCCGACGACATTGCCGTCCTGGGCAAGGACGTCTTCGTGGGCTACCAAAACGGCGTCGGGGCCATGGGCGAGCCGGCCTCGGGCACGGGGACGACCACCAGTACGATCGTCGAGTACAAGAAGAAGAAAGTCGTCCAGACCTGGCAGATCACCGGCAAATGCGACGGAATGGGAGCCGATGCATCAACCGGGGAGATCCTCGCCACCGTCAACGAGGACGGCAATTCGTCCATGTATGCCATTCACCCCGCTACCAAAAAGGTTGTCCACCTGACCTACAACGTGGACCCGATCAGCCTGGGAGGCGGTGGCACCGACGCCGTCTCGGTCATCAATGGCAAAATCCTGATCAGCGGGTCCAACCCGTCGTCCCTTACTGCACCAGCGGTCTACTCTGCCTCACTCGATGAGACGACTGGGGTGACTACCTTGACATCGGTATTCGCCGACAACGCCACCGCTACAGGCCCCAGCGGTTCTGTCACCTTGGGATTGACAGACCCTGACTCGAACGCCGTGGTCCCCAGCGTGAGCCCGAAGTACGCAGGGGACTTCGCCTTGGTCAGCCAGGCCGACGCCCAGGTCATCTTCGTCAACGGTCCGGGCACAGCGGGCCAGACCCTGACGCAACTCCCCATCGCTACCAACATCGACGACATCACGTGGGTGACGTCGACCGCAGGCTCGCTCTACATGACCGACAACTCTTCCAACACCGTCTACCAGATCATCGGCACTTTCACCCCAGGCACGATCTTCGTCGACACCGCGTCTGACTCGGGAGTTCCGGGCACATTGTCCACCCTCAACCTCACGACTGGTCAAGTCACCCCGATGGTCATCGGGTTCACGAACCCACACGGCCTGATGTTCATCCCCGCCGCCTAACACGCACTCAGTCGTCGAATTTCACCGCCGGGCGAGGGGATTGTCGCTGATCCGGTCGGCCGTCCTTGGTCAACCTTGCCAAGCGATACGGATCAGAGCAGGGAACTCACGCCTTGGCTTCCTGTCGCGCGTGGCGAGGGGCCGGGCCCACCCGGGGTTGATCCCCACAACCGTCAGGATCCGGTCTGCGTTAGAGCGGCCACGGAGCCGTCCGAACCTGCGACCATCCGGAGCGGCTAGGGATGGACGGACCCAACAGCGCGCACCGGTGACCCCGATCCGATCAGATTTTCTGTCCGAGCAGCTTCTTTGCGATCGCGACCCGCTGGATCTGGTTGGTGCCTTCGTAGATCTGGATGTTCTGCCAAGTCAGTCCACCCGTAACGTCCAGTCCGCTCTTCTGGCGCTCTTCGGATTTCCGTGACACTGAGTCCGTTCTGTACCGCCAGAGGGAGAGATGGAGCACGAAAACCAACTGCCCCGCCATTGGTCACTCACACCGGCATTCCTGTGCGGACACGGTTACCTGACAGCCACCTCGACCACTTTCAGGATCACGAGGGCGAAGGCGATAAGCAGGCAGCAGCGAAGCGTCAATCATGGCGGCCTTGACCACCCCGTGCGGCTACTGGCCGAGCGCGACAAGGTTTCCGTTGGCGAGCGGCACGTAGACGATGCCGTTCGAAACCGTCACCTCTCCTTGCACCATGCTCTTCGTGGCGAAGGTAGACACCGTGGCGCCGTTGGCGGTATTCAGGAATACGACGTCGCCACCCGCGCCTACTCCCTCGATGAGCATCCCAGGTACCTCGGTGAGGCCTGCGGTCATGAAGCTCGTCTGGCACGACCGCCACACGAAGGCCCCGGTTGCCGGGTCGAGCGCAGAGATGTTCCCGTAACAGCTCGTGCCATTGATGGTGGCACCGCCGCCTCCCACGTACAGCAGCGACCCGTCCCAGGAGGCTGAGACGATCGAACGGGGGCTTCCGCTGGGGTCGGCGATCGTTGACTGCCACACCGGACCGGCGGCCAGGTTGGTCCGGTCCCAGGCGAAGAAGAGGCCGTCTTTGTTGAGTGCTCCCACCAGCGAGCGGTGCACGCCATTGATGGTGGCCGTAAAGAGCGTGGGGGTCGCGCCGAAGTCCTCGTCACCAAAGGCCTGCTCCGCCACAGGCACGGTCCAGCTGGAGAGGACGGACAGGTCGCTGGCTCGTAGTTTGACGATCGCAGGAGCCAACTCGCCGGGCGAGGAACACGCATTCGGCGTCGCCGTGGTCACGTAGATGCTGCCGTCGCTCGGGTCGATGGTCGGGGAAGTCCAGATCCCGGCGCCGATGCAGCCGTTTGGCGTCATATTGGCAATGTGCTGGATGGCTCCGGTCGACGCGTTCATCTGCACCAATTGCCCCTGGACGAGCGGGCAGTCACCGAACGACGCGATTCCCTCATAGATGCTCCCGTTGTAAAGGATGGGTGAGCTCCACAGGAAATCAGCGGGCAGCGTCCCGAGGTTGGTCTTCCAGATGAGGGCGCCCGTGAGCGCATTCAGCGCGTAGAAGTTGTCGTCGCCTCCGGGGACGTACACCACTGGGGTGGAGCCCATGAGCGCCGCGGTGACCGTGCCGCTCGGTCCCGACACCGGAGGGGAGCAGGCGCTGTCTGAATCAACCCCAACATTGACCGCCCACACGTCCTTCCCCGTCAGATCGGTCCCGTGCTCGAGCCCATTCCAGTCGCCCCAATACACCATGTTGTTGGCCACGATGGGCTGGGCGAAGGAGCCAGTGCCGCCCGTGTCCGTCCAGTGCAGCTTGAGGCTGGCCGCGTTGGCAGTCGTGACGCCCGTCTGGGACGGGTAATAGCCGCTTCGCCCGAGGTCGCCGCGGTATGTAGCCACCAGCGTGGGAGTCGGTGGGCCGGCGATATACGTAAATTGGTCGGCGGCGCCCGTAGCGCTCGTGCCTCCCGGGGTGGTGACGGTCACGTCGACGGTGCCCAGTGTTCCGAAGGGCGCCGTGGCGGTGATGGAGTTCGAGTTGTTGACGGTGAAGAAAGTCGCCGCTGCGGCGCCGAAGTCAACGGCGCTGGCGTTGGTAAAGTTGGTGCCGGTCACAGTGACCGAGGTGCCGTTGAACCCTGAGGTCGGGCTCACTCCCGTGACGGTGGGCGCAGGCGGCGCGATGGCCGTTATGGACACGTTCTGGACCTGGTGGATGTCGTTGAACCCTCCGGTCGCCCCCGTGAAGCCGAGGAGCACCGAAGGCGGCAGGCTGGTCGCGTAGCTGAGCACCTGGGCGCCGTCCATGGTTACGGTTATGCCTGTCGAGGACGTCGTCACCACGAAGTGGTGCACGGCACTGCGCAGCGACGCGATCGACGAGTTGGTGGTCACGTAGTTCAACGTGTTCGTCCCCACCGTGCTTACATCGGTGGCGATGCCCACGAAGTTGCTCGACGGGTTGACCGTGTTCTTCCAGGTGTCAAGGGACACTGCGATCCCCTTGATCCCCGAGAACCCCTCACCACCCCCGTTGACGCCCAGGGCGGTGGGCCTGGTGACACTGGCATCGGCCAGGGTGAAGGTGAGCCCGTCGGCGCCCGAGCCCGATCCGATGAAGGCGTCGAAGGCGGCCGAGATGCCCACCCCCGGCACCGGGGTGGGCCAGAAGGCCGAGCCCGCCTGCCAATTGGTGGCCGCCGTCAACTGCAGGTTGGGCGGCGATCCGGTGGTCATGAGCTGGGCCGAGCCGTTGAGCTGCCAACCCCCCGATACCGGCGACGGGATCGAGCCGGGTGGCGGACCGGTGACGTAGCTGAACAGGTCGGCCGGGCCTGGTGCGCTTTGGCCCCCGGGGGTGGTGACGGTGACGTCGATGGGGCCAAGTGTGCCGGGGGGCGACGTGGCGGAGATGGAACTGTCGCTCCCGACCGAGTAGGTCGTGGCCGCCGTGCCGCCGAATTTCACGGCCGATGCGCCCGTCAGTCCGGTACCCGCGATGGTGACCGTGGTCCCCCCGGTGGTCGGCCCCGAGGACGGGCTCACGCCGGTGACGGTGGGCGCAGGTGGGGCGACGTAGGTGAACAGGTCGGCCGGGTTGGTGGCGCTCGTGCCCCCGAAAGTGGTGGTGACGGTGACGTCGACGGGGCCAAGTGTGCCGGGGGGCGACGTGGCGGAGATGGAACTGTCGCTCCCGACCGAGTAGGTCGCGGCCGCCGTGCCGCCGAATTTCACGCCCGATGCGGCCGTCAGTCCGGTACCCGCGATGGTGACCGTGGTCCCGCCGCTGGTCGGCCCCGAGGGGGGGCTCACGCCGGTGACGGTCGGCGCAGGTGGAGGCGGTCCGGCGACGTAGGTGAACAGGTCGGGCGGGCCCGTTGCGCTCGGGCCCCCGGGGGTGGTGACGGTCACGTCGACGGAGCCAAGTGTGCCGGGGGGCGACGTGGCGGAGATGGAGCCGTCGCTGCCGACCGAGTAGGTCGTGGCCGCCGTACCGCCGAATTTCACAGCCGATGCGCCCGTCAGTCCGGTACCCGTGATGGTGACCGTGGTCCCCCCGGTGGTCGGCCCCGAGGACGGGCTCACTCCGGTGACGGTGGGCGCAGGCGGTGGCGGACCGGTCGTGATGGACACGTTCTGGACCTGGTGGACGTCGTTAAACCCTCCGGTCCCCCCCGTGAACCCGAGGAGCACGGTTGGCGGCAGGCTGATCGTGTAGCTGAGCACCTGGGCGCCGTCCATGGTCACGGTCATGCCTGTCGAGAAAGTCGTCACCACGAAGTGGTGCACGG
>PLXQ01000070.1 GCA_003151475.1 Acidimicrobiaceae bacterium | reverse complement strand
CCTGCGCCAGCATCGCGGGCCCCGGCGTCCGCAGGCTTTCATCTGGGTCCTGAGCGGGTCCCGAACGGGATAAGGAGCACGCGCGAACCGCAGGGGCTCTGCCCCCTGCACCCCCGCTGGGGCTCCCCCCCAGACCCCGCGCGTGCAGTAAGCCAGTTGCCGAGGGGAAAGACACGTCCGCCGGGCACTCTGGGGGGTGAGAGCAACCGGCGGACGATCCTCTTTTTCAACACCACCACGGGGTGGGTTATGCCCTCGGGCGACGCCGTGGGGATGCTTTCAGCGGGATCAACGGCGGCGGTGTGACGGGCGTTTCGGGTGGGGCCTCTCGTCGTGATCAGCTTTCGTCGCTTTGGCTGTTCCCTACACTTGCTCCATGCCCACGCCCGTCGGTCCGGCACCGCCTGACCCGAATGATCCCGACCTGTGGGACTGGAGTGGTGGTGATGAGGAGTTTCCGCCCCGCCGCCGCCCATTGCGCTTTCTTCTCATCGGCATCATGGTGTTGGCGATGGTGCTTCTGGTGGTCGTCAACGTTCTGTAGCCGGGCTCAAGAACGACCACGCCCGTCGCTGTCGATGTGGCCGAGTCCTTGTGGCGGAACCCAGCCAGGTGCGGCCAGATTGCCGCCGGTCGTTAGGTGGTCAAGATGATGATCGGGACCCACCAGACCAAGGACTCGGCCACTGACCATGGATTAGCGTGAGCCCCTGCAGCTGATGCCCAACCCCAGGAGGTGCGCCATGGGAGCTTCAGAGAACGCTGAGCGGGTCGTACGTGAACTGTGCGATGCGTTGGAGAAGCTTGACGCTGAGGCCATGCGCCCGCTCTTCACCGATGACGTCGTGTACCACAACATGCCCATGGATCCCGCTGTCGGCATCGACGCCACCGTCGCCTTCATCGAGAACTTCTTCGGCATGTGCCAGAGCATGGTGGTCGAAACCCTCCACCTCGCTGTCAAAGACAACGTGGTGGTCACCGAACGGGTCGACACCTTGACCATCGGACAGATCGCCGTAGCGCTTCCCGTCATGGGCACCTTCGAGATCCGTGACGGCAAGATCAGCGCCTGGCGTGACTACTTCGACATGGCCCAGATCACGAAAGCACTGTCCAGGGATGCCTAACCTGCATGGCTCCAGCCGGGTCTGAGCTATAGGTTCTGGCAGGCGGCAGCTGGTGCGCCCCATGCGAGATGGAGCGTGGAGGGAGGTTTCTCCCTCGCGCGTAGCGCAGTTGTACTCGGTGCCTCGGCACCGAATGAGGGCATCGGCCATTCGGAGCGGTGATCTCCCTGAGGGGCGATACCGGTCGGCCCTCGGGACGGGGATCGTCGGCGCCGCTGGTCCCGCAGAGCGTCGGTTCCGGTGGACTGGATGCAGGGACGGGATGACCGGGATCCCCGATTCTGCGCTACCCGGCCATATGCCGTCATCAGTTGCTGATGACGTAGCCGAGAGATGGCGCTGATGGAGATGCCCGGAAATGAGACACTCAGCCCCCACCGTGACCGTTGCTGACCCCGAGGGGCTGGAACACGCCCCAGACGCGCTTGGCCACGTTGGACATCGAATGCAGCAAGCCAGGTCCAAAGCAGGACGCCTTCGCGCCGGCAGACGATCAAGGCATGCGTCAACACCTCCGAGAGGCATGTTGGAACGCAATGCACCATTCCTACCAGAGTGCGCTTCCACTTGGACTCAATATGCCCGCCCCTCATCCGGCGAGCGCAACCTTTCTTTTGGGGGACTGGGTAGCGGCCAGCCCTCGCCTGATGCAGATCCAAGACAATGGAGGTGCCCTCTGGCACACTCCACAGAAGTTCTACGCGATTGGCAGCGGAGGTGATTTTGCCACGGTTGCCCAAGCGCTTATGTCACACTTCCTCCAAAACCCGGTGCCGGTTGCCTTAGGCTTGAGACTTGCCTACCGCACTATTGAGACGACATGTCGCGTCTCGGCCGGTCTCGTCGGACCACCAGTACAACTTGCCGTAACAGATAATGAACCGGCCTGGGATCCCCGGAGGCTCTGAGTTTGGATTCTCAGGCCGCATCGGGCTGAGACCTGTGGCGGTAGTCGTCTTCGAACTCGGCCGGCGACTGGTCGTGGAGTTCGCTGTGGAGCCGCTCGTCGTTGAACCACGACACCCAGCCGCAGGTGGCGACTTCGAGGTCGTCGAGCCCCCTCCAGGGCCCGCCGTTGGCTGCCCGGGCGGCGGGGTTGCGGTGCAGTTCGGTCTTGAACAGCCCCATGACTGATTCGGCCATCGCATTGTCGTAACTGTCGCCGACGGTTCCGATGGAAGGGGCGGCTCCCCCCTCGTCGATCCGGTCAGTGTATGAAATTGATGTGTATTGACTGCCGGCGTCCGTGTGACAGACGAGGCCGTCGAGCGTCGTATGTCTCCTGGTCCAGGCAGCCATGTTCAGGGCGTCGACCACCAAGGTCGCGGTCATCGAGCGGGCGGCCTTCCAGCCGACGAGGCGCCGGGAGTAGACGTCGATGATGAAGGCCACGTAGACGATCCCCGACCACGTCGAGCAGTAGGTGAAGTCGGCCACCCACAGGGCGTCGGGGCGCGTGGCCGTGAAGTTTCGATTGACGAGGTCCGGCGCCCGCACGGCGCTGCGGTCGGACTTGGTGGTGAACCGCTTCTTCGCCCTGCTCGCCCCCCTGATGCCCTGGGCGGCCATGAGCCGGGCCACCTGGTCCCGACCGGCACCGATGCCGGCCCGATGGGCGGCCTTGGTGAGCTTGCGGCGTCCGTAGACCGAGTAGTTGTGCTTCCAGAGCTCGGCGAGTCGAGGTCCGAGCTCGGCGTCACGGACGGCCCGGGCCGACGGTGGCCGGGCCTTGGTGTCGTAGTAGGTGGATGGGGCGACCTGCAGCTGTTCGCAGATCGGCTCGACCCCCCATCGACGCCCACCGGTCTTGCGGTCCCGGTGAGCGTCGATGAAGGCGACTACTTCTTGTGTCGGCGGTCGAGCTCCGCCCCGAAGATACTGGCAGCGGCCTGCAAGATGTCGTTGGATCGGCGGAGCTCTTTCACCTCCTTGCGCAACTCGACAAGCTCGTCATGCTCGACCGATGTCGTCCCGGTCCGGCGGCCGGCGTCGATCTCGGCCTGTTTCACCCACAGACGCAATGACTCGATGCCCACGCCGAGCTGGCGCGCCACCCGTGAGATCACCCCGTGATCGCCAGGGTCCTCGAGCTGCAGCTCCCGGATCATGCGGATGGCCCGCTCCTTCAGCTCAGGCGGGTACCTCTTCGATGACGGGTGCTTCTTGTCCATGGCTCCATCCTCGCTTCCAAGGTATGGCAGAGCCTCCGGGGATCCCAGGCCAGTTCATAACCAAGGAGCGCGCCTACTTCCGGAGGATGAGGTGAAGGAAATCGAAACGGCGGTCGAAGGGTGGAAAAAGATTGAAGAAGACACGTTCCTTGGACTCTGGCAACCTCCTGGCAAAAACGATCATGACGAGACTGGCGGTAAGGGCGACGAAGCCGTTCAATCGCTTCCGCGCCTGGCCGATGATCCACTCGACTCAGGCAAATAGAGAACGAGACAGGCGCGGCGTGCAGGCCGGGACCATCACGGACTGTGACCACAACGAGGACGTTCGACTCAGGCGTGTCCGCGAAATGTCCGCGCGACACTCCAAAGCGCCGAGAAATGATGAAGAACGCCGAAGACTCAAATCCCAGGTCATCGGCGCTATTCCTACGGAGGTGCAGGTGAGCGGCAGAGGTCGATTTCCGTTCGCAACGTAGAAGTCGGCGGTTCGAGTCCGCTCACCTCCACTGACCTGGTAAGAGAGTGCTGACTCTCGAACCATTCACCTGAGCGATCGGATGGGGGTGGCTAAAGACGAGTTGCCGCAGGAGCGCCGCGAGACCCGTTCTCTGATCTCCAGGATGATCCCCTATTTGAAGGGGACGGTGACCCGACCGGGAAGGCGTTGGTAGACGGCGAAGAAGTCTCGGTCGTCGGGGACCAGGTAGCGATCGGCGGACTGCATGGGTTGGGGCTCGACCATTGTCGGGACAAGACCGTTCTGGTGGGTGTAGGTAATCAGGGTGTGCCACTCGGGGTTGATGTCGAACTCCATCGCATCCACGGCGCCCGCATGCTGGAGGATTTGTGCCAGCGTGATCACCGTCTGGTCGTTCGCCACCACATAGATGAGGTTGCCGCGAGCGTCGATGCCAATGCCGGTGCGCCAGACCCGGGTAAGGCCGCCGAGCGTGTAGCCCCACTGTGGACTGTTCGGGTTGTCGTTCAACGCGGGGTTGAGCTGCCCGTTCCAGACGATCGGAGCCAGGCTTTGGCGAGCCCACGCCACGTCCGGGCCCGCATTCGGGCCGCCGCTCCAATCGAGGATCGCGACCCTACCGTCGGTATAGCCAACGAGCGTGGCGTTGCCATCCTTCAGCGGCTCGTTCACCAGGCCGTTGTCGCTCGAGCCGTTGTTGCCGTCCACGTAGGTGAAGCCGCCATTGAAGGAGGCAAGCAGCCGCGAGCGCTGGTCGTCGGGGACCATCATCGGCCCACGTACCGCCGCGTTCGGCGGCTCGTAGCGGCCCGGGTAATACCCGATCTCGGTGCGGGTCTGGTCGAACCAGGCCACGTAGGCGACGATTTGCGGGTAGTCGACCTCTGGACGATAGGTCGTCACCAGCACGGGTGGGCCGCCGTCAACCGCCGGGCCGGTGGATTTCCACACGCCTTCGCCCGGCAGTGGCTGCGCGAAGACAGGCGTGATCGGCGGCGGCCAGCCGGCGGCCTGTGTCGTCGGCGGCACCTTCAGGCCGAACGTCGGCAGCCTCTTGAGCTGTGCGCCGCCCTTCTTGGGCGCGTGCCACGTGTAGAAGACGTGCTCGACCTTGTCGACCATCCAGTTGCCGAAAGGCACCTCGTTTCTTACCCACTCGGTGCTGCGTTCACTCCACGACATGCTCGTGGGCTCCAGCATCCACACCGCATACGAGGAGGCCGCCACCAACAGCAGCGCCAGGAAAGGCGCCGCGATCAAGAGGCGTCGGCGTCGCCGCCTGCGCCTCACGGCAGGCTCGTGCCGCCGTTTCGCTGACGCCGTACCTGGAGCGAGGGGCGCCGAGCCGGACGGTGAGTCCGCCGCCTGCGTAGGAGCATTCACATCAACACCACCAGACCGCCTCTGATCGTCCACCGGTGACATCCGTCGGGTTCGATTGAGTAAAGAGAGGACAATGATACGTCTACGCGCCGGCTCGGGAGTAGCGCTTACAAATGCTCAGCCGAGATGACCTTGGACGGGTGGCATTCCTGATCTGGCGGGAGACCTCGCTGACACCGACCCGGCCCGGCATTGTGAACTACCCACCAGCGTGTCCGTCTTGCCCTTCGGTAAGTCCGGACGTGTCGGCTACCCATCACCTGGCTTCGCCCTGCACCGGAGGCGACGAATCATCGGGTGGGCGAGCGGTGAAATCGAGGACCGGCGCCGAGGGAGTCAGGGAAAAATTTCTGGTCAAGGACCAGAGGGTTTCAATCTCCTGCCTAATGTCTTGGTTCGAGAGTTGTCCGCTCACCTCCACAATTTCAAGACCCAAACCACGTCTCTCGAACCCCGGGCTGCAAAGACGATCGTGGACGGGAGGCGGTTTCCGAGGTCGTCGGGAGGCTCACTCCCGTCGTCCTCGTAGTGGGAATCTTTCCCCAGTTGGTGCGGTCGAACTCAGGCCCCCTCGGCGATACTCTTGCGAAATGCGACCCCTTCGGTACTCCATCAACGTCACATTGGACGGGTGCTGCGATCATCGTGCAATCCCCGCGGACGAAGACTTACATCGTCACGCGGTCGAGAACCTCAACCAGGCCGATGCCCTTCTCTTTGGCCGGGTGACTTACGAAATGATGGAATCAGCGTGGC
>PLXQ01000042.1 GCA_003151475.1 Acidimicrobiaceae bacterium | reverse complement strand
ATGCCACGGCCTGCGCCCGTGACGATGGCGACCTTGCCGTCGAGCATGCCCATCAGGTGTCCTCCTCAGACTTGCGCGCCGGGCCCCCGGCGCTCCGAACGCGCCACGTTGACGCCGGCTCGGTAACCTGGGCAGCATGGCCGATGGCCCGCGCCAGGGTCAACACGGGCAGGCGCCGTGCGATGATGACGCCGCCCCGCCGAGACGCAGGAGAACGTCGCCATGGCCACCCGATATGACCTGCCCACCCCCGATGAGTTCACCCAGCCCTGGTGGGACGCGGCGGCCGAGGGACGACTGGTGATCTCGCGCTGTGCCAGCTGTGGCGAGGCCCACTACTACCCGCGGCCCTTCTGCCCCCGGTGCGGGGGAGACGAGGTGTCGTGGGAGGACGCCAGCGGTCGGTCCACGCTCTATACGTGGTCGATCGTCCACCAGAACGACCTTCCGCCGTTCAACGAGAAGGTGCCATATGTCGCCGCCGTGGTGGACCTCGAAGAGGGTCCGCGGATGATGACCAACGTGGTCGGCTGTGGCTTCGACCAGCTGCGGGTGGGGATGGCGCTCGAGGTGGACTTCGAGGACATTGGCGAGGGATTCCACATTCCCGTCTTCCGTCCCGCCCCCTGATCCAGATGGCACGAGCCGGCCGGGCCGTGAGACGGCCGCGCCATGAACGCCATGAAACGGTGCGGGTCCCGGGGCGCGCTGGGGACGGGGCGCCACGATGAGCGGGGCCGTCGCCCGGGTGGCGCTCGTCACCGGCGGGAGCCGGGGCATCGGGCGGGCCTGCGCCCTGGCCCTGGCGGCCGCAGGCTGTGACGTGGCGGTGAACTACCGGCGCGACGCCGATGCCGCCGCAGAAACGGCGCGGGCCATCGAGGCCATGGGGCACCGGAGCGTGGCCTATCAGGCGTCGGTCGACTCGATGGAGGACGACGAGGCCATGGCCGCCGCGGTGCTCCGAGACTTCGGGGGGATCGACATCCTCGTCCACGCGGCGGGGATCGCCAGCCGGGGGGCGTCGGTGGTGAAGACCGACCCGGTCGAGCTCGACCGGGTGCTGCGCACCCACGCCGTGGCCGCCCACCATCTGTGCCGGCTGCTCGTCCCGTCCATGCGGGAGCGGCCCCGGGGCGACGTGGTGTTCATCTCGAGCGTCGCCGCCCGGCTGTTGTCGGCCAACGGGGCGCCGTACAACATGGCCAAGGCGGCGCTCGAGGCATTGGCCATGACGCTGGCCAAGGAAGAGCAGCGCCACGGGATCCACGTGAACGTGGTCGCCCCCGGTCTGGTCGACACCGAGATGGGGCGGCGGCTGGTGAAGGGGGCCATGGGGATCGACGACATCTCCTCGCTCGACGCCACCGCCCCCTTCGGCCGGGTGTGCCGGCCCGAGGACGTCGCCGGGGTGGTGGCCTTTCTCTGCTCGCCCGAAGCGGGCTACGTGACGGGCCAGGTGATCGAGGTCGACGGCGGCGGCTGAGCCGACGGACCCACCGCCCGTCGCATGACCCGGGTGACGAGGAAGAGGCCGACCACGGCGGCCAGGGCGACCCAGCCCACGGTGACGAGGACGGGATCGCCGGTAGCGAGAAGGCGGGGCCGGGGAAGGTCGGCCACACAGGCCACGGCCGAGAAGAGAAAGAGGAGCTGAAGGATCCGGCCCTCGGCGGTGACGGCCAGAAAGACGAAGGCCCAGGTTTCGTACCAGGGCCAGATCACGGGGCCGAGGACCACGAAGGCGAGCAGGCTCCCGCCGATGGCCGCCATGGCCCCGAGACGGTCGGAGCGCACGAGCAGGACGAGAGAGATCACCGCCGCGGCCACCAGGGCTACCGTCCGGGCCCCGTGGACGAAGGCCGCCTGGTGCCCCGGGGCACCGAAGGCGGCCGCGGCGCGGTCCAGGAGCAGTCCCACGGCGGTGGCCGGATCGAGCCACGAGACGACGCGGCCCGGGTTCGAGAGATCACCGAGCCAGCGCCAGCCGAGACCCGACACAGCACCGATGGCCGCCATGGCGGCGGCGACGGAGACCACGGAGCCCACCACGCGGGCCAGGCGGGCGCGGGGGCTCGCCCCGGACCCCGCCCACCACCAACCGATGAAGGCGGCGCCGATGAGGGCGGGGATCTTCACCTCGGCGGCCAGGGCGCACAGAAGCAACCCCACCGCCACCTGGCGGCTCCTCGCCGCGGCACAGCCGGCCACGAGCAGGCCGAGCATGAGGGCGTCGTTGTGCGAGCTGCCGAGCAGGTCGAGTACCACGAGCGGGTTCATAACGGCCAGGGCGAAGGCACTGCCGCGGTCCCGACCCACACTGCGGGCGAGGACGGGAACGGCCCAGGCCATGAGGCCGACCCCGACGAGGGCGACGAGGCGGAAGCCCACGAGGGCGGTGAGAACGTCACGGCCCGAGAGCTGCACGATCCAGGCCGACAGCCTCTCCCAGGCCGGACCGTACGGAGCGGGGGAGTGCGCCCACAGGGGATCGACGAGCCGGAGATACGGCCCGGCCCCGAGTGCGGCGGGGCCGTGGGCGTAGGGGCTGATGCCCCGGGTGACCATCTGGCCCTGCGCCGCATAGCTGTAGACGTCGCGACTGAAAAGAGGAGGTGCCACCACGATGGGCGCCGCCCAGGCGACGAGAACGCGGATCAACGGTGCGAGTGCGGTTCCCGGCCGGGCGCGCACGGTGCGGACGAGTTCGTACCAAGAGCCGAGAAGGAGAGCGATACCCAGGTAGACGAGGATGATCCCGAGGAACCGTGCCGTCGTCCCCACTGCGGCCGACTGCGCCGATCCGAAGACCCACGTACCTGGTGCGGTGAAGGAAAAAGGCGAGCCCCTCTGGGCGGCGCCCAGTGAGACGCAGGCCGATCCGAGAAGACCGCCGGCCCCGGATACGACCAGAGACACCGGTTCGACGCCACGGCGCCGGCCGGTACCGCGTGCGGCTTGCGGCGCCGAGGACCCTGTCACAGCAAGACCTGTCACAGAAAAGAAAGGTAGTTGGGCGGCCTGGGAGGATGGATGTGTGTGGAGCGTCCGTCCGGCCCGACCGCAAGACGCCGCCGCCGTGGCCGGCGTGCATGTTCGCTCCTGGCAGATGGGATACAGGGGGCTTCTGCCCGCCGACTACCTCGACGGACTTCGCCCCGAAGATCGGATGAGTCGCTACACCTTCGGTCAGAGCGACCCCGACCTGGCCTCGACCATCGTGGCCGCCGAGGACGGTGCCATCCTCGGCTTCGCCACCACGGGGCCGTCGTCCGCCGACGAGGCCGAAGGACGGGGGGAGCTGTTTGCCCTCTACGTCGATCCCGACGCCTGGGGACGCGGCGTCGGGCGTCGGCTGATGGCCGAGGCCCGGGCCCGCCTGGCGGGGCAGCGTTTCACCGAGGCCGTGCTGTGGGTCCTGGTGGGAAACGTCCGCGCCGAACGCTTCTACGTCGCCGACGGCTGGGTGAGCGACGACCAGCAGCGCCGGCAGGAGATCTGGGGGGTGGCCGTGGACGAGACCCGTTACCGACGACGGCTCCCCTGAGCAGCGGCTCTGGGTGCCCACCGGAGCGCGGTAGGAGCCGAAGGCGCCCGGGGAAGCGGCAGGGCCGTGGCGTCAAGATAGGGCGCTGAGCTGCCGATAGCCCCCTGTGGAACCGGTCCGGGAAGGGAGCGATGACACCGTCGCCGCCGCGCCTTTGGCGGCTCGGATGCGCGCCGCCCTCGCCGACCGCACCCTGCTCGCCAATCCACCGGTCTCGGCCATCTTCTGTCTGTTCCGGTGGCTCCATCTCATCGCCCCCGAGCCCTACTGGTTCTACATCGCCCTGGTGACAGCCGGTGGGGTGGCCAGTCTCCTGTCCTCGGTCTTCTGGGCCGACGGGCGTCGTCCGTGGCACCGCAGTGCGCACGTCGCCGCCAACATGGGTGTGATCGCCGCCGTGGCCTACGGCACCGGCTGGGGGCCGATCTTGTCCGTCGGCTTCCTTTTCGGTGCCGCCGCCGCCCTGCAGCGTTTCGGGTCGAAGGCGACGTGGCCGTGTGTGGCGTGGACCGTTGTCGCTGTCGTGCTCGGCCAGTTGGCCATCGCCGCGCACATCGCCCCCACGTTGATCCGCCAACCGTTGGTGCACGGCATCGCCGCGCTGGGGCTTCTCGGCGTGGTGCTCGTGATCGAGCTGCTTGGCCGGGCCACGGCCGAACGCGAGAATGTCGAGGTCGAGCTGCGCCAGTCCGAGCGGCGTTTCAAAGCGCTCGTGTCCAACGCCGCCGACATCATCGTGGTGACCGATGAGCTCGGGAACCTGCAGTACGTGAGTCCCGCCTTCGACCGCATTCTCGGACTGTCGGCCGACTCGTATAGAGACCAGTCGATGGGAAGCATCCTGCATCCCGATGATCTGCGGAAGATTGCGGTGGAATTCCCCCCGTTGCTCGAGGACCCCTCTCGAGCCCTGCAGGTGGTGGTGCGCAGTCAGGACGCCCACGGCCGGTGGCGGCATTTCGAAGCGACCGTCACCAACCACCTCGACGATCCTGACGTATGCGGCATCGTGGCCAACCTCCACGACATCACGGACCTGCGCGCCGCCAACGAACGCTTCCGCTCGGCCTTCGAGAACGCCCCCATCGGGATGGTCATGACCGACCTGGAAGGCCTGATCATGCGGGCCAATCCGGCCATGGGCGACATTGTCGGCCGGCTTCCCGAGGACCTGGCCGGCGTCAGTGTCCACGACCTGACGCACGTGGACGATCGGCAGACCGGTTCGGCCGAGATGCAGCGGCTCATCTCGACAGGATCGAACGGCTACCAGATCGAAAAGCGCTACATCCAGATCGACGGGCGCGAGGTCTGGGTCTCGGTCAGCGTCTCCTGCGTGCGCGATGAACAGCAACGCCCCCTGTACCTGCTCGAACAGGTCGAGAACATCAACGAGCGCAGGGCCCTGCGCGAACGCCTGGCCTATGCCGCCATCCATGACCCGCTGACGGGACTGCCCAACCGGGAGCTGTTCATGGACCGACTCGAGATGGCACTACGTCGAGCCGAGCGAGGACGGCACCACGTGGCCGTTATATTCCTCGATCTCGACCGCTTCAAGCTCATCAACGACAGCCTTGGTCACGATGTGGGGGACCAGGTCCTGGCCGCCGTGGCCGATCGCTTGAGCGGCGCCACCCGGGTCAGCGACACCCTGGCCCGCTTCGGCGGTGACGAATTCACCATCCTCTGTGACGACGTGGGTGATGACGCCGACTGCCTCGAGGTGGCCCAGAGACTGGTGGTGTCCATGGGGCTGCCCCTGGCCCTGCAGGCCGGCGAAGTATTCGTGTCGCTCAGCGTCGGGATTGCCGTGTCGAGGGTGGGCGAATCGGGAGCGGTGTTGCTTCGCAACGCCGACATCGCCATGTACCGGGCCAAAGAAAAGGGTCCGTCGCGCATCGAGATCTATCGCGAAGACGACGAGGCCACCGTGGTCAGCCGGCTGCGGACGTCCAACGAGCTGCACCGGGCCCTCGAACGCGACGAACTGGAGCTGCACTACCAACCGTTCGTCGACCTCCACACCGAGACCCTGGTGGGTATGGAGGCGTTGGTGAGGTGGCAACACCCGACCAGGGGCTTGCTGCTTCCCCAGGAGTTCATCTCTCTGGCCGAGGACGGCGGCCTGATCCTCCCCCTCGGGCACTGGGTCTTGAACGAGGCGTGCCGGCAGCTGGCGGCGTGGACCGCGCTCCGGGCGGAGGCGGGGGAGACGAGCGAGCTTCTGAACATTTCTGTGAACGTCTCCGCCGTCCAGCTGGCTGATCCCGGTTTCCCCCGGCAGGTGGCCGCCTGCATCGAGGAAAGCGGCATCGATCCAGACCACCTGTGGCTGGAGATCACCGAAAGCACGCTGATGCGCGATGCCGACGAGGCCGTCGTCACACTCGGCGCTCTACGCGATCTGGGTCTCCACGTCGAGATCGACGACTTCGGGACCGGCTACTCATCGCTCAGCTATCTGCAGCGCTTCCCCGTCGAGTCGCTCAAAATCGACCGGAGCTTCGTCGAGAGCCTGGATCAGCGATCCGACAGTGCCGCCATCGTGAGAGCCATCATCGGCCTGGGGGACTCTCTGGGGCTGCCCATCATCGCCGAGGGGGTGGAACGGCGTTCCCAGGTGACCAGACTGCGGAGCCTCGGATGCCACCTGGCCCAGGGATTCCTCTACGGCAGACCGCTCCCGGCCCGGTCACTGGGTCCGTTCCCGGCCGACGATCTCCGTTCGTGGAACGAATTGCAGGCACCGGTGGTGGTGTCGTAACGCGCCTCGGGGAGGCGCCCAACGGGGTGTCGGTGGGCAGGGGAGAACGTACTGTGAATGGCGTGGTCAGAATCCTGCAGATCAGCGACACCCACATCGCTACCGCCGACAACGGCCGGTACATCTCGGCCCCTCTCGCTGCCGCTGTCTACAAGCTGTCGGGGAGGACCACGTCCGAGGCGTTGGAAAGAGTCCTGGCAGAAGTGGCGAGCAGCGGCTTCGCGCCCGATCTTGTCCTTCACACCGGCGACGTCGTCGATACCCCGGATCCCCGGAGCTATGAGGTCGCCGCCGAGCTCCTCGCAAAGCTGGCCGCACCCGCCCTCGTCGTGCCCGGCAACCACGATGACCCCGCCATGCTGGCCGAGGTGTTCGGCTCGATATCGACGATGAAGATCGGAGGGTGGCTGGTCATCGGGTTGGACTCGCGGATCGTGGGGGCTGGCCACGGAGCGATCGATGAGGAGTCCCTCGTCTGGCTCGAGCAGTGCCTGTCCTCGACGGAGGCCCATGTCGTGATCGGGCTCCATCATCCTCCGCTGTCTGTGTGCGGAGATCCCTATTGTCGGCTGGAGAACAGCTACGACCTGCTCTCCGTCCTCGATCGTCATGCCCATGTGCGCGGCGTGTTGTCGGGGCACCTCCATCTTTGCGACGAGGTCGTTCGCCGGCAGGTTCGCTACCTGTTGGCTCCCTCGACCTGTATCCAACTAACGCACCACCATCCCTTGCCCGACAACAACCGGGCCGCCACCGCCGTCGGAGCACGCCTGCTCGAACTGCACCCCGATGGCCGCATCGAGTCCGAGATCGTGTGGGCGTCGCTGCACGACGGCTGATCGTTTCGGAAACGCAAGCGCCGCCCTGTCTAGTATGCCGACCATGACCTTTGTCACCTTGGGACGATCCGGCCTGAAGGTGTCACGCGCCTGTTTGGGCACAATGACATTCGGGAACACGGAGTGGGGTACCGATGACGCCGAATCCCGGCGGATCGTCGATGCCTTTGTCGATGCCGGGCACAATTTCATCGATACCGCCGACGTCTACAACGCCGGGGCCTCGGAAGAGATCGTGGGCCGGGCTATCGCCGACAAGCGAAGCGACGTCGTCCTCGCCACCAAGGGATACAACGTCATGGGAGGCGGGCCCAACGACCGAGGTTCGTCGCGCGCCCATCTGACCCGTGCCCTCGAAGCCAGCCTGCGCCGGCTCGGTACGGATTACGTCGACCTTTACCAGCTCCACAGCTGGGACCACGACACGCCGATCGAGGAGAGCATGGCCACCCTGGACGGCTTCGTGCGGTCGGGAAAGGTGCGTTACATCGGTTGTTCCAATTTCTACGGCAGCCAGCTGGTCGAAGCCCAATGGGCGGCCGATCGTTTGGGGACGACGCCGCTTGTCAGCCTGCAGCCGCAGTATTCGCTCATCTGGCGCGACATCGAGCTCGACATCCTTCCCACCGCCACCCGCCATGGGATGGCGGTCATCGTATGGAGCCCGCTCGGCGGGGGCATGCTCACCGGGAAGTACACCAAGAGCGCCGGGGACCCTGTTGAGGGCCGATTGACCAGAGGCTCGGACATCCACGCCGAAGGCATGAGGATGCTCACCCTCACCGACCGAAACTTCGAGATTGTGGCCGAAGTGGACAAGCTTGCCGCCGAGCTCGGGACGACGACCACGGCTGTGAGTCTGGCCTGGTTGATGGGCCGGCCCGGCGTCACGTCGGTGATCATCGGCCCCCGAACGATCGACCAGTTGAGCCAGAATCTCGCCGGCTTCGACCTCACGCTCCCCGCCGAATCGGCCAAGCGGTTGAGCAAGGTGTCGCGCCCGCCCGTGTCCTACCCCTGGTACATGCAGCTCCGGCTCTGACCCTCAGCGACCCTGCCGACCGTCGTTCCCCGCCAGAGGCGGAGCCGGGCGCCAGCGCTCGGTCAGAGAGTGGCCGTCCCGTCGAAGGTCACGGCCGAGACACCCCTGCGACTACTGCACCGGCTTTCGAGCTGAGCGTCGTTCTGCTTGCTGGTCACCGTCATGGAGGACTGCCCGGAGTTGGCGAAGGACCCGCCGCTCACACTCCCCGCGGAGTAAGAGACCTGGAGGAATGTGACCCCGTTGTAGTTGGTGATCACGGTGGCCCCGCCGGCGGGGAAGGAAACCCCACTCGAGGCGGCCACGTTCGAGTGCTGTGACCATGTGACCGACCCCCCGGACAGAGCTGGCACCACGTGGGCGATGGCGATGCTCGTGCCGTTGCCGGGGCTGGCAGAGCCGACGAGGCCCTGCAGGTTCCCGCCGATGATCGAGAACTTGTGACCGGAGAAATCGAAGCAACGCGACATGTTGGCGCTCACCGTCGCCGTGGAGGGGCCGCTGTTGAGGCCCTTCAGAGCCGGGCTGAACGTGAGTTTGCCTGTCAGGTTGCAGGTGGTGGTGTCGCTTGATGCCACCGCCATAATGGCGCCGTGTAGATCCGAATCGAAGCCACAGACCTCCCGGAAAGGTCCTGCGGTCCAAGTCCCGACTCGCCCGACGGATATCGCAACGTCCATGTTGGGGTGCAGCGTCGGAACCGACGAGACGACCTGCTCGGTCTGGTGGCCGGTGATGGACATTCGGCGATGTGGACGATGGATTGCACCGCCGTGTCGACGCCGAGGTGTCGACCTCAAGGGGCCATGTTCTCTGGCGCAATCTCGGTGATCGACACGGTGGGATCATCGGTTGGCACTCGCAGGGCAGCGACGTGCACTAAGGGCGGCGTTGAGACGATCCCGCTTCTGTGCGGCGATGAGGCCACTGAGTACCTCGATCCGAGCAATCGCCATCCAAAACCGAATCGCACCAACTCTGCCCCGAGGTACTGATTGAAATGGCGATGACAACCCCGCACCCCGCGGTCGGGGCGAGCCCCCGGTTGCACTTCTGGGTTTGGCAGCCGACGCTTGCCGATGATCCAATTCGCTCAGATGGCCTAAGCCCGGAGGGAGAAGGAGTCCAAGACCGCGCTGGCCGTAGCCTGACCGGTGCCAATTACTTGGAGGTAATACGACATCTTGCCTTTGAGGATGATGATGGCGCCTGAGTACCCGTGGCAGAAGCCTCCGGAGCATCGGTTGACCCCGCGCAGCAGGACATCACCGTGCGGCTTCGGGCACGGGCCAACAACCGGAAGCAGGGACCTGAGGATGCATCTGCCACCGGGGAGGTGCGGCAACTCAATGATCACAAGTTTCTGCGTTCCCACTCCCACGCCGTTCTTGAAGTGCGCCTGATATGTGTCTCGGGCGACGACGCCGGGTGTACCGACGGCCCTCCGGACGCCGGTGTTGGTCGGCATGGCCAGGAAGGAGACGCTGAACGCCCAGGCGCCGTGGCCGTAGGAGGCGGCTGCGGGAACAGCTTGGTTCTGCACCGATGGAGACATCGTGCTCACCGCGGCACCGCCACAGCCAGCCAACACCACGGCGGTGAGAATCAGCAACCAGACGCGTCTCACCCGACTCATGAAGGTGAATCATCGCACGGTTAGCGGCTGGTTCGAGAGGTCCGGTGTCCATGACAATGTCCCCGCCGCGTGGAGCAATACCGCAGCAGGCCAAGGTCGGGTCCGCTCGAACTCGGCCCCACGTCGGTCACTCTTCCGTCACCTCGGGTCACCATCATCTGATCGGATTGCAGCGTCGCCTCCCAGATGCCTGGCAATGATCGTTCGCACTGTCGACGCCGCACCGGCGTGACCGATGACGGTCTGGACGAATAAATCCTTAGAGAGCGCGTAGAGCGAGGCGTCTGTAACTGCGGTCACCGATGCCTGTCGAGGAACATCGCGGATCAGAGCTATCTCGCCGAACCCGTCACCTCGCGAGACGATCCGGAGAAGCAGACCATCGCGCGAAACGGCCAGCTCGCCGTCAGCAATGGCGTAGTAGCGGTCACCGCTTTCACCCTCCTTGATCACCACCGTTCCCGGCGGCGCCGTTACTGACTCGAGCTCTCGCGCTATGCCCTCCAAGGAGGGTGCCGGAAGCGCGGCGAAGATGGGAATCGAGCGCAACAGCTGGATCTCAACTTGGGGCACTGTCGCCGAAGCATCGATCCGCTGCAATTGACGCCACAGGCCAGCGACAAGGAGAAAGGCCAGGACTGCGGGGGCGAACAGTGCTGCCCTCAGGCCACCGATGGCCATCGTCACACGCACGAGGACAACACCGAGTACGAGGCCGAAATCCATGAGGGCCTCGAGGATCGCAAACGACCCTGCTATCGCGTCAGAGGGAGCCGATCGCTGGAGGAGGGTCCGACCGGTGATGTCGAAGACGGCGCCAGCGAGACCAACGGTGCCGATGAGCAGAATGGCGGGCGCCACCCTGGGGATGGCGCCAAGGAGGGCGAGAGCGACTACCGCCACCGAAAGGGCGATGGTGAGCGTATTGGTGAGATGGCGCCGACCGACGAGGAAGGCTGTGACGAATCCGGCGAGCAGTGCGCCTCCACCGAGTGCCGCGTTCAGGAATCCTGGCCCCCCCGGCCCCATGTGCAGGTAGTTCACGGCGAGAATGACGCAAAGCAGGTCGATGGCGCCGATGAGCACGAAATAGAAGGTGTGCAGCGTAAGGAGAACCCTGATCTGCGGATTGCGCCCAGCCGCCACCAGATTGGAGCGGGCGCCCGCTCCAATGGCTGCCAGGGCCTGTCGGAAACGAGTCATCAAATCGACGACAGAGTTCCCCCCCTCTCCACTGTTGGCCACGTCATCGGGGAGTCCACCGGGTGCAATCGCGGCCGCCGGTCCGGTCACGTTGGCCACGAGAAGCATGGAGATTGCCACCATGCCTGCCGTCACCGTTACCGCCAGGCTGGGCCCGCGCCAATTGAGCAGGATGCCGATCATCGCAGGGCCGACCAGGGCGCCGGCCCCGTCGGTCCAACCGCCCATCACGTAGGCCGCGGTTAGCTCTTCGGGCGTGCGGACGATCGCCGGTAGGAGAGCGGCCTGCGGCGGTCGGGTAGTCGAGAGGCCGAGCGCCGTGAGCGGCGCCAGCACGAACACCACGACAGCGGGCACACCAACACCAATGGCTATGGCGACACCGGCCATAGACAAGGTCTGAAACCCATAGCTGGCGCACAGCACCCGGCTCGGACGTCTGCGATCGGTGAGGGCACCGAGGAAAGGGCCGAGGGCGATGCACGGGATCAGTTGGACCAGAACCATGAGCATGCTCGCCGTCGGTCCGCCGTGACGGTAGGCGAACACCAGCAATGTGATCCAAATTCCGAACTCAGCCGCGCCAAACAGTGCGTACGCCAAGCCGACTCTGCGAAGCACGGGGTTTCCGAATGCTGCACGAAACACCGAGAGGACAGTACGAGCCCGCAGGAACATCCAGATCTCCTGGGCTTCAGAATCCTGGCGGGCGAACGGGCCGCCGTAGTTCGCGGGTCTGCGAGGACCGTCTGTCCATGCCGAACAGTAACTCAATGGTCTCCAAACCGGCTATGTGACCAAGCGCTCTGTCCGCATGTCGTCCCGGAAGCACAGACCCAGGGGCGCTTGGCCCTCGAGGCGGCGGCGGCATGAAGACGGGGATATGGCGCCACTGCGGACACCATCGAGGAAGGAACTAGCCACCACTGTCGTTTAGATCCGCGATCTTTTGCGTAGACCGGTCATGACACCGACCGTCTGATGCCCAATCCGAGCTTTCAAAGGCGCGTAGTTTGGCTGACAGGAGCAAGCGCCTTTCGCTGCGGATGGCGCGCGAGCGCTCAGGCGAAGTGTCGGGTGTCACGTCATGCGCAGGGCGAGGGGTCGGTGAGCGTTTCGGCAAGAATGTCACCACACAACCCGACACACTCGTTGCAGATATGGACGCCATCAGGCCCGGCGATCAGCTTTTCCACCTTCTCGTGCGACTTGCCGCAAAACGAGCACTTTGTATCGCTCCACCTCGGGGCCTTGGCCACGTGACGCTCCTCCCAAGCGGTTCCGGATATCTCGACAGGCTAGATCCAGTCACAAGACGCTGGGTGTCGCAGGGGCATCCAACCGGACGGACCATGTTCGTTCGGTTCCTTCTCGCCTCACTTAGACACTGGCCCGCTCGAAAACAATGGTCAGGATAATGCCCGCGCATTTCGGCTTGGCGCACCGTGCGTTGTTCCGAGCAGGACGCAATACTTGCGGACGCGTCTTCTGGGGGGACGACGGAAGCGGCCGCTGAGTACGAAATCACCTAATCAGCGGGGCGGGTTGACGCCTTGGCTGAGTGGTCGGATCGGGAGCTGATCGCGGTGACCTTGACAGGTGTAGACGATCTCAACCGAGCCCCCCGGAAGGGAGCGCTCAGACTCGAAGGTCAGTTCGGCGCCGGGATCGAACGACGCTGTCAACCGCATCCCTTCGCCGAACAACAGCGGGAGCACAACCAATTCGAGCTTGTCGAGTGCGCCGAGACCACGGAACGTCTCGATCGTGCGTGGGCCTCCGACGAGGTGGACATCGCCGCCCTTGTTGCCCCCCCGAAGCTTCTCCAACAAGCGTGTCGGATCGCTGTCGGTGACCACATGGTCGGGGGTGCCGATCGGACGCTGTGAGCCGAGCATAAACACGTCCAGATTGGGCCACGGCCAACGGTCGTTGGTCAGAGCAGGCTCGAAGGTCGTGCGGCCCATAAGGGCCGCCTCGCAATCTTCAAGGAATTCCTGAATGCCATGGCTTTTGCCTGAAACGAAGGCCGGGTCGGCAGTCAGTGCCGGCCACCCCTGCGGTGTGGTCACATAGCCGTCGGCGCTCATGCTCATACGGGCGCGGATCTGCCTCTCGTTGCTCCGTCTCGTCGTCTTGGCGGCGCCTCGGTGCGCTCTGCTTCTGTGATCAGGCAAACCGGTGGGCGGGATTGCCCTCGTCACAGTCTGGGTCGACCGCTACTCCGCTTTCTCCCAGACCGAGACGTGCTTTGTGCTGTCGCTGGTAAAGGGCTCACGGTTCCAGTCGCTCCAACGCTCGCGCAAACTCATACCGGCGATTCGAGCCATCAGGTCGAGCTCTGATGGCCAAACGTAGCGATAGGGCATCGAGAAGACACCGCCACGACCGTCTGCCAGCCAGTAGTGATGAGAGACCCCGCCTTGCGTGGCGATGTCCAATTCGTCGAAACCGAACCTGGTCGGGGTCACAGTGAACGCCCGAATCCTCTCGCCGGGCGGGAGGCGCTGGAGAGCGGGGACCTCTACCTCGATCACGAAGCAGCCGCCGGCCTCCAGATGCGCAGCGGCGTTGCGGAAGCACTCCACCTGTTCGTCCTGCGTGGTCAAGTTCTCGATCGTGTTGTACACGAGGTAGACGAGCCGAAAGATCTCCGGCACCCTCGTGGTAGCGAAGTCGCCGATCGTCACTCCGATGTCGTCCGCGCCGGGCTTCGCCTGTAAACGGGCGACCATGGCCGAGGAGAGGTCAATCCCGTGGACGCGAATGCCCCGTTGGTTGAGCGGCAACGCAATACGGCCAGTGCCGATGCCGAGTTCGAGGGCGCCGCCTTCTCCCGCCAGATCGGCGAGGAAGCGAACGATCGGATCAATGACAGCAGGCTTGAACAGGTCAGCGTCGCCTGCGTCGTACCCCTCAGCCACCCGTGCATCGAAGTAGTCCCGGGGCACGGGCGCACTGTGCCACATGCCCCGGTGTGCCGCCACCGACTTCCCCTGGAACGGGCCACCTCCACCGGCCGGTCTCACTCCTCATCATTGTCAGTCACTTCTACACGTGGAGAGGTGGTCGACCATGAGCGAATGCCGTTGATCTATGGCAAGATCCTGCGCTGTCGCGGCCACATTCGTGGGCGGGCGGCCACATTTGTGGACTGATCGCGGCAGTGTTCGGCCAGCCGCAAGTCCAAGGATTGACAAGGGGGAAGCAAATGGAGTTCAAAGTCGTCGGCGCTGGTGTTGGCCGGACCGGAACACACTCACTGAAGATCGCACTGGAGCAGATCCTCGACGCTCCGTGCCACCACATGCTCGAGATACTCGGAGATCCCGGCCAGGCTCCGGCCTGGATCGACGCTATCGAGGGCCGCCCCGTCGACTGGTCTGCGATGCTTTTGCGTTATCGGGCGATTGTTGACTGGCCCGGCGGTGCGTTCTGGCGTGAGTTGTCGCAGGCAAACCCCAACGCACTCGTGCTCTTGTCGGTACGTGACCCCGATGATTGGTATCGCAGCGCATCGAATACGATCTTCTTGTCGTTCGACCGCGTCCCCCCGGAACTGGCGCCTTGGATGGTTGCAATGCGCGAGCTTCTGCGAGACCGGTTCAGCGATCAGTTCGATGACCCGACGGCAATGATGGATGCGTACGTCCGTCACAATGACGCCGTACGCCAAGAGGTGCCGGCGAGTCGGCTGCTCGAATGGAACCTCGGCGATGGATGGGATCCGATATGCGAGCGACTCGAGTTGCCGGTTCCCGCTGGGCCCTTTCCCGTGACCAACTCGACAGACGAGTTCCGCGAGATGGTCGGTATTCCGCCGCTTAGTTGACTACGCCAGTCGCCTAGACACTCCGATACGCGCCGTGGTCGCGCGCCTAGACACGAGACGACGCGGTGGGGAAACCATCACCAGCGCCATCGATCGTTCGTTGCGCAGTTACGGATTAAAGATGGTTTGGATCAGTGCCCCGCTAGCGGCATCCAGTTCGGTGAGGGAATTGCCGCCCTCGTTGACGACCCAGACGTCAGCCCCGGCCACCACTAACGCCTGTGGATTGTTGAACAGGTAGGGCCCGTTCGTGTTACACATCATCCAATTCACCGCTGGCGGCGAAGGAGTGATTTGGCTCACCATGGGGGACGATCCCCAAGGACTGACGGCGAATACGTATCCACCGCCAGAGGTAATCGGTCCGACCATCGGTAGGTTCGAACTCACGAGGACGTTCAGCTCTTCCAGCGTGGTCGGGGAGAATTCGGTCACTGACGCGGCGCCTTGATTGGTTACCCACACGTTGGTGCCATCGAAGGCGACGCCGGTCGGTGTACTGAAGTCGAACGTCGGCCCGGACAAGGATCCCACAAACGCTCGGTTTTCGGCGCTGAGTACGGTGACAGTGTCGGAAGCACTATTGGCCACGAAGACGTCCCCATCGGCGACGGCGAGGCCGGTCGGCTGGGAAAACCCGAACACCGAACCGGAGGCCGTACCGATCAAGGTGCCTGTTCCGGTGGCGACCTCGGTGATTGATCCGGCGCCGTTGAGGACGAAGAGGTCTTGGCCGGACGACGCAAGGGCGATGGGATCAGCAAAGCTGTAGCTCGTCCCCCGGATGGTGCGGATGTGCTTGTGACTAGATGCTCCGAATTCGGTCACAGAGTTGTTGGCACTGTTGGCGACAAAAAGGTCATTGCCGACCGCCACGATGGCCGTCGGAGTGTCGAAGCCGAAGCGCTTGGCGGAGAGTGTCGCCACGAATGACCCATCGGAGGCTTTGACCTCGGTCACCGAATTGTTGCCTCCATTGGTGACGAAAAGGTCGGCGCCGTCGAGGGCCACAGAGGTCGGAGCGTCGAGGTTGTACGTGTGGGTCCGGAGCTTGTGGGAATTGGCCGAAGAGCTACGGGCCGCAGCGGGACCGACGGCTGTCATGACGGTGGCAGCTGCCAGAGTGCCAACAAGTGCTAAAGCGAAGAGGTGACGCCAAGGTCGAAGCGACCTACCGATGGCTCTCATGCGTAACTCCTGCGTCTTGTCACCCACCCACATTTACCTCGCCTGTGAGTGACCCCGAAGACAAGAATACCACCTCGTTAGGGCCACAGATCCTCGAGGTGGCAGGTCGGACAAGTGTGTCACGGTCTGGCCAAGGGTGGTCCTGGCCGGGCTCGGCAATCGTCTTGGCCCTGTTGTATCTGCTCTGGTCGAGCGCCCAGAGCCGAAAGCGGGGATACGTGAAAATCTCGTGACATGTGCCGCCGTCCTTGACCGCGCCGGATCGATGGCCCCGAGAAGGCGATACTTGCAGCAGCGACCCTCGAACGCGATTGCGCTCCGCCGGTTGTTGATCTGCAACCTGTGCGCTCGGCCAGCTGCGCACTCGATCACACCACGAAGGTCCAACTCGCCAACGAGACCAGATCCAGGGAGAGTTTGATGCGGATCTCTCAGTTGCCGTACTTGGATGGGCACGTGCGACTATCGGGGCCGGCGTCGATGATGTCTGGCTCGCTCTGATCGAAACACTCGACCGAGCCTCCTCAGGAGCCGGTATGGCCAGCTACGCCCGGTGTGCTGGGTGCGCAAATAGCACCGTGTCCAGGCCGCGGCTGTTTGCAGAAGGCTCGACGAATCCTGGGTTCCGGGTAGTGGCTGCGGTCCCGCGATCTGAGTTGGTGCTTGAGGGGCTACCGTCTTTCGTCCTACGCCCTGATCTTTCGCCTCGAAGAGGTGACTTCGGGTCGGTCACGCCGACGTGGCGAAAGCAGAGCTGTCTTTCCCGGTGTGACCGGTGGCGTGTACCGATTGCTCGTCATTGGTACGGGCGGGGACGCAGTTGCGGTGCGGCGTTTACTCTCAGGCATAAAGCGTCGTTCCGAGTCGAGCGCACGATCTCGGAAGTGACATGGCGATCATCGCACGAGCGTGATCGACGCCGGTAGTATTCCGTTTCGCAAATCAACCCTGCCCCTGGCGGCATGAGTGCAGTCGAAAGAACGGGGACAAGCCAATGCCCGACCATGGCAGCGATATCGACCGACGCGAGGAATGGGAGTCCTTCAAGGCTCGCCACCTGCGGCCGATGGGCGAACGACCGGCCTCAGCGGCAAGGGGCCTGCATCACTTTGCCCTGCTCTGCAGCGACGTCGAGCGGACCATCACGTTCTACCAGGACCTCCTCGAGTTTCCCCTGGTCGAGCTCTTCGAGAACCGGGACTACCGCGGATCCACCCACTTCTTCTTCGATGTCGGCAACGGCAACTATCTGGCGTACTTTGACTTCCCTGGTCTCGATCTCGGCGAGTACCGAGAGGTGCTCGGGGGCCTGCATCACATTGCCATCTCCGTTACTCCCGAGCAGTGGGACCGCCTCGTAGCCAAGTTGCAAGCAGCCGGTGTCGAGACGTTCATTGTGAACGGGTCATCGGTCTACTTTCCGGGACCGGACGGCGAGCGACTCGAACTTCTTTCGTACCCGCTCAACGACATGTACGGAACGGTCGTCGGCTGAGGCGTAACTTCGAATTGAAGCGTTGGTAACGAGAAGGCGATCACCATCTGAGCTCGCTGCAATCCAGGGAGGCACGCCCCTTGAGGCCGGGACCGGCGCTGTGGTCAATCGCCCTGTCGGAGCGCGAAACCAAGCGACTGAAGCGACGCTTGGTTGGACTCGTCATGGGTACATCCACCCACCGGCGGTTCGGAGATCTGACCCAGGATTGTGCCGGACCCTGACTAGGAGCAGCACAACGCTGTAGGGCACCCGCTCGTAGTGACATTGTCACCGCTGGGCCACGTCCATGCCCTGGGCCGACGGCAGGACCATCTGGGCTCTCCGCCACGTCACCACCGATCCCGAGGACCGTCGGACGATCCGCAACAGGCGATTGCCTTCCTCATTGGTGATCTCTCGAACGCGAATCCCGTCGCGCACCTGAGCTCCTTGGTAGAGAAGACCAAATTCTGCGCGTCCCGGAGGTCAGCGTGGTGGACGCGACGCTCCAACCGATGCCGCTTTGGTACGGCTACCCATTCGCCGATGGCGGACAGCTGTTAGCCAACCGCGATAAAGATTGACGACGTCAACGCCATCTAGAGTTCACGTGCAGGTCACGACGGATTCACAAGGAGGACGAGCCATGTCCGGCGACGTAGCGATCTCACTCATGCTCGCGGTGCCAGACGCTCCTGCAGCCGCCGCCTGGTATATGGAGGCGCTAGGTGCGAACGAGCTGTGGAGCCTCGGCTCAGTCATCGGTCTGGAGGTCGAGGGCGCCCCGTTCTTCCTGGCAGAGCCGGAGGGCAACGGATGGAGCAGCCCATCGGACGTTGGCACGACGACCGTTCGAGTCGAAATCTTCGTTGACGACCCTGACAGTCTCGTTGCCCGGGCAATGACGGCGGGCGCGGACGGTACCCCGTCCTACCCCGAGAGGGATCCGGCAATCTCGCGCGGTCTGCATTAGGACGTGGCGCACCGAAAGTGTGGCGATACCGTTCGGGGGGCAACCCGTCGTTGCTTTTCAGGCACCCAGCAGTTCGAATGCCGCGGCAGCCCGGCGCGCGACGGTCCGGTACCCGTGGGCCGATGCGGCGTTTTGCGACCTGGTTAGGAGTTCCCGAGCCTTTTCCGTGTCGCCGGGAGCACTGCGCTCTGCGAGCATCCTTCCCCAGAGGAGGTGGGTCCGGGCGGTGAAGAACTTCGCACCCATCCGGTCGCTCAACGCAGCAGATTGGGAGAAGAAGGCGTCCGCCTCGTCGTAACGGCCGAGGACGGTGGTGAGGCCGCCGAGATAGAGACTGACCGGGCCTTGAGACGAAAGGCCGGCGCTGTGGGTCCACTGATCGGCCCACGGAGCGAGCCGATCGAACAGCCTCTGGGCGTACTGCGCGTCGCGGCATTCGATGGCGACGTCGGCACATCGGACTATTCCAGTGAGCCAGGTCATATCCAGCGGGAAGTCGAAGTCTGTGGTCGCTAACTCCGCCAGCAGGTGAAGAGCACTATCGATGCGATCTCCCTCGGCATGGGCCAAAGCCAGCGTCGACTTGAGCGTGGGAAGCCCGGGATTATCAGCCATAGCCTGTTCGATGAGAGGAACAAGCTCGCTCAAGGTTCCGCGTTGGGCGTTCACAGACATGAGTTGTACGCCGAAGAAGGTTGCGGCGTCGGGTTGGCCGCCATCGGTGCCGATCTGGAGTGCCTTGTGGGCTAACAGCTCGGCCTGATCGGTGTCGCCGGCGATCATCGCCCGGGCAGCGGGGATGAAGGTGTTCAACCAGTTCAAGGTCGGCTGGTCGAGCTGTTCGGCCATAGACCCAATGATCTCGATGCAACGGTCGACTTCGTGGATGTCCCCGGTCGAGACAGCGGCGATATAGCGAAAATCCGCAGCCCATAGCAGCACGAGCGGGTCACCTACACGCTCGGCCCGAACCAGGGCGTCGGCCGTCCGGGCCAATGACCGCTCGAGCAAGGACGGTACATTGAGCGGGAGGAAGACGTGGTTGAGGACACGCACGATCACGGCGTCGTCACCAGAGGACCGGGCAATGGCAATGGCCTCGTCGGCGAGGGCCTGGCGCCGGTCGAGTGGGCTGCCTTGGGCAAGTTCCGAACAAAGGGTCGCGAGCAATAGCGCCCGATCGGGACTGTCGGTGGAGAGCCGATCGAGGGCCAACTCTAGGATCTCGACCTTGTCGGCGTCGACAGCACCGGCGGAGGTAAGGATGCCCCGGTCGTTGGCCAGGGCCGCGACCACAAGACGTTCCGTGTCACCGAAGTCGGCGGCCCTGCGGGCAGCACCAAGGAGGGTGTCGCGGTAAGCGGGATCCCCCGTCTGGCGCTGGGCGGTGCCGAGCCCGATGGCTAGGTCGATGCCAAGAACTGGATCGGGGTCAGTGGCTTGTGGGTAAAGATCGAGCGCTTGGGCGTAGTAGCGGAGTGCGTCGGCCGGGGCAAGGGCGCTGAGGGCGGCATCACCCGCCTGTCGGGAGTAGTTAATGGCTCTGGCCAAGTCGATCGGTTGGGTTGCACTGAACCAGTGACGGGCCAGCTCGCCTACGCGGGACCCGGGTTGATCGCCGCACAGCTCCTCCAGTGCCTCGCCCACCTGTCGGTGCGCCCTCGCTCGCCGGTTGGGACCGAGGTCTTCATACAAGGTGTGCTGAATGAGGGCGTGGGCGAAGCTGTAACGCCCCGTGTCAGCCTGCTCCCGCACGAGGGCAACGGCAGCCGCGGCCTCAAGGATGTCGAGCACCTCGTCCTCCGAAGTGTTGGTTGATCTCGCCAGGAGATCGACGTCGAAGTCACGGCCGATCACCGCCGCCATCGACAACACCCGCTCGGCGTCTTGTCCGAGTCGCACGACGCGGCCACCGATCACCTCGCGGACGCTGTCGGGCAGCGCCATGCGCTCCAGGGAGTCCTCCGCCGTCCATCGCCCCGCGGCGTCCTGATAGATCGCACCCGTCTCAGAGAGGTGGCGTAGCACCTCGCTCACGAAGAAGGGGTTACCGTCGGTCTCGCGATACACGGCGTGGGCGAGACCCACTCCGGCGTCGTCGAGCGTCTGACCGGCGGCGGCCTCGAGGAATGACACGACCCCGCTGTCGTCCAGGCCGGTCAAGTCAACGCGGCTCACGCCAGGCTGTCGTCGGAGCACCCCCAGCGTCTCTCGGAGAGCATGGGCCTGCGACAACTCGTCGTCGCGATAGGTCCCGAGTACTAACACGCGCATGGCCTGCTCGGCCGCCGTGAGGTGGCGCAAGAGAACCAAACTTGCGTTGTCCGCCCACTGGAGGTCATCGAGGACGAGGACGGTGAGCTGCTGTGTGGACACCTTGGCCAACAGACCGACGATCGCCGCAAAGAGCAGGTAACGCTCGGTTTCGGTGTCGGTGGCCTTCAACGGTGGGAGGTCGCGGATTCTGCTGGCCAGGACAGGCACCAGTCGAGCCAGTTCGGACCCGTGTTCCTCGATGTGGGCGACCAGCTGGGCCTCGTCGGCGTGGGTTACGTAGTGGCCAAGGGATTCGGCGAAGAGCTGATAGGGGGTGGCGAGGTCTTCTCCGCAATGACCAAACAACACACACGCCCCGTTATCGAATGCAGTGCGGGCGGCTTCGGCCGCGAGTGTGGTCTTGCCCATACCGGCCTCGCCCGAAATGAGCAGGACCTCGCGACCTTCGCCCCCTGCGACGCGCTTGGCGGCGTCGGTCATCAGCTGCATTTCGGCATCACGGCCGACAACCCCCACTGCGGGGCGTACCGCCAAACGACCCGGAAGAGGGACGACGGTTCCCTTGTCCGAGTCGGTGGCACCTTCAAGGGGTTCCCACAGCACTTCGACTGTCTCGATGGGGTCGGGCAAGCCCTTAAGGGTCAGGTCCCCGAGCGACCGACATTGGTGACGGCCGCGTCGCCCGGCCATCGCCCGCACGATGTCGGCAGCCAGGACCTGGCCGCTCTCGCAGGTCGCACAAAGCCGGGCCGCCTCGACGACCGGGTCCCCGAAGTAGTCGTCGTTCTCCCGACTGACCTCGCCACCGCTGAGCCCGACCCGCAGACCCACCGTGTGCTCCCGGTCTCGGTTGTCGCGCTCGACGCCTTGTTGCATGGCCACGGCGCAGGCCAGGGCCGCTGATGCCGAGCCGAAGACCACCATGAGCCCGTCACCGAGGTTCTTGACCTCGGTGCCACCCGCTTCCGCCAGGGCCTGGCGCAGGATCGAGAAGTGCCCCCGGCGAACCTCGTCGGCGGCCTCAGACGAGAGGCGTTGCGACAGCTCGGTCGAGCCCACCACGTCAGTGAACAGGATCGCCACGTTCTCAGTGGTCAAGAAATGCCCTCCCGCTTGAAGGACACAAGAGTAGGCGAGGACCCGAATGGCCTGCCGAGGATACCGGAGGCCACCCTCGGCGGGCTATGGCCACGGCCCGACCTCGGGCTCAGGGGCGTTCTCGATCACCAACGGAAGTGCGAGCGATAACGACGCCCGTGTGTATTCATGTGGACCGGGCTGGATGTGCCGTTTGCGCGATCGGGTATCAATTCAGCAGGCGTACGGTATCGCCCCGGGACCACTTGGATCAGGCGCTTACAGCGCCGAAGGGCTCAAGCGATCGGACGACGAATTGAGTGGTTCGTCGGGCCGATCGTTGTGAGGTTTACATCGCCGTGCAATTGAGGGGCGCTCTTTCAAACCTAGTTGTGAGGGAAAGGACCCAGCGGCTCCACGAGTCCCTGAGGCGCCCCTGATCCACGTCCGCCACCGACCGGCGAGGTTCGGCCGTCTTACCGATCGGCTCTGGGTCCCGGCAGACTTCGCCCGAGCGATACCGATCAGGCGGGCGTCTTGGCAAAGAGCCCGATGGGGGTCAAGTGGCCGGAGTTTCGGGCGGGAACGGCCCAAGTGCTTCGACTCGTTCAAAATGATGAAATGGGTTCACGATTTTCTGCGCAAAGGACAGAGATATCCTTCGTCTGCCGAGAGTGAGCTTGGGCCAATCCGCCCTGGCCTATTGACGGGCACCCTGAGCGAGGTCCAAGCTCCTATTGGGCAGGCGGATGCCCGAAGAAGGGGAAGCCATGTCGAGACGAGCGCCACGATGGCCACGTCTGGTCGGTACCACCCTGATGGTGGGGGGGGTGATGGTGGCGAGCGTGGTGCTCACCTCGACGACAGCAGGGGCAAAAGCGGCCCCTGCAAAGGGCACGATCGTGTGTAGCACCGTGACCGGCACGATCAAGTTCAAGCCGGGGCTCACCAACACGACGCGGACGGTGAAGATGAGCGTGGCCTTGAAGTTGGCCAACTCGGGGTGCATCGCGTCAGGCGACACCGCGTCGCCGGCGAAGGAGTGGTCAACGATCAACACTAACAACCTCAACCTCTCGAAGAGCAACGTCAACTTAGAACTTCCCCTGGACTGCGGCGGCCTGAACCGAGGCCACAACGCGCCAAGCACGTGGACCACGAAGTGGTCAGTTCCCAAAGGCACGGCCCCGAGCATCGTCAGCTTCGATGGCTTCTCCGCTGGCGCCAGTTCAGACGCTGTCACGTTGTCCTTTCCTGGCGGTGGCACGGCCGGCGTCACCGGGTCCTATACCGGTACCGACGGTGGTGCTAATTCCACTGTGAGTCTTGTGTCCGAAGGCACCGATCCGCTGTCCGCCTGCACCTCCAAAAAGGGACTCACGTCGTTGACGATCAGTCTTGGGACGGTGGACGTCGGGTAGCAGAGGATCCGTCGAGCGGGGTTTCCCTGTAGACGACCAGGCACTCAAAACACCGGGACTGATTGCTGGCTGGCGAGACGAGTCAGCGCACGAATATTCCCTTTAGGTCGGGGACGGTCGCGACCGAGCATCTGTATGCGCTATGTGCCTGAGCGGTAGGGACCGGGAACGACCCGCCTGACATCACGAGCTCGGAGAGTCCGCAGCGTTATCCACTCGTGGGTTGACGGAGCATCCATGACACCGATTTCGAAATGGTGTTGTCGAGGGCCGCGACATGCCAGAAATCGGCCCTTCACGGCGTCAATGTTTTCGCAGCTGTCGATCGCTGGCAACATTGCATCTGCTGTCTTCCAAAGTGTCAAAACCCTCGAAATGGGCGACGTACTCTAGGGATCTCCACACGGCGGTTTCGACCAAAGCCGCTCAGATCAGCAAGCGATCGGACACAAAATCAGGTCCCTGGTCAGCTCTATCGTTGTGACTATTGCAACGCCGTGCAATTGAGGGACGCTTATTCAAACCTAGTTGTGAAGGAAAGGACTCAGCGGCTTCATGAGTCCCTATAGGGGCCTGGTGATCGAGCTGAATGCGCCGAAGTAAAAGCTCGGACCCATCCGCAAATCCCGGCTCTGAGCGATCCCGAGCGGTTTGGCCTGGTGGCGCCTCGCCCCGCCCCGAGAAGGGCCCGGCAGTACTGATCGGTCTGTTGGTGGGAATCGTGGACCCCATTCGAGGTGATAGCGAACGGCTCGGGCTTCCCCCGCGGAAGGAAACAGGCGTGGTCAAGCCGTCGGGTCCCGTGACGTTCTCTCCACCGGTGATCGACGAGGATGGAACCCGGGAGCTCGGCAGTCCATCTATTGGAGGACACTAAAGCTTTCGAGCCGGGCTGGACTTAGAGAGATCATGGACACAAGTGACGACGATGCCGATGGGTGCTGATCCCGTGTCGAGGCACGTGGGACCGTCGTTCGAGGACTGGTACCGCAGGGAGTACCGGAGCATCCTGCACTCGCTCGTTCTCATAACGGGCAACGCAGAGGTGGCCATCGAGGCCGCTTCCGAGGCGTGTGCCCGGGCCCTGGAGCGCTGGGAGCGGGTCTCGGTGATGGCATCGCCGTCGGGATGGACTTACACGGTGGGGCTCAATGTTGCCCGGCGGGCATTGCGGCGGGGACGAATCGAATCTCTCGTCTTGCGACGACCGGCCGTTCCTCCACCGCTCCGCGAGGACGCGTCGGAGCTGTGGGATGCGGTGCGGCGGCTACCTCGCCAGCAGCGGGTCGCCGTCGTCTTGCACTACGTAGCCGATCTGACCCAGAAGGACGTGGCATCGGTGATGGGCGTAGCGGAAGGAACCGTTGCTGCGACGTTGCACACCGCACGGAAGCGGCTGGCTGACTCACTGGGCCAGACCGTCGATACGAAGGAGGCTGGACGTGAATGACCTGAAGAGGTCCCTCGAGGCCCTGATCGACGACACAAGGCTGCCCAGTCCTCCATCGATGGAAGAACTGCGCGAACGGACCGACCGCCGGGGCCCCCAGGCGCATAGACCACGTCGACTGTTGGCCGGGGTCCTGACAGCCGTCGTCGTCATTTCTGGAGTGGTCCTCTCAATCGCCTACGGACCGCGCAGTTCAACGAAAGGCTCCAATCCCCCAGCCACGCGGCCGACGCCTGTTCCCGATGTCATCGCTCTCGGACCCAAGATCGCCCAGCCCACGGTACTGGCCGCAAGCAACGGCAAACTCTGGGTGAGCGGCTACACGTCTGACAACCGTGACGGGCCACTCCTGGAGTTCGACGCGGCAACGGGCAGGCTGCTGAGCACGATCCGGCTACCTAACGGCGGGCCGTTTCAGATCGTCGCCGGCAAGAGCTCAATCTGGATGCGCACCCAGCAGGGCGAATCGTCCACCCACTTAGTCAAGATCGACGCCAGGACTCACCGGATTGTTGCGAACATCCCGCTGTCCTTCGACGGTGGGCTTGCGGTCACATCAGACGCAGTGTGGACCGTTGACGGGCCTTATGGGCTCCGCAGGATCGATCCCCGGACTGGTCATACGATCGCCACCATCCCCCTCCCCGGCGGCCGGTATGGACCCTTGAGCGTTACCGCCGGACCCCTCGGCGTCTTCCTGGGAAACTCATACGACGGCAGCATCTGGCGCGTGAACACACAGACCAACACCGTCAGACTTGTCACCCACATCGGCACCGCAGTCGGCCAGATGTTCGAACTTGGTACGTCACTTTGGGTTCCCACCGGCACGGCACTTGTCGACTTGCCCGTCAGCACAGGTATACCCGGCCGGACGATCGAACTGGGAGCGCCCATTCTCAGTGCGGCGTCCGACGGCCACTACCTCTGGGTCACGACCGAGAAGCCCAAACCCGGAGCGTTCCGGATCGATCCCACCTCCAGCGAGATCACACCAATAACCATCCCAACCGACGTGGCCGTTCTGCTCCCCGTTGCATCCGACGACGGCACCGGCACGACCTGGGCTACGGCAATGTTGCCAACACCGTCGATTGTTCACCTCGCTCCCTAACCCAACAACCTCGCGCCATCAGCGGTAACGACCGGGGCACCGCGATCAGAAGCCCATGACCGACAACTGGACGATACCGTGCGATTCGTGTATCCCCCCGGACTGGGCGATACGTGTCGTTGGCGCAATCGGATATCAAGTCGGCAGTCGCACGGCATTGCCCGGGACCACTGGGATCGAGCGCTCGCAGCGCCGAAGGGGTCGAGCGGTCGGACGACGGATCGAGTGGCTCGTCGGGCAGATCGTTGTGGCGTGGACAACGCCGTGCAATTGAGGGACGCTTATTCAAACCTCATTGTGAGGCAAAGGATTCAGCGGCTTCATAAGTCCCTATAGGGCTGTTGATGAGCTGAAAGCGCCGAAGTAACGCTCGGAGCGGCCCATCCGCAAATCCCGGCTCTGAACGGTCCCCAGCGGTTTGGCCTGGTGGCGCCTCGACCCACCCCGAGAAGGATCCGGCATGGACGCGTGGTACCGGTTGTGCCGCGGCGCACAAAAAGCGCAGGCAATACCGGATCTAGACGTTCACCGGCGTGACCACCCTCCCTTCGAGCCCGCCTGGTCGTTTCGTCACTGACCACATTGTCAACTTTGACAACGCGCCCCACACATTGACGGGCTACCTTAAGAGCCCCCATTCATCAACAGTGACGATGCGCACGCACTCTGTGACGAGCGACAATGACCCATGCGCAGTCACCGCCGTTCGCTCCGCATCGTCGCCCTGGTCATCGTGGTCGCCCTGCCCCTGCTCGGGACCTCGGGGATCGCCTCGGCCAAGGTCAAGGCCAAGGGCTGCCACAAGACCCACTCCTGCAAGGGTGGCGGGGGCAGCGGGACCGGGACCGGTGGTGCTTCCCCGGCCCCGATCACGGTCCAGGTCGACCCCAACCCGCTGGTGGAGACCGGCCAGTCCTACGTGGCGGCGACGATCCAGGTCGAGACGTCCCCGTCGTTCGCCGGTGATGCTGTCAACATCGACTCGTCGCAGCTGGAGGCGGCCTGCGCAGACGTCTACTACCGGACCCTCCAAGGACCAGTTGGCGGGGAGGACGACATCCAGGTGATCCTCGACGACGACGGGAATGTCACCGTCTTGGTGGTCGGCTACGACTGTGCCCCCGGTACGAGTGTCGTCGAAGCCGACCTGATGGTCGCTCCCTTCTATACCGCCCTGACCACCCTCCACGCCGAGCCGCCTGTCGTCACTCCGACGGGCCTCACGGGGTACCCGACCACGAGCGGCACCGTCACCACAGGTGAAGTGGAGACCGGTGACACCAACGCCAGCGGCGACTCCGACGTCTACGCCGTCTTCTATGTCGAGACCAACCCCGTATACGCCGAGCAGGACGCCGAGATCAGCTCGGCCCAGCTCGAGGACCGCTGCATCACGGGCTCGCAGTGGTACGCGATCACCCCCACTGGCGTCCACGACGCCTCAGCGGGCGCGATATCGCAGATCGATGACGACGGGAACGTCGTGTTCCTCTTCGTCGGTAGCTCGTGTGCGGCCGGGTCCTCCCAGGTCATCGCCGACGTGCTCGCTGGGACCCACCCGACCTATACGACGACCTTCAACATAAATCCACCGCAGCCGACGATCTGAGGCTTGCTGCACGGGGGATCGTCCGAGGCATCCCCTGATAGCTGCAACTTGCGCTCGCAACGCGTATCTACGTGTCGCGCGCTGAATGTGCCGTTTGCGCGATCGGATCTCCATTCAGCAATCGCACGGTATCGCCACCGGGCCAGTGGGATCAGGCGCCCGCAGCGCCGAAGGGCCCGAGCGATCGGACGACGAATCAAGTCGCTCGTCGGGCAGATCGTTGTGAGGTCTACAACGCCGTGCGGGCGAGAGGACTCGAACCTCCATCCCCGTGAGGGGACCGGGACCTAAACCCGGCGCGTCTGCCAATTCCGCCACGCCCGCGTACCACGGCCGAAGCCTACCGGGACCCCCGGCGACGATCAGGAGCCCGTATGGCAGCCGGCGATGTGGTGCGGGCGCATTCAGGCGCGCCGCTACACTCGCCGCCGTGCGCGTTGACCAGGTAGTCCCGTCGCTTGCCAGTCGGGACGCGATCGGCGTCCACACACTCGCCATCACCGAGGCGCTGCGGGGCGCCGGCGTCATGTCCGACATCTTCTACGGAGACTGCTCGCCCGACCTGGTCAAACGGGCGCGGCCCGTGGGAGCCCTGGGCCGCCCCACGAAGGACCGCTGGCTTCTCTACCAGTCGTCGATCGGCAGCCCGATCTTCGATGCCTTCGCCACCCGGTCGGAACCGAAGCTGGTGAACTACCACAACATCACCCCGGCCGACCTTCTGCAGTCGTGGGAACCGGGAGTCGGGTACGAGGTGGGTCTCGGACGTGAACAGCTCGGACGGATCGCGCCCCAGTGCCGTCTGGCCATTGCCGACTCGGCCTTCAACGAGGGCGAGCTCGTCGAGGCCGGCTTCGGCTCCACCGCTGTGGTCCCTCTGCTCATCGATATGACGGTGCACGCCGACGCGGATGCCACCCGTTTGCGAACCCTGCGCGCCGCCAAGGCCGATGGGGGTCCGGACTTCCTCTTCGTCGGCAAGGTGTCACCCCACAAGGCTCCCCACGATCTCGTGAAGATGCTGGCCGTGTACCGACGTCTGTATCACCCGCACGCCCGGCTTCATCTGGTCGGATCTCCCCTCGGACGGCGTTACGGGCCCGCTCTCGAGTCCTTCGTGGCCGAGCTTGGGCTCACCGAGGCGGTGACGGTGGTCGGTTCGGTGGCACCCGAGGAGCTCGAGTCCTATTACCGGGCGGCTGACGTCTTCGTCTGCGCTTCGGATCACGAGGGTTTCTGCGTCCCCATCGTGGAAGCGATGGCCCATGATCTCCCCGTCGTGGCCTACGCCGCCGCCGCCGTCCCCGAGACCGTCCTGGACGCCGGGCTGCTGCTCGAGTCGAAGGAGCCGCTGTTGTTCGCCACGGCCGTGCACAGGGTGGTGGAGGACGAACAGTTGCGGCGTCAGTTCTCGCGTGCGGCTATCCGGCGGGTCGAGGCATTTTCTCTGCCCCGGTCGCGTCAGCGCTTCGTCGAGGTGGTGCTCGAAGCCATCGGGGTCTGACTAAGAGCCGACGTCTCCGAGAGACCCGGCGTCGGCCGCTCCCCCGAGTGGCGTCCGCGACGGCTGTACGTCCCACTCCGTGTCGGCCCCGGCCCATCTGTCCCAGACGTCATGCGGAGGAAACACCCAGTGGCGCCTCATCTGCAGCCGCGACGCCACCGCCCACGGCAACTTTCTGAGCAACGATCGCCGGACGCGGTCGTCCGTGCTCCGACAGATGGCGTTCCAGGCCAGGGGTCCAGCGACGTCGGTCGGAGCATTGCGCACCAGACACAGAAGAGCATTGCGCCTGGCCAGGAAGCGGACGAACTCGGAGGCGGCGCCTCCACTCGTGGCCGAGAGACGGTGGCGAACGGTGGCCTGCGGGTCGTAGACGATGCGGAACCCGGCCAGCCGGGCCCGCAGACACCAGTCGGTGTCCTCGTTGTAGGCGAAGAAGGCGGTGGCCATCCCCCCCAGCGTGGCCAGTGTCTCGGAGCGGAACACCGGGGCGGTGCCGCTGAAGCCGAACCGTTCGGCGCTGTGGTCGAAGCGGCCGTCGTCGGGGGCGCCGAACCCGTAGTCGCCGGCGATGCCGTGAGGCTCGAGGAAGTTCCCGGCGTGATTGAGCAAGGTGCACAGGGCCCGGACGGCGACGGGTTCGCCGTTGATTCTGACGGTGTCGGCCAGTGCGGGGTCGGCCAGAGGCAGGTAAAAGGGTGCCCCACCCGACGTCCAGCGCCATACCGAGGGCCGGCCGTCCACGATGGCGCTTTCGTGGTCGTAGACGCCGGCGCCGATGAGGTTCTCGAGAACGTCCTTCCCCCCGACGGTGACCGAACGCAGCAGGCGACCGAGCAGCCGTGTGTCGGGGGGGCAGAGCCGGGCGTCATCGTCCAACACGACCTCGGCGAATACCCGGTCGAGGACGACCTTCGGCGTCACGGCGGCGATCGTCGGATCGCCGAGCACGGCGGCGGCGGCATCGAGCCACCCGGGCCCGGCCACGGCGTCGTCGTTCAGCAGCCCGATGATCTCGCCGTGGGCGTGGCGCAGTCCGAGGTTGACGCCGCCGGCGAAGCCGAGATTGCGCGAGGCTCGGATGACCCGGGCTCCTGATCGCCGAGCGATGTCGGAGACCTCCTCACCCGGGGATCCGTTGTCGACGACGATGACCTCGGACGCGTGGGGCAGTACCGACGCCAGGCACTCGGCCAACCAGGTACCAGGCCGGTACGAGACGACGACGACCGATGAGGACACGGCCGTCTCAGCGCGTGGCGACAACGTTGCCGTAGGGGAGGGCGAGGAGAGCGGCGCGGTCGATGGTCGAGAGTCCGGCTTCGAGAAGCCTGAATGTGAATCCGTGCCCCGTAAGGAGATCGATGAGGGTCCCCGGTTCGCCGCCGACGTCCTCGATCTGCGCCGGTGACCACTCGAACATGATGGTGATGGCGGGGTTGGCTTCCAAGGTACGGGCCAGGCCCCTCACGACGTGGATCTCCGCTCCCTCCACGTCGATCTTCATAACGTCGACGCGCGGGAGGTCGGTCAGGAGATCATCGAGCGGGAGAGCCTGCACCTCGGTGATCTTCTCCGTGTCACCGAGACGGGAGAGGGCGTCGGGTCCGATGGAACCGACGCTGGAATTACTGGCGAAATTCCGACGCATATGGAGCTTCAGCTCGGTCGCCTCGGACCACGCGGCGCGGTGCCAGGTCGTGACATGGGTATGCAGCCCGTTGATGATGACATTGCGTTGGAGCAGTTCCGCCAGGCGGGGGTGGGCTTCGATGCCGACGCACCTGCCCTCGGGCCCCACCAGCATCCCGCCGAGAAGGGTGAAGTAGCCGATGTTGGCCCCGACGTCGACGAAGACCTGGCCCGGTTGCAGGGTGTGCTGCAACCAGTCGGTCACATGCGACTCCCACAGGCCGTCGAGGACGAGCCAGGGCGAGACCATGGCGTCACGGGTATCGACGAGCATCTTCGCCCCCCACCGGGTGGCCACCAGCGCCGTGTGGTCACCGAAGTAGAGAGGTCCGTAGGGATACCGGTCGACGCTGATGGTGGCTAACCGGGCTTCGATGCCGTCGAGTCGCCGGGCCATCTCGTCGAGTCCGAGCGAACGGCGTACGCGGGCGGCCACCCGAGTCAGGTACGGGTGGGGCATGGCGCGATCATAGTGGGGTGGTCCGCGCCCCCCGGGGCTCGGGCGCGTCGTCCGAGCTCAGGATGCGCTCGGCCAGTGCGGCGTAACGATCGACGACGGCGGGCCAGCTGAATTGACGTCGGGCGTAGGCGCCGCCGCGCTCGGCCAGGTGCGCACGCAGAGCGCTGTCGGCCAGCAGGCGGTCGACCGTCACCTCGAACTCCACGACGTCGTCGAACCAGAGCCCGCCACCGCTTCGCCGGCAGTGTTCGACGGTGGCCTCGCACCGTCCGTTCACCAGTACCGGCCGTCCGGCCAGCCAGCTCTCGAGCACCACGAGACTGAACGACTCCCACGGAGACGGAGCCACGAGGAACTGAGACGCCCGCAGGGCGCCCCATTTCACATCCTCGGGCTGGCGACCGGCGATGATCACATCGTCGTCACCGGCGAGCTCTTCGTGGACGGGACCGAGGAGGACCAGACGCGGCGCACCGGGCCGCCTCCGCCGGTAGTTGCGCCACAATCCGGCCAGGGCGTGGACGCCTTTATCGCGCTCCACCCGTCCCACCGAGAGCACGAACGGCTCATCGGCTCCGAGACCGAGCGCGGCGCGCGCCGCTGCCGGATCCCCTTCCCCTTCGGCCACGCTGTTGCCGATGACACTGGCCGGCAGGTGGGCGATGGGGAAGGTCCGCTCCACCAGGGCCCGTTCGGCGTAGGAGTTGAAGGCGAAGCCCCCCACCGACAGAAAGACCTCGCGCATGATGGGCAGGTGCAGCTCCGGTTCGTCGTGGGCGGCGCCGTGAAAGATCACCCGCCGTCCGAGCCGGGGGGCGCCGTAGATCGACGGCCAGAACAGATAGGGCGTCATGGCGATGAGGTCGCAGTCAGAGGAGTCCGCCTGATCGAGCACGGCCGGGCAGACCGGTCCCACCAGTTCGACGAAACGACGCGCCACATCGTCGGGGACCCGGCCGGGATCCTGGCGGATGACCCCGTTCAGTTCCAGATAGCGCGGGTCGCGCCCGGAGACCGACCGGTGCCGGTACACCGTGACGCCGTTGAGCTCGCTCTCTCCGGGGGCGAGTTCGTCGGCCCACGTCGCCGCCGAGGTGGCGCAGGTGGTGAACACCTCGACCTCCCACCGCCGCATGTCCACCAGGTGCTCGCACAACATGCGCAGCCAGTGTTCGGTCCCGCCGACGACCTCTCGGCCGTAGCGGGGGACGACCAGTCCGAGCTTCACGACGGGGGCGGGGCCATCTAGGAGGCGCCGACCACGGACAACAGGGTCTGGGCCAGGCGCTCGAACTGATGGGCGCGGGCAAAGGCCATTCCCGCCTCCGATAAGGCAGCGCGCTCGTCGGGATGGTCGAGCAGTGCCCGCAGACGTCCCGCCACCACGGCGGGCTCGGTCGAAGCCACGAGCGAGGCCGTTCCCTCGCCGTACTCGGCCGCCGTGGCCAGGTTGGTGAGCACGGGCACACCGGCGGCCAGGCATTCGAGCACCGCCGCCGAGGTCTCCCCACTGGCCGACTCCCGAAGTTGCACGGCGATGGCGGCGCGCCCGAGCCACGCCCGCCACGCATTGGCGTCGACGTGGCCCGTCACCGAGATCCGGTCACTCATGCCCCGGGCCCGGGCCCGGTCCGAAATGACCTGGGCCAGGATCGGTGGGCATGGGCCCACGAAGGTCACCCGGCATCCGGCCAGGGAGGCGGCGTCGACCAACAGGTCGGGTCGCTTGGCCATGGACACGACGCCGAAAGCAACGACGACGGGGTCCGGCTCCTGCGCTTCGGTCCGCTCCGTCGGCGACGGGGCAGCGGCGGATACCGGTGGGCAGGCGGGCGGGAGGACGTGGATGGGAGGATGATGCGCCAGGGGAGCGAGGTCGAGTTCGACGAGCCGGCGCGCCACCTCGGAGTTCACGAGCAACCCCCGGCACCGCTCGGCCAGCAGGGGGACGAAGCCCACACCGGCGCCCATCAGATCGAGGACGGACCGTCCCGCTCGACGCGCCGCACCCACGGGGGCGCGGCCCGGATACGACCTCTGCACCCACCACATCAGCTCCCGGGAGAAATCGTCGTCGGAGGCGGCCGAGAGAGCCGTCACGGCCAGGGCGGGTAGACGTACCTCGTGGAGCCACAACCAGCCCGGGTGGCGAAGCGCCAACTCGACGGTGGCCAGGTGACCGTCGGAATTGCCGAGGGTGTAGACGACGGCGTCGTACGAAGCGGGACGGGCCTCGATCCCGAAGGCGTCGGCGGGGACATGGCCCACTCCGCTGCGCACGTCGGGTGACGCCACCATGGCGGTGACCACGTCGATGGCCACGTCGGGCGACATCACCTCCAGCAGACGCGCGTTGTAGAGGCCGATCCCGCCCCCGGCCGGGGGCAGGGGACCCACCAGTGCCAGTCGGCGGCGCAGCGTCGGTGGGCCCCATGCGCCGTCGGGGAGAGACTGGCCGAGCTCATCGAGAGCGGTGGCCGTGCGGGCGGCCACCGCCTCCCACGTCGATCGCCGGGCCAGCTCGCTCTGGGCGCCCACGATGGCGGCCCGTCGCTCGTCGTCTGAGAGAAGGTCGGAGATGGCCGTGGCCAGCGCCTCGGTGTCGGTGGGATCGAAGGTGGCCAGAGAGGTGGCGGCCGCCTCCACCAGCGCCGTGGTGGCCGACGCCAGCGCCGGAGTCCCGCAGGCGGCCGACTCGAGGACCGGAAGTCCGAATCCCTCCATCAGAGACGGCGTCACCGTCATCGCCGCACGTCGGTAACACGCCCGCAGCACATCGTCGCCCACCGCGCCGGTCAGGAAGAGTCGGTCCTCCACGCCGGCGCGCCGCGCCGCCTCGGCCAGCCGGTCCCGCCACGGTGCGGTGAGGTCGCCGATCACGACGAGAGACAGCTCGACGCCCGAACCGACCGCCAGGCCCAGGGCGGCGATGAGCCTTTCGGTGCCCTTGCGGGCGTCGCTCCCGCCGATGGTGAGTATGAAGGGCCGGTCCTCGAGCGCGGCCAGCCAGTACCGGAAGAGCTCGTTGTCGGTGCCGTCGCTCGGGGTGAAGAACGACGAGACGCCGGTTCCCACCGTCACCACTGCCTTCGGGTCACAGTCGAGCAGCTCGATGGCCTCGCGCCGGGTGTACTCGGAGTTGGTGAGGATCAGATCGGCGGCGGCCACCCATGACGCCCGGCTCCGGTAACGCAGCCGGTGGGCTTCGGTCGGCAGATAGGTGTCGGGGTCGCGCAGCGGGATGAGGTCGTGCAGGGTGACGACGCGGGCCACGCCGGCCGCCGCCCAGTGGGGGACGACGACGAGGACCGACGGATCCAAGGGCCCGCAGTGCACGAAGGGGGCGGGCACGTGGTGGGCGATGCGTCCTTCACCGCCGAGCAGCCGTCGCAGCTCTCCGATCGAGTCCCAGCGGGCCAGGCCGGCAGTGGCCACTTCGGCCGGCAGGCCGGCGGGAGGTGGAAGCTCGGGAGCGAGAAGACCGGCGGCCACCCGTCCGGCGCGCGCCATCGCCGCTGTGTGACCGGCCACATAACGCCCGATGCCCCGATCGGCGATTCCGTCGATCTGCAGCGCCTGCAGGTCGACGGCCAGGAGGACCGTGGGGATCAACGAGTGCCGGGCGGCGCCGCCCCGAGCATCCGCTCTATCTCTTCGAAACGGCGCGCCGTGCGGGCCTCGGACTCGACGACACCGAGCGTCTGCTCGGTGGACGTCGCCGCCCGTGCGGCGGTCGCCTCCACCACGGCCTGTGCCTCGGCCACGTGCCGGCCGACGTCGTCGAGCCGGGCACCGACGTCGTCGAGCCGGCCTTCGATCTCGCTCAGACGGGCGTGCGTCTGGGCCAACAAGCGGAGTTCGATCCGGCCCAGTAGCCGCTTCACGAAGGTCTTCACGGTCGGTAAGGATTGTCCCCGCCGTGACAAGCGTCAAGGACGGCCGACGCTGTGTGCCCCGGGGACCTGTCCCCGCCGCGCAACGCAACTCCAGGCCAGGCACGGTCTACCGGGGTCCGGTCAAGGTGCCGTGCCAATGTGTCGATGCCTCAGAGACACGAGTCGAACAGCTGACTTCGACGCGGCAAGACGCGGCAAAAGGACGGTAGATGACCGAGAGCGTAGGCACGAACGACCCCTCCACCGCACGGCCGGGAGCCTCCCGGCAGACGCCTCTTCATCAGGTCGGCCGATGGATGCGCCCGGGTCGTCCGTGGAGGTCGCTCGCCGCCTTCTCCCTGATCGGCGCGGCCGCCACCGTCGTGGCCCTGCCCACGGGGACGGCCTTGCCCGCCACCGTCGTCCCCACCGTGGCCGTGGCTCACGCCGTCTCCCCCGGTCTTCCGGTCTGGACACAGACCTCCCTCGGTGATGCCGGCAGCCCCATCGCGCTGTCTTCGCCCAATGTCGCCAATCTGGCCGGAGGACCCGCCGTCGTCGTGGGCGACCGCGCCGGTCGCGTCTACGCCTTCAATCTGGCCACCGGCGCGGCGGTGCCCGGGTGGCCGGCGTCAACCGGTGGCGTGCCGGTGGACTCGACACCATCGGTCGCCGCCATCAACGGCAACGGCCTCGACTCCGTCTTCGTCGGCGTGGGCAACGCCGCCACGCCGGGCTCCGGGGGATACGAGGGGATCACCCCGAGCGGCGCCACCCAGTGGTTCACCAACGTGCAGAACCCGCCCACCGACGCGGCACCGGCCCACGCCGTCCAGGCGTCGCTGGCCGTCGGGAACCTGCAAGGCGGAACCGACGTCGTGGCCGGCTCACTGGGCGAGGTGGAGCACGCCATGAACGCCTCCAACGGGGCCACCCTTCCCGGGTTCCCCTGGTTCCAGGCCGACAGTGACTTCACCACTCCGGCCCTGGCCGACCTCTACGGCAACGGCCAGACCGACATCGTCGAAGGTGGAGACTCGACCGCCGGGGTGGCCTACGGCCAGACGTACGGCAACGGGGGATCGTTGCGGGTCGTCAGCGAAATCGGCCGCGCCTTCAACTCGAACCCCGCCGGTGGGCTCATCTGCCAGTACAACATCAACGAGACGGCGGAGTCCTCTCCGGCCGTCGGAGAGTTCCTGTCCGGTGGTGGGGTGGGCATCGCTTTCGGTACCGGCAACACCTACAAGCAGTCCACCACCAATGACGTCATCGCCGTCAACTCCCACTGCGCAGCGGCCTGGACGGCCAAGCTCGACGGGGTGACCACGAGCAGTCCCGCCCTGGCCGACGTCTTGGGCAACGGTCAGCTCCAGGTTGTCGAAGGCACCACCGGCGGAAGCGTCTTCGCCCTGAACGGCGCCAACGGCGCCACCTTGTGGCGGACCTCGGTCGGGGGCCAGGTGCTCGGCTCGGTAGTCACCGCCGATCTGACGGGCGGCGGTTATCAGGACGTCATCGTGCCCACCACGTCGGGAGTGGTCATCCTCGACGGGAAGTCCGGGGCGAACGTCGGATCGTTCCTCAACCCGGGTGGAGCCGTCTACGGATTCCAGAACTCACCGCTCGTCACGAACGACGCCAACGGCACCATCGGCGTCACCCTGGCGGGCTATGGCGTGCAGAACCAGGGAATCGTGGAGCACTACGAGATGAGCGGTTCGCGTGCCGCGGCGGGCGAGACCGGTGCCTGGCCGCAGTTCCACCACGACGCCCAGCTGACCGGTGACGCCGGGACACCCGCCCCCGTAGTCCAGGTGCCGTGCACAGCGCCCCGCTCGACACCCAACGGCTACGACCTGGTGGCCTCCGACGGCGGGGTCTTCACCTACGGGAACATGCCCTTCTGCGGCTCGACGGGCAACCTCCGTCTCACCCAGCCGGTGGTCGGTATGGCCATCACCAAGGACGCCGGCGGCTACTGGATGGTGGCCTCCGACGGCGGCATCTTCGCCTTCGACGACGCCGGCTACTACGGCTCCATGGGTGGTCATCCGCTCGACAAACCGGTGGTGGGCATGGCCGCCACCCCCGACGGCAAGGGCTACTGGCTCGTCGCCTCCGACGGCGGCATCTTCACCTTCGGTGACGCCGGCTACTACGGCTCGACCGGTGGTCATCCGCTCAACAAACCGGTGGTGGGCATGGCGTCCACCCCCGACGGCAAGGGCTACTGGCTCGTCGCCTCCGACGGTGGCATCTTCACCTTCGGTGACGCCGTCTTCCACGGCTCCACCGGCGCCGTCCACCTGAACAAGCCGGTGGTGGGCATGGCTCCCGACAATGCCACCGGCGGTTACTGGCTGGTGGCATCCGACGGCGGCGTCTTCACCTTCGACGCACCGTTTCTCGGCTCGACCGGCAACATCGCGCTGGCCAAGCCGGTGGTGGGCATGCAGGCGCTGGCGTCGGGCCAGGGGTACCGCTTCGTCGCCACCGACGGCGGCATCTTCGACTACGGAGCGTCCTTCTACGGCTCCACCGGCGGCATTGTCCTCACGAAGCCCGTCGTGGGTATGAGCGGCTTCTGAACCGTCTGACCGATCAGCTGCCGGCGCGCGCCCACCGCGGGCCGCGCTGGCAGACGTTCGTCAGGAACTCGGCGTAACGCGCGATGAGCGCCGGCCACTGGTAGTACTTCTCGACGTAGTTGTGGCCCCGCTCACCGAGGAAGCGCCGGAGCGAAGCATCGGCGCACAGCCGGTCGAGCACCACCTCGAACTCACGGAACGATCCGAACCACAGGCCACCGCCGGAGCGCTCACAATGCTCGCGGGTGGGATCGCAGGTGGCGTTCACCACCACCGGGACCGACTGTTCCCAGGCTTCGAGCACGACCAGGGAGAACGACTCGAGGGCGGACGGCGAGACAGCCACCAAGGCGTCGCGCACCAGGTCCCACTTGTCGGCCTCGCTCACCACGCCGGTGACGACGACGTCGTCGTCCTCGGGGATCGCCACCGCCACCGGTCCCACGAGCGCCAGCGCCAGGGGACCGGGGTGCCTCTCTTTGTAGAGCCGGAAGAAACGCGCCAGCATGGCCGATCCCTTGTGCTCGTCGACCCGGCCCACGCTCACCACATAGGGCCGGTCCCCGATCCCGAGGATCTCTCCGCCTGCCCGGCCCCCTTCGGTGACCTCTCCCACGCCCAGACCGAGAACGATCTGGGGCACCTGGGCCACGGGGTGGATCCTCTGCACGAGACGGCGCTCGGCCGCCGTGTGGTAGCAGATGGCGTCGGCCTCGGCGTAGGTGGGGGCGAACACGGGAAGGTACAGAGCCGGTTCGTCATGCGCCGCCGGATGAAGCACCCGGGGCACCGACACGGCGTCCATCCCGGCCACCGTCGGGTAATACAGATACGGGTAGAAGGCGACCACATCGGCGTCACTGCCCCGTAGGGCGTCGAGCAGATCAAGCGTCACCGGCCCGTTGCACTCGAGCCAGCGCCGGGCGTCGTCTTTCGAGGCCTGGGCCGGGGCCGTGCGCAGCCGGCCGTCGAGGGCGTAGAACTCGGGGACCCGTCCCGATGCCGAGCGGAACCGGTGGACGGTCACCCCGTTCAGCACGCTGTCGCCCGGAGCGAGGACGTCGTCCCATGTGATGTGGTCGATGGCGCCGGTGGTGAAGATCTCGACCTCCCACCCGCACTCGGCCACGAGATGCTCGGCCAGTTGCCGCGCCGCCGTCTCGGCCCCTCCCATGATCTCGGGCCCGTAGCGCGGCGTGACGAAAGCGACCTTCACCGCGGCGCGGAGGGGGGCAGATCACGACGGGCCACGACCAGGTAGTCGCGGCCCAAGGGACCCGCTATCACCTCGCCCGACATGGCCATTTCGCCCAGCAGATGGGGCCACGTCGTCGGCCGGTAGGGACGAGCCTGGACGATGTCGGCCTCGGCCGGGGCGTCGGTCGCCTCCCAGGCGGCGGGGGTGAGGCAATGGACGAGCAGCACACCGTCGGGCGCCAGTGCCATCGTCGCCCTCTCGAGCAGACGACGGCGTTCCCCGTGTCCCGACCCCTCCATGACACCGGTCAGCACCACGGCACCGAGCGCACCGGGCTCGACGGCATCGAGATGTCCGAGGACGGATTCCTCGCGCAGGTCAAGATCCCCGAGCTCCTGGCCCGCCACCCGACCGGGACGGGGGTCGACCCCGTAGCTGTCGACCCCGGTGGCCGCCAGTAGCTGCACCAGCCATCCGTCGCCACAGGCGGCGTGCAGCACCCGGCGCCGGATCCCCTCCAGCTCGCCGACCACGGCCGGTACCCACCAGGCGTCGGTCCGGTGCGCCCAGTCGACGTCGACCACCACCGACGGCGGTACCTCCAGGGCTTCGATCTTGGCGGCGAGCTCCGACAGCTGCTGGTCCAAGATGTGCAGCGACCGGCTGGTGGCGGTGGTGAACTTGCTCACCTGATGGGTGATGAACCGGAGGTACCAGAAGTTGAGCGACCGCACCCCTTTTTTGATGGCGGTCCCCCCGGGACGGCTCGACGCCACCGGCACCACAGGGTCGATGAAGGCGGCGGCGTCGACCAGCCGCAGCACCTCGTGCAGCTCCTGCCGGGTACTGCCGAGCGGCGCGTGCTGTAAGAAGAGCTGCTCGAGCTCGCTCTCCATCTGCGGAGGAAGATCGCCCGAGGCCCGACGCCGCCGGACCTCGTCGTCGATCTCGGCCCGCACCCGGGCCAGATAGCTCCGGTCGGCCTCCTCGTCGCCGGTGGTGGTCCCGCCCGTACCCGCTCCTCGGGCTTCTTCGGTCACGGGCTCTCCTCGGTTGTAGCGGGGTCCGTCCGGCACAGGTAACTGAGCAGGTAGCAGCTCTCGATGTCGGCGAAGAGCCCGCGCTGGCTGGCCACGTCCTGCACCGAGAACTCTCCCTTGGCCAGGCTGCGGCCGGCGTGATTGAGGCCCTTCGCCTCGAGCACCTCGAAGCCGGCACCACCGAACTTCTCCAGCATCTCGGCGTGGCTGTACTCGTAGTCGTGGTCGGGGTCGATGAACCCGGCCTGTTGCAACCGGCACACCGGGGCGTTCGGGGTGTCGAGACCGAGGTAGCCGCCGGGCCGCAGCACCCGGGCCACTTCGGCCAGGACCTTGTCGGCGTCCGCGACGGTGACGTGTTCGATGCTCTGGCCGCTGTAGACGAGGTCGAACGACGCGTCGGGATACGACGACAGATCGGTCATCGAGTGGTAGTGGTAGTGCACGGGCCCGAGATCGGTCTCGACCACGTGACGTTCGGCATCCTCTTTGTAGAGATCGTTCCGGTCGTCCTGGGGCAGATCGACCACCACCAGTTGCTCGAAGGGATACGGATAGCCCATCAGCACCATGGCCCCCTGCGACGACCCGAGGGCGGTCCCGCCCAGGTCGAGTATCCGCCGCGCCTTCGGCAGGGAACGCACGAAGACGCTGCGGCTGAAGTGCAGGGAGCTGCTCAGGTCGCTGTAGCCGACGACGGTCCACCACTCGGCCGAGGCCTGGATCCGTTCGGCCAGCACCACCGGCGACAGTGTCCCGTCGCGCAGCCCCGGCAGGTAGGCCTGTCGACCATGCGCGTCGGGCTCCCGGTGCAGCAACAGCCCGTAGACGGCCGAGAGGGCCTGTTCAGGCGAAAGCCCGGCCAGCCCCCGGCGTCGCCTGCCCCGCAGGCGCTGTCCCAGGGTCATCGCTGCGGGCCCCCGCAGGCTCCGGGCTGGCCGAAAGCGCCCGTCATCCGGGGTAGCCTCCTAGGCATGGCACCCCATTCCACGCGCCCCTCGTCTGCCCTGATCGCCGGCCCCGGCCCTTCCATGCGGAACAACAACCTAACCGACCTCGCCTCGGCCGACGTCTTCCAGCGGCTCCTGAAGGAGCGGATCATCTTCCTCGGCAGCGCCATCGACGAGACGGTGGGCAACCAGGTCTGCGCCCAGCTCCTCCTCCTCGCCGCCGAGGACTCGGAGAAGGACATCAACCTCTACGTGAACTCGCCCGGAGGTTCGGTCACCGACGGTCTCGCCATCTACGACACCATGCAGTACGTCTCGTGCGACGTGAGCACCATCTGCGTCGGCCTGGCCGCCTCCATGGGCCAGTTCCTCCTGTGCGCCGGTGCCCCGGGGAAGCGTTTCGCCCTTCCCCACAGCCGTATCCTCATGCACCAGCCCTCGGGCCAGATGCAGGGCCAGGCCACCGACATCGCCATCCAGGCGGAGCAGATCGTCTACCTGAAGAGGATGATGGCCGAGCGCATCGCCTTCCACACCGGTCAGCCCGTCGAGCGCATCGAGACCGACTCCGACCGCGACCGTTGGTTCACGGCCGAAGAGGCAAAGGACTACGGCTTCATCGACCGCGTCATCGAGCACTCGGTACCCCAGCCGGCGGCGCACTGACCGTCCCCGTTCGATCGGAGAACCGGTGACCGAGGTACGGGCCGAGGCGGGGGAGCGATCACCCGGCGACCAGGCCGCCCGCGACGATCCGAGCACTCTCAGCCGCGTAGAGCAACGCGACAAAGAGTTGGCCCAGCGCGCCACCCGGGTAGCGGCGCGCGGCTCCAAGCCCACCCGGATCGTCTCTGCCCGGGTCAGCGTCTGGCTCCGGCTCCGCGAGATGTGGCGGGCCCGCGAGCTCTTCGTCTTCCTGGTGCGCAAAGAGATCAAGGTCAAGTACAAGAACTCGGTCCTCGGGTTCCTGTGGTCGATGCTCAATCCCGCTCTCACCCTGGCCGTCTTCTATGTCCTGTTCACCTATTTCTTACCGAACGGCATCCCCTACTTCGTGATCTACATGTTCTCGGCCATGCTCGTCTGGAACCTCTTCCAGGCCGGCCTGCTCACGGGAACCACCTCGGTCGTGGTCAACGCCGGCATCGTGAAGAAGGTCGCTTTCCCCCGCGAGATCCTGGTGCTGGCCTCGGTGGGATCGGCCTTCGTCTACTTCTTTTACCAGTCGCTCGTCATGATCGGCTTCATGATCGCCTTCCACCATGGGCCGGCCTGGAGCGAGATGTGGTTGCTCATCCCCGCCCTGGCCGCCATCGTGGTCTTCGCTTCCGCCCTCTCCATCTTCTTGTCGGCGGTGAACGTCTACCTGCGCGACACCCAGCACCTGGTGGAGGTGCTGCTGGTGGCCTGGTTCTGGGCCATACCCACCGTGTACGCCTTCTCGGGCCGGGTGCATGACTCGCTCCAGCGCCACACCATCTTGTTCATCCCCCACACCAAGCTCATCTGGCTCTACTTCTCCAACCCGGTCACCCCCGTGGTCATGACCTTCCAGCGCGTCTTCTTCAACATCTGGAACGCCCAATCCACCAAGCTGACGCCCGCGACACCAAGGATCGAATCCATAGGGCCGCACGTTTACAAGATCGTCGGAACCAACCCGCCTTTCCACGCCCCCCTGGCTGTCATGGCCCACTACCCGATCCACTGGTACGTGGGGGCCGATCTGGCCGTCCTCGGCGTCTCGATTCTTCTGTTCCTCGGTGCCCTGATGGTCTTCGGGCACCTCGAGGGCAACTTCGCCGAGGAGCTGTGAGCCCTCCGTGAGCGCCAACATCGCCGTCGAGGTCGACGACGTTTCCAAGAAGTTCCGGCTCTACCACGAGAAGTACTACTCGTTGAAAGAACGCGTCCTGCACCTCGGGAACAACTCCTACGAGGACTTCTGGGCCCTGCAGGACATCAGCTTCGAGGTGGCTGAAGGCCAGACGGTGGGCATCTTGGGCCGCAACGGCTCGGGCAAGTCGACATTGCTCAAGTGCATGTCGGGCATCTTGCAACCGACCAAGGGCAGGATCGTCGTCCGCGGCGCCCTGGCCGCGTTGCTGGAGCTGGGGGCGGGCTTCCAGCCCGAGCTCTCGGGACGGGAGAACATCTTCCTGAACGCCTCGCTGCTCGGGTTGTCGACGAAGGAGGTCGAAAGCCGCTTCGACGAGATCGTGGCCTTCGCCGAGCTGGAGAACTTCATCGACAACCAGGTGAAGTACTACTCCTCGGGCATGTACGTCCGGCTCGGCTTCGCCGTGGCCGTGAACGTCGATCCCGACATCCTCGTCGTGGACGAGGTCCTCGCCGTGGGCGACGAGAACTTCCAACGCAAGTGCATGGGCCGGATCAAGGAGTTCCAGAACGACGGCCGGACCATCTTGTTCGTCACCCACTCGGCCGACCTCGTCCGGGTCATCTGCGACAACGCGGCCGTGCTCAGCTCGGGAAAGATGATCGGCTACGCCTCTGCCGCCGAGGCGGTGAAGCTCTACCACGATCACCTCCTCACCCTGGCCCCGGAGTCCGCCATCACCGCTTCGGAGCCGGTGTCGGAGATTCCGGCCTACCGGCCCGTCACCATCACTTCCGTCGATCTCGAGCACCCCGGCACGGGCACCCGGCAGCACCTCTTACCCGGTGAGCCTCTGACCGTCCGCATCGGCTTCGAGGCCTTCGAGCCGGTGGCGGACATGGTCATCGCCATCGAGATCCACAACCAATTCAACGAAATGGCCTATGCCTCGGACACCGAGATCCTGGGCCAGCAGATCGACGTTCCCACCGGTGGCGGCCGGGCCGATCTCACCTTCGACCACATCCCCTTCCTCGACGGCAAGTACTTCGTGGCCGTGGAGTTGAAGAGCCGTCCGGGGATCGTCTTCGACCGGCGCGAAATGGTGCCCTTCGAGATGCTTAATCCCGGTCGGTCGCGCGGAACCATCGCCCTCGATTTTCGCGTCGAGATCCGCACCGCCAGCCTCAGCTGATCGGCGAACGACAGGGGCGCGCTGTCAGCGCCGGTCCGCCGCTCTGATGGCGGCGTCGGTGTCGGCATAGGGCGCCTGGTAACGCCGCTGCGAGATCCACCAGTTCCGATGGTGCTGCATCACACTGGCGGGCAGGATGCCGGGCCCGGCCACGAACCTCTGGACGTTCACGCCCACGGTGCCGGCCACGAGGACGGTGGCCACCACGGCGGCGCCCAGCCGCACCCCGCGGCTGCGGTGGTGCAGCAGACGGCCGGCGGGTAAGAGCATGAGCACGGTCACCGGGGCTAGGTACCACAGGACGTCGCCGCCGCCGGCGAATTGACCGAGGGTGACAAGGGCCAACGGGGGGATCACGGCCGCCCCCAGGATGGCCCCGGTGTGTTGGTACCGGGGCCGTTCGATCCCGGCCCTCGGTTCACTCGGTCTGCTCCAGATGCGCAGGCGTATGTTCCCGGCCGGATGCCTGGTCACGATCCGGGCCCCGGCCAGGGCGACGACACCGACAAGGCCGACGGCGACGACGGGCCCCAGGCTCACGAGCGACCAGCCCCCGAAGGTGCCGATGTTGGTGACGGTGCCCGCCGCCGGGGCCACGAAGACCGATGACTGGTGCGCGGCGTCGGAGATCTGGACGTGCACGGCATGGAGCCATACCGAGATCCCACCGGGTTGGATGAATACGACGGGAACGAGCCAGACGGCCAGGCCCGCGAGGCCGGCGGCGACGGTGGCCAGGAGCTGGCCGACGGTGCGCACACTGGCCACCACGGCGATGGCGGCCAGGAAAGCGAAGGCGGGGATGATGCTCAACCGCACCCCGCCCCCGAGCATGAGCACGGCCACGGCCAGCGCCCCGTGGGCGCGGTACGGCCAGGCCCGACGGGCCAGCACGATCAGCAGCGTCCCGATGACGGTTTCGAACCCGTAGGCCGACACCGTCGAACCGGCGAACCACGAGACGGGGGCCGAGGCCACGACGGCGGCGGAGCCGATGCCCACCCAGAGCCCCCCCAACGCCGTGCCCGCCACACAGGTGAGAGCAGCGGCGCCAGCCGAGGCCAGCGCGGCCAGGAGCACCAGGCTGTGGACGGCGCTCAGGCCGGTGACGACAGCGATGCCGTGGCCCACGGCCACGTACAGCCAAGCGCCGGGGGCCCGTGGCGCGCCGCGCGTCACGTCGAAATGGCCGGAGCCCTTCACGAGGCCGGCGCCCACGGCGTCGGTGGGAGCGGTTGCCGCATACGACAGACGCAGCACCACGGTGACGATGCCGATGATCAGAGAAACGAGAAATGTGGGGGACCCCGTCCACGAGGCTCGCCGCGGAGCCCAGCCGCGCACCGAAGCGCGGTGCAGATGCGAAACCTGTCGCAGGTCCTCGCGGCCGAGCGCACGCACGTTCACCGGCAGCTCCTCTGACACGTGCCAGACGACGTCGGTGGCCGCTGCCATGAAAAGGGCCCCGCCCGCTTTGGGCACGCTACCAGCGGTTCCTCGTGGCCGGGGGGACGATCTGGTGGTGTCCCCGGGAGCGGACGCTGTCGCCGATAGCATCGACACCATCAGCTTTTGCCGATCCACTTTCCGCGTGGGCGCGGGCCGCGTTATCTCCGCCGTCTCCGGTGTTCTGGTCATCGCCGCCGCCTCGGTGCTTTCTCTCCCCACCGCCGCCAACGCCTATCCCACGGCCAACGTGACCCTCCAGGTCCACGGTTTCGGCGGCGGCGCCGGCATGGGCCAGTGGGGCGCTCTGGGCGACGCCCTGCAGGGCCTCAACTACCAACAGATCCTCCAGCACTACTACGGCCGTCTGGGCACCGGCGCCTCCACCACCATCGGTGTGCCTGCCGGTTGGAGCGACGGCACCCCGGTCACGGTGGCGCTGAACGAGAACATGAACGGCGGCAATCAGAACGTCCTCGTCACCTCGAGCGCCGGCTTCAACGCCGGGGGTGTCACCGTGCCGGGGGGCGGCGCCGCGTTGTTCACATTGATGAGCGGCGTCTGGAATGTGGAGACGAGCAGCGGGTGCGCCGGGCCCTGGAGCGCGGCCACCGCTGTCGTGGGTGGCCCCGTGGCCTCGCCCGGGGCGGCCGAATTGACCTTGTGTTACGTCGGCGGGACGACGACGGTGCACGGGACGATCCAGGGAGCACTCAACTCGGCCAGTCAGGTGCGCGCCGTCAACGTGGTGCCTCTCGGTCAGTACGTGGCCGACGTCACGCCGTCGGAGTCTCCGGCGTCGTGGGGGACATTGGGTGGTGGGGCCGGGATGCAGGAGCTCGAGGCCCAGGCCGTGGCCGTGCGCTCCTACGTGATGGCCAGCAGGGGTAGCTACTTCGGTTACGCCGACATCTGCGACACGGCGGCCTGCCAGTTCTATCCGGGGACGGTGCATGAGAACGCGCTGACCGACGCGGCCACCAACACCACCGCCGGTATGGCGGTGCTGTTGCCCGGGGGGGTGCCGGCGCTGACCCAGTACTCGGCGTCGACGGGCGGCTACAGCGCCGGGGGGACGTTCGCGGCCGTACCCGACGACGGCGACTCGGTGTGCGTCGCCGGTGCCTGCAACCCGTATCACGCCTACACGGTGGACATCCCCGTGTCCGCCATCACGGCGCACTTCGCCCAACTGGGCTCGCTCATCTCCGTGCAGGTGACCCAGCGCAACGGGCTCGGTGACTTCGGCGGCCGGGTCCTGCAGATGGTCCTCGAGGGGTCGAGCACCACGGTGACGTTGAGCGGTGCCACCTTCGCCTCTGACTTCGGCTCCTTCGGTCTCGGCGGGGGGGCGCTGTCGAACTGGTTCAGCGTCGGAGGACAGCCGAGCGGAGGGATCGCCGGCTACTGGTTGGTGGCGTCCGATGGCGGGATCTTCACGTTCGGCAGCGCCGGCTTCGCCGGATCGATGGGCGGTCGGCACCTCGACGCCCCCATGGTGGGGATGGCCCGGACGGCCGACCACAACGGCTACTGGACGGTGGCGTCCGACGGCGGGATCTTCTCCTTCGGTGACGCCGGCTTCGCCGGCTCCATGGGCGGTCGGCACCTGGACGCCCCCATGGTGGGGATGGCGCCCACCTCGGACGGCGGGGGCTACTGGACGGTGGCCTCGGACGGCGGGATCTTCTCCTTCGGTGACGCCGGCTTCGCCGGATCGATGGGCGGCCGGCACCTGAACGCCCCCATGGTCGGAATGGCGCCCACCTCTGACGGCGGGGGCTACTGGACGGTGGCGTCCGATGGCGGGGTCTTCTCCTTCGGCGACGCCGGCTTCCACGGTTCCATGGGGGGCCAGCGGCTGGACCAGCCCATCGTGGGCATGGCGGCCACGGCCGACGGAGGGGGCTACTGGCTGGTAGGAGCAGACGGCGGGATCTTCTCCTTCGGCGACGCGCCCTATATGGGGTCGCTGCCGGGTCTCGGGGTGCGGGCCACGGCGGTAGGTGTGCTCGGCACCGCCACCGGGCAGGGCTACATCGTGGTGACCGGCGGCGGCCAGGCCATCGGATTCGGCGACGCGCCCCAATTCGGCGACGTGGCCAGCGAGGTGACCGGCTACGGCGGCCATCTGGTCGGCGGTGCGCTCACTGCGCAGTGATGTCGGTCAGGCCCGGGCGGCCGTGAGGCGGGGGCGGCGGGTGGCGGCCCGGTCCGAGCGCTACCGGGGGAAGGTGGTCGTCATCTCCGGGGCCTCGTCGGGACTCGGCCGACAGGTGGCTCTCGATCTGGCCGCAGCGGGCGGGGTGGTTGTGGCCGTGGCCCGGCGGCCCGACGCCGTGGCCCAGGTGGAACAGGAGCTGCGGATGCGCTCCGAGGAGTCGGCCGGAGTTGTCTGCGACGTGGCCGACACCGAAGCCTGGGCCGAGCTGCTCCACGACGTGGAGAAGAGCCGGGGGCGGATCGACGTGCTCGTGAACAACGCCGGCCGCGACCCCGGGGTCCGGCTGGCGGAGATGACGATGGACGACGTCCGGGGCACCTTCGAGGTGAACTTCTTCGCCGCCGTGGCCGGCACCCTGGCCGTTCTGCCCGCAATGGTCGACCGGGGATCGGGGATCGTGGTCAACGTGTCCTCGGACGGGGGCCGGCTGCCGTCACCGGGGCCCGGTGTCTACCCGGCCTCCAAGGCGGCGCTGTCGGCCTTCACCGAGAGTGTGAGCTTCCGGGTGAGGAGCCGGGGCGTGGCCATGCACATTCTCTATCCGGCCTGGATGCCGACGGCCATGGGCCGCGAGGCCCTCGGCCGCGGCCTGCGGGCACCTCCGCGGCTGACCCGGCGGACCGAGGCCGAGGTGGCGGGGCTGCTGCTCGACAAGATGGGGGGCCGAGCCCTCGACATCAGCGCGTCACCCCTCATCGACGCCGCCGCCGTCTTGCGGGCTGTGGCCCCGAAGACCTACCACTACTTCCGCCGGACCTGGTGAGCGTCGTCGCCGTCTCCGGCGGTGAACTCCGAGAGCCGGGGGAAGCGGCGTAGGGCCCCGACCCGGCCCAGCCGGCCCACATCGACACCGACGTCGGCGCCCCCGAGCAGCAACCGGTCACCCTTGCTGTTGCCGTAGGCCCACAGGACATCAGTGATGGCAGTGGCACCGGTGTGCTTCGATGAATCTGCCATCCACTGCCGGACGCGGGCGATCTTCTCGGGGCCCCGGCAGTTGCGGCCGTCGTAGTTCCCCGTCAGCCGGCCGTCGGGAGCCACGGCCAGACGGGTGGCGATCACGGCGTCGACAGCCAGTTCGGCCCCGATCGCCTGCAGGTAGAGCTCGAGCGAGGCGGAGACGATGAGGATCCTGTGGCCCTGGGCCCGGTGCCACTCGAGGCGCTCCCGGACGTCGGCCCGGGCGTGGCGGGCGTAGTGGGCGCGCCCGAAGCGCTCTGCCCTGGCGGCCACCTCGGCGGCGTCCAGGCCGGCCAGGGTGCGACGAAAGAGAGCCTCCTTGACGTCGTCCACCCGCTGCCCGCCGAGGGCGGCGGCGGCTACAAGCCGGCCCGCGAGAGCGACGGCGGCGCCGGCCACCCGCCGCCGCCCGCGGACGGCGGTCAGGAATTGCCAGGTGCTTCCCCCGCTCGTCAGGCTCCCGTCGAAGTCGAAGGCGGCCACCGGGGCCTCAGAACCGGGCGGCGTCACCGCTCCGGCAGGGTGCCGCCGTGGCGGCCGGCACCGGAGGCGAAGAGCTCGGCCCCCGCCGCCGTTTCGCCACTGGCGATCGTCTGCTGGCCGAGCCGGGCCTCGGCGGCCAGCGCGTCATCCTCGTCGAGAGCCCACTGCCACAGCAGCGAGCGACGGTCGTTGCGCAGGCAGGTCTGGGGGAGAGCGGCCAGCTGACGGGCGAGGACGAGCGCCTCGGCCAGGGCCGTGCCCGGGGCCACCAGCCGGTTGACCAGTCCCATCTGCAGGGCTTCGTCTCCGCCCACCCCCCGGCCGGTGAGGACGAGGTCGAGGGCGCGGCTCTGCCCGATCAACCGGGGCAGGCGGACGGTGCCCCCGTCCACCAGGGGCACGCCGAAGCGGCGGCAGTAGACGCCGAGGACGGCATCGCTCGAAGCCACCCGGAGGTCGCACCACAGCGCCAGCTCGAGACCGCCGGCCACGGCGTAGCCCTCGATGGCAGCGATCACCGGTTTGGACAGCTCCAGCCGGGTGGGGCCCATGGGCCCGGGTCCATCTTCGAGCACAGGACGGCGGTCGCCCTCCGACAGCGCCCTCAGGTCGGCCCCGGCGCAGAAGGTGCCCCCGCTCCCGGTGAGGACGGCCACCGAGGACGAGCCGTCGCCGTCGAAGGCCCGGAAGGCCTCGAGAAGCGCGGCCGCGCTCGGTCCGTCGACGGCGTTGCGGCGCTCGGGGCGGCAGATGGTGACGATCGTGACCGGTCCGTCCACGGTGACCTCGATGCTCTTCACCGGGGCATTCTCCCAGAGGGGGCCCCGCCCCGGATGAAGGAGGGGGAGAAAGGTGACTCCGGCGGTCGACAATAGGGTCCGTCCCCGCTACAGTCCTGTGTGAAGCGCCGAACCGGCCGCGGATCGACGTAGGACCAAAACGACAGCAGGAGGAAACATGGCAGTCCGTCTGGGCGACATCGCCCCCGACTTCACCGCCGACACGACCGAGGGCACGATCAACTTCCACGAATGGCTGGGCAACTCGTGGGGCGTGCTGTTCTCCCACCCGAAGGACTTCACCCCGGTCTGCACGACCGAGCTCGGTGCCTTCGCCAAGGCCAAGGGCGAGTTCGACAAGCGCAACGCCAAGATTATCGGCCTGTCGGTCGACTCCGTCGAGTCGCACAACGGCTGGAAGAAGGACATCGAGGAGACCCAGGGCCAGGCCCTCAACTTCCCCCTGATCGGCGACCCCGACAAGAAGGTGGCCGACCTCTACGACATGATCCACCCGAACGCCAACGACACGCTCACCGTCCGTTCGGTGTTCATCATCGGACCGGACAAGAAGGTGAAGCTCTCCATCACCTACCCGGCGTCCACGGGACGCAACGTCGACGAGATCCTGCGGGTGCTCGACTCGCTCCAGCTGACAGCCGACCACCAGGTGGCGACGCCGGTGAACTGGAAGGACGGCCAGGACGTGATCATCGTCCCCTCCGTGTCCGACGAGGATGCCAAGGCCAAGTTCCCGAAGGGATGGAAGGCGCTCAAGCCCTATCTCCGGGTGACGCCCCAGCCCAACAAGTGATCCCCCGGGATTGACGACGGCGCCGTGGCCCGGGCGCGCCGCCCGGGTCGCGTCGTAGTCTTCGGTTCCGGTGCCTGATCCCCCCGCGAAGACGCGGCCACGGCAGTCCTACGCATTCGGCGACAGCGCCGTGGCCTCGCGGCGCCTCGACGTGCTGGCCTCGGTCTTCGGGCTCACCAGTACCTCCCTGCTGCACGAACTGTCGCCGCCGCCGTCATCGGTGGTCCTCGACCTCGGCTGCGGACCGGGACACACCACGGCCATGCTGGCGTCGGTCTTCCCCGGCGCCGAGGTCATCGGCCTCGACTCCTCGGCCGCATTCGTGAGCCAGGCGAGGGCGGCGCCGTCATCGCGTTGCCGCTACGTCGTGACCGACGTAACGGCGCCGCCGCTGCCGGGCGCCCCGGCCGATCTGATCTACGGCCGCTTCCTTCTCGTGCACCTGCGCCATCCCCACGCCGCGCTGTCGGTCTGGGCCGGCCAGCTCCGGCCCGGCAGTCTCCTCGTGGTGGAGGAGCCCGAGCGCATCGACACCGACGACACCGACTTCGTCCGCTATCTGGAGCTCGCCTCCATCGTGGTGGCGGTCCGTGGCGGCGATCTCTACGCCGGACGGATCCTGGCCGACGCCGCACCGGCGTCCACCGAGGTCGTCATCTCGCGCTCCGCCGCTCTCGACGTTCCCGCCGGCCGGGCGGCCACCATCTTCTCGCTCAACCTGGCCACCTGGGGCGACGACCCGGCAGTGGCCGCCGTGGCCGATCAGGCCGAGAGGTCCGACCTGGCGGCCCGGCTCGAGCGGCGGGTCACCGACGGCTCCACCGGGGTCATCCGCTGGTCGATGCGGCAGCTCGTCGTCCGCCGCCGGGTGCGCCCTACTGTCTGACAATGCACCGGATCCTCATGCGGACCGTCGTCTTCGACTTCGCCCCCGACATGCACGACGCGGCGCGCGACTTCTGGGGGTTGGCGCTGGCCGCCGAGGTGGTGCGCGCGGTGGAGCACCCCGAGTACCACGCCCTCGAGCACCCCGCCGCGCTCGGGACCGTCTTCGTCCAGAACCTGGGCTCAGCAGCGAGCCACATCCACGTGGACATCGAGTCGGACGACATCGACGCCGAGGTGGCCCGGCTCACGGCCGCCGGCGCGCAGGAAATGTCGCGCCACCACGACTGGGTGGTGATGCGCGATCCGGCCGGACTGCTCTTCTGTGTGGTGCCGCCCGACTCCGAGGACTTCGCCGACCGGGCGCGCACCGTCGGCGTCTGAGCCCGCTCCCGACCCGCTCACGAGAGCGCCGATGCCGTCCGCACCACCTGGACCTGGCCGACCCCGGCATCGGCGTCGAGCACGACGTGGTCGCGCGTCCCCGCCGAGCCGCTTCCGCCCGACTGCATGCTTTGCACGGTGCTCAGGCCGCCGTTGTCCCGACCGAAGACCTGCACGTCGCCCAGCCCGCTGTGGGCCACCACACTGACGACGGGCCCGGGGGGAACGTCGACCACGAGCCGGCCCACGCCCACGCTGGCCGTGACATGGGTAGTGCCCGACCGGAAGTGGACGCCGCTCAGGTCCACGGTGAGGTTGCCCACGGCCAGGCGGTAGTCGCGCTGCAGCTGCCCGGCGCTCGTCGGGTGCCACTGGGTGTCGCCGATGCCGCCGCGCAGGGGCACACCGCTGGCCGCCTCGATGGAGAAGACGGTGGCCGCCACCACCACGACCACGGCCACCACCCCCAGCACCAGGGTGATGAACAGCCAGCGCAGCCGGGACCGGGCCGTCCGGTTTCCCCCGCTGCCGGCCACCAGGCCGAGAGCAAGGACCAGGGCGGCGGCGCCGAGGACGAGACCGACTCCACCGTCGCGGTGCGGCCACCAGGGGCCGCTCGAGAACAGGTCGGACAGGGCGATGACGCCGATCACGGCGCCGACCAGAAGCACCACCAGGCTGCGCCCCGGCGCCCGGCGCCCGGCCCACTGCCTGGCGATGGGCTCCTCGTCGTCGTCGGCCGGGATGAGCAGCCAGGCGGCCACATAGATGAGCGCCCCCGAGCCGCCGAAGAAAGCCAGGACGGCGAAGGCGACGCGGACGAAGAGGACGTCGATGTCCAGATAGCGCGCCACCCCGGCCGCCACCCCGCCGAGCATCCGGTGCGCCATGTCCCGGCGCAGACGCCGCGGGGACTGCGCACCGGCCTCGGACCCACCGTCGTGGGTGTCATCAGCGGTCGTCTCGACCCCCGGTGGCCCACCCCCTGGGGTCCCGCCACCCCGAAAGCCGTCATCGACCAGCACCGCGGCGGGGACGGGACCCGTGGGACCGGGCTCGGTGGGACGGGTCTCGGGCCCCGGGGTGTCGGATCCGGAGATGTCGGGTCGTGTGTCATCGGGGATGGGGCCGGGTGTGGGGTTTTCGTCCATGGCGTCATCTTGAACACCGGGGCCTCGTGGCGGTATCGGGTATGACCCCGACAGAACCCCGACGGCGCCGGCGCCGTCTGGGTGACCTTCCCGGTGGTGAGGGGCAATGCGCCATGCGATCATCGACCCATCCCCGACGACATCTCCGGCTTCGAGCGGCCACCGACGAGTCATCACCGACGTCCCCGCTGGCGGGTCCCGCGTCAGGACGGCCCCCTGCGCCGGAGCACCACCGACCGGATGGCGGCCGGTGTGGCGGGGGGACTGTCGGCCCGCTTCGGGGTCGATGCCAACCTGATCCGCCTGCTCTTCGCCATCCTCTCGCTCGGCGACGCCTCGGGCTTCGCCGTCTACGTCCTGGCCTGGCTGGTCATAACCCGTCAAGGAGACGAGGTCCCCATCGGCCGGCGTGCTCTGGCCGACCGCCGCACGGTGGCGCTCGGTCTGGCTCTGGCCACCGTTCTCGGCTGCCTCCTCATCGCTCTGGTCGCTCTGGGCCTGGGCTTCGCCGCCAACTTCTTCTGGCCCGTCTCTTTCGGTGTGGCCGGCCTGGCCGTGGTCTGGCGCGACGCGGCCGACGAGGAGAAGGCCTTTCTCCGCGAGATCCTCCAACAGGCCCCCATCCCCGGGCTCCCCGAGAGACCGACCCGGACGGCCCTCGTCGCCCGCGTGATCATCGGCGTCGTTCTCGTCGCCGTCGGCCTCGGCGGACTGGTGGCCACCCGCCACCCCACCGGCGCCACCCTCGAGGCCGTGGTCTCGGCCGTCGTCGTCATCCTCGGTTTCCTGGTTGTCTTCGGTCCCTGGTGGTTGGCCATCGCCCGGGACCTGGCCGTGGAGCGCCGCGAACGCGTCCGCAGCCAGGAGCGCGCCGACATGGCCGCCACCATCCACGACTCGGTCCTCCAGACCCTGGCGCTCATCCAGCGGTCGTCGGCCGATCCCCGCGAGGTCACCCGGCTGGCCCGGGCCCAGGAGCGCGAGCTGCGGGCCTGGCTCTTCGACGGACGCGCCCCCGGGGCCTTCGACGCCTCGGCCGTCGCCACCCTGGCCGAGGGCGTCGCCGTCATCGAGCGCGACACCGAGGAGAGCCACGGCGTCGCCGTCGAGACGGTGGTGGTGGGGGACTGCGTCCTGACCGACGAATTGCGCGCTCTTTTGGCGGCCGGTCGCGAAGCCACGGTCAACGCCGCGGCCTGGTCGGGGGCGGACACGGTCTCGCTCTTCGTGGAGGTGGAGCCGGCCCGGGTCTCTCTGTTCGTCCGTGACCGCGGCAAGGGCTTCGATCCCGGCGCGGTGGGAGAGGACCGCCGCGGTATCTCCGAGTCAATCCGGGCCCGGATGACGCGCAACGGGGGCACGGCCGATATCGAGAGCACCCCGGGGGAGGGGACCGAGGTCGAGCTCGTCATGCCCCGAGAGCGAAGCGCCCCATGAGCACCCGCCGTCCCCTTCGCGTCTTTTTGGTCGACGACCATCGTCTCTTTCGTGCCGGCGTCCGCACCGAGCTCGGGCCCGAGGTGGAGGTGGTGGGGGAGGCCGACGAGGTGGCCGCCGCCATCGAGCTCATCGGTGAACGACTCCCCGACGTGGTCCTGGTCGACGTCCATATGCCCGACGGCGGCGGCCAGGCCGTCATCGAGGCCGTCGGCCGTCTCCATCCCGACGTCCGTTTCCTGGCCCTCTCGGTCTCCGACGCGGCCGAGGACGTCATCGGCGTCATCCGGGCCGGAGCCCGCGGCTATGTGACCAAGACCATCTCGGGCGCCGAGCTCACCGAAGCCATCGTCCGCATCGCCGACGGTGACGCCGTCTTCTCGCCCCGTCTGGCCGGCTTCGTCCTCGACGCCTTCGCCGTCGAGCCGACGGCAGCGGCCACCGGCACGGTGATCTTCGACCCCGAGCTCGATCAGCTCACCCCGCGCGAGCGCGAGGTCCTGCGACTCATCGCCCGCGGCTACGCCTACAAAGAGGTGGCCCGGGAGCTCTCGATCTCCATAAAGACGGTGGAGAGCCACGTCTCGGCTGTTTTGCGCAAGCTCCAGCTCTCGAGCAGGCACCAACTCACCCGCTGGGCTTCCGAACGCCGCCTGCTCTAGGGCCCTATCTGCTCGAAGGCCCTATGTGGTGGGGCCGGCGAAGAAGCGGTCGAAGAGGCCGTCCACCCCGGCGCCGTGCAGCGTCATCCCCCCGTCCACCACCAGGGTCTGTCCGGTGATGAACCGGGCCAGGTCGGAGCACAGAAAGACAACGACGTCGGCGATGTCCTGCGGATCGCCCACCCGGCCCATGGGCGTCGTCCGCACATAGCGCTCCACCTCGTCGGGCAGCCCGTCGAGAAGGGGCCTGGTCAGGTTGGTCCGGATCATCCCCGGCGCCACGGCGTTCACCCGGATCACGGGTCCGTACTCGAGGGCGGCCGAGGCCGTGAGGGCCATCACCCCGGCCTTGGCTGCCGCGTACGGCGCCTCGCCGGCCGACGGACGGGTGCCGCTGATCGAGGAGGTGTTGACGACGGCCCCGCCCCCGCCGGCCAGCAGATGGGGAACGCCGGCGCGCATCCCGTTGAACACGCCGTGCAGGTTCAGCCGCACCAGTCGGTCCCACTCGTCGGGATCCCACCCCGCCAGCGGGGCCATGGTGCTGCCCCCGGCGTTGTTCATCATCAGCGACAGCCCGCCCAGCTGGCGCGCGGCGTCGTCGACGGTTGCCCGCATGGCCTCGGCATCGGTGACGTCGACCTCGAAGGCCATGCCGCCGACAGTCTCGGCCGTGGCCTCGGCCGCGCTCTTGTCGATGTCGAGAACCGCCACCCGGGCCCCGTGAGCGGCGAACCGCTGACACACGGCCCGGCCGATCCCCGATCCACCACCCGTGATCACGGCCCGCTCACCCTCGAGCAGAAGCGACCGCGGCTGGGGGCCTGATGATGCCGTCGACGGCGTCGCCCCGGTCACGGGATCACCGGCATGTCGCCGACGAGCGTGCTTCGCAGTTCACGTTTGAGCGCCTTCCCCTGGGGATTGCGGGGCAGCGGCTCGGATAAGAACCAGAAATGGGCGGGGACCATGAACGACGCCAGACGCTCGCGGGCGAACCGGCTCAGCTCTTCGGCGGTGACCGTGGTTCCCGGGCGCAGGACGATGGCGGCGCCCACCTCTTCGCCCAGCACCGGGTGCGGGACACCGATCACGGCGCAGTCGGCCACGGCGGGGTGCTCGAACAGAGCGGCCTCGACTTCCACGCCGTAGACGTTCTCGCCGCCCCGGATGATCATGTCCTTGGCCCGGTCGACGATGTGCACGAAGCCTTCCTCGTCGACCCGGGCGATATCGCCCGAATGCAGCCATCCCCGGGTGAACGAGGCGGCCGTGGCCTCGGGCTTGTTCCAGTAGCCCCGCACGATGTTCGGGCCCTTGATCCACAGCTCGCCCACCACGTCGGGTCCGGACGCCATCTCGGCCGTCGGCTCGGGGCCCTCGAAACCATCGGGCACCACGGCCACGTCGCACACGGGAACGGGCGGCCCCACGCTGTCGGGCTTGCGGACATAGTCGTCGCCCACGTTCATGGTGGTGACCGACGACGTCTCGGTCAGCCCGTAGCCGTTGGAGGGCGATCCCACGGGGAAGTGCTCCTTGATCCGCCGCACGAGATCGGGTGGGGCCGGGGCCCCGCCGTAGGCCACCGAACGCACCGATGAGGTGTCGCGCCGGGTGAAGTCGGGGGAATCGATCACCTGCATGGCCATGGCCGGCACGCCCCCGAAGGTGGTGATCCGCTCCCGTTCGATCAGCTCCAGGGCCCGTTCGGGGTTCCAGTGGTGCATCATCACCAGCTTGTTCCCCGCCGCGGTGTTGGCCACCAAGATGGAGTGGCACCCGGTGGCGTGGAACAGCGGCACCGACAGCAGGTAGGCGTTGCCGTCCACGCCGGCGCCGTCGCCCGGCCCCGTGCTGCGGCGGATCGAGGCCCGGGCGTTCAAGAAGTACAGGCTCATCAGGTTCGTGGCCATGTTCCGGTGCGTGCCCACCGCCCCCTTGGGCTTCCCCGTAGTCCCCGACGTGTAGAAGATGGTGGCGTCGTCCTCGGGGGCGAGCTCCACCTCGGGCAAGGTCACCGCCCCGTCGGCGCTCCCTTCGCCCACCAGCTCGGAGAATCTGATCACCGGCACCGAACACTCGGGCAGATCGTGCTCGGACCCACGGTCCTCGTTGGTCACCACCACGGCGCGCAGGTTCGGCAGGGCCTCGAAGTGCGGGCGCAGGCGGCCCAGCCTCTCTGTGTCCACGAAGGCGACGGCGGTGCCCGAGTCATGGAGCCCGTACTCGAGCTCGGCTCCTGTCCACCACGCGTTCAGCGGCACGGTCACCGCCCCGGCGGCGGCCGTGGCCCAGAAAGCCACAGCCCATTCGGGCAGGTTGCGCATCACGATGGAGACCCGATCGCCCGTCTCCACCCCGAAGCGCTCCCGCAGGGCCCGGGCCACGGTGCCCGACATCCGGTAGTTCTCCTCGAACGTCGTCCGTTCGTCCTCATAGACGAGATAGTCCTTGTCGCCGTGGCTCCGCGACAGCTCGAGAATGGCGCCCAGTCCGGCGGGGGCGTTCTTCCACACCCGGGTGACCACTCCGCGGATGTCGACGTCCTCCATCTCGAACATCTGTCCCGGGGCCGTGAGGGTGCGGTTCGCCTCCTCGATCGACATCGGCGCCGTAGGCGACATGACGTTCCTTTCCTGGGTCTCGTTCACTGATGGTGGTGGCCGCCGCCCGGTTGAGCGGCGGACCCGGGGGCGCAGCCGGCTGGGGCCGCATGCGGGACGGGTCAGTCGGGGTGAGTACGTCCGACGAATCAGTCGGGTTGGTCTGTCGGGCTGTTCAGTCGGCCGAGCTCCGGATGGCGGGCGGGCGGCGCCGGCGCCAGGCCTCGGACACCCACGGCGGTGTCCATCCCCGGTCTTCGGGGTCAAGGGTGACTCCGGGAGCGACCACGGCGTCGATCCGGTCGAGGGTCTCGTCCGACAGCGCCACGTCGATAGCGCCGAGGGCGTCGACCATCTGCTCCATCGTCCGCGGGCCGATGATGGCCGAGGTAACGGCCGGATGGGTGAGGGAGAAGGCGAGGGCCATGTGGCCGAGTGACACGCCGGCATCCTCGGCCACGGGGATGAGGGCTTCGATGGCCTCGAGCTTGGCCGTCACCTGCGGCCGCTTGGGGTCGTAGCGCGAGGGCATCCGGCTGGCCCGGCCGCCCTCGGGCAGCGGAGCGTCCTTGCGGTAGCGGCCGGTGAGCCATCCCCCGTTCAGCGGGCTCCACACGATCACACCCATCGCATAACGCTGGCAGGCGGGGAGCACCTCGGTCTCGATCCCCCGGGCCAGGATCGAGTATGGGGGCTGCTCGCACACGAAGCGCTCCCGGTGCCGACGCTCGGCCACCCATTGCGCTTCGACGATCAGATCGCCGGGGAACGTCGAGGAGCCGATGGCCCGCACCTTGCCCTGGTGCACGAGGTCGGACAGCGCCCCCAGCGTGTCGTCGATGTCACATGTCGGATCCGGTCGGTGGACCTGATACAGATCGATCCAGTCAGTCCGCAATCGGCGCAGGCTGTTCTCGACCTCGCGGATGATCCACCGCCGCGAGTTCCCGGTCATATTGGCGTCGGCTCCCATAGGGGCATGGAACTTGGTGGCCAGTATCACGTTGTCGCGTCGCCCACCGGCCAGGGCCTTGGCCACGATCTCCTCGGACTCCCCGGCGGAGTACACATCGGCGGTGTCGACGAAGTTGATGCCGGCGTCGAGCGCCGCATGGATGATCCGGACGCAGTCCTCGGGGTCGGAGTTCCCCCAGGCGCCGAACATCATGGCGCCCAGGCAGAGAGGAGAGACGTGCATACCTGTGTGACCCAGAGTGCGGAGTTTCATGGCTGTCCTTTTTTCACGAAGATGGCGTCGCGGTAATAGGCGAGTTCGGCCAGCGATTCCTGGATGTCCTCCAGAGCCCGGTGTGCCGTTCCCTTGGCCGGGGCGTTGGCGTAGACGTCGGGGTACCACCGCCGGCACAGCTCCTTCACGGTGGAAACGTCCACCGACCGGTAGTGGAGCCAGTTCTCGATGTCAGGCAGCTGGGCGTCGAGGAAGCGACGATCGGTCCCGATCGAGTTGCCACACAGGGGCACGGTGCGCTGCTCGGGGACGTGCGCCCGGATGAACTCGAGGGTCTGTCGGCCGGCGTCGGCCAGGCTGAGGGTGGACGCTTCCATGGCCTCGAGCAGCCCCGACCTCGTGTGCATCTTCCGGACGAAATCATCCATCTTGGCCAGGGCCTCGGCGTCGGCGTGGATCACCAGGTCCGGACCCTCGGCCAGCACCGTCAGGTCGTCGTCGGTGACCAGGGTGGCGATCTCGACGATGGTGTGGCGCGCCGGGTCGAGGCCGGTCATCTCCAGGTCCATCCATACGAGCACGCAGGCGATGCTAACTGTTCCCCGGGATCGCACCTGAGCCGGCCCAGGCAGGGACCGGCGTCGGCCGGGTAGGGTCGCCCCGTGCTCGAGGTCCCGCTCGTCCGGCTCGATCCCGACCTACCCGTCCCGTCCTACGCACACCACGGTGACGCCGGCGCCGACCTCTACGCGCGTGAAGACGCCGTGCTCGGACCGGCCGGAGGCCGGGCGCTCGTGCCCACCGGCGTGGCCATGGCCCTACCGCCGGGATACGCCGGGTTCGTCCTTCCCCGTAGTGGGCTCGCCCTGCGCCACGGAGTCACCTGCCTCAACACACCGGGGCTGATCGACGCCGGCTACCGCGACGAGTTGCGTGTCCTGCTCGTCAACACCGACCCGTCACGGCCCTATGAGGTCAAGCGGGGTGACCGGATCGCGCAACTTGTCATCCAGGCCATCGAAGAGGCGAAATTTTCCGAGACCGACACGGGACAGCTCCCCGCCAGCACCCGGGGGCTCGGCGGCTTCGGCCACACGGGCCGGTAGGCACCGGCGCCGGTCACGGAGTATCCAGTGGTGGAACGTCTGAGCGGTCTCGATGCCAGCTTCCTGGCCATGGAGACAGCCACCATGCGTCTGCACGTGTCGGCCGTGATGATCTTCGAACCGGAGTCGCCCACGGCCGACGAGCCGGCGCTCTTCTTCGCAGGCGTCCGCCGGGTCGTCACCGAGCGGCTCCATCTGGTGCCGGCCTTGCGCCGGCGCGCCGTCCGGGTGCCCTTCGGTCTCCACCACCCGGTATGGGTGGAGGACCCGGAATTCGATCTGGACTACCACCTGCGCCGATCGAGTGTGCCCGCCCCCGGCGGACCGGGCGAGCTCTCGGCCTTCGTGGGCGAGGTGGCCGGTCGTCCACTCGACCTCGATCGCCCGCTGTGGGAAATGCATGTGGTGGAGGGACTCGAGTCCGGCCACTTCGCCATCGTGGTGAAGCTGCACCACGCCGCCATAGACGGAGCCTCGGGGGCGGAGGTGCTCGCCGCCTTCTTCGACCTCGGTCCGAAGCCGCGCGTGGTGCCGGCACCCAATAGTCGATGGCAGCCCGAAGAGCTGCCGAGCGAACGCGAGCTGGTGACCGGGGCCCTGTCGTCGTTGACACGCCAGCCCGAGCGGGCGGCCTCGGCTCTGCACCGCACGGTGGGTGCCATACGAGGACTGTCGGAGCGCAACCGCCGCCTGCGCGAGGAGGACGGCATCGATCCGCCGCCGGCGCCTTTTCGCGCTCCGCGCACATCGCTCAACGGCGCTATCTCGGCCCACCGCCGTTTCGCATTCCTCCAGGCGTCCCTGGAGGACGTCCAGACAGTGCGCCACGCCTTCGGCGGCACCGTCAACGACGTCGTCCTGGCCTGTGTCGCCGGCGGCCTGCGGCGACTGCTGGCCGAGCGCGGGGAGGTTCTCGCTGATCCCCTCGTGGCCATGGTCCCCATGTCCACCCGGACGTCCGCCGACGCCGGTGTGCTCGGCAACAAGGTGCACGCCATGTTGGTTTCGCTCGCCACCACCGTGGCCGACCCGGTCGAGCGGCTGCGGGTGATCTCCTCGGGCACCCGGTTGGCCAAAGAGCAGGCCCGGCTGCTCTCGGAGGATCTCTTGCGGGACTGGGCGCAGCTGGCCGTTCCTGCCCTCGCCTCCCGCGTGGCCCGGCTGGCAGGAAATCTGCGACTCTTCGATCACGTGCCCGCGCTTTTCAACGTTCTCGTGTCAAACATCGCCGGGCCCGATGTCGCGCTCTGGTGCGCCGGTGCACGATTGGTCGCTCTCTACCCGGTGGGCCCCCTGGCCGACGGCGTCGGCCTCAACATCACCGTGATCAGCTACACCGGCACCCTGTACGTCGGGATCCTCGGATGCCGTGACCTCGTGCCGGAGGTGGACCACCTCGCCCACCAGGTCTCCGAGGCTCTCGGCCAGCTCGTGAAGGCGGCCGTCCGCTCCGGGGGCCACTGGGCCTGATCGATCTCCCACCGCTCCGGTCGTGGCCGAAGAAGACCGACAACGACCCAGGTCACTTCTGAGTCGTTGATAGACTGCCCCCCGAACAGGCGGACGTGGCTCAGCTGGTAGAGCATCACCTTGCCAAGGTGAGGGTCGCGGGTTCGAATCCCGTCGTCCGCTCCAAAGAAAGTCCTGGTCAGATGCACTTTACGATCTGATTAGGTTTGCGACCCTACCCGCTGCTATACCAAGTTGCTATACCAAGCGTCTGTTCTGATGGCGGTTGGACTACTTGGAGGCGGAGTGTGGCGAATTCTCGGCAACGCCGAGAACGGGGAACTGGAGGCATCGTCCGTGTCGATCACGGTGCTTGGCGCGTCGACATCGAGCTGCCGCACGCACCTGGACAACCGAGACGCCGGGTCTCGAAGACTGTTCGGGGAACACGCCGAGAAGCGGAACAGGTCCTCTCAGATCTTCGGTCCGGTAACCGCCCTGAGATCGAGGTGCTGGGGGTTCGGCTCCCCGTCAATCTGAGCCTCGCTCTCAGGCAAGCAGCAGAGGCTGACGGGGTCTCGGTCTCCGAGGAGATTTGTCTGGCAATCGCTGATCGCCTTCGTCGGAGGGTTCGATGAGTCGGGGAATCCAAGGCAAACCTCCACAAGGCGTTATCAATGGCTCCCAACGCCAGAGGACTCGGAAGCGTGGGAGTGGCGGCGTCTTTGCAATCAGGGACGGCGTATGGCGCGTCGACGTCGAGGTGGCCAGGGACCCTGTCAGTGGTCGCCGCAGGCGAGTCTCGCGATACGTACATGGATCGAAAGCGGATGCTGAGATCGCACTTTCGCGTCTAAGGGTGGCCGATCATGAAAGGCGTCTTCCGACCGGGGGAACCAGCGTCCGGTCGGTGAGGGCCGCACTTGAGCTTTACCAGCAGACGGCAGAGGGAGGGTCCCTTGAGTTGGCGCCAAAGACCCTGGCCACGACGCGCTCGGCGATCAGGGTGATGGCGTCGATGGAGCTCCCTGACGGGCGGGTATTCGGGGCACTTCCCTTGAGTCGCCTGTCGTGGCAGGACATCGAGCATCTCTATGGCGCCATGCGAAAGTCGGGTCGGGGGCCTGACTGGATTCGGCGTTGCGGGACCGTGCTGACACGAGCGCTCGAGCTGGCCCGCAAGCGGGGATTGATCGATGCGAATCCCTCCAAGGATGCTGTGCGCCCAAAGTCAGTGCGCACGAAGCCATTCGCGCCGACTGAGGTTGACGTAAGGGCTGTTCTCGAGAGCGTGTCCGCGAAGGATACACAAATCGCCGATTTGGCGACCGTCCTCGCCAGTACGGGCATGCGCACAGGAGAAGTTCTTGGTCTCAAATGGGCTGACGTGCATCTGGCGGCCAACGAGATTCACATATCTGCGGCGATTAGCGACGGCGGACCGGGCGTAGGAGTAGTCCGCAAGCCAACCAAGCGGTCTGACTGGCGCGACGTCCCCCTGACCGAGGCGGCTTCAGCCGCCCTGCACCGTCAAGCGGATCGCTACCAAGAGCTTTTCGGCAAACCACCGCCGGCAAAGGCCTATGTCTTTGCTGGCGATTCAGATGGCGTGGATCCGCTCCGTCCCGACGCGCTCAGCCACCGCTGGGCGCAGCATCGGGGCAACTCATCCTTGACTCTCCTAGATCTCAGGCACTACGTGGCGACGGCCATGCTCGATGCCGGTGAGTCTTACAGGACGGTTGCTGACATCCTTGGCAACAGTGAAGCTACTCTCCGGCTTCATTATGACGGCCGAACTGGAGTCGAGAAGCGCAAGGCAATCGCCGCGTTGGAACTTTGAAAAGAGAGCGCTCAACCCAAGGCAGCGGGTCTCTGCAGAATCAAGCTTGTCGGCGGTCGCGAGCACCTGAAGGACGGAACGACGTCTGAGCCGCTCGCCCAAGGGTCTGGCGATGAGCGTTCTCCAAAACGTAAGGTGAAGCAGTTCTTTGCGACAATCACCAATAGACCATCACATTTTGGTTGCTGCAGGGCGGCGATAAGAGATGTCGACAACCTGGACAGTGAGCACATAGCCCGTAGAGTCCGAAAACTCGATCCGGAGCCGTCATGCGACAAGTTCATACTCATGGATGAGACCGCCCAGTCGGTCATATCGATGAATTCGAGGGAAACAGCGTGAGTGGGGCTGGTCGGAATCGCCGAGAGAGGACGGAGACGCCGTCAACCGAGTCCCTGAACCGGCTCCCGGGATCTCCTGGGAGATGCCTTGATGAGGGCGATGGCCGTTGTAATGGCGCAGATAGGTACGCAGTACCCGTTCCAGATGGCGTGCGTTCACGATCAGCAGGTGGTCGAGGCATTCGGCCCTGACTGTTCTTACGAACCTCTCGGCGTGGGCGTTGGCATTCGGGGTCCGAAACGGCGTACGGAGCACCTGAACACCGGCACCGGTGAAGACGGTGTCGAAGCTCGAGACGTATTTCGTGTCACGGTCACGGAGGAGGAACTCGACCTTGACGCCGTCGTCCTCGAGGTCGCCGGTGACGTTTCTTGCCTGTTGGGTAACCCAGGCACCGTGCGGATGGTCCGTCACCCCCGTGATCCAGACCCGCCGTCGGCCGAGTTCGATGAAGAAGAGCACATAGAGCTGTTTGAGCGTGAACGTGTCGACGGTGAAGAAGTCGGTGGCCACGATATGAGAAGCCTGCGCTCGCAGGAATGCCCGCCACGTGGGCCCCGTTCGTCGAGGGGCGGGCCTGATTCCGTGGTCCTTCAGGATCCGGGCGACGGTGCTCGGCGCCAGCCGGATGTCGAGCTTGATCAGCTCTCCCTGGATGCGGCGGTAACCCCACCGAGGGTTCTCGGTGGCCAGACGGACAACGAGGCCCGTGGTCTCCTCGTCGACCGACGGCCGCCCGGGCCGACGATGCGGATAGGTCCAGTGCCGGGCCACGAGCCGCCGATGCCAGGCGAGCAGCGTTGCGGGCGTCACCGAGAAGCAGGACCACGAAGAGCGGGGGAGGAGCCGGCTCATCGCCGCCAGGAGGGCACGATCGGCCGGCTGGTAAACAGGACGCCCGACCTGGCGTCTGAGCACGGCCACCTCATGGCGCAGGGCCAGAAGCTCGACCTGGTTGGCGTTCTCCGAGCGTAGGAGGATGAGCACCAGCTCGAGCGCGCGCCGAAGAGCGAGATAGACGAAGGCCCATAAGGCTCCGCCCACCTGGTGCCGCCGCATCCGATGGACCGTAGTCCGTCCGATCCGATTCAGAAACTCCCTGTTCAGTGGCGCAATCGAGTATTCGGACAGTACGACATCTGGAGCAGTCGAAAGCCGAGACTTACAGTGTCGACCCAGGCGTGAACGCACTTGGTGGTGCGCTCCGGTTGGTCGGAGCCGTCCGCGTGCTGGGCCGTTGGTCAAGCGGCGATGCGGTACTCGTGCAGAAGGCCGCCGAGTTGATCGATGCGCTGGACCTGTGCAGAGCCGTCGAACTGCTTTCTCGAGAGATATGGGATGGGGACCTCGAGATCGATCCCACGGTGGGGCCTCGCGGCGTTGTAGTGCTGGACGAACTCGGCGAGAACCCGTTCGAGATGACGTTCGCTACGGATGAGCAACCAGTCGAGGCACTCGGTTCTTGCGGTGCGAACAAACCGCTCGGCGAACGCGTTCGCTCGAGGTGCTCGGACTGGCGTCTTGATGACCCGGGCCCCGATCGATCTCATCACCTCATCGAAGGGACCGACGAACTTCGAATCACGGTCGCGGATCAAGAACTTGATAACCCGGCCTTCGTCCTCAATCCTTGCTGCCAGGTTCCGGGCCTGCTGGGTGACCCAGATCCCGATCGGATGTGCCGTGACGCCCGCCAAGAAGACCTTGCGACGTTCGAGGTCGATGAAGAACAGCACGTAGAGCCGGCGCAGTGTGACGGTATCCACGGAGAAGAAGTCACACGCCAGCGTCCCGGACGCCTGAGCTCGGAGGAACTCCGTCCACGTAGGGCCGGATCGGCGCGGTGCTGGACGAAGACGGTGACGACGCAAGACGTTGCGCACGCTTGTCGCCGAGACGGTAACGCCGAGCTTGGCGCACTCCCCGACAATGCGGAGATAGCCCCAGCGAGGGTTCTCCCGCCCGAGGCGCAGGATGAGAGCGACGACGTCGGCATCGAGCGCATTGCGAGCCCCCTTGTTACGGTGAGGATAGGTCCAGTGTCGAACCACGAGCTCCCGGTGCCAGCGCTGAGCGTCGCTCGCGTCACGAGGAAGGCGACCCAACGCTCACGCGGGAGCAGTCTTGCGAGCGTTGCGAGCACAGCCCGGTCGGTGGGGGAGTACCGGGGGCGCGAGATCTGGCGACGAAGTATGGCGAGCTGATGACGAAGCACCGCGATCTCGATGTCCTTGTCGTTTGGGGTGGGACCGATTCGAAGGAGCTTGAGCAGCCTTCGAACCAGGAGGAAAGTGATCGGATTGTTCACGTCAATGATCGTGGCAGGTTCAGGAAACCGCTGGTCAGCGCTCGAATCGCGTGCTTGCACCCTTCACGGTGAGCCTCGCCGAACTCGTCGTGCCTGGTCAAGCCGCCGGACGAGTAAATGGACCCTTCAACCTCGCGAGCACATCAGACCTCAACATGTATCAGAGTGCACGCTCTCGGGCTGAGTATCGTTTGATTCCCACCAGCATCTTTCACGGCCAGCTCCCATCAAGAGACCTGTCAGTGAAGGAGGCTAGCCACGACATTGATGACCAAAGCAACGATGACTGCCCCAAAGAGATACGAGAGTGCTGCGTGCACCAGCGCAATCCGACGTATTGGTTTGGAAGTTAGGTTGGTATCGGACACCTGAAACGTCATCCCAATAGTCAACGCTAAATAGGCGAAGTCCAAGTAGGTGGGCGGGTCGCTCTCATTAAAGTCTATGCCACCTCGAGGTTGTAGGTAGTAGGTGCGGGCGTAGCGCAAGGTGAACACGGTGTGGACCATGACCCACGAAAGCGCCACGCTCAGTACCCCGAGGGCGATCAGGTAGGCCTTGGTTCCCCCCATGGCGCTGCCCGCTCTGATCAGAACCAATCCAACCGCCGCCAATAGTGCGACACCTGCTGAGAGGACGATGAGCTCGGACATACGAATGCTTGGGTCTTCCCTGCTCGCATGAGCCTTGGTCTCGGCAGCGCTCATTTTCCAGACCGCGAGCCAGATCCATGACAAAAGGCAGGCAACCGCCGCGTCCCAGCCCCAAAGAATCGCTGCTTGCCAGACCGTGACCAGGGATGTAATCAATCCGGTGACCGCACCTATTGACGCAGCAGCAGCAACGCGCACTCCCGCGGATGTGACACGCAGACGCTCGGGGATAGCCATATGCGGGCTCACGAATGAAGCGACGGTAACTTGGGCATGAGCCTAGACGTACGCTCGATTTGCAGTATCGAGGTAATCAGCAGCCCGACTTGCCAAGGCCATAATGGTGAGCGCCGGGTTGGCACTTCCCTGTGTTGGCAAAACGCTTCCATCGGTCACGAAGAGATTTGGGATGGCGAACGAACGGAGGTTCTCGTCGACAACCCCTGATCGCTCGTCGATGGCCATCCGGCACCCGCCGACAAGGTGGGCATAACGGTCGATCGTGATGACCTCCTCGGCCCCCGCTGCCTGGTGTATGTCGGTCATGACCTTGGTGGCCGCCTTGACCAACGCGTGATCGTTGTCGCCCATCGTGTAGGAGAAATTCGCCACCCTCAGCCCGTTGCGATCGGTCTCTTCGGCCAGGGTCACGCGATTTTCGGGGAGCGGGAGGAACTCGCAGAGGGCCCCGAAGGTCGCCCAATGCACGTAGTCACGCATGTACTCGCGCAGCGTCACCCCCCAGTGGCCCTGGGCCGCCACGTGCTCGGCGAAGACGATCGGAAGGGGAGAGACGCACTGGAGGGAAAAGCCACGTTTGTAGCTCTTGCTCGGGTCGGTCTCGTAGAAGACCTCGCTCGAGGCCTCTGGCGGCGGGGCCTTGTAGGCCCGGACCTCATCTTGGTAGCGCCCTGCGGTTTGTGGCGCCCCTTGTACCATCACGTAGCGGCCCACCTGGTCGAACTCGTTGCACAGGCCCTCGGGGAAGCGCTCGCATGCAGAATTGAGTAACAGGCGCGGCGTCTCGATGGAGTAGCCGGCGACGGCGACGCTGCGGGCCCGCTGACGGTGCTCGACACCCTCGTGGATGTAGGTGACGCCGAGAGCCCGGCCGTCCACGCCGATGTCGATCCTGGTCACCATGGAGTCGGCCCTGATCTCGGCTCCGTGCGCCAAGGCGTCCGGAACGTGGGTGATCAGGGGCGACGCTTTGGCGTTCACTTTGCAGCCCTGGACGCAAAAGCCTCGGTAAATGCAGTGCGAACGGTTCCCGAAGCGCCCGTTGACGATGGCCACCGGCCCGATTCTTACGTCGATCCCGAGATTCTCACATCCCCTCACGAAGACCATGCCGTTGCCACTGATCGGATGAGGCGACTGGGGGTAGCTGTGCGGGTCTCCCCACGGCCAATACTGACCGGCAGCCGGCAGTTCCTCCTCCATGTCCTCGTAGTGACGCTTTAGATCGATGTAGTTGATCGGCCAGTCCGCCCCTACGCCATCGTGGGAAAAGGTGTGAAAGTCCGAGGGATGGAAGCGCGGGACGTATCCTGCGAAATGCACCATCGATCCTCCCACCCCACGCCCCGAGTTGTTGCTGCCCAGAGCGACCGGATCGCCACCGGAGATGACTCGGGGGTCGGTCCAATAGAGATGGTGGGATCCAGCCTCGTCGCTCACCCAGTCCCGATCGGGGTTCCAGAAGGGTCCCGCGTCGAAGGTCACTACCTTCCAACCCCGACGAGCCAGGCGTTGAGTAAGAATTCCGCCACCGGCTCCGCATCCGATGACGACGAGATCCACCTCCTCTTGGTTGTCGAACCGCCGCATCTCCTGACGAAGGCGGTGATTTTCCCGGGTTCCGTCATTGGGTAAGAGCCACGCCGACTCGTTGCGACGACGCACCCGGTTCATGTGCGGGCATCTCCGTCGGACGCCTCCAGACCGGCAGCCGACCCTTGCCCATCCTGCGCCGGCGAGGAGTCAATTCCTCGCTCGGAGACGGCCCCCGGTAGCGCATCGGCGTGGCGTTGCCGAGCTTGTTCGACCCGCTTGACCCAGGGGATCGGGTCCTTGGCATCGCGTTCGGCGACCTCCCAATTCTCTCTCCGGTTGAGACCGAGATTCTTGTACCCGCGGGGATAGGCGGGTCCCCCGAAGCCGATTTCGCTGAAGGCCCACGGGTGCGAGTAAAACGCAGTGCAGGCGTAGCGAAGCCAGAGAGAAAAGACCCGGACCGCCGGCATGCCATGCCAGTCGTCGTCGAGCTCGTGGACAGCCTCGACGATCCGCATCTGCTCGGTCGTCTCGATGTCCCAAAACGGCCGACCAGTGGCGACCCGGGCGTCGGCGTCGAGTCCGGATACCGAACGGCGCCATGCCTCCCAGTCCTCAGGCATGTTCTCGTATCGATACCCGTCGCCCTGGCGCTCGAGCAGTCGCAGGTCGATCACCTCGAGCACCGGGATCTTCGGGTCGTCGTCCTGGGCGAGAAGGCGGTCGACAAGAGCTCGAGCCGTCGGCTCCTCTTCGGGGGAGAAGAAGCGCAGCGGTTGCACCGGACTGAGTCGGCCCAGCACAAGGCCGGCGGTGACACTGTCCCAAGTGTGGGCCTGATCGAGGACGTCGAAACCCGGGAAGCGCGGTTCGGCCGAACCGGGGGTGATTTCCATCAGCTCAGTCTTCCCGGCGCAGGACAGAAGCCAACAGTCCCATCCCTCCGATCATGCCGAAGAGCAGCGGGGCGAACGTCGGTGGTCCCATCTCGGCGTTGTAGCGGGCCATCTTCCAGCCGCCGGGACGCTGGGCGATCCCGCGCAGGTGAAGGTACTGACCCTGCAGGCTGTTGGCCAGCACCACGGTCGACACGAGCGGCAACACTGTTTTGGCCGCCCGCCGCGAGAACACACCGGCCAAACCGGCGGCCGCGGCCAGCGGTGTCAGGGCGACCGGCAGCCACATCATCTTGTTCCCGAAGCTAGCTCGATCGTGCTCCATCCAGATTTCCGCACCGGTGATAAGCGCCCCGACGGCGGTGAGCCCGGCCATGGAGCGCTCAAAGCGTCCACGTTGGATGTTGCGAACGAGGTGATCGATGCCTTGGAGCCCGGGCACCGAAACGGGTCCGGGCGCCTCCTCCACGGCGCGTGCCCTCATGACTTGAACTCGGTGATCTTGTCCCGAAAGAGGGTGCTGGCGATTGTCGCCCGGCGCGGCTGGCCGGCCAGAAAGGCCTTCACGAATCCTTTGGCCTGCTCATAGGTGACCTTGCCGGGCATGGGCGGCTCGTCGGGGTTCACGCTTACGTCCACCAAAGCCGGACCCGGATGGGCGAAGGCGCTGGCGATGGCGCCTTCGACCTCGGCCGCAGTGTCGACCCGGATGCCCTTTCCTCCGCACGCCTCAGCCCACGGGGCGAAATCGAGCCGCTTCCCGAATCGGATGCCGAATTCAGGGTAACCAAGGACGAGTTGCTCCCACATGATCTGGCCCAGCTCGGCGTTGTTGTTGACGATCACCTTGATCGGCAACTCGTAGCGGCACGCGGTGGCGAACTCGGCCATCAACATGGCGAACCCGCCGTCGCCGACAAATGCGATGCATTGACGGCCGGGGTGGGCCCACTGGTTGGCGATGGTGTAAGGCAGTCCGGGAGCCATGGAAGCCAGGTTCCCAGAGAGATAGAACTGTCGGTCGCCCCGGATGTCGAAGTGGCGGGCCGCCCACGTGGCGACGGTCCCTGAGTCCGATGTCAAGATGGCGTCGTCGGCGGCCAGTCGGTCGATGACTCGCACGAGGTACTGGGGCTGAATCGGGTCTTCGTCGATCGATTCGATCGCCGCCATGCGCTCCCGCCACTTCTCCATGCCCTTCTGGGCTTCTTGGAGGAAGGCTCGGTCGTCCTTGCGCTGTAGCGCCGGCAGGAGAGCTGCCAAGGCTTCCTTCGAGTCGCCGATCATGGGTACGTCGGTCGCCACACGGTTGCCGGCCCGTATGGGGTCCGCTTCGATCTGGACGATCCGGCACTGGCCGACTTCGGGCAGGTACTTGGTGTAGGGGAAGTTGGTGCCGACCATGAGGAGGGTGTCACAGGCCTCCATTGCCTCCATGGAGGGGGCAGTGCCGAGCAACCCGGTCCCACCGAGAGTGAGGGGATGGTCGTCGGGAACGACCGCCTTGCCTGACAGGGTCTTGATGATCGGGCTGGCGAGCGCCTCGGCCGTAGCCAGTACCTCGCTGCGGGCGTGCAGTGCGCCCGCGCCCACCAGCATGACCACCTTCTCTCCGGCATTGAGCACCTCCGCCGCCGCGGTCACGTCCTCGGGACGGGGCAACCCCGGAGCGGGAAGGAAAATGGCCGCGGTGGCCTTGATCACCGCCGGCGCCGGCGCCGAATAAGGATTGGCGTCGGCGTCGGCCAGCTGGATGTCGGTCGGGATGGTGAGGTGGGACACGGTCCGTCGGGCCAGGGCGTGGCGAACAGCCAGGTCGACCAGGGTCGGGATCTGCACCGGTCCGTAGACCATCTGGTTGTACTCGGCCACGTCCATGTAGAGCTTCTCGAGCGCCACTTCCTGCTGGTAGCCGGTCCCGAGCATCTGAGTTTCCTGCATGCCGGTGATGGCCAGAACCGGCGCATGATCGAGTTTGGCGTCGTACAAACCGTTCAGCAGGTGGATGGCCCCGGGGCCTGAGGTGGCGAGGCAGACCCCCAGCCGACCCGTCGATTTGGCATATCCGGTGGCCATGAAGGCTGCGGCCTCCTCGTGATGGACGAGGACGAAGCGGATCTTGTCTTGATTGCGCCGGAGCCCTTCGGTGATCCCGTTGATCCCGTCGCCAGGTATCCCGAAAACGGTGTCGACGCCCCAGTCGATCAGCCGCTCGACGAGCAGTTCTGCGGCAATCTTGGTCATGGCTCCTCCAGCTCAGGTCGATGCGACGGCCCGGGAACATCGGCGCAGGGTGAGTCCAAGAGCCGGGATGTGCGAGCGCCTCGGCGGTAACATAACCGAATGCATACCCGCTGGCGAGGAGCGACACTCGGGATTGATGTGACGCAACGAAGCCGCAGATGCTGGTGCTCGCCGCTCCCGATTTTCCCAGCCCAGAGGCCGTAGGCTGCATCGTGGAGGAGAGAGATCTTTGCTCGAAGCGATCCCACCACGAGTCCGCTGAACGGACCCAAGAGCGTCAAAATTGAGCGAGGACTGGAGCCCCATCGATCCGCGCGTCCTGCGGGACTACTCCTTCATCGCCGACGGTCATCGGGGGGCGCTGATCGGACCCGACGGCAACTGCGCATGGCTGTGCTTCCCGAGTTGGGACGCCCCCGCCGTCTTCGCCGGGCTGTTCGGCTCAGGGGGCACGTATTCCGTGGTGCCGCAGGGCCGGTGGGTCTGGGGCGGGTACTACGACGACGGTTCCCTCATCTGGAACAGCCGCTGGGTCGGCGAGGACTACATCATCGAGTCGCGCGACGCTCTGGCCTACCCCGGAGAGCCCCACCGAGCCGTCTTCATGCGTCGCCTCACCTCCATCGCGGGACGGAGCCGGCTAACCGTAGTGCTCGAGCCGGCCGTCGACTACGGCCGTCGGGTTCTCTCTGGATGGAAGTGCCCCGACGGGGTCTGGGAAGCGAAAGAGGCAGGTCTCAAGGCGCGGTGGTTCGGCGCGGGCGATGCCGAGGTGGAACGGGGGCCCTCGGGCCGCTCCCGTCTCACCCTCAATCTTGACCTCAGACAAGGTGATCACCGGGACTTGGTGCTGGAGCTGTCGAGCGATGGTGAAGCGCTCCCCTCGCACATCGATGCCGAGCACTGCTGGCAGAGCACGGAGGCCGCCTGGCACGACGCGGTCCCCGCGTGCAGCGGGATGGCGAGCGCCCGAGACGTGCGTCGGTCCGTGGCGGTGCTGCGCGGCATGACCGGACCCGAGGGCGGCACGGTGGCCGCAGCCACCACCTCGCTGCCCGAACGGGCTGAGGGACGAGCGAACTATGACTACCGCTACGTGTGGGTCCGCGACACCTGCTACATCGGACATGCTGGCGCTCGTCTTTCTGGGGGTGAGCAGATCCTCGACGATTCGGTCCGCTGGCTGACCACCCGCCTCCTCGCCGACCGCGAGCACCTGATGCCGGCATACACCACCCGGGGTGATCCCGTCCCTAATGAGTCAGCGCTCGGCTTGCCGGGGTATCCCGGCGGCGGCGATGTCGTGGGCAATGGAGTGCGCGAGCAGTTCCAACTCGACGGGTTCGGTGAAGCACTGCTCTTATTGGCGGCCGCTTCTGGGCGAGGACGACTCGATGCCGACGGCTGGCGCGCTGCTGAGGCCGCGGCGAGCGCTATCGAGCAACGCTGGCGCGAGCCCGACTGCGGAGTGTGGGAGCTCGATCTGCACAGCTGGACCCACAGTCGGCTCATCTGCGCCGCTGGCCTGCGCGCCATATGCGAGGCCGATGCCCCCTCGGGATGGACAGCCCGGTACCTTGCGCTCGGCGACAAGATCGTCGCCGACACCGCCGCCACGAGTGTGCATCCGACGGGACGCTGGCAGCGAGCTCCGGACGACGACCGGGTCGATGCCTCTCTGCTGTTGGCCGAGATCCGCGGTGCCGTGCCCGCCGAGGACCCGCGTAGCGTGGCCACCCGCCGGGCGGTGGTCGAAGAGCTCTCCCAGGACGACTACATCTACCGATTCCGACACCAGGGCCTCACCCTCGAGGAGGCGGAAGGCGCCTTCCTCGTCTGTAACTTCTGGATGGCCCTCGCTTGCTTCGGTTCTGGGGAAACCCTGGAGGGAGTGCGGTGGTTCGAGCGCGCCCGCACCTCGGCGGGGACTCCGGGCCTTCTTTCCGAGGAGCTCGACGTCCAACAGCGCCAGTTGCGCGGGAACCTCCCCCAGGCCTTCGTCCATGGACTATTGGTGGAGGCCGCCGCGGCCCAGGGACCGCGCTGAGATGGCCGGGCCGCCGCCGGTCATCCCACCGCCGTCCCGCTCGACCTGGACCGTTTCGGATCTTGAGTGCCTGGTCCTCCGGGTCCCGACCGATCAGCCCGAGGCCGACGGCACGCTCGCATGGTCAGCCACGACCGTGGTGGTGGTTGTCGTGCGAGCCGGCGGGATGATCGGTATGGGGTGGACCTACGCCGGGGCCGGGAGCAAGGCCGTCGTCGAGGAGCAGCTCGCCGCCGTCGTGCTCGGCGCTGATCCGATGGACGTGCCGGGGATCACCGAGGCCGGCATCAGAGCGTGCAGGAACCTCGGCCGCCCCGGAGCGGTTAGTTCGGCGATCTCGGCCGTCGACATCGCGCTGTGGGACCTCAAAGCACGGCTGCTGCATCAGCCGCTGTCTGCCCTCTTCGGCCGGTGCCGCGCCGATGTGCCGATCTATGGCAGCGGCGGCTTCACCACCTACGACGACGCCACGACCACCGCGCAGCTTGAACTGTGGGTGGGGGAGTGGGAGATCCCCAGAGTCAAGATCAAGATCGGGGAGTCGTGGGGTACGAACCCCGAGCGCGATCTCGCCCGGGTGAAACTCACCCGATCAGTGGTTGGTGACGCAGTGGAGATCTACGTCGACGCCAACGGCGGCTATACGCGCAAACAGGCGGTGAGGATGGGACGCAGGTTCGGTGACGAGTATGGCGTGGTCTGGTTCGAAGAACCCGTCTCTTCTGACGACCTGGTTGGCCTGCGCGAGGTGCGCGACCACCTCGACATCGACGTGGCGGCGGGAGAGTACGGGTATGACGAGACCTACTTCGCCACCATGGTGGCGGCCGAGGCGGTGGATTGCCTCCAAGTGGACGTGACTCGGTGCGGGGGTTACACCTCCTGGCTGCGCGCCGCGGCGATTGCTGGGTCACGCGGCCTCCAGGTGTCGGCGCACTGTGCTCCGAACCTCCACGCCCACGTTGCCTCCGCTGTACCGAATCTTCGCCACGTCGAGTACTTCCACGATCACCACCGGATCGAGACCATGCTCTTCGACGGTGCACTCGATCCCCGGGGCGGGGTGCTGATGGCGGCCGACCGCCCGGGCCACGGGCTGGCACTGCGGACGTCCGTTGCTGCGGAGTACAGGGTGCGTTGAGGCGGTTTGTCGTCAGCACATGGACGCCCAGTAATGGTGCGGAACCGGTGCCGCGTTGCGAGCTCCCGAAGTGGCGCCGACCCACCTCAGGTGAATCGAATTCAGGATTCGAAAAGTTCAAGGAACTTAGAAGGCCTGTCCCGCTGCTGCGAGACGTTCGTGGATGGCTCTCAGAATCCTGCAAGGGGTGTGATGAGTGCCGCACGATTGGTCGAGGCGATCGTGCCGATGTGCCACGGAAAAGTTCGTTCTGACTACCCGAACACGATTTGGAAGGAACAAGTGACCGATTCACCTCAATCTCTGTGCCGAGGACCACTTTCGAACTGTCGAAGCGCGGTATGCGCGAGCGAGCTGAAGCAAAACACCAGGTGCCACTCTCGGCGACGAAAGGGAGAGCCCCTCGCTATGACGCCCCTTGTCACCCCATGCGATCTCACCAAGCTTCGGTCAAAGACCTCAGTTGACGAAGGGACCAAGGAATGAGTAACCAACCTCAAGTAGTCGTGATCACGGGAGCTAGTGCAGGCATTGGAAGGGCGACTGCCTGCCGATTTGGCAGGCGGGGTGCCAAGGTGGGTCTCATCGCCCGAGGGAAGAGCGGTCTTGACGGCGCTGCCCACGAAGTCCAACAGGCCGGCGGACAGGCACTCCCGATTGAGGCCGACATGGCTGACTTCGACCAAGTAAACGCAGCCGCCAACAGGCTCGAAGAAGCCCTCGGTCCGATCGATGTCTGGATCAATGTTGCCTTCGCGTCGGTGTTCGCACCCTTCACCCAAATTGAACCGGATGAGTTTCGTCGTGTTACCGAAGTGAGTTACCTTGGTTTTGTCTACGGTACCCGGGTCGCGCTGGACCGAATGAAGCCACGAGACCATGGCACTATCGTGCAGGTCGGATCGGCGTTGAGCTACCGCAGCATCCCATTGCAGTCGGCCTACTGTGGCGCGAAGCATGCGATCAACGGTTTCACCGAGTCGGTCAGAACCGAGTTGCTCCACGAGAGGAGCGGCGTCCACATCACCGTCGTGCAGATGCCGGCAGTGAACACTCCCCAGTTCTCGTGGGTCTTGAGCCGCCTCCCGAACAGCCCACAGCCAGTGCCGCCGATCTATCAACCTGAGGTGGCCGCCCGGGGCGTTGTCTACGCCGCCGACCATCCGACCCGCAAGCAATACTGGGTGGGCGGGACCACCGCGGCAACGATCACCGCTCAGAAGTTCGTAGCCCCTCTACTGGACCGCTATCTAGCCCGCACCGGCTACAAGTCGCAGCAAACCAAAAAGCCCGTCGATCCGGACCGTCACAGCAATCTGTGGCAGCCCGTCGATGGGCCGTCGGGACACGACTTCGGCACTCACGGCGTCTTTGACAACGAGGCGCATTCGAAGAGCGGACAGATGTGGGGATCCCAGCACGTTCGGAGCACGAGTGCCATTGCCATCACGGTTGGATCCTTTGCTATTGCCACCCGGCTGCTCCGACGCAAATCCGTCACTGGACTTGCGGCCCCCACCCCACGCGGCGCCAAGAGATGAGTCGGCAGCCGAGACGCCTTTCAGGACTCGATGCGATGACGCAGGTGGTGCGGGCAGGGTGGGGTTTCACTTTGCTGATGTGGCCTGCCACGGTTCTTCACCGTTTGGAGGTGGAAGCCGATGGTCGCTCGTGTGCCGTTGCTCGGGTATTGGGGTGCCGACACATAGTTCAGGCTACTGTGCTGCTGTTTTGGCCGATGCGTGCCGTCCAACTAGCCGGCGCCGGGGTGGACGTCTTCCACGGCACGAGCATGGCCGGATTGGCACTCCTCGACCCGATGCGCCGAAAGGCTGCTTTGACCAGCGCCGTAGACGCGGCAGTGTGGGCAACACTCGCTACGCTCTCCATTCGAAACAAGCAGAGGACTCGGCGCCTTGGGCTGCACCCCGCGTGGACGATGCCGTGCATGAGCACCTGAGAGCGGGCCGATGAGATGCGATTGGTAGACGGCGAACTCCTCGGTGAAGAAACGGTGGTACTTATGGCGACGCGCTTACCTCGCGTGCGATAAGAGGGCCAAGCGGGTCACATGGACGGAAACGGTGCACCTCAGATGTGGCTCGCCAGTTAGGTGTAATCGGTCCACGGCGCGCGCCATGCATCCAGTCAGCGTGACAGGCACACTCGGGCGAAGCCATCGATCGGACGGGGCTTCATATGTCGCGTGTGGGGCCAGCCGTAGGTTGCTGAGAGAGCTCGGTTGGCGCCGTTCCCCGCGATGTCCCCGTCAATGACTGTTGAGGGCCGGACTGCTCTGAACTTCCACACCACACAGTGTCAGCTGAGGATCTGCACCCGAAGGCCATCTTCGCCGCCGAGTATCTCTACTTCGTGGCTACCGTCAGTGCGGCGCACGACCCGGAAATCGACGGAGGCGGCGCCCACCCGGAGCCGTCGAAGCGTCACCTCCGACATCCAATCGGGAAGCGCCGGCCGGAGGCGCACCAAGCCCTCCCGCGCGTCGGCGTCGATGCCGAGGAGGGTGGCGACGAGGTGGACGATTGCCCCGGACGACCACGCCTGGGGGACGTTCGCCCCGAGGTACTGGACCGGGAACCCCCCAGCGTCGCGGGCGAGCCCGGCGAAGAGCTCAGGCAGGCGCTGCGAGGCGAACTTCGAAGTGGCGTCGAAGATTCCTGCGGCCACCGTGGCTGCCTCTTCGTCGAATCCGTAGGCCCGAAACCCGGCCGCGGCGATGGCGTTGTCGTGGGGCCACACCGAGCCGCGTTGGTATGAGAGCGGGTCGTAGGCGATGTGGTCGGCCGACAGCGTCCGAATCCCCCATCCGCTCCACATGTCGTCGGCCATCAGGCGCCTGACGACTTTCGCGGCCCTTTCGGGTTCGACGGCTCGTTGCCACAGAAGATGACCTGGGTTGGACGACACCGAATCGATCGGGCGCTTGTCGCCGTCGAGGCCGAGGTAGTAGGTGCCTTCGGCTTCCCACCAAAATCGCTCCTCGATCTGGCCGGCGAGTCGGTCGGCCTCCGCGCGAAGGCGGGCCGCGAGCTGCTGATTGCCCAAAGGATCCTCGGCGATATCAGCCCACGCTCGCTTCGCCGCTACCACGAGACCCTGGTGCTCACAGAGGGCGATTGGAAGCTTGGCCAGCGAACCGTCGCTCATGACGATGGCGTCCCCGGAGTCCTTCCAACCCTGGTTGTAGTAGCCGTCGGGCGATCGCGGCTTGTACTCCTGGAGTCCGTCATCGTCCAAATCGCCATTGCGATCGATCCAGGCGAGAGCTCGCTCCACGTGGGGCCCGATGGCCTCGAGCGCCTTGCGGTCTCCGTGCCAGCGCCAGGACCACGCGGCGACGAGCACGTAGAGCGTCGTCGCTTCGTGGGAACCGTAGTAGGGGGTGTGCGGGATGAGGTGAAGCGCGGCGAGCTCCCCGTGGCGCACCTCGTGTTCGATCTTGCCTGGCTGCATATCTCGACGGTCGTCATAGGAGTCGGCCTGCAGAGCGGCCAGCGCTCGCAGGCTGCCGAGCGAAAAGCGAGGCGACACGGCGAGGGTCTGGAACGAAACGGTGAGCGCGTCGCGGCCGAACAAGGTGACGAACCAGGGGATACCCCCGGCGGGCACCCAGGCGTCGGGATCGTCTTTGCTTGGGTCGCCGCCGGCGAGCTCGTCATGGTGGTGTAGGCGCAGGCCGGCAAGGTCATCGATGGCCTGGCGCAGCGCCACGGTCACTCCCGGGTTCGCAGTCTCAAAGGTCGTTGCCGCATCGACCCAGCGCCGTCTGGCGACCTCATGATGAGAGTCGGCCTCGAGGAGCTGATGACAGGGACGGGTCACCCGACGCTCGGTGCCATCGAGCACTGGCATCCACCACAAACAGGAATGCCACGAGCTGGCCGGGGCAAGCTCGACCCGGAACAAAATACCTCCGTTTGCGAACTCAGGAGGAGAGTCGTTGTTCGCTACCTCGAGGACGAGTGAGCGCTCGAATGAGGCGTTGGTGTAGCGGATGGTGAGCCGTCCGTTCTCCTCGTCCCAGACGCTGTGGATTGAGCCCCGCCGGATGCGCCGGCGGGCCTTTACGTCGAAGAGATCGGCGAAGTCGGACTCGATGCTCACCTCGAGATCGAGTACGACATCCTCTCGGCTCTGGTTGGTGAGGTCGTAGTCCTCGTGGATCCCGGGGCCAACGGTTCGATCGAGGCACAGATGCAGAGAGTGTTCGGCAATCTGGTGGCCGTCGCAGCCGACGATGGCGGGATTGGCAAACTCAAAGCGCGCCGCGTGGTGCCAGGTTGCCGCTCCATTGAGCAGAATCGGCTGTTCGCCGCCGAGCTTCAGTCGGTAACCTGAGACCAGGCGGGTATCGGCGGCGAAGTAGCCCTGTTCCTTTGTGCTCGACATCTCGCCCGACAACTCACAGACGACGACCTCATCGTCGAAGTGAGCGGACACCACCGGCGGCCCGACCGATACCTCCACATCGCCTCCATGTCGCTTGCGCCTCGTTGTCGAGTGGCCAAGACGATAGAGCTTCAAGACGCCACCCGGAGCACCCCTCGAGAGCACTCAGCCTCGTCTGCCATTCTCTATCAGACCGAGGACGACGCCGACTCGTCATCGGTCACCCTCAGAGAGATCCGCCGATAGTCTGGCCATGTGGACCGAGCAATCACCGCCTTCCATCGCGACGAGGAGGGCGATTGGGTGGCGGAGCTCTCGTGCGGTCATTGCCAGCACGTTCGCCACCGCCCCCCCTTCCAACTTCGAGCGTGGGTGCTGGAAGCCGAAGGTCGCAGGTCGAGACTCGGCACGCTGCTGGGTTGTCCGCTATGCGACCGAGCCGAACTCCCGGACAGCCTTCGACTGGTTCGGTCAACCCCGCGATGGAACGAGCAGACCATGCCATTGGGCCTGAGTCGTGCTCACCGTGTCGCCAAAGGCATGTGGGGCCGGATTGTGGTGCACGACGGGAGGTTGCGCTTTCTCGCTCGCACCGAACCGGAGTTCCGGGTAGTTGTGGGGCCAGGTTCGACCCAGGCCATCCCCCCAGAAGTCGAACATGAGGTGCAACCGATCGGATCCGTCTCCTTTTCTATCGACTTTTTGTCGGTCGAATCGAAACCAGTCCTGGTCGGCGACGATAGTGGGCAAAGCAGAGACCACGACGCGGCGACGGGTTGGCACGTCGGAGACGAAAGTGGTGATCCGGTCTGCTGGGCCCACCTGCTTTGCCCGGATTGCGGAGCTTTTCTCGATGATGGTTCACACGTGAACGGATGTGGTCCGAATGCGAGATCCTGACATGTCTTCCGAGGTGGACAGCGCCATCGGGTGCGCTGATGGCAGGACCTGGTTCCCGGTTACGCAATGGAAACGGGCGTCATGAGTGAGCGACGGCTCGCAGCGCAGACATCGATGAAGAGGGCCGACACCTTTGACATCGGTTCGCCAGATGTTGGACCAGCGGTTGACCTCGCCACGCGTGGACAGATCCACGACCTGGTCGTGAGCTTCTACCGGGAACTGATCATGGACGACAACCTCGGTCCTGTCTTTTCGGAAGTGGCAGAAGTCGATTGGAGTCACCACATCCCGTTGTTGATTGACTACTGGTGCCGCGTCCTCCTGGGGGACCCGAGCTACCAGGGTGCGATTCTGGACGCTCATCGCCGCATGCACGATCTACAGGCGTTCACGGCCGAAAACTTCGACCGTTGGTACGCACTATGGATCATCACGATCGACCACACCTGGTCCGGCCCGTTGGCGGAGAAGGCGAAGGCTCACGCCGCCAGGATCGCGGCGTCTCTGGCGCGCCAGCTTCCGAGAATTGCCTGGGAACCTACCCAACTACAGACGGGTACGCGGGGAGCGAAGGGCGACACTGACTGAGCGACCCTTTCGCAGTATTGGATCGGCGAGCGCACCACGGTACACAGCGCCAGGCCAGTCGAGGACTTGTTGCGGGAGGTGTCAGCCGTTATGGGCGCCGAAATCCCAAGCGACGACTTCGCCTGAAGACCGCAGCGTCGCTTTAGACAGAATCGGCTCGAACAGCTCGATCGGGTTGCCCGACGGGTCCTCGAGCAGGATCTGCATGCCGCTTGTACCGGTCACGACGTCGTTGAGGAAGCGTGCGCCGCTCATCGAAGCGTCTCAACGGTGGTGGCGAGGTCCGGGAGCTGAATCGTAAGCCGGTTCCAGCCGCCCGGTTGTGGCAGCGCCCATCTGGTATGGGCCGTGCTCCCCCGGTCCGCCACCACTCGGGCGAGTATGGCGAAGGTTGGTGCGCGATGCCTCTCTTCGTGGAAACCGAGTAGCTGGCGCTTAGAGCCCGAACGGTGGTCGGTGACGGACGTGCAGATTCTCCACATAAGAGTTGCGCCTACCCAATCGTCTCCTCGTCTAGGTGGCGCGCGAGCTACTCAGGCCGAGTCCGGTCACCGGGCGTCGGTTCATTCCGTTCCCTGCGCCGGCACGCCGGGTTCGTCGGTAGCCGCACCGTTCTCGGCCCGTCTGGTCGCCAGCCACCGCATCGTCATCACTCGCTCGGCGTTGCGTTCCTCTTCGAGTAGCTTCTGCCGGGCCTGGAGGAGGTCGAACTGGGTGATGAGGCCTTCGAGGTGACTCGTGTCATTCGAATCGACCACGGGGATGACACCGAGATCGCGGGCGGCCATCCGATCAGCTACCGAGCGCAAGATCTCCTCGGGGTGAGCCACCGCTATTGGGGGGATCATGGCTTCGTGCACCTGTCGGTCTGGGTGGTCTCTGGCTGCGAGCACCGTTGACCACGGGAGGACTCCGACCAGGCGGCCGTCGGTGCTGAGCACCGGATACAGGCGCTGACGCCGCTCGCGCGACCCTTCGCTCAGGGCCTGGTAGATGTCGGTGAGCTGGCGGGTCGGCTCGACCGTGTAGACGTCGGTGTCCATGACCTCGCGCACGAAGGTCGCTTCGAGCGGATCAACGGCGTACTCCCGCATGACGTGGAAGCCGCGCCGGGCGACCTTCTCGGTCAGGATCGACCGCTTGAGCACGAGCACGCTGACCAGATGGGACACGGTGGCCACCACGAGGAGGGCAAGCAGGCTGTTCTGGTCGTGGGTGAGCTCGAAGGCGAAAATAATGGCGGTGAAGGGGGACCGTGTGACTCCAGCGAGGGCTCCGGCCATCCCGATGAGCGCCCACACCCCTGGCGTCGCTCCGGGCAGGACGTGACCAAGGACGCCCCCGAGAGCGGCCCCCATGATGAGGATCGGAGCGAGGATGCCTCCGCTCGTTCCGCTCCCGAGTCCGCCTGACCAGATAACAAGCTTGACGACGAACAACGACACAAGCGTGCCGACACCGAGCTGGCCGAGCAGTTCAGCATGGATGGTGTTGTAGCCCACACCGAGCGTACGGGGATCGATGAGGCCACCGACGCCGATGATGAGCCCACCGATCATCGGCCACCACATCCAATGGAGGTGTCGGGCTAGGGTCTTGAAGGCATCTTCAGCGCGGTAGACGAACTGCGTCATGAGCCAGGCGGCTCCTCCGGTCATGATCCCGACCGCAGCGGCGCCGAGTAGCGCCATGCCACCGAGCGGCAGGTGACTGGGCACCGGGAAGAGCGGCTGGGGAGCGACGAGGCCGGCGTTGGCCATCACCATCCGCAACCCGTCTGCGGTTGCTGCCGCCAACCCGATGAGCACCATCGAACGGGGTTTGAACTCGAAGGCGAGCAGTTCGACGCCGAAGAGGGTGGCCGCCACGGGGGTCCCGAATACAGCGCTCATGCCTGCGGCCGCGCCCGCGACGAGCAGGCTCCGCCGCTGAGCGGCAGTGAGATGGAAGAGCTGGCCGACAATCGAGCCGATGGCACCACCGGTCAAGATGATCGGACCCTCGGCTCCGAACGGGCCGCCCGTGCCGATGCTGATGGCGCTCGAAATGGGTTTCAAGACGGCGAGGCGCGGTTGGACCTTGCTGCCGTTTATGAGGATCCGCTCCATCGCTTCGGGAATGCCGTGGCCTCGGATCTGCTCGGAGCCGAAACGGGCCATGAGCCCGATGATCAGGCCGCCGCCGATCGGGATGACGACGGCGATGGCGCCCAAGGTGTTGGCATTGGGCGAGACAAGGTGGACGCTGATCCGCTGGTAGTAGAAGAGGTTGGTGAAGAACCCGATCATGTCGAGCAGCGCCAACGAGATGCCCGCTGCGAAGACGCCGACGGCCAGGGCCAGCGGGACGAGGCGCAGGAGCTCAGGGCTGGCGGTGAAGTCACCGAGCGCTCGCTCGCTGGCGCCTTGGATGCCGTGGTCAATCCCGAAGGAGGTAGCTTCCGCGCCCGACGCGACACGTTCAGGCGCTTCGCGGACTTCAGCGCTCTCTGCCGTCACCGCCCCGGCTTCGCTGGCAGCTTCCTCGGTCGGAACCGCCTCAGATGCGCCGCCCTGCTCAGTCATACCCCCGAGCCTCGGCACTCAGACCGAGGACGAGGCAGGCACCTCACAGCACCAGGAGGGCACGGATAGGTCCATTGCATCGTGTTACGATGGTATCGTGACACGAGTGAGCCTGCCCGACGACGTCTATCGCCGGCTCCTCGCCCTGCGAACCGGGCTTCGGCACTTTGAGCGTTGGAGCGAACAGCAGGCGCGCACCGCCGGCCTGACGCCCGCTCAACACCAACTGCTGCTTGCCATACGAGGGCACGGCGATGCCAAAGGCCCAACCGTTGGCGAGGTGGCCGACTACCTGCTGCTGCGCCACCACAGCGCGGTGGGTCTCATCGACCGTGCTGATGCGGACGGCTTGGTATGCCGGACTCGGGACGAAAAGGATCACCGGGTCGTTCGGCTGCAACTCACCAGCACCGGCGCCGAACGTCTTGAGGCTCTGTCGGCCCTGCATCTCGAGGAACTCACACGTCTTGCTCGCCAGCTCCCGGGCGTGTGGGAGGGACTGGCTCCGGTGCAGCGGACTCATGGCTTTGCCGGGTCGCCGTCACCGCCTGACGAGCGGGGCGAATATTGCTTCAAGGTAGATATTGGTCGGGTCTATGACGACCTCGAAGGTTCGGCATGCAAGATCCTCGTCGACCGGTTGTGGCCGCGGGGGATGGCCAAAGCGGAGGCGCCCTTCGACCAGTGGCTCAAGGATGTCGCTCCCAGCGCGCAACTTCGCAAGTGGTATGGACATGTTCAGGAACGCTTCGAGGAATTCGGTCGTCGTTACCGAAACGAGCTTGCAGCTGGCCCAGCTCGCGACGCGCTCATCGCGCTGCGCAAGACAGCTCGGGAGTCTGGTGTGGTGCTCCTCACAGCCACCCGAGACCTCGAGCACTCCGGAGCAGCTGTGCTCGGCCAGGTGATGGCAGAGAGCTGAGAGCAGCGCGGTATCGAACCCTGGATAATCCGAAAATTCGCGGCCTAGAACCACAGCGCCAAATCGTCAAGAGTCAAGGAGATCCAATGGCCGAACGAGAGATTGCCGGCGTGGTCTGGTACCAGAATGGTCACCAGATCGAAGTGACCTATGTGGAGGGTGGGTTCGATCGCCTCTTTGGGTCCAGAGAGGTAGCTATGGTGCTCGCCACAGACGCGGGACTTCGGCTCACGACCACCGCGGGCGATACGGTCCGGTGGGCTCAGGACCCCCTGAGTCTTGGTTGAGCGCGCCGCGTCAACTGTGCTGCCATTCACGCGTGATGAACATCTACCAGTACGTCGTCGGCTGCTTCCCGAACCGGATAGACGGCAACCGGACGGATCGCGGGCAGGTTCAGAACTGCACCGGTCCGCAGATCGAAGCATGAGCCATGCCGCCAGCATTCGATGACACCATCGTCCACCTCACCCTCGGACAACGGGACCGCTTCGTGCGTGCACTCGTCGTGCACCGCGAACAGCTCACCACCGGTGCGCACTAGGCACACGGCGACCTCATCAACCACAACACCGAGGGGTCTGTTCTCGACAAGATCGGCGGTCGCGCAGGCGCGCGTCCAGGTCACGACCGATACCCCCGTCACCCCACCAGCCGGCGCCGGCGCAGATTAGACAGTCCGCCGTGCACCGATACGACTATGGAGTTATCCGCACCCAACGGAAGGTGGTCGGTTTGGCAAGCAGCCAGCTTGTCTCGCACTCAGGCCACCGTAGTCGGAGCATTGAGGTTTCTGACTGGTACGCGTTCGGCTATGACTCGCTCGCCCTGTTGGACACAATGGCGACCATGACGATGCCGTCGATGACAGAGTCCTTGGAGAAGTGCGACGACCCCTCGGCGCCTGCAGCGAGATCAAGAGGCGAACCCACGTCGTCGGGTGGGAGTACATCGACCAGGTGCAGCCTCGCGGCGTGTTTTCGGCCGCCGCCGACTTCGAAACGTGGGCCACAGACGCCGCACCGGACAGCCACCTGTGGCACTGGTCCGGGCACGACCCGGCTCGTTTCACTAAGTTCTCTCGTCACCACCGAGCGTGAGCTATCCGCGCCACCCGCCGCTGATGGGATCGCTCGCCTGCGCCTTCGGCAGCTCGTCCTGTTCGCAACCATCCAAGACGTCGAACACTCTGGTGCCGCTGTGCCGCACAACGTCATCGAACACTGGGGCCGGTAGCACTGGTGGTGGTGCGCCAACTTCAGATCGAAGTACGGGCCCCGTTTCGCCTTGATCTCACCGTGTGGGCGTTGCGGCGACGACCCCACAACGCCGTCGACTGGTGGGACGGTTCGGGCTATCGGCGCACCCTGGTGGTGTATGAGCGGCCAGTCGAGATCAGTGTCCGCCAACTGCAGGAACCGGCGTCGCCTGTGCTCGGCGTGGAGCTTCGAGGCTCCTCCGGTGCGCTTAGCGACGACGGTGTCGCCGAAGCCCGTCGTGTCGTCGAACGCACCCTGGGGCTCGGCGTCGATCTCGGAGGCTTCTACCGACTGGCGGAGCGCGACGAGCGGCTCCGGATGCTCGTCCGGCGATTCCGTGGTGTTCGGCCGCCATGCTTTCCGAGCGTCTTCGAGGCGGTGGTGAACGCCATCGCTTGTCAACAGCTCTCCCTCGTGGTTGGGATCCATCTCCTCAACCGACTGGCGGAGCGCTTCGGCCCGACCACCTCCGGCCGCCGTGGCTCGCCGCCCGGCTTTCCAACCCCCGAACGGCTGGCCGGAGCCGATCCTGAGCTTCTGCGAGAGCTGGGGTTTAGCGGGGCTAAAGCCCGAGCCATAAGGACCCTCGCCGACCAAGTGGCGGTGGGGGAGCTCGACCTCGAAGCGCTGCGGAACGAGCCCGACGACCGTGCCCTCGGAATCCTGCTCGAACTCACCGGCGTGGGGCGCTGGAGCGCCGAATACACGCTCCTGCGGGGACTTGGTCGCCATCACGTGCTTCCGGGAGACGACGTCGGGGCTCGCAACAACCTCCGGCGGAGATTCGGCCTTTCCTCGTCGGCTGGTTACGATGAAGTGGCCGAGTTGGCACGGGCTTGGTGGCCCTACGGGGGGCTTGTGTACTTCCACCTGCTGCTCGACGCCCTGGCCGCCGCCGGCCACGTGACGCCCGCTCAACCCCGGTTGCGGGCTCGCCGACGGTGACACCAGAGACCCGAGACGGCGTGCGAAAGGCGCTGCCGTGAGCACCGAGGGCCACCATGTCTTCTGTCGCGGGCCGTGCGCGCTCCGGTCTGGTGGGGCTCCTGGGACCCTGAGGGCGGGCGAGGACCACCGCCCGTGGCGTGCCCCGATCAGCCAGGAGGGGCGCTCGGGCGGGGATCGTGGGATTTGGGGTCGAGTGGCTTCGACCCAGACAGCCGCTCTTTTCGTCCGGTCGGCGGTCCAGGCCCACCACGATCAAGACGGCGGTGCGCCCGAAGCCATCGTGTCGACACACTTCTTGATGACGGCGATGTCCTCCTACTCGCCCTCGACAATGTTGAACATGGCGTTGGTCTCATTGGGGAGGTCGCTCGTCGGCGCGATGCGGACCGTCTCAGTGACCAGGTTGCCGGGAGGGACGCGAAAGGACGAATCCTGCCGCAACTTGTCAAAGCGAGTCGCCCGGAGAACGATTCAGTGTCCGCTCCTCGCGCCGATCCCGAGCTGTCCAACGTTGACTGGTCCGACGCGCGTTTTTCATTTCGCTGGATCTCCCTCGCTGGCGCCGTCCTCCACGTGATCCGCGATGGCACTCCTATGGTGGTTTCTCGGCTCGTTGCATAACCGCTGCGGAGCTCGCCACCGCTGGCCGGAGTCGGAACGGAATGCGCGGACGCGAATGATAGGAGAGGCAATGCTTCATAAGAAGGAAGGGGACCCGGGCTCTGAGAACTGGGACGCGTTCGATGTCCACCCCGCACAGGTCGCGGGCTGGAAGATGTTGGGCTTCGATTCATTCGAGGCCGCTATGGCACAAGGCGACGGGTTTACGCCCGCGTTCGCGGTTCACTATCGCCGACAATTGAGAGCGACAGCCGGTCGCTGGAGGGGGGTCGGCTTGGACTCCGTCGATGGGCTGCGTTGGCACCGGGCGGCATTCGGCACCAAGGAAGCGACACAGTGGCGAGCACTTGGTGTCGATGTGGAAGCCGCAAGAGGGCGGCGCGCCGGTTATGGCCCAACGGGGTAAGGCTCCGGAGCAAGAATGGGTCCGACCCCGTCATGGGCCCGGTGCAAGATTGCCCGAATCTGCGGGATAGAGAATGCTTGTACCACTGACCTTCGCAAACGTGGTCATTGTTTCATCTTGGGCTTTGTGTTTGTCGAAGATGTCCACCACCGTGTAGCTGCGTGCGAGAAGTGCGTCACCTATCATGGAGCGGTGACAGCGCCACGGTACAGCCTCGGCACACATGAGGGCAGTGGGTTTTACGGCTAACGCAATAAGCTCGTCTATACCGCGCTCAAAATCAGACGTTTGCATGTAGTCGGCATAGCCGCGAAAGCTTGAGTTGCGCCAGCCCTGGTTGATCGAGTCTTTGCGTGCGTGACGAAGGCCACCCAAATCTGAAAGGTGATGATAAGTGATATGGCTCTTCATTAGTACCTCGCCCAATGTATCGCCATTAAATTGGGGTGTGTGGTTCGACCGCGGAATGGTGCGCACGTCAACCAGTATCTCAATGCCATAGGTGTTTAGGATATCGATGAAGTCGGCAAGTTCCCGCGTAGAATGTCCGATGGTATAGATCTTCATAGTGACATTCATTCTACCCCTGGACTGTGCCGTTGATGGCTGCATCAAAACCATGCAAACGGCGCTCCAGCTTTGCTAACCGGATGAGTCAACGAAGTTCGGGTGCATTGGTTATTCCTCCAGCCGCGTTACAGGATGCCAACGGTTGTCCCAGTTCTCACGACGCGATCGCGAAGCTCTGGGACTTACTTGTCACCGGGCCCCGATTCGAGACGTCCTAGGCAGCGTAGGCAGCTCCCAGGATCTTGAAAATGTGGCAGCGGGATTGCCAAAGTTGGCGCATGCGAGTTTGGGCACCACGCTGAGTAAGGTCCATGTAGAACGTGAGAGGTAGGGATGTGACGCCATGGTTCAGGATTCAAGCCGTCAAGCGAGGGAGGAGATCTCGCTCGCTCGTTCTGACGAGTTGATCGATGAGGCGGGTGAGGAGTCCTTCCCGGCGAGTGATCCTCCCGCGACATGGTCTGGAGAGGATCCTCGAGATGGCAACCCGAACCCTGTGGAGCGGCGCGGCTAGACACCGAGCCCTATGTCGGGGCGGCGCGTTCGGCGCGAAGGGCCCGGTAGTGGCTGCGCCCGCCGTTGGAACCCACCACCCGACACACCTTGATGGGGCTCGACCCATGGAGTTGGCAATGGCTCGCAACGATTCCCCGGCCGCCAAGCCCCGGGAGATCTCTTATCGCTCAGCCAGGGACAGTCGCAGGTCAAAGCTCCCCGGTGGCCGAGGGCGACGCTCGGCGTTGTCTACCAAGAACGTCCGAATGGATCCGTGAGCACGCCTTGCGGACGCAGCGCGCAAACGGTTGGATGGTCCTGTAAGGCGCATCCTCTGTGCAGAGCGCCTTCCGAGACCGCTCGATCTACGCTGACGACGTCCGCACGCGAGCTATCCCGTCACTGACCCTCCCAATGGGGAGCGCTGCCCAGAACGTCGAGGATGTATTGCTGCTCTGCGCTGCCGTCGACGAAGAAGCGGACGACGGGATGGAAGCCATCGGCAGCGACAATTATCCGCTCTGACACGTGGCGAGCTTCGAGGAGCTTGGGTATGCCAAGGGCTTCGAGGAGAGCCGTCGCCTCTGTATCGTCCTCCGAGACGTGGCCGTCGCTTTCCAGCCATTCAGCAACGGTCTGCTTCATCTGGTCGTAGTTGAGGTGCTTGACCATACGAGCCTCCCAGGCTACCCCGCAGCGACGCCGTCTTGAGTTGCGCGTCGAGACGCCGGACATCACCGACTAGAATGTGGGCCAGGTCCCTGCGGGCTTTCTCCACCGCTTTCTCTACGCGGAAGCTTGTGCGTGCCGAAACCTCATCCAGGCCGTCGACAAGGATTTTCTCTCGGGTGATTCATGGAGCGATAAACGATCACCGCCGCTAGCAGCGGGGCTGATCGCTCCGCCTCACTCCACGGAGAGTCGAGCGAGATGCTAAACGGCGACCCCTTCTGGGGTGACGTCAATATGGAAGCTGATGCCCAGATGTGAGGCCAACCGACTGAGCGTGTCGAGCGAGGGCGTCACGTCTCCGGACTCCAAACGGGCCACAGCCGGCTGCTTCATACGCAGCTGGCGGGCGAGGGCGGTCTGGGTCAGCTGGTGGTCAATCCGATATCCAATGACGCGAAGGGCAACCGCGCCGGCAAAGGCCGTGCGGTCCCACTCAGCCCGAAACTCTGGGTCTCGAAGAGACTCCTGTCGCACTACTTCGGCGTTCTTCATCTCGCTGATCTTCATGGTCACTCCTCAATATCGCTGAGTCGACTTGTTGCCAACAGGACGGCTCGATCAAAGCCCCTCGCATCCACCTGGGCTTCCGAGCCGATAGCAGCGATCACGAACGTGTCACCATGGCGCTGGTAGAGAGGACGCACCCGGCTCCGACCACCTCGTGGGCGCAACTCGCGGGAGCGACTTCGACCCTCGTACTGCGCTCTGATGTGGGTAGGGGAGCACCGGTCCGTAGGTTTCAAGCTTCTTCACTGCATTGTCCACGGCGTTGCGATCGGGAGCCGAGAGCGAGCGATACTCCGTCTCGGCCGCAGGGTGGTAGACGACGTCCCACGCCGCAGTATTATAACACTGACGTTATACGCTGCAAGATATCGGAAGGAAGGGCATGCGGTCCCGATCGGGGACTGTCTTCATCGGTGACCGGCCATGGCAACCCTCACCTTGGGAAGGTGATGCCGAGTGCTCCTTGCCTCCAAGAAACAGCAGGTCAGGCCAATCAACGGGCGAATCGGTGCGAGAACAATGACTATGAGGCGCCCAAATATCGCCGGTCAAAATGCGTATCGAGCGGCGGGGCCGCATCCGACGTGCGATTAATAGGGTCCCCGGCCAATGCGGCAAGGGTGTCTCTTACCTCAGGGGCGAACGCCCCGACCCGAGTTGGTCAGCTGTGGGGAGCAGGCCGGGTCTGGCTCTCGTCGAGCGAGAAAAGCCCAGGTACATCTGCGGAAATCGCGTCTCGCCGTGGTGCACGTGGTACAAGATCTCGTAGTGCGCGCTCCACAAAAATACCATGCGCCATTGACAATTACGGTCAATCGCGGTTCGCTACGGTCAGTCAAAAACTCGGATCGTCCTGCATCTATTTGCAAAGGTGCAGGTAGGGGAGTTGGGCCTCTTTTTATTTGCCAAGGTGAGGGTCGCGGGTTCGAATCCCGTCGTCCGCTCCAAAGAATGCCCAGGTAGATGGTGATATTGGCGTCGGCGTAGGGCCCGAACACCGCCCATCACCGCTCGCGACTTGCCCATCGCCGTTACTCAAGGTTGAGTGCGAGCAGCCGATGGCGATGGGCGTGACAGGATCCATCCGCCAACGTGGGGTCAATTCCTGGGAGCTTCGTGTCTATCGGGGTACGGATCCCACCACGGGGCACCGCCGCTGGGCAACGCGCACGGTGCGGGGGAGTAGGACCGAAGCTCAGCGGGAGCTCGTCGACTTGGCCCGAGTGGCGAACGTGGCCCCGGTGGTCGGAGCTCGTACCACCATGACCGAGTTGTTGGACCGCTGGTATGGCGTCAGCTACGTCAGTTGGGCCCCCACCACTGCCCGCAGCGTGCGTTCGATCATCGACCAGCAGTTGGTGCCCGGGATCGGAGAAGTGCTGGTACGAGAGCTCACAGCGGTGACGATTGACGAGCTCTATTCTCGGCTCCGAGTCAGTGGCCGGACCGATGGGAAGGCGCTTTCGGTGGGTTCTGTTCGCCGAGTCCATGCTGTCTTGCATCGCGCCCTGGCTCAGGCCATGCGCTGGGAGTGGATCTGGACCAACCCCGCCGCCTTGGCTTCCCCACCTCGGAGCGAACCGGTAGAGATGCGGCCGCCAACGCCTCATGACGTGGCCGTTCTTCTCGCCCACACGGCCGAGGCCGACCCGCTTCTGCACCTGTTCGTGGTTCTGGCGGCCACGACAGGAGCCCGAAGGGGCCAGCTCCTGGCAGCGTTGCGGTGGACGGACATCGACTTGGAAACGGCAAGCATCTCGTTCCAGCGGGCCCTGGTCGAAGGGCCGAGCGGGCCGGTGCTCGTTCCGACCAAGACCCGGCGGTCACATCGGGTGGCGCTCGACCCTGGCACCTCAGCTCTGCTTGCGGCTTGGCTCGCCGGGATCGCTCACGCTCAGGCCGAAGTCCGTGACCGGTTCATCTTCTGCTACGACGAGGATGGAACGCGACCCAGGAAACCGAACTACGTGACCAAGCGCTTCATCCGGTCCCGGAAGGCCGCGGGACTCGGTCACTTCCGACTTCACGACCTGCGGCACTTCATGGCCACTCAGATGCTCGATGTCGGCGTCGCTGTGCCGATTGTGGCCGCCCGCCTCGCCCATGCTCGTGCGTCCACAACTCTTAACGTGTACGCCCACGCGGTACCTGGTGGTGACAGACATGCCGCGCAACAATTGTCGCGACTCCTCGCCGAGGTCATGTCAGCGTCACCGGCGAAGCTCAAAGCAAATTCGGCGCAGTCGGATGTGGGAGCAGCTCGATAAGCCTCGTCTCGCATTCAACTCCGGTTCAACCTGACACGTGTCCCCGACGACGCGCTTCTGCGTGATGGCGTCTGTCGACGGTGGAAAGAGAGTCATTCTCCATCATCGTCCGCCACGAATGTCAACGAACCGGGCCGGTTTCTCGGCGAGCTGAACAGCTAGCTGTCGGGCCAGCGCCCCGCGTTTGCTTCGCGGACGGCGGGCTCGACTTCGTGTGCTCAGAGGTTCAGCGTCGTGTCGCTGATGCTTTTGCCATGACGAACCATGTAGATGAATGGAACGGTGCCGCGTTGGAGCACGGCGAGCGTCAATTCCTCTACCCACTGGGCCACTCCGCCCCGATCCAGCAGCCCTTGTCTTCGCGGGTCTCTGCGAGACTTCTCTGATCCGCGAATATCGTCGGGTGGGTTGAGATCCCTTACGCGGTGTGAGGACCCCACCCGGGATCGGCACATCCAGGTCGCGGCATCGAGATACACGAACCAAACGGGAATTGCGGTTATGTGCGCTGGCCGGTGCACCAGAGCCGTCGTTCGGGACGGCCGGCAGGGCAGATCGGCTCTGAGCGCTGGCCGCCCCGATGGTTTTTCTAGAGCCCATCTGCTTTGGGGAGTACCTGCGGAGTTAGCCTTGGGCGCCGGCTGATCCATCCCCGAACCCCGACCGAGGAGTGATCTGGAAATGTCGTTGCCCACGAGTCACTCGCTGGACGTGCCGGGCGCTCGTCTGTACTACGAGGTCCAAGGCTCAGGCCCTGCGCTCATGCTGATCGGCCACCCCATGGGAGTTTCGGGGTTCGCCGCGATCGCGCAAATGCTCGCCGAGGACTACACCGTCGTGACTTACGATCCCCGAGGTTTCGCCCGCAGCACAATCGACGACCGCGACCAGGACGCCGAGCCGAACCTGCTGGCCGACGACGTACGCCGGGTGCTGGATGCGGTTGGAGGCGGCCCCGCTCACGTGTTCGGTAGCAGCGGTGGCGCGGTCACCGGGCTCGCCTTGGTCGCGCGCTACCCCGGCCAGGTGCATACCCTCGTCGCCCACGAGCCCCCGCTCGCCGTGCTCCTGCCCGAAGCCGATGAGGCCCGCGCAGGGATGCACGACATCTACGACACCTACCGCAACGGCGGCACCGGCGCCGGGTGGGCGAGGTTCTTCACCTTCACCGGCATGAGCCCGCCCCCACAGGGCGATGACGCCTCGCCGCCGCCGTCGGCTGAGATGGTGGCTACGAGCGAGCGCTTCTTCGGTCACGGCCTGCTGCCCATAGCGCTCTACCAGCCGGACTTCTCCGCCCTTCGGGGCGGTCCGGCTCGGGTCGTGGTCGCCGGGGGAACCACATCCATGGGGGAGTTCGCCCAGCGCACGGCTGCCGCGCTCGCCAAACGCCTCGGCACTTCGTTGATCCACTTTCCCGGGGGCCACGCCGGTTTCGCAAGCGACGCCAGGGACTTCGCCGCCGTCCTACGCCGTACCCTGGCATAGCTCGTGGCCTGGGACCCGAGCCATCGGCGACGTACAGAAGCACCAAGAAATTGATCCAATTGTCCGTCCGAAAGTGGCCGTCGCCGACTCCGGCGTTCTCGTCGCCGCGAAGGAGGGCATATCACCGGGGCCCCGAGCGAAGCTCGTTGGTCTCGGACTGATCGGGGATGCCGGATCCAGTCAGGGTCTTGAAGGCTGGCTATTGTCGCTGGAACACGCTGTCCCCTGCACTCAGTGGTCGTGGCGGATCAGCATGATTGGACATGGTGCGTGGTGGGCCACGTAGTCGCTGACAGAGCCGCTGAAGAGTCGGCTCAACCAACCCTTGCTGGATGAGCCGATCACTAGCACGTCTGCGTTCATCTCGCTGGCGACTCGGACAATGACTGCCCCCGTCGTCTCGTCGTCCGGAACCAGACGAACCTCCACCTCGGTTCCGAGCACCGATGCGGTGCGATCGAGTGCAGCTTGCCCTTCGGCGGTTGCCTTCCGCCAATCCTTCTCCGCCTGCTTGTCGCTGATACCCGGACCCTCGATGCCCCCAGCGTCCTCCATGGGGTCCTCATATTCGGGGATAACCATTACGAGCACTATGTGAGCTCCGGGGCGCAGTAGGTCCATGGACCTGCGAGCCGCGTCGATCGCAGGCTCGGATCCATCGGTTGCCACGGCGATGTTCATGGTTTCCTCCATTGATGGAAGCGTCTACTTTCTGTGCGCGACATCATGCCTCGGACTTGCGTCCTTTCGCTTCGGCCGAAGTGGAGGCGCCCTCTCATTAGCACGACCAAACAATGAGCTGGCCCGGTTCGTCGGCATACGCAGGGCGCGTTGAGCACGTTCGACGGAATCGTTCACGTCGTCGCAGGGCAGGAATGCAGGGCGGTCAGACCAGGCGATATCGCCGGTGTGCCCTTGCCTCATAGCCCAATCGGGACAGAGCGAAAATGCCGGATCCGGTGGGGCCCTGAGGAAGTCGTCGACAGTCCAACCACGCGCAATCACGAGCCGCCGTCAATACAGCCCCGAGCGCCGGGTCCGCTCCAGAGAAACGGCACTTCCAGGATGGGCTACTCGCGTAGCCAGGTGCTTTCCGGCGGAGGATTAGAGGCCATCGGCCCTAGTCAATGCCCGAGATGGCGGGTTAGCTGCTGGAAGAGAGATCGGGAACGTGAGGCACGAAATGCTCTTTTACGATCAGGTAGACGCCGCCATTCCGGACGGCATCGAACGAAAGACCGCACACATCATCGGCGGTGGGATCGGTGGCCTTGCTGCGGCAGCGTTCCTGGCAACCGATGCCCATATGCCAGCGGGCAACATCACGGTCTACGACGACCTACCGGTCCTGGGCGGGTCGATGGACGGGACCGGCGATGCGTCGGCAGGCTACGTCTGCCGTGGCGAGCGGGAGCTGGAGGCGCACATGGAGTGCCTCTGGTACCTCTGTGGCAAGGTGCCGTCGCTCAAGCGACCTGGGCGCACCGTCCTGGACGAGACGCGAGAAGTGAACTGCCTTGAACCAATCTCGTCGCATTGGCGGATCATCGAGAAGCAGGGACAGAAGGCGGATCACGAGTCGCAACCGATGCTTCCGAAGGACTGCGCAGCGCCGTTCCTCCGCCTGCTCGTCACACCCGAAGCCGAACTGCAGGACATGTCCATCCGCGACTGGTTCCCACCGAGCTTCTTCGACTCGATCTTCTGGCTGATGTTCTCCCGGATCCTGTCGTTCGACGACTATCACAGCGTCATCGAGATGCGACGCTACGAGCTGCGGTTCATGCACCTCACCGAGGTGATGCCGCGCTTGGAAGGCATCTTGCACACCGAGTACAACGAGTTCGACTCCATCATCCGCCCGCTCATCGTCTGGCTCCAAGGCCTGGGGGTCCGCTTCGCCCTGGGGACCCGGGTGGTCGACATGGCCCTCGAATCAGAGGGGGAGAAGACCACCGTCACGGGTCTCACCATCCAGTCGGGGGAAGGCCGTTCCGAGATCAACCTCACGCCCGATGACCTCGTGTTCTTTACCAACGGGTCGCTGACCCAGAACACCACCTACGGCGACAATGGCACCGCCGTGCCGTGGAACCTCGACAGCCACGACCGCGGAGTATTCACCCTGTGGGAGAAGCTGGCAGCGCTCGACCCTAAGTTCGGGCATCCGGAGAAGTTCATCAGCTGGCCGGAGAAGACCCGGTGGATCTCGTTCTTCGTCACGCTGGTCGATTACCCGGACTTCGTCGACTACATCGAGAAGGTCAGTGGCGACAAGCGAGGCACCGGCGGCGGCGTCACGGTGAAGGATTCCGGCTGGGATCTGGGGTTCATCATCCACTCCAAGCCCTTCTTCCCCAACCAGCCCGACAACGCCGACGTCTTCTGGGCCTACGGGCTGCGAGGGAACAACGTCGGCAACTACGTGAAGAAACCCATGATGGAATGCACAGGGAACGAGATCCTCACCGAGTTCCTCTATCACGTCGGGTACGGGGACCACAGCGAGGAGTTCCTGGCCCACGCCAAGGTGTCACTGGCTGGCATGCCCTACATCACGAGCCAGTTCATGCCCCGGGCCATCGGCGACCGGCCGAGGGCCATCCCCGACGGTTGCGTCAACCTCGGCTTCCTCGGCCAGTTCGTCGAGGTGGATGATGACTGTGTCTTCACCGTGGAGACCTCCGTCCGCACCGCCATGGAGGCCGTCTATGGGCTCCTGCGTCTCGACAAGCCGGTCATCCCAGTCTCACCCACGAGGTTCGACATCCGCCACCTGGCCGCCAGTGCCAAGGCCATCCTGGAAGTGGAGACCTTCCACCTGATGGACCTGCTGAAGTTGCTCTTGCCTGCAGTCGTTCACCCCCATGAGGTGGTGGAGCTCGTCAACCAGATACCCACGCCGACCGACATCCGACCTGGTACGTACCGGCAATAGCCCACGGCGCGCGACCGTCCGGTAATGCCGGATCCTTCACCCCCTCACCGAGGTGGCATCGACGAAGAACCGACCGCAAACGTTCTCGGCCGCGAATACAGCACGGGTAGGCAGCGGCCGGGGGGTCCAAGGTCCTGGCGATGGCGGCCAACCGACTCCGAGAGATACCCCGGTCGCAATCCCCGAGTACCGACCCCCCTACCGCTCCCATCCGTCTGGCCGAGACGCCGGTCGGGATCGGCACATATCGCGCCGGGCCACACGAATACACACGGGCGGTCGGATCTCCCATCTCCCGCAGTGATCCGGGCACCTAACGCTCCCTACCTGGTGTCGGTGTGTGCTGATGTCCCGTTGGAACGCCGGTGCCCGAATCAGCAACTCAGGACACTAGCTCCTCTTCCCAAATACGCTGCTGGCCTCGGACCGAGGGCCTATTGATGCACTTCTTCATGCACCTCAGCCGTGCGACCCGCAGTGTCGG
>PLXQ01000069.1 GCA_003151475.1 Acidimicrobiaceae bacterium | reverse complement strand
TGCGGTAAACGCTAACGGCCCGCGGACTTCATCTTGGATTTCCCGCAAGCCGATCTGCGACCGGGACACTCCGGGGGTACGGCGCACGGACAGATCGCCGATTCGGGGGTGCGCTGACATCCCTCGCCACTCCCAGTCCCTGCGGTCTCCGGCGAACGTTATGTGCGCCGGGGAAGTCCATCCGAAATCCTTGCTGCTCGCGAGAGTTTCCTGCGCCCGGAACGGCACTTGCGGGATACCCGGCTGTCCGTAGAAGCCCCGCCTTTTCGACGGGCCATCAGCCGGATGGAATCGGCTGCACCATCTCAGGTATCACGGGACCAACCCAAATCGGGCACCCTGTCGAAACGCCGATCGCGGCTGATGTGCTCTTGGCCGTCACCTGTGCCGACTGGGTCATGTTCGGCGGCGTGACAATCGCCCTCGATCGCTACGCGTTCTATCGCAATTGGTGCTCCGACTGAGTCAAGTCAAGTGAGCGATCCGTCTCGGCGACACTGGCGGGAAGCGGATGGGCGAGCAGATAGCCCTGCGCCAGGTCGCAGCCAAGGTTTCGAAGGGCCTGAAGCTGGCCAGTGGTCTCCAATCCTTCGGCAATGGCGACGATGTCCAGCGCATGGGCGAGATTTATGGTCGCCTCCACGATCGCAGTGTCAGCGGGACCCACTCCGAGATGGCTGACGAAGCTTCGATCGATCTTTAGCGAATCGATCGGGAAGTCCCTGATGTAGCTCAACGAAGAGTGCCCGGTTCCGAAATCGTCAATACTGATGTGTACCCCGCCCTTTCGAAGCGCCGCCAGCGTGGCCGCCGATTGCACGGGATCCCGCATGAGGCTTCCCTCGGTGATCTCCAAACACACCGACGAAGGCGGCAGGTTTGTCTTGTCGATGATTCGCAACAGCCGCATGGCCAAGGTGGGATCGTCGAGTTGGACTGGAGACACGTTTACGTGGATGGAAAGTGGAGCCGTTCCCACGTTGGCACCATTCGAGGCATTCCATAGCGCCGTCTGTCGGCATGCCGACTCGAGAACCCAGTCGCCAATTGAAACGATCAGTCCAGACTCCTCGGCCAGTCCGATGAACTCATCGGGCGGGATCAATCCCCGTCCCGAATGTGCCCACCGCAACAAGGCCTCATGGCCGATCAGGTGGCCGGTGCTGAGATCGACGATTGGCTGAAAATACGTCAGCAGTTCATTCCGCTCAAGTGCCCGATGAAGGGCGTTTACGGTCTCAAATGGATGGATCGGCGAAGCGAGATACTCAGGATCGTAGGTCTCGCTGCGTCCTCGTCCCCGCTCCTTGGCACGGAACAGCGCCACGTCAGCCATCCGCAGTAGCTCGGCTGGGCGGCATAGGTGACCCTTTCCCAGAGCGACCCCGATACTGGCGGACACGTATCCTTCGACGTCGTCAACCCGAACCGGCTCTACCAGCGATTGCATGATTCGGCGGCTCAGCCGGTTGGCAGTCTCCTCGTCGCGGACGTCGGCGAATAGAACCCCGAACTCATCTCCTCCGATCCGAGCCACCGAGTCTCTCGGACGCAACAGTCGAGCGATGCGGTCTCCGATGGCGACGAGGAATGCGTCTCCGGTCGTACGGCCGAGGGCGTCGTTGACACGTTGGAAGCGGTCGAGATCGATGGACAACACGGCAACTCCATCGGCAAGTTCCGCCCCAATGGACTCCAAGAACCCAGTGCGGTTCAGTTGTCCGGTGAGCGCATCATGGGTGGCTTCGAAGTGCTGGCGCTCTTCTTCGTGCTTTCGCTCCGTGGCATCCGCCAACTGCAGGATCAAGTACATCGGATGGTCACTCTGGTCAAAGACGGTCATGCCTCGTGTGGCAAAGACCCGGACCGACTGGTCCGAACCGACGATTCTGATCTCACTCTTCGGGTTGCCGCCATGCCCGAGCAGCCCGGACATGTAGCGGCGGACTTCGTCGACCTCGTTGGGTTGGATGATGTCCATGATCGATCGCCCGACGAGGTCTGAGGAGACATGACCGAGCATGGCCATCGCTGTCTGATTAACCCGAAACATTCGGAGATCCTGATCAAGGAGGAGCAACCCGATATCGCTGGTGTCGACGGCTCGGTCAAGTGCCTCCTGAGCTGCACGAAGCGCGCTTTCAACTTCCTTCTCTTCGGAGACGTCTCGCACGATGGCGGTCGACACGGTGCCGGTGCTGGTGTCGAAGGTCGAGATGCTCACTTGCGCCACGAATGCCTCGCCGTTGGCGCGGGTCAGCATGACTTCGACATGCCGGTCTGAACGGCCATCAGCAAATGTCCGGCGAAGCGTCATGAGCGAGCCTTCGGATGCGAATCGATGGTAGGAGCCACCGATGGTGTTGATGGCTGGCACCTCGAAGACCGTTTCGGCTGCCCGGTTGAAGCTGAGAATCTGTCCTCCCGCATCGATGGTCATAATGGCGTCGGCTGCCGTCTCCACGATCGATCGGCTCTGGCTCTCTGCATCGAGGAGCGCCTGCTCAGCCGCCTTTTGCCGCGAGATATCGAACGTCATGACCGCAACGGTTTGGGAGTCAATGGGCACAACGACGAGTCGCCGCCAGGCGTGGTCGAGCTGTGGAATGGTGATCTGCAGTTCCGTCTCTTGGCGTTGCTGCGATTCGAGCGCCCGTCGATAGGTGCCTTTCAGTACGGAGTTGTCGGCGAGCGTGTCGAGTGTAGACAGAAGCTGCCCTACAGGATCAGGAGCAATTGATGAGTATTTGGACCGGACCAGCGCATTCGCCTCTTCGATACGCCAGTCAAGATCGTCCCCCTTATCGACAACCCGCAATATGGTGAAGCTCCCGCCCAATCCGTCTACTGCCGCCCGGTAGTAAGCGAGTGAGCGCGAGGTCATGACTACGGTAGAAGACGCTGCCGTTACTCCCTGTTTTCGCGAGTACATGGCATTGTCGGCCTCGCGAAGCAGGTCCTCCGGCTCGAGTGCTCCGCTCAGGTCTTCGACGATCCCGATACTGGCGGAGATGGTCGAGGGACTAATCATGGGCCATGGCGCATCGAACGCCCCCCGGATCCGTTCCACCAGCAGTTCGGAGCTTTCCCCGGTCGGTGCATTCCTGAATAGGATCACGAACTCGTCTCCGCCGAATCGGCCCACTACGTCATCGCTTCGAACGGCACGGAGTAGCCGCTCTGCCAGCTCCGAAAGGACCCGATCCCCTTGTTGATGTCCGAACGTGTCGTTGACATCCTTGAATCCGTTCAGATCGATAAAGGCCAGGAGGATCCGCTCACCGGAAGCGCAGGCGCCTTCGATGTGCTCAGTGAATGCTGCCCGGTTCAACAGTCCCGTCAATGGATCTGTCTTAGCCAGCACGGCCAAGCGAGCTTCGCGTCGGCGAACCTCGCTCATCGCCCAGGCGACCGTTTCGGCGATCACGACGGAGACGGCGATCACGAGTACACCGTTGATCACCATGATCTTCGAGCCGGGGACTGACGCAGCCACAACCGATGCGGCGATCATGACGGGCGCGCTCGACGCCGCATATCCTCTCGGACAGGTCAAGCCCAGCCACATGATGATCATCATGGTGAAGACGGGAAAGACCACGCTCGCCTGACTGGTGGACGAGTACTGTCCCACGGTCGCTACACCTACCAGGAGAAGAAGACCCCAGAACGCTGTCGCCACCCTCATGATGATCGGGAAGCGAGTGGAGAAGAATCGCCAGACAACTGCTGCGGTAATGAAGCTGACGGCGCACGCGGCCTGTAAGAACGATGTTTCGACGCCAGCAGCGCCCATCCGGGTCGGTTGAAGCGAATTGAGGAGTGTGATGGATCCCGCGCCGAAGAAGAGCACTGCGGCAGCCTGACTGGCTAGTCGAGGCTCGCTCTGATCCTCCATCTTCCATAGATCGTCTTCGGCGGTGAGTTTCTTGAGTGGTGAAAGCTGGAAGTGATCCGAGGGAATCAGCTTCTTACCGGGCGACCGGCGCCAAGAACGCAAACCGGACTCATCGTCGACCTGTGCACGTGGCCGCAGGGCTGTGACCATCCAGACATTCCAGAAGCAGGGGTCCGACACCATGTTCGGTCACCGAGTTCCACAAAAGAGATGCACGTGCGCCGGGAGGCTCGTCTGACTGACGATCACCGTTGAGGAGTCGAGCCCACGCTCGCTTCGACCCCAAAATAGCCAAGCCAGAAGCACCCGATCCGGCGCACCCTACGAAGGGCTCCGCCAAACTGGGTGGATCCCCGGGAACAACGCTAAATGCCCCAGAACAGTGACTCGGCGGCGGTGGTCGACCCGTGGCCGGCACTTCGATTGCAGGGCGTCACAGGGACGGACCATCGACCAGAATGGCTGCTATGGATGCGGAACTGGAGGCAGCTCTCGCACCGGTCTTGGCCGACCTGACCAGCGCCACTGCGATAAATCCCAAGTTCGAAGACCTTGACTGGCCACTGAAGGGCATGGTGGGGACCATGCTCTTCATTCCGGGTGCCGGTGGCGCAGGTGTGTCGATCATCAGCGGTGCCGATCGCACTGACCAGGTGGTGAGCCTCGCCGATCAAGTTCAGGACTGGGCAGTCGAGGCACTTTGGGGTTCTGGACGATCGCCAGTGTGGCCGGAGTGCCCGGAGCATCCGGATTCCCATCCCCTCCGACCAATCGCACGAAGCGGGGCCACTATCTGGGTGTGCCCACTCACCCAGGACGAGATCAGTCCAATCGGATCACTCGCGTAGCTTGTCCGAATCGGCGTGACTCAGATCGCCGGCTTGGGGATCGGCTACCGGTGCAGACTGGACACATGAGCGTTCCAGTTATCCGACGCGTCGACTTCGGCTATTTCGTCCGCCCAGCCGAGGAGACTGGCACCGGAGCCAGTCGTGTCGAGCCCGTATTGGGCTACGTGGTCCATCATGTCGACGGCCTCGTGCTCGTGGACACCGGCATGGGCAGTCACCCGGACGTCGATGCTCACTATCGTCCCCGCCGACAACCCCTACCCGCTGCGCTCGCCGCGGCCGGGGCCAGCGCCGAGAAAGTGACGTTGGTGGTCAACTGTCACTTGCACTTCGACCACTGCGGCGGCAACCCGCTGCTGACCGGCTGTCCGATCGTCGCCCAACGGGCGGAGTTGGAGCTGGCCAGGTGCGCTGGCTACACCATCCCTGACCTCGTCGACGCTCCCGGGCTGCGCTACCTTGAGTTGGAAGGCGAGGCCGAGATCCTGCCTGGGGTGATCGTGGTACCTACGCCGGGTCACACGGCAGGGCATCAGTCGCTCGTCGTGCGCCTCGGCGACGGGACCGTGGTGGTGGCTTGCCCGAGCCACGATACGGCCAGCGCCTACAGCGCAGATGTGCTCGCCTGGCGGGCAAATCGCGACCGTCACGACGCGGTCGTTCCCCCCGCGCAAGCGTGGATCGACCGGCTGCAGAAACTCGACCCTCGCCGGGTAGTGTTCGCTCACGACCACGCCGTCTGGGAGCCGTAAGCAGCACAGCTTCCCGCAGAGCGATCGATATCTGGCATGGCGCTGGGCCGCCTGCACACTCCAGCAAGCGGTTCAGATCGCTCCATCCGATCAGTCGGGCCGCAAGCTGGGATCGGCGCCCGAGTGCGCCAGATCAGACGGCTCTGCGCCAGAACAACTAGGCGTGCGCCGTTCCTTGGCTCTCAAAGACCATGGCGCGTTGAAGAGCCGCTGCTCGAAGTTCCTCAGGGATTTCGACTGGGCCGCCGATGCTGTCGGCGTTGAGCCCCGCCTGAGCGGCCTCCTCGACGATCCCTCCGACCAGGATGGCCAACTCAGGGGTTCGGTGAAACACCAACACCCCATGGTTCGCCAGTAGAACCGCAGGAACGCCCGGGGTGATCGAGGCCCGGATATTGGCCACCGCTTGGTCGGACCCCCGCGGTCCGTAGCTGGCCAACGGCACCCCGGTCGGCAAGCCGAACATGGCCAAGGCTTCGACCCAACATCCGATCGGACGGTGGGCCACGGCGTAGGCGGTCGCGTACGGAGAATGCGTGTGAAGGACGCAGCCGACGTCGAGGTGGTCCGCGTACATCGCCGTGTGCATGGCGACCACGGCACCCTGGATGGGCGGCAGATCACCCTCCAGAAGGGTTCCGTCTAGCCCGACCCGCACGACGGCGGACGGAGCGTGGTTTCGTAACGACGGACCCGCGGTGAAGTACATCTCCTCCGCCCCTGGGACCCGGAGGCTCACGTTTCCATGTCCGTTCGCAGAGATTGCTCCGCTGGCCACCACCCGTTGAGCGACATCGATCACCTGATCGACCAAGTCCTTGTCCATGACACCTCCGAGCGTTGGTAGCCAGCGAGATCCGTGAAGAACGCTACCTTCGCCAACCCCACCATGTATTGCCCGAAGGCCGGCCCGCACTTCCAGGACACCAGATCGGGAAGCCGCTCGAGACTGGGCAACGACAGCGAGCCATCCGGAAGAGTCATTGGGCCACCAACCGCTCGGTATCGGCACCGGGCGCGAGCACGTAGCGGCGCTCCCGAACGACAATCCGAGCAAAGGTCGCACCGCGCCAGAGCGACGGTAATCGCGTCCCTGCGAGGTCGGCCGACGCGGGTCAGCCGGGCGTCCCGTTTGGGGAACCGTATCCGGGCAGACAAAAGTCGGGACACCTCAATCCGAGGGAGCGTCCCGTAAGGACCCGCCCGGAGAAGGTTCCGGGGCAGGTACGTCATACGGGACATCCGTGTTCATCTGCCGACCCGTTGCCCCAGTATGTCTAGCCACCTTCGCCGGGCTGCATCCCCGACCGCTGGGTCCGTCATGGGGCAGCGCCGGGATCCCTCGAGTGCGAACGACCCTCGTGGGACGCCCTTTTCATATGGCCGATCCGGGCGGGCCTTGACGATCAATTTTGACGATCAACTGACGACTACTGGCGAGACCGAAGCAGACTCGCTGGAAAGGAGGTCCAGCTCGAAGGCATCGCCGATCACTGGCTGGGCTTCCTGGACACTTCAAACTGCCCTCCGGAGTCCGGTGCCGCCCAAGTCGAAGATGAGTGGGCGCTGCCCGGACAGCGGACCCTCCGCTCATCGTGCCGGAACCGCTGGTGCGGATAACCGCTGGGTGTGTGAGGGAGCTCTCCACGAAGATCGAGCTATGACGCATATTGCATCCGACGCGTATTCGTCACGTCTTCCCACGTTGGCCTGTAGCTGGGCTGCTACACAGGCAGTGCCCGTGTTCGATCCTTACGACGTCTCAATGTCACTCATCGTCTATAGATGTATGCGGCCCCAGAATCGGTATCTGTCGACACGGCTCCGATCAACACGGTGGAGTTCGATACACCCACAGATCGCCCGAACTCATCGGGAAAGTTGTCAGCCATATTCGGATCGATCAAACTGATGCTGGGTGCCTTGGGCCAGCCAGAGGCTCGGCGAAAGTAGAGATACCCCGCGCCTCCCGCGTTCGCCGCATAAGGCGTGCTAACGGCAATTGTGCCACCAGAGATAGCTACCGAAATCCCAAAGCCATCAGTGGCATCCTGCCCGGGGTCAGCCATCGTGACCTTCGGTGTGGACTTCCATCCAGAGGCGGTGTGCTGGAACACGTACGCGTCACCGCCGCCGTCCGTGCCGGCCGCACTAACTACCGCTGTCGTTCCCGTCGCGGCCAACGACCCGCCGAAGCCGTCACCCGCCGAGCCACCGGGCTGCGACAGAACAACGGTGGGTGTGGTAGGCCAGCCAGAAGAATTGCGGACGTAGACGTAGGCTGCCCCGACTCCGGTACCCAACTGGGGGTAAGCCGCTCCTGGGGATCCGACGAACACTGAGTTCCTTGATACGGCCACCGCCAATCCGAACCGGTCGACCCCTTCTTGGTTCGAGAGCCCGGGGTCCAAAAGAGTTACCGTTGGTGTTGTCGGCCAACCAGAACTGCTGCGAACGTAAATGTACGCCGCTCCGTTACCCCCGTCTAGAGCTGGAGCGCCCACTGCGATCACGTTTTTCGACGTGGCCACCGAGTAGCCGAATTGAGCAAATGGTGTCCCCGGCAATGTGACCGTCGGTTCCTCCGGCCACGTAGAGGCCTGCCTTTCGTACACGTAGGCCGCGCCTGCTTGCGTGTTCGTCCAAGAGGCTCCGACGACAATGGTATTCGCAGAGATGGCCACGCCATTGCCGAACTGATCGCCGGCGTTGGCCGTGACAGGGTCGTCCAGGATGACGTTGGGCGTTGTTGGCCAGCCGGACCCATTTCGAACGAATACATTGGCGGTCCCGTTCCAATTTGGGTTGGACATATAAGCACCCACGACAGCCGTGTTACCGGAGATACCTACAGAATTTCCGAAGTAGTCGCCCCCAATGTCCGGGTTAGCCATGGTGGCCAACAAACGCGCAGTGGCACCTTTGTGCCTTGGCGAGGATCCGGCGGCGGCCACGGAAGCCGGTCGGAGTCCTAAGACGACCATGGGAACCAGCATCAACATGCACGCAACTGCACGTCGGTGCCGCCACCATTGAAACGTCAACGGACGCCGTACCATCTCGCCTCCTCCCATTCGTACATCGTGGGGCGACTGATGGGCCATCACCATTGTCATATCTGACTAGGTCAACCGGCGGATCGTGGCCCAAGCACGACATCTACCCAACATTGGCCCCAGACGCCCGGCGATGCGCACGGGTCCAACCTGCCTGCCGTCCTAGTTCGCTGACGTCCCCTATACGGAAGGTCGATGCCCTTTACCTGGACAAGGATGGGCGGCACATTTACACCTATGTGTTCATCCGATCTTCCAGTGCCGGTTCACTAAGACGACATCCTTTATCCGCCGGCTCATTTCCATGGCCCGACCCGCCAGTAGGAGATCGGAGACGTCGGCTCACCGATGTGAACCCCCACGCCGGACAAGGAGCGCCGATCCAAGTCGAGTCAACGACCATCCTCGGCAATCCGACCATCCTCGGCAATCGACTTGGCAAACCAGATCGCCACACTCAGGCTGATTCAAACCAACGTGACCGGACGATCATGCGAGCTGGCCTACTCCAACTGGATCTCACCGAACTCAACGCACAGCTGACTCGCGACTACGGATCAAGAGGTCGACAGACTTTGCCGTAGCACCCAATCTGCTCCGTCGAGCGGCCTTATCAGGGAAGCTCTCAGTCGAGCTCATTGGGCATCACTCCGAAGCCGGGAGACTCGGAGGTTGATCGAATCCGCGTCGGCCTGATCCGCGCCGTGGGACGTGACTGTGCTCCGACGGCGACGGTTCAGAGCACCCCCTCGTTGTGCCAGGTTTGTGTCAGACGTTGGCCTGCGCCTCTCGAAAGCACCGCCGCCATTCCACCGGCAGGACTTCAGAAACACTCGTTTCTACAGCAACCATCCTGTCCGATTCTTAAATTCGTGTAACGCTGGCTCCAGTGCGGACAGTACAAGGGGTGAGATCGTCTAGGGACGAACCTGGGGCCTGGGATGCAGCGCTCAGCGGTGACGGCGATGCTTTTGTCGCTATCTTCGATCGCCACCGCGACCGTGTCTACCGTCACGCTCTTCGAATGACCGCGAACGTGCACGACGCGGAAGACGTCACCGCCGCAGCCTTCCTCGAGCTCTGGCGCCGTCGGAGGTCCGTACGGGTGGTCGACGGCTCGGTACTGCCCTGGCTCCTTGTCACGGCCACGAATCTGGCGCGAAATCTCGTGCGCGGTCTTCGCCGTCATCGAGCGCTCATCGGTACCCTCCCCCGTGCAGAAGCCGCAAGCAGCGCGGCAGATATCGCGGTGGGGCGGATCGAAGAGGAGCGCATCGCCGCACAGGTGCGACAAGCGCTTAGTGCCCTTGCGACCTCGGATGCTGCGCTTCTCGCGCTCACTATGCTTGAACACTATTCGCCTGCCGAAGCGGCAGTCGCCCTTGGCATCTCCGACGGCGCAGCACGCACGCGCCTTCACCGCGCCCGAACCCGCATGGCTACGGCGTTGGGAGCATCGCTGGCCGGAGACTGCGACAATACGACGAAGGAGGAGACTCGATGAGCACGCTGGAGATGGACCCGGTCTTCACCGCAGCACTGCGAGAGGTGTTGGTCGCGACTGTCGAGGACACTCCTCGCGTCCGACGTCGTTGGCGGTGGCGTCTGGGAGCCGGCATGTTCGTCGGTTCGACTCTCGTTGCCGGTGGAGTAGCGCTGGCGGCCGGTGTGTTTTCCCCGCCCGGCGCGCCAATCGACACACCCCTCGGCAGCATCGTTACCGTGACCCGAACCGGATCCGCAACGATCGACATCGGCCCCCCACCCGCGAGGGCTACCGATCTTTCACTCACGTTGACGTGTCTCACGGTCGGCACATTCGACTTTCCCAACGGATCCAGTGTGAGTTGCGACGCGGCCGACCTCAGCCACCCACCACCGGCCGCTCGACAGGCCAGCGAGGTCGTGCCGCTCAGTCCCAGCGAGCACACCGTGACTATCGACACCAGCGCGAACGCCTCGTGGATGTTGCAAGCCATGTATGTGAACCGAGTCACGACCCCCTGGGGGATCAATGCGAGCGGCGAAAGCTACGGAGTGCAGAACAAGAATGGCACCCCGGATCTCATCGCCGTCGTTGTCGATCAAGGCAAGACCCAAGGCTATGTGAAAGCAGCTGAAATCAACTGTGCGGCCGGTGGTGACATCGAGTCGCCAGCACAGGCCCTCGATTGGGACAAAGCATCACAAAACCGAAATATCTCCATCCCCGTCTACGAGAGTAATGGCACGACGGTCATTGGGACCTTCATTGTTGGTGATGCCAGCGGACCGAATGCTCTCACGGTCCCGCTCTCGTCCCTCTCGCTGGACTGCTCAACGACAGGAAGCGGTCCACCGATCAACGGGCAATGACACCTGGACAGCCCGATCCCTCACGATCCCACCACTGGCCGTCTTCCAGCCCGGAGTAAGTTCGAACGTGGATCCGAACGAACAGCGAAGGTCTCACCCACACCGGGCAGTACTGCCGCGACGACGACCACGAGGCGTGTCCAGCCCAGCCAGCTGCCTCTACACCGACTCGGGGACGTACAGCTGCAGTAACGCCGTCGGCATATCCAGCGCCAGTAGCACCGACGCCAACGCCGTTGAACAGTCTCCGGTCGACAACACGGCGCTCCAGACGATCGCGGCCGCGGGTGGGTGCCTGTACCAAGGGCCCACGCAGATCACCCTGGTGGGTAACCAAATGAATGTCATCAGCCCCGATACGCCGGCCAGTCCCAGCCCGGGGACGAACTGCCCCAACCCGGCTGCATCGGGTTCGACCTGGACCGGTACCACGGGAGCACTCCCCGCCAACGGAGTCGTCTTCGTGCAAACTGCCTCGAGCGCCAACAAGCAGACCGGCGCCAACCCGTTCGACGACAGTGGAAAGCTCTATCCATCGGACGGTGGGCAGTACGCGCAGACTCTCCCGTCGTGCAGCGGCTGCTACTACGGTCAGACGGCCAGTCCCGACCAGGAAGGCGACGCCTTCGTCAAAGGCCATCTCTCCGGACTGCTCACCATCGGGTCGAGCAACAACGTAGTCATAGATGGCAATCTGACCTACGACGACTGCGTCCACTGGGTAGCAACCAATCCCAGCGATCCGGTCTTCGGAGGTTCGCAGCAAGAGTCTGCCTGCCAATACAACACGGCTGGTTCCGGGCACATCAACGATGTGCTCGGACTGGTCGCTCAGCAGTTCGTCGAGATCAATCACCCTATCGACCCCGCGAATACCGGCGACTCGTTCCCGTTCTGCGGAAACGCGGGCTCGGTGGGCAAGGCCACGATCAGTCCGACGATGGGTCTCGAGGCTGCGCCCATGTGCACGCCCGACAACAATCCCTATGTGAGCCAGAACGATGTCACGCAAGGAAACATCGTGATCGACGCCTCGATCCTGGCTTTGAACCAGTCCTTTGTGGCCAACAACAAAACGGCCGGTCCCAATATGGACCAGGTCGTGCTCTACGGCTCGATTCAGCAAGAGGCTCGTGGTGGGATCGGTGGTAATACGTTGACAGCCGACGCGAATGGAGTGCCCACCAGTAGCGCTAACCACACCGGGTACGGAAAGTTCTACACCTGGGACCCGCGTCTGGCCCTCGTCTCGCCGCCGAGCTATCTCAATCCCACGGATGGTTCATATGCGCTCGCATCTTCCTACGTGATCAGCTCGACGACATGTCCGAGCTGGCACCAGCCGACGGGCTACTACTCGAATGGAGCGGCGCTCGCGTGCACAGCGCCTTGATGTCTGGCGCAACCGGGGTCACCTGACGGCCACTTGTGATCACCAAGACTGCTGCAATTAGTGACGTTCCAGGACCTCCCGGCCGAGGTGCCTCGAATACGACAGCACGGGATCGACGGCACTGAACAATGTTGAACAGTAAAGGGGTGGCGCCGCCGCTATCAACCGAGCGGCTTGACATCCCGGGGTATCACCGGCATTCCCGAGCGGTAGAACTCACGACAACGCGATCCCCGGCGTCGACCGGATGATTAACCGCAGTTCCCCACTCGACGGGGTCGCGGGGCAAGCACGGGAGTTCGCGCCGTGACGTCTTCGACGCTTCCTCAGTGGATCAGCGCGATACCGACCTTCGTCCAATTGCCGTTGAACACGGTGACCGAGACAGTGTTACTGACGTAGCCGGGGGCGGAAACAGTCAGCGCGTAACTACCCTGGGTCAATCCGGTTATGGTGAACGCCCCAACAGAGTTGGTTGAGGTCGCGGTGACCGCCGCTCCGTTCTGAAGAACCGTCACCGTGGCACCGCTCACATAGGCGCCGGCTGAGTACACAGAACCAGTGATGTTGGCGGTACCTTTCAGCGCGCTGGTGACCGTCAGCGCGGCCGACGTGGAATGGGTTCGTCCCGATGCATCTGTCCCCTTGATTGTCATGGCGTAGGTGCCGACCGCCGCTGAGGCGGCGACCTTCATTGTGGATGTGGCCTCGCCGGAAGTCCATGCCGGGGTGCTCGAGCTGAAGGTGGTACCCGCCGGGGCTCCATTCATCGATAGGGTCACCGGACTGGTGTCCCCGTTCAACGCATAGAGCGTGACGACATAGACCACCGCACTACCGACGGTCGCACTTTGTGATGGCGGTGCCACGCCGAGAGTGAAGTCCGGGGGTGAGGCGGTTGCGAACGTGAATTTGTCGGCGCCCATCAAGGCTGAGGTCCCGCTCGGACCCGTGACGGTGATGTCGACAGTTCCTGCGGCGTGGGAAGGGGACGTCGCTCTGATCGAGGATGCGCTGTTGACCGTGAACGACGCCGCCGGAGCCGAGCCAAAGCTCACCGCAGTGGTTCCGGTGAAATTGGCTCCACTGATCGTCACCGAGGTGCCGCCAGCCACGGGCCCGGTGCTGGGCGACACAGCGGCAAAGCTCGGCGTTAGACGCGTACCGAGCAGCTGCTGAGCCTGTGCCCAGGTGAACACCACGTCGGTCGGGGCCGGCCCACATGCGCCAACGAAGATCTCGGTGAACGACGGACCGTACGATGAAGGGTTCGTCGTGTACCCGGCTCCCATGTATTGCTCGGACCCATTCGATCCAAAGCAAGAACCCGAAGAGGAGAACGTGCCGAGGATCTGATCGCGATGGCCCCAGCATGATTGCGGAGTGGACGTGGTGCACGATGCGTTGGGCGAACTGTAGCCATCGTCATACATCCAGTAGTAGTCAGAACCGAGGGCATTCGAGGTCCCACCGGCCCAGAGGGATCCCCACGAGGTAACACGCGCTCCTCCTGTCAAGGCGGAGGCGGAGAGGGTGGGGTCAGTACTGCTACCAGCCCCCGTCTGGGCAACATTGTCGAGCTGCGTGGTGAGCCCCGCGATAGGAGAAAGGGCGCGGTCGGTTCGCTCGACATTCGTCACCACGAAGAGCTGCTGGGGAACGGTCATGGCTTCGAACGCGCTCATGTTGAAGGACGCCGGTGCCGTGCTCTCCAAGGACGCACGAGCCTTGTTGATGGCTTGTAGCGCGGCATTGTTGCACGCCGGAGAATCGTCCAGTGCGCTGTAGGCACAAGCGCCGTTGTCGGTGAAATTCGGACTCGGCGGAAGACTCTTCGTTGGATTCGTTGGTGGAACAACTCCTGAAGCAGCCGCGACACCGGCGCGTGACGAGTGGGACACCTTGGGCGGTGCCAGGAGAGGAGACGTCCGGACATGAGCGGAAGCCATGGACGTCTGGCGCGCCAATGCACCTCCGAGAAGCCCAACGACAAGGACGGCTATTCCAAAGAGGATTTTCACGGTTCGACTTAGCATGAGGGGTATCTACCCAAAAAACTTGGCAATTACGCTTACATCTCTCTCCGTTGACGACAACCATTTCCGAGAACGATGAACAAGACACAAGAAGTTGGTCCGGAGTGGTGCCTACAGAGCGAGATGCGACAGCGTTATCGCCGCCAATTAATTTCTTTTGCCACTGCCCTTTTGGTCCACCTGCGATGCATCTGTGCGACGAAAGTACGATCGTCGTTGTGTGCCTCGGCACAGCACATCTGTCGCATTGGCCACGAAAGGAACAGTGTCCACATTGCTCTGAACTGTCTTCACGATTTCCACAATGACCGAATGTCGCCACTTCGCTGATCCCTACGCCACCATGAGGCCCAAACGTTCATCTCATCGGCCAGGAGCCGTCCGACGATGAAGTGCTTGGTGCCGCAGCTCTGGCGGGTGAAGCAAGTGGAGAAGCGTTATCCGCAGCGATTACCCACCGCCGAGTTGCCGACGAAGCGCTTGCCATCGCCCCAGGGCTTTCGGACTAATCGGTGTGGGCGAAGCTTCGACGTGGCGCTCGCGTCGTACCGGAGCGCAGGACAGGCGTTTAGTCGACTCATGGTACCCAGATGGGCGGGACGTCACCAGGAGCAGAGGCAGAACGTGTGACCGACCGGGTCGGCGTACACCCGGAACTTCTCCTGGGTGTCGAGGTGGCGGGCACCCAGGGCTATCGCCCGCTCGTGGGCGGCATCCAGATCGTCCACGGCGAGGTCGAGGTGCAGCTGTTGCTGCACGGTGGCGTCGGGCCACGTCGGGGCCACGAAATCAGCGGCCCGCTGGAAAGTGATAGCCGTACCGCCGCCGGGCGGGTCCAGCGCTACGAAGTCACTGTCACCCGGTGGCACAGGCCACTCGAGCAGCTCCCCGTAGAAGACGGCCAGCGCAGCGGGCTCTGGGCAATCGATCGTCACGGTGTCGAAGCGGGGGACAGCGGCGCCGGGCATCGTGATCCTCCTGGTCGAGTCGTACCAGGAGGAAAGCTACACCTGAGGCGTAAGCCGGTACCACGCAGTCGCCCCCGATGAGTATTCATAATGCCGGTTGTGTCGCGGCGTCGGCGGTGTGCCATCCGAGCCGTCGGCCGACTCCGCTTCACACTTACCGGTCACACAGCGAATACCGGGCCCGAAATCCCGGCCGGGGTCACGCAGTAGTGGGATCCGGCATCAAGGCTACTCCTCGGCCCCCCGCTCATGCGCTCCTGCCACACCGCGGCCACGTTCGCCCGCCTCCAGAAGCCTGCCGATTTCGGCCACCTCGGTGTCGACCGACCGGGCGAACCACTTGCCGGCCATGGCGTCGTGCAGCCATCCGAGCGGACCGTGGCCCAGATCGAGTTCCTCGACATGGCGAATGCGTGTTCCACCTTGAACGGCTTCGATCTCGAACCAGGCGTGGAGTCTCCGAGGGACCCCGTGCTCTAAGGTGACGTCGATTCGGTGGGGTCGTTCCCATCGATATCGGGTGATCACCGACCCGGGGAAACGACCGAGAAATTTCCCGTCTTCGCGGGCCAGCATCCCGTCGGGCGTGTCCGCGAGCTTGGTAACCCAGACCATCTTGGTATCGGCCTTGGTGTACTGCGCCGGATCGAGAACGAAATCGAACACCTCATCGGGGGTCACCCCCCTAGCTACCGTTGTTCCCTCACCCCTAATCATTGCCCTTCGACCGCCTCAATCGGTTAGTCGGCGCAACTCGGCAGCGCTCGGCCGGCAGAGTTGTCGATTCCCCGAGCGTACGCGAAAGACGGTGAACTCGAAACCCGTCGTCGCCGCGCCGACCCCTCAACGGTTTCTCCGACGTCATCTGGTTGCGGGAGCTACGGCCAGAAGCTCTGGGGATCACTGGCAAGACGCAATCGGATGCTCAGATGGCCCACCGGAGGCGGTGGCGCGGGGTGAGAGCGCCGTCTTCAGACAGTCGTTTGACTCACGTCGGGGCTCGGCTCATCCTCTTATCGTCTGAAAAGAGGAGGTCGGTAGGCATGGAGCGGACTGAAGGACAAAGTGGTTGTCACGGGGGCCAGCAGGGCATCGGATTCGCTGTCGTGCAGGCGCTCGTGGAGGAAGGCGCCCACGTCATAGCCGGCGCTCGGCTTCGTTCCGATCAATTGGTCGAGCTGTCACGAACCGGGAGTCAGTTCCGTCAATTCCTTTCTTCCCCGATCCTGCGGTCATCGACTATTTGGCCGCCAAGGCAGGCCTCGCCAATTTAACTAAGTCCCTGTCCAAGGAGGTGGGACCCGGAGGCGTGGGCATCAATACGGTGAGCCCCGGTCCGGTGGCCACTGATCTTTGGCTCGGAGAAGACCGCGTCGCCGTCACCGTCGCCCGGGCGGGCGGTCGCACACCCGAGGACGTCGCCGAAAGTGCTATTCGGGCACAGCGACTCGTCGGTTCACCCAGCCCCACGAGGTGGCTGACCTCATCCTCTTTCTGGCCAGTGATCGTGGCGGAAACGTCACCGGTACCTTCACGATCGACGGAGGTCTCATTGCCACCCTGTGAGGCGACGCACCCTTAAGCCATTAGCCGGAGACGATCGCCGTGTGACGACTTCGAGACAATTTTCCGAACTCAAGCTCAATGGTATGACTCTTCAACCGGTGAGAGCGGTGCCCTAAGGACATGAAGTAATTACCAGTGATTCGTCTGGGGTTGGCACATTTGTCGCGTTACGTTCACCTGACCTCGCTAACTTGACCGCGGTGGACATGGTTGATTTGCGTGAGGTTTCCAAGACCCGCGAGACAGACCAGGGGCTCTATGAGGAGGAATCCTGGTTCGCCGAGCGGTCTCGTGCCGGCCAGGCCACCGATACGGGGGCGAACGAGCAACGCCGATCGGCCTGAGGATGTCCGGCCGCCCGAGCCTCCAGGTTCTGGACGGAGGGAAGTCCATTTCTCGCCCTCAGGACGACGCGCCGGTCTGGCACCCGTCGCAGGGCCGTCGACGGCGGGTCGTGCTCTACATCAGCGGGGACGTCGATCATCGAAGCCTCTTCACCCGCTCGGCGTGGCGTTGGGCGAAGGTCAAGCTTCTGGTGGCCAAGGGTGGCGGTGCCGGATCCCAGATGGCCATCGACTGGAAGCCTCGCATGGTGGTGATCGACGCTCGGCTACCCGATCTCGAAGCGCAGGCGCTGGTGGCCAGCCTCCGACGGCGGACCATGGCCCCGGATACGCCCATCGTCGTGTTGGCCCATGACGGCACTCCGAAGGAGCGTGCCCAATTCATCTGGGCCGGAGCCACGGCCTATGTCTCGGACATCTTCGATCCCGTTCAGATAGATCGAACGGTGGGGATGCTGCTCGAAATCTCCGCTTGGCGATAGGCAGTGACCAAATCTTGGAGCCAATGCGTTGCCGGCCATGTTCGAGGCCATGACCATCGCCTCCGGCACCGAAGGATCGGGCGCCCTGTTCCTGGCCGCAACCGGAGCGACCGCCGCGCTCGACGAAATGATTTTCGTGGGTCTCAGCGTTTGCGTCAGACCGCTACTGGAGACCCACAGGCCTGACGGCGGCAACTTCTTGACAGACCGGGCTCTGAAAGCGCTCGTCTTCCAACTCGACCTGCTGGACTGCCAAACTCGTCGCACCCACGACGGGGTGGACGTGCCTGATCAGGTGGCCGGGGATCTCGGTTCGAGGCCGTTCCAAGTCCACCGAGGGACTGACATGTCCGTCGGGACGGCTGATCCTCGCTGGGAGTAAGTGAGAACCTCCTGCACCGCGCATTCAATATAGGCACGGAGTCCGCTTCGGAACTCTGGATCGCGAGGAAGGCCGGCGTCATCCGCCGCCTTCACGAAACAGTCGACGAAGCGGTTCCCCAGCTCCTCTTCGGCATCGGTGCCGGCGTGGATGCGAAGTATGCCCGAATGCCCCTCAGCTCGTTCGGAGTACTGCGCGGGACCACCGAAAACCTCGGCCCAGTAACTGGCCAGGCGCTCCACGTGCTGGGGATGTCCCGGGTGGGAGAACGGGTGATTCAGCACAGGGTCCTGCAGGCACCTTTCGTGGTGGGCGGTGGCAAGTGCGAGAAACGCCGGTTCACCCCCGGCGAATTCGAACATCGAAGGACGGCCCATACCGAAAACGTGGCACAGGTTTCCCACCACCGCCAGAGTCCGGCGGCACTTTCCCCGCTCGGCGGGCCCCGTCCCGCCGGTATGTCGTGGCGCGGTGGCTGAAATCGGTCGGCAAACGGCAATCTTGAGGTGTGCCAACGGCGACCCCTGTTGAGACTCAGTCGTTCTCGACAGTGAAAGCCCAGGTGGCGAGCGGAACACCGTCTGGGGCCCAGCGGATGCTCCCGGCACCTGTGGCCATGACCTCTCTCACTTGGAACGAGATCGTCTTCCCGTCTGGAGCCAGCTTCGGCGGCCGGGCACCGAAGAAAGTCTGCGGATAGAAGAACCTCCCGATCCCGTCCACGAGGGCGAAGTCGATGGCGCGGATCGGGACAGTCCCCGATGTGTGGCTCACGGAAATCGTGAAGGTGGCCGTCGTCGTCGGCGGGGGTGGAGTGACAAAGGGTGGCACCGCCGGACCCGACAGGGTGATGAGCGTCTGACCATGGGACAGGATCGCCTTGATCGTGTCCCCCTCGATGCCGAGTTTGGGATCCTTGGTGCTGGCCACCACGACGCGATTGACCGGAATTGACGACTTGGGCAGCCAGCCGGGAAGCGGACCATAGATGTCGTTGGGGTTCGCTGCGTGCGTAGAGGAGCCGCAAGAACCAAGCAGGCCCGCGAGCGCCAGCAGCACCGCGGTAGAAAACCGGCGAAGGCCGGGCCCGGAGGCCCGACCTTCACCCATGCCTTGTGGCACTTTCATCACGCTGGTCCGCTCGAAATTCTCTCAATCTGCACGAAGTGACCGGCGGGTACCGTCACCTCTTGCACGCCTTGCACTTGTTGAAGACGTCGCCGCCGAAGGACGTGAGACCGGGTTGTGCGGCAAATCCGATATGTCCCATGCCGTCGAGGCCCGGCGAATCCACCGCTACCTTGAACACGTCTTCCATCGTCCGGAGCCAGCTGTAGTGATTGTAGAACGTGCTGTCTTGAGAACCGGGCTTGTTCCACTTGCTGATCAGGACACTGCCGACGTCGCCACCCCCGGTGGCGGCGCCGGTGGCGCTGAAGAGCGGATCGGTGGCGGTGGTCTCGGCGCCCAGAGTGACACTGGTAACCGGACCGGTCGGCGGCGCCGGAACGCCGGCCACGTCGAGCACAAACGAACCTGTGGTGGCGCAGAGGTTCGAGCATCCGCCGCCATTCGGCAACGTGGCAACGGCCGGTGTATCGGAGACGCTCCCCACCGTGGCACCGGCTGGGACGTTCGCGCCGGTCACGGAACGGCCCACATCGGTAATGACGGCCGCCTGGTCGGCGATGGTGGCCGAGGCAGTGCTCCCGGAAACGGCATCGATGCGAGCGCCGGGAGGCGTACCGCCACCCCCGAGAATGAGGCCGGGAATGGTCGTGTCACGGTCGATGAAAGAGTTGTCGCCCGGACCGGGGAAGAGCTGATTGCCACTGCTGTCGGTCTTGAGCGGTGTGTTCGGTCCCGTCGGCTCGTAGAACACGTTGTCACCGTTGATGTTCTCACCTGCTGAGTCAGCGGCAATGGACGACTCGACCGTCGGCGGATCCGTCGGCGAGTTGTTGAAGCTGTTGCCGGTGAAGGTGAACGCCGGGAAGCCCTCATCAAAGGTGACGTCGATGAGCCCCCCCTTCTTGAACGCCGGGGACGCCTCGATCTCCGGTATGACGTGCTCAAGGAAGAGGTCCGAGGCATACAGGCCGCCGGTGTAGTTGACCGGAGCGTTCGGCGTGGTGGGATTGGTCCAACCGCCGGACAGGTTGTTGCCATGGCAGACCGCGTCGTGCGCGTCGGAGCAGTTGTTGGGCGAGATCCAGCTGAACGCCGGGGTCGTCGAGACCTTCTGGAGGTCGTGATAGAGCCCATCTGTCGACGAGAAAAGGTTGGCAATGTGTGCGGTGTCACAGTTACTCGGGTCATCGATTATCGAGTGGAACCACGGGAACGGGAAGTGCTTGGGCACGTACTGGTCCGTGGCGTTGGCGCTGCCCGGGTTGGGAACCGGATTGGTGGTCGGGTTGAGAGTCGGCCCACCACAGGCGCCCGCATCGTGCGACGGGCCTGAGGAGTCCTCGTTGCCCAGATCCTGGGCGTAGCCCTTCCAGCTGACGTGGGCGGCGTCGAGCTGGTTGAACAGCGTGGGGACGTTGGCCGGGTACACGCAGCCTTCATTGGCCTGGTACTGCGCACCGGCTGTCACGAACTGGCCGTTGTTGACGGGGTCCGTCGCGTTCGCAGTGACGGCTCCCTGAAGGTCCTTGTAGACAGGACAGTCGTTCTGATCGTCGACCGTAGGTCCCTGACCCGACACCAGCGAGACGTAGTTGTCGAGGCTGAAGTGGCCGGTGCCGTAGTAATCGGTCAGGAGGGTGCCCTGGGAAGGAAGCGTCTTCCAGAGGTATGTGTTGTTGTTCAGACCGGTGAAGGTGGCGTCGTACGACTTGTTCTCCAGAATGATCAGCCAGACATGCTTGATCGGAGGAAGGCCCGAACTCGAACTCGCACCGGCATGCGCGGTTGGATGCATCGCCGCCTTCGGTGCCGCCTGAGCCGGCGCGACGCCACTCACGGCCAGCAGGGTTGCGCTCAGTGCCAGACCGACGGCCGCCAACGTGCGGTTACGACGGGCGAGGCCCCCGCCGGCTCTCCCACTGGGTGGATGCGACTTCAGTTTGAGATTCATATGGGGAAGGTAAAACTGGAAGGTGAACGATGAGAGAACCTTCTTGCAACTCCAGATGAACTCTTAGCGGCCGCATTGTGACAACTCTCGGCGGCGGACCGTCCGCCTTATCCTGGCGGGCAGTCCGGAATCTCCACGACGAAGAGGGTCGCCTGAGGACCCCCGAGCGACAGGTGGCGATTCGCACGATCGTTCGCCCCACGCTCCATCGGCTCCCGGGTGGCGCCGGGCTCCTGGTCCAGGTCGTCGACTAGATCTCTGGCACGCAAACGAGCCACTGGACGTGACCATCAGGGCTTCGCCTCGACAGGACCGTCACCCGGTAGGCCGTCACGGGCGTCGGGCCGCACGATCACTGACCATCCACGGGGCACGAAACGAAGGCAGACCGATGCCAGCGCTCTCACACACGGCCGACGAAGCCAGGACCGGTAACACGCAAGGCCCGGAGATCTTGGAGATGGCGTCCGGGCAGCGACGTCGCTGGCGTGACCCGGGTACTGCCTCGGAGTTGATCAGCCGTCCTGGGGAGGTCGGTGTGCGTCCAACGAGGCCGGCTTGATGGTGCCGTCGACCACTCCGTGAGCGACGTCGACGAGACGGAGATTGTGATCGCGGGCATAGCGACGCATCCGGGTGAAGGACCGCTCCATGTCGAGCCCTGTCCGCTCCGCCAGAATTCCCTTCGCCTGCTCGATGACGACGCGGCTGTTCAGAGCCACGGTGAGCTGTTCGTTCAAGACCTGGGCCTCACTGGCGGCGCGGTGGTTGAGGATGGCGATGGTGGCGACATCGGCCAACGCCTGGGCGAAGATGACGTCGAGCTCCTCCAGGTCCCCCGGTTCGGAGCGGAACAGATTGAGCGCTCCGATGATCACACCGCGCAGACGCATAGGGAGGGCGTGGACAGAAAGGAACCCGGCATCGAGAGCGACGGGAGCGAAGTTGGGCCAGGGGCTGTCGACCAGGGACAGGTCCTGGTTCACGATGGGCGTGCCGGAGCGGAAAGAGTCCAGACAGGGGCCCTCTTCGGCCTGCAACTCGAAGAGTTCGACGGCGTGCACCGTTTCGCTCGAGAAGGCGACCACCCGGAGATCGCCCTCGGGAGCCACCAGCATGAGGCCGGCGGCGGCGACATCGAGCACCTCTACACAGCGGTCGGCCACCAACGTAAGGAGGTCCACAAGATCGAAATCGTCGACGAGAGTGTCGACGAGGTCTACGAACGTCCTGGCCAATAAGACATCCCTGCCGGTTTCACGCATGCGCGTCTCCCCGCACCAAGGGTCTGCCGCTACCCAAGGATTCCTGGGAAGCCGGCCGTTCCCTCGCCATGCTACTCCTGCCGCTGCCCGGCGCGTCACTCAAGGTCCCCTTCATCCTTGCCTATGGCGTCCCTACCGAGTCGAAGCGCAGCTGACGGGCCACCACGGCATCGGCGACGCCGGTGAGCGGTAGGTCATGGGAAAAGGCATGGGCCCGGAGGCGGACGAAGGCGTTCCCGACACTGATTCCGAGTTGAGCAGCCACCATGCCTGAGGCCTGGTGGACGATGAGGTGGAAATCCGCACCTACCTCAGGCGCGTCGGAGCCATGGGAGAAGTCCCTGCTCTGCGTGGCCAGAACGGATTGAGCGGCCACACTGGCCATGACCAGGAGATCGGCGTGCTGGTCGTCACTCAGCGGACCCGGTTGATCACGGTAGAGGTTGAGCGCCCCGAACCGGACCGCTCCCATCTGTAGGGGGAACCCGAACACAGCCCGGACGCCGGCGGCAAGGGCCGGGGGGGAGAAAGCCAACCAGCGAACGACCGCCGGGTCGGCCAGATCGGGCTCGAGGACAGGGCGGCCCAGGGTGTGGGCGTCCACACAGGGCCCCTCGCCCAAACTGAACTGGAGCTCCTCGATAACCGTGCTCACATCGTTGCTGGTGCAGAACGAGCCCATCGGTGAATCGGTGGACATGAGCATGATCCCGGCTCCGGTCATGGCCGAGACTTCGGCGGCCACGGCGCATAACCCGGCCGTTCCCGAGTCGGAATCGCCGTGGGCGGACAAACGGGCGAGAATGCGCAGGTGCCGCTCACCAGGCACGGCTCAACCCTGCCAACAGTGTGTGTGGCACTGGTCACGCAGCGTTGCGGCACGGTGGGCGTGCATCGACTGCCTCCTTCGGACAAGGGGCAGGAGCCAACGGGGACCGGGTCGCCGCGCACCCCGGGTTCGGTCGAGGACCGAGCCCTTCACCTATCGACTGTAGACGAACGGGCCGACGAGGACGAACGTGAACCGGCTTCGATCATCGACAGGCTTCGCCACTGTCGGTGAAGAACGGCGGATATCCTTGTTTCGGCCCGCTGCCAGGGAGTATTTTGACGAAAGGTCGATTCAGGCCTGTTCGTCGAGACCCCGCGAACGTTCGCCAGGACCCCGCGAACGACTGAGTTTCCGTGAATGCACGGGAGCCTTTCGTACGGCACGGGAGATGGCGAATGAAACGGACACTCGTCGAAAGCGGCCCGGCGGTCGGCGATCCGACCCTTCGGGATTATGAGGCCCTGGTACTGGCTTCCCCTGACGTCCACGTGGTCACGAACGAGCAGGGAGTCTTCCGCTACGTCTCGCCGGGCTGCCTCGAGCTTTTTGGTTGGGAACCTGCGTCTCTCATGGGACGCAGAGAGGACCAGTTCGCCCACCCCGACGATGTCGCCGTCCTGCACGTGGCCCGTGAAAAGCTCGCCGAGGGTGCTGATCATGCGACGGCCACGTACCGATTCCTCTGTCGGGACGGATCATTCCTGTGGACTGAAACACGTTCTCGCCTTATCGAGCCGGACGGGTCGGGTCTCGTCCTTTCCTCCATGCGGGACGTGAGTGAACGCCATCAGCTGACGATGGCACTCAAGCATGAGGCATCCACCGACCCCCTGACCGGTGTGGCCAACCGGACCGTGCTCATGGACAGGCTGCGCCAGGGGCTTCGTCGGATGGAGCGGGGAAACGGTGTCCTCGTCGTTCTCTATGTCGACCTCGACCGCTTCAAGATCGTGAACGACTCGCTCGGCCACCGCGTCGGCGACACCATCTTGTTGAAGATGGCCGAGAGACTCCTGAACCACATCCGTCCCTCTGACACCTTGGCCCGGCTGGGAGGGGACGAGTTCGTCATAGTGGCCGAGAATATGGTCGACGAGGTGGCCGGGACCGAACTGGCCAAGCGCATCATCGACGCCGGCCGCGAGCCTTTCCAGGTGGGCATCGAGGAATTCATCTGCACGCTGAGCGTCGGAGTGGCGTCGACGGCCGACTCCCAACGCGGTGCTGAAGACCTGCTGCGCGAAGCCGATCTCGCTCTCTACCGGGCCAAGGACCGAGGCCGGGACCGGGCCGAAGTCTTCGACGAGGATTTGCAGTCAAGGGCGGATGACAGGCTCGTGACCGAGAGGATGCTCCGCCGCGCCCTCGACGAAGACGGGCTCGTGGTCGAGTACCAGCCGATCATCGACCTGTGCACGGGCGGCGCCGTCGGCTCCGAGGCCCTCGTCCGGATGCGTGACCCCAATACGAACGGGCTGCTCCAGCCGGACGCCTTCCTCGATGTGGCCGAAGAGACCGGACTTCTCATCGCCATGGACGAGAAGGTGCTCGCCGATGCCATAAAGCAGGTCAGCGGTTGGCGCAAACGACTGGTCGGTACCCAGTTCGCCGAGGTGGCCATCAACGTCACCGCCCGTCATCTGGCCGACGTCGGATTCCAGAAATCGGTGGTCGAACAGCTCGAAGCCTACGGGGTGGCGCCGCACAACCTTCAGCTCGAGGTGACCGAGAGAGTGCTGATGGAAGCGTCCAACTCGGCCATCACCGGACTCCGGGGCCTGCGCGACGCCGGGGTCCAGGTGGGTCTGGACGACTTCGGCACGGGGTACAGCTCCCTCGCCTACCTGCGCCAGTTCCCTCTCGACTTCGTCAAGATCGACAAGTCGTTCATCGACGATCTCGACCAGGACTTGGCCAACCTGGCCATCGTGGCCGCCATCATCAACCTCTCCCATGCCCTCGAACTGACCGTGGTGGCCGAGGGCGTCGAGACCGAGCGGCAACTCCGGATCCTCGAGGATCTCGACTGCGACCGCGCTCAGGGTTTCCTCTTCGCCGCATCCGTCGAGCCTTCCCGGATTGATGAACTCGTCCACGCCGGGCGCAACCAGATATTCGAATCCGCCGCCGTCTGATCAGCAGCACCTCCGCTTCGTGGGGACCCTACCGCGGCCGGGAGCGGGCCGTTGCTTCGGCCAGAGCGTTTTGATTTCCCTCGGACCAGCCGGCGTGCTGGATCAGGCTCTCGATCCGCCAGCCGTCCAGGGTGCGACGTATGTGGTTGGTGTAGAAACCGCGAAACGCAAAGAAGTCGCCGTCGTAAGAGTCCTCCAGCTAGTGCTGCGCGTAGATGTACGAGTAGCAGACGGCCCGATCCGGATCGTGTTCGTCGAACTCGATGACGTGGTTGGGGCTGAGGTGCTGAGTGGCGGTGAAGCCGCTGAGCGGAACCCGGACCAAGGTGACCAGGTCGTCGCGGGCGAATTCCGCCGCTGGTACACCCGACGCCGAGAAGTCGACGTGTACCGGATCCGTGAAGCAGTCAGCGAACATCTCCCAGTCGCGGCGGTCGACGCCCATCGCGTACTTGATGACCCGCTCCCCTATGAGGACGCTGTCTTCCAGCCGACGAATTCGGGATTCGAGATCAGTGGTCACCGGATACCTTCCCGAGCGTCAAACCATGCCTTTTTCAGTGCGGTCAGGAAACGAGCGCGGCCGCTGTTCCCATCAGATCGAGGAAATTGTCGCAGTAGAAGCGCTGCTTCACTTCGTCGTTCGCCTGAGCGAGCGTCGCCTCGAAGCGCTCGAGGGGCCGGCGTCCCCCTTCCACGTGGGGATAGTCGGAGGAGAACATGCATAGCTCCGGGGCACTCTGCTCGATGATCCAGCCCACGTCCTCGGTCGGGTACGGGGTGAAGCGCATCTGACGACGGACGTACTCCGTCGGCCGAAGACTGAGCGCTCGCAGACGTTCCTCGTGGCGGACGAACGCCTCGAAGGCCGCCTCCATCTGCCTGAGCCACGACGGCACCCAGATGGCCCCCTGTTCGATCACACCGAGGCGGAGCCGCGGGAACCGCTCGAAAACCCCGTCGAAGATCATGGTGGCCAGGGTCTGCGCCGGCGGCCCGGGGATGCCCATGTAGTCGACCGACCGGAAATTCTCCTCGCCGCCGTGGAAGTCGGGCGGAACAGGAAGGCCGTTGTCGAAGTAGTGGGGATCGATGAGCTCCCCGGTTCCGCCGACATGGAACACGATGGGGATGCCGGCCTCCTGGGCGCGGGCCCAGACCGGGTCGAGACCGATATGGCTCGGCGAATGCGTGGGTGGGCAACCGGAGGCCACCAGGAGCGCTGCTGCTCCCATGGCGATTGCTTCGTCGGCCATGGCCGCGGCGCGGTCGAAGTCCACCAGGGGGACGTAACAGGTGGGAAGAAGCCGGGCGTCGATCGAGCAGAACTCCACCATGGCGCGGTTGTGAGCCCGGGCCGTTCCGTAGGCCAGATCAAGATCCCCCGAGTGTTCCCAATTCCGCAGTCGGCCGTTGTGGAAGGTGTTGAAGACCAACTGGCTGGAGAATCCGAGGAGGTCGAGGGCCCGGGGGCGGTCCTCGGCGATGAACGACCCGGTGGCCGCGAAGTTCTTGCGCGCCATGATCTCCTGCGCCTCGAGGCTGCGGTATTCGTCCGAGGCATGGACGGCGCGGAGCCGGTCGAAGGAGGCAGTGAGGTCGCGACTCTGCTCGGCCGGGTCACCGGTCTGACGGAGCTCATTTCCTCCCGGGTACCGCAGGGGCGCGATCCTCCGGCGAATGCCGGGATCGGCGTGATCGCCGAGCCAGGTCGGGGTCTCCATGATGTGGGCGTCGGCGTCGTGAGCGATGCGTCCGGTGTTGTACGGCACGGCTCTCCCCTCCCGGCCACGTCTGCCTGGTCTGCCAGGTCCGATCGCTGGCGGAGCCAAGTCTGACCCATGGGACCGGTCCCTGCCTGACGCCGGGCGCTTCTGTCCCCCCGGCGGAGGGCGCCCGCCGGGGGTCGGCCGGGCGTGCATTAGCGTGTGGCCGATGTTAAAGGTTCTTCTGGCTGTGGCCATCGGCCTCGTCGTCGCCCAGGCCGGGCTGTATCTCACCACCATCTACCTGCACCGGACACTGTCGCACCGGGCGCTCACCCTGTCACCCGTGACCACCGCCGTATGCCGGGTCCTCACGTGGATGCTGACAGGCATCCGCCCTCGGCAGTGGGTGGCAGTGCATCGCAAGCACCACGCCTTCACCGACAAGACCGGCGACCCCCACTCTCCCGTGCTCCTTGGCTACGCCACGGTGCAGTGGACCAACGTCATGCTCTACCGGAAGGTGGCGCGCGATCCCGAAGCGGTGAGCCGCTATGCCCGGGACCTGCCGCCGGATCGGTGGGACCGTGTCCTGTTCGACCACAGCCTGCTCGGGCTCGGTCTCGGGGTGGGGCTGCTCTTCATCGTTTTCGGCTGGGAGGTCGCCCTCATCGCAAGTGTCGTCCACACCGCCTATTACCTGGTGGGCAACGGCGCCATCAACGCCGTCGGCCACCACTGGGGGAGCCGTCCCTACGACAACCTGGCTACCAACAACCAGTGGTTGGCGTGGTTGGTAGCCGGCGAGGGACTGCACAACAACCACCACGCGGCGACCACGTCGGGGCGGTTGTCGCTGGCCAAGGGCGAGTTCGACCCCGCCTGGTGGGTGGTCCGCCTGATGGTGCGCTTCAAGTGGGCCAAGCTCCGGCACGAGAACATCACGCCGAAGACAGCTCGGCGCCTTCCCGTCGGCGTCTAACCGTCCCTGTCACACGCGCCGCCAGTAGATGACGGCATCCTCACCCTCGACCGCTTCGGGGAGGCGTCCGATCTCCCGCCACCCCAGCTCTTCGTAGAGAGCCCGGGCCGGATTGGTGACGAAGACCAGGTTGAACTGGATGGCATCGAATCCGAGGAGGGGGGCGCGCCCGATGGAGTCCTCCACCAGCAGCCGGCCGATGCCGGCTCTTCGGTGGGCGCTCGCCACCACGTACCCGGCGTTGGCGATGTGGGCGGCCCGGCCGGGAAAGTTCGGCTTCAGGTAGTAGGCACCGACGACGGCACCGTCGAGTCGGGCCGCCACGGCCAGCGTCACCGGATTTACCCAGGTGGCGTCGAACATTCCGCGGGTGAGCGGTGGCGCCTGCGGGTAGCCGTCGCCGCTGGCCACGGCGTCGGCGAAGAGATCGTAGAGAGCGTCGTGGTCGCTGAGCACGAGCGGACCGATGGCGACCGAGGCGCCGGTCCGGGTGGTGACCGTGCGCTCCTGCAGCGGTGAAGAGGTCACGGGGTCTCCTCTCTGGCGGACGCTCTCTGCCGGGTCCTCTCCGGCCCGTGCGATCATCGTCCCCCATGGACGGGCAACGGGTGGTCATCGTCGGGGGCGGGGTGATCGGAACCATGCACGCGCTCGAAGCGGTCCGGCGCCGCTGGGACGTCGTCCAGCTCGAGGCCGATGCCGGTCCCCGTCGGGCTTCGGTGCGGAACTTCGGTCTCGTGTGGGTGAGTGGCCGGGCCGAGGGCGAAGAGCTCGAGCTGGGGCTGCGCGCCCGCGAACTGTGGGAGAGCACCGCTGCCGTGGCCCCCGGGTTGGGTTTCCGGGCCAACGGCTCTGTGACCGTGGCCACCGACCCCTCCGAGTTGGCGCTGATGCACGAGCTGGCCGCCCGGCCCCCGTCGGCGGCCCGCCAGCTGTCGGTTCTCGGTGCCGACGAGGTCCGAGCCGCCAACCCCGCTGTCCGGGGCAAGGTCGTGGGCGGGCTCCTGTGCCGGCGCGACGCCGTGGTGGAACCTGGTGCCGTCCTCGGAGCGTTGCGGGGCCATCTTCTCGACAGCGGTCGTTACCGCTTCGTCCCCGGACGACGGGCCGTCGAGGTCACAGGCGGTCAGGTGGTCGACCACCTCGGTGATCTCTACCAAGGTTCGCTCGTGATCGTCTGCCCCGGCGACGCTCTCAGCGGCCTCGGCGGCTCGGTGGGGACGGCGCTGGCGCAAGCCCCGGTTCGCCGGTGCCGACTGCAGATGATGCAGACCGCCCCGGCGCCCGAGGTACTGGCCACGTCGATCGCCGATGGCGACTCGATGCGCTATTACCCGGCGTTCGACCTGCCCGGCCGGGCGCAGCTGTCGGCACCGTCTGAAGAGACAGCTTCGTCCGGCATGCAGCTGCTTCTCGTGCAGCGCGCCGCCGGTGGGCTCACCATCGGCGACACCCACGTCTACGAGGAGCCGTTCGACTTCGCCGTCGAGGAGGTCCTCTACGACTGCCTGCGGCGGCGGGCCGAGGAGATCCTCGGCTGGACGCTGCCGGCCGTGGTGCGGCGGTGGGCGGGCGTCTATTCGGCGGCCACCGACGACCGGGTCTGTGTCCGGGAGGAGGTCGAGCCCGGTGTGGTCGTCGTCACCGCACTGGCCGGGAGAGGCATGACCCTCTCTCCCGCCATCGCCGAGCAGACGTGGGCCTGGGTGACGAGATGACCGGCACGTCTGGCGTAATCTCCCCGGTGCGTCTCGCCGCTCTCGACATGGCGGGGACAACGGTGTCTGACGACGGCGTGGTGGAGCGCGCCTTTCGCCGGGCCCTCGACGAGGTGGGCGGCGTGGACAGCGCCGGTGCCGTGGGCGACCCGGACGAGTTCGTCATGCGGACCATGGGTCAGTCGAAGATCGACGTCTTCACCGAGCTCTTCTCCGGCGACAGGGCGAAAGCCGAGAGGGCCAACCTCGCCTTCGAGGCCGCCTACGACGACGCCGTGGGCCGGGGCGAGATCGGCGCTCTCCCCGGAGCGACCGACGCCATGGCCGAACTGCGGGCGGCCGGTGTGCGGGTATGTCTGACCACGGGCTTCGCCCCGCCGACGCGTGACCGGATCCTCGCCGCCCTCGGATGGGGCAGTGCCGTCGACCTCGTTCTCTCCCCCAGTGACGCCGGGCGCGGGCGTCCGTGGCCCGACATGATCCTCACCGCTGTCCTGCGGCTGCAGATTGACGATGTCCGCGCTGTGGCCGTGGCCGGTGACACGGCCAGCGACCTGCTGGCCGGCTGGCGGGCCGGGGCCGGCATCGTCGCCGGCGTTCTCACCGGGGCCCACGACCGGGCCCAACTCGAGGCGGCCCCCCACACCCACATCCTGCCCGGGGTCTCCGACTTGGCCCGCGTGATCCTCGGGTGAGCAAGCTAGGGCCAGCCGGCTCGTGGTGATCCCACACTCAAGACCGGACCCGGAGGTCGCTTCCGTGCATGTGCTCCTTCTCATCCTCGACGGACTGTCGCCCCGACACGTCCGGCCCGACGTGATGCCCACGCTCACGGCCATGGGCGAGTCGGGGGGCTGGAACCGCGGGGGCGGGGTGGGCGTCATGCCGGCCTCGACGTATCCCAATCACGCCACGTTCGTGACGGGAGTGACGCCGGCGGTCCACGGATTGTGGTCGAGCAAGATCCCCACTCCGTCGACCGATCCCGACGACCCCGCCCGGCCGCCCGGGTCGCCCGCTCCTCTGATCGAGGCCTGGAACGTGGGGCCCCGCTCCCCCACCCTCTTCGACGCCTGCACCCGGGCCAAAAGGTCCACCGCCGCCGTTCTCGGCGATCACCATCTGGTCGGGGCCATGGGCGCCGACGCGGCCGATATGTGCTGGCCCGAGGGGGGTTCCTTCGGTCCCGAGGTGGCCCGCGACGCCCTCGAGTACGCCGACGACGCGGCGACGGCCGAGCGGATCGCCGAGGCCGTCGGAAGGGCCCCCGACCTTTTGGTGGCCCAGCTGAACGGTCCCGACACGTCGGCCCATCTCTACGGCCCCGACAGCGACGAGGCCTTCGAGGCCTACCGGTGGAACGACAGCGCCATCGACAGTGTCCGCCGTGCCCTCGAGCCGCGGTGGGAGGACTGGGTGGTGATGGTGGTGAGTGACCACAGCCAGGAAGACGGTCAGGGCGAGTCGATCGACCTCGACGATGCCGCCGCGCGCGCCGGAGTCGAGGCTCGCATCATCCGCGACGGGTCGGCCGCCATCATCACCGGCGAGGGTGGCCGCCACCCGCGCTGGCTCGATGCCGTCGAAGCCGTGGTGGGCCGCGAGCCGTTGGCCGCCGACACCGTGGTGGCCTGGGGCCGGCCCGGCAGCTCCTTCGGCGAGTTCCCCTGGGGTATCCCCGGCATCCACGGGAGCCCTCGGACCTCTCCCCAGGTGGCGGTGGTGTCGGGCGGCCACAGTGCCGTCGGCGCTTTGGCGCAATGGGTGGAGGCGACATCGCCCCGGGGCACCGACTGGGCCCGCAAGATCGCCCGTCTTCTCGAGTTGCCGGCCGACAGCGGGATCCCGGCGTAAGTCGTCACCGGGGCTCGACGCCCAACGCGCCGATCGCGTCGATCGATCTACATCTGGTCGGGAGCGGAGATCCCCAGGAGCTCGAGGCCCTGGGCGAGGACGCGCGCCGTCAGATCGGACAGAGCGAGACGGCTCGTGCGCAGCTCATCGGTGGGTGCCTTCAACACCGGGCAGTTCTCGTAAAAGCCGGTGAAGGTGGTGGCCAGGTCGAAGAGGTAGGCGCACAGCCGCGACGGGTTCCACGATCCGAGAGTGGACGTCACGGCGTCATTGAAGCCGAGAAGGGCGAGCGCTAAATCCCGTTCGGCGGGCTCGGTCAGAAGGGGGAGCGGCCCCGGGTCCGGGACAGCGGCATTACCGCGTCGGAAGATGGAGCGGATCCGGGCGTGGGCGTACTGCAGATAGGGCGCCGTGTTCCCCTCGAAGGCCAACATGCGCTCCCAGTCAAAGACGTAGTCGCGGGTGCGGTCGGTCGAGAGGTCGGCGTACTTGATGGCTCCGACGCCGAGCATCTTGGCCACCGAACCCCTGGTGGCCGCGTCGAGGTCGGGATTTTTCTCGGCGATGGCCGTCTCGGCCCGCTCCACCGCTTCGTCGAGGAGATCGACTAACCGGATGCGATCGCCGGCTCTAGTCTTCAGGATCTTGTGGTCGGCGCCCTGGACGGATCCGAAAGAGACGTGGGCGACGCGCACGCCGTCGGGTAACCAGCCGGCCATCGTCGCGGCGGCGAAACACATCTCGAAATGCTGTGCCTGGGGTGCGCCGACGACGTAGAGGATCTCTGTGGCCCCGAGACGACCGACACGGTCACGGATGGCAGCCAGGTCGGTGGCCGCATAGCCGTATCCGCCGTCCGACTTCCGCACGATGAGCGGTAGCGGATCGCCGTTTCTGTTGGTGAACCCGGGCGGGAAGACGCAGCGGGCCCCGTCGCTCTCCACCAAAAGGCCGAGGCCGTCGAGGTCGCGCACCACGTCGGCCAGCATGGAGTTGTACGCGCTCTCCCCCACGATGTCGTCGTCGGTGAGAAGAACACCCAGCTTGGCGTAGACCTCGTCGAAGTAGCGGACGCTCTCGGCCACCAGGATTTGCCACAACCGCATGGTCTCGGCGTCACCGGACTGGAGAAGCACGACGCGGGCGCGACTGCGGTCGCGGAAGGTGGGGTCGCTGTCGAAGGAGGCGCGGGCCTGACGGTAGAAGGTGTCGAGATCACCGACCGACAGCTCGAGGACGGCCTTTTCCTCTCCGACATCGATGAGGTGCTCGATGAGCATGCCGAAGGGCGTACCCCAGTCCCCGATGTGGTTCTCCCGCCGGACGTGGTGACCGACATAGGTGAGCATCCGGCACAGAGCGTCACCGATGACCGTGCCCCGGAGATGGCCGACGTGCATCTCCTTGGCCACGTTGGGGCTCGAGTAGTCGATGATGACGTTCTCGGGCTCCGACCCGAGCACGCCGAGGCGATCGTCGGCGGCCATGGCCGAGAGCTGGTTGGCGATGAACGACGTCGAAAGGGTCAGGTTGATGAAGCCGGGGCCGCTGACTTCGACCGTCTCACAGAGATCGTCGAGTGAGGCGGCGGCGGCGATCTCGGCCGCCAACTCCCGGGGTTGACGTCCGAGACGCTTGGCCAGGGCCAGAGCGCCATTGGCCTGGAAATCGGCGTGGTCCGACGGCCGTAGGACGGGGTCGGCTCCCGTCTCGACGGCATCGAAGACCGCCCGCAGTCGGGTCTCGAGCACGGTCTTCGTGTCGTCCATGGCTCATCTTCGCGCCCGCGGCCCACCTACCTCGCCACCAGCCGGACGCTCAGCTGTGCTCCTGCCCGGCGGCGGAGCTACTTGGCGCTGCGAGCCTGCTTCTGGGCGGCCTGCTTCTCGTGCTTGGCCTGCCGCTTCTCTTTGAGCGACTTGCCGGGCTTCTTCGGTTCGGCCGTAGGTCGTGATTTCGTTGCCATGGGGGAAGCGTAGGCCGCCCGACGCCTTGGCCGGTACCGCAACGGCGGAGACTTCGTCGACCGGTGGGGGCCGGGGCCACCCGGGGAGACCCCACCTCGGACCCCGACGCCCCAGGGAGAGGCCCGGCGGGTCCTCGAAGGCGGGCCCGACATCGGCGGGTGACGGCGCGGTACCGTCCTGGTCGTGCAGACGCGACGGCTCGGACGCACCGAACACGCGTCGTCGGTGGCCGTCTTCGGCGCCGCAGCCCTGTGGGGATCGGACCCCGAGAACGCCGAACGGGTGTTCCGCTCGGCGCTCGACGCCGGGGTAAACCATCTCGATGTGGCCCCCCGCTACGGACGGGCCCAGGAGCTGCTCGGACCTCTCATCCCGGCGGTGCGGGACCGGCTCTTCGTGGGGTGCAAGACCCAGCGCAGCAATCCTGACGGGGTGCGGGCCCAAATGGAGGAGTCGCTGGCGCTGCTCAGGTGTGACCGTTTCGATCTCTACCAGCTGCACGCGGTGACCGACCTGGCCGAGCTCGATGCCCGGGCCGGGGCCGTCGAAGCCATCCTGCGGGCCCGGGAGGAAGGACTGTGCCGGTGGGTGGGAATAACGGGCCACAACCTGACGGCACCGGCCGCCCACGCCGAGGCGCTGCGACGCTACGACCTCGACACGGTGATGTTCCCCGTGAACCCCCGGTTGTGGGCGGACAGCGACTACCGGCGCGATGCCGAGGCGCTGTTGGAGGAAGCCGCCGGCCGCGACGTCGGGGTGATGGCTATCAAGGCCGCGGCGGCGCGGCCGTGGGGTGACAGGACCCATACCTCGGACACCTGGTACGAACCCTTCACCACCGCGCAGGAGATCGAGCGGGGCGTACGCTTCGCCCTGTCGGTGCCGGGAGTGCACGCCTTCTGCACCCCGGGAGACACCGACGTCCTCGCCCTGGCGCTCGGAGCGGCGGGGAGCTTCACCGCCATGGACACCGCCGAACGGGCGGCGGCCTCGGAGGCCGTGAGCGCCGAGACGCACATCTTCCCGATGCCGACGGGCTGAGACGGACATGCTGCTGCTCTCCGCCGCTCCTGCCCTCGACCACCACGACACCGGTGGCCACCATCCCGAGCGGCCGGCCCGGGTCGTCGCTGCCCTGGAAGGGATCGATGACGCCGGTCTGCGCGACGCCATCGTCGATCTCGCCCCCCGACGGGCCACCTCAGCGGAGCTGACCCGGGTCCATCCCCAGGACTACCTCGACGCCGTCGAGGCCTTCTGCCGCAGCGGGGGTGGTGCCATCGATCCCGACACGATCGTGGGTCCGGGGTCGTGGGACACCGCTCTCCTCGCCGCCGGCGGCGTGCTGGCCGCCATCGACGGGCTCGACCAGGGCCGCGGGGATACCGCTTTCGTGGCCGCCCGGCCCCCCGGGCATCACGCTTTGGCCGAGCAGCCCATGGGGTTCTGTCTGATCAACAACATCGCCGTTGGTGCCGCCGCACTGGCTGAGAGAGGCGAGCGGGTGGTGATCGTCGACTTCGATGTCCACCACGGCAACGGGACCCAGGCCATCTTCTGGAACGATCCACGGGTCCTGTACATCTCCACCCACGAGTGGCCCCTCTATCCCGGAACCGGTCGGGCCGAGGAGACCGGTGGGTCCGGCGCCCCCGGGTTGACGATGAACATCCCGCTCCCAGCCGGGGCCACGGGCGATGTGCTGTTGCGGGCGGCCGACGACGCCATGTCTCCGGTGGTGGAGGCCTTCGACCCGACCTGGGTGCTCGTCTCCGCCGGCTTTGACGCCCACCGGGCCGATCCGCTGGCCCAGCTGCGGCTGACGGCCGGCGACTTCGCCGATCTGATGGGCCGGATCGGGCAGTTCGCTCCGCAATCGGGCCGGACCGTCCTCGTGCTCGAGGGCGGCTACGACCTGACCGCCCTACGGCTCTCGGTGGGCGCCACCCTGGCCGGCATCCTCGACCGCCCCTACCGGCCTGAAGCGTCGTCCACCGGGGGCCCGGGAGGGTTCGCCATCGATGCCGTGCAGCGGATCTTCGACGAAGGGCCAGGCTGAGTTTCGGACCAACACTGCGGCACCGGGATCAGTCAATCTCAACGGGCTCCGGTGGCCTCAACGCAGCGAAGCGCCCCCGTCGACGGAGAGGATCTGGCCGTTGATCCACTCCCCGTCCGAGGAGGCGAGGAACGCCACCATGGCGGCGATGTCCTCGGGCTCACCGAGGCGCCAGGAGCGCGTCCCACGCAGGGCCAGTTTCATGAAGTCCTCACTGAGCACCGAACGCGGACCTTCGGTAAGGACCAGCCCGGGGGCGACGGCATTGGCGCGGACGTGTTTGCGGCCCCACTTCGAAGCCACGTGGCGGACGAGCGCGTTGATGCCGCTCTTGGAGACGGCATAGGAGGGCCGTTCGGGCTCACCCATGAAGGCGGCACCCGAAGAGGTGTAGACGAGGGCACCCCCGCCGCGCTTCAGGATCTCGGGCAGCGCCGCCCGCGTGCAGAGGAGGTGGCCCCGGAGATTCACGGCCAGGGTGCGATCGAAGGCGTCGAGGTCGATGTCCAGCGCGTTCGAGTCGCGACCCAAAGTTCCGGCCGAGAGATCGGCGGCGTTGGCGTGCAGGATGTCGACACCGCCGTAGGTGGCGACGGCCAGAGCCACCATCTCGTTCACCGAGCGCTCGTCGGAGATGTCGACACGAACGGCGACGGCCGTGCCCCCGGCATCGGTGATCTGCTTAGCCACCGCGGTGGCGGCATCGTCGTTTAGGTCGCCGACGACGACGGAACACCCTTCTTGGGCCAGTCGGACCGACGTCGCCGTTCCTATACCTCCGGCGCCGCCGGCCACGACCGCCACCTTGTCTTTGAGTCCTCGCATCACTTCTCCTTCGCCGCGCGCATCTTGGCAATGCCACCGTTCACGGCGTCGGTGATCAACCGGTCGTTGTCCTTCGAGATGAAACGGTGGACCCGGCGTTCGAGCAGGGCCCGCATGACAGGGTTGAAAGCGTGATAGGTCTCGGAGAAGTGGATCCGGGTACGGCCACCGGGCAGCTCCTCGAAGCGGGTCCGGCCCTCGGCCACCGACCACAGCGGCTTGCCGATGGCGTCGTACTTCCACGACTCGTGGGGCTTCACCTCGGTCAGCCATTCCCAGGAGTACCCGACGCCGCCGGTCATCAGGTACTTGGGCACCCGGAACTTGCAGTGCCGGATCAGGCCCTCGCCCACCTCGTCACCGGGATGGAGGATGTCGATCTTCACACCGTCGTGCTCGGGCCTGCTCTTGCGGTAGCCCCAGAAGAGCTGCCAGACCTCTTGCGGTGTGCCTTCGACCTCCACCGCATAGTTGTGGACCTGCATCGCAGAAGTGTTTACCCGGCCCGGCTCACCATGGCGAACCGAACGCGTCGCGGTGGGCCTTCTCAGCCACCGGCAACCGCTTCGGCGGCCCCATCGGACGGGCCGGCCAACCGAGGGGGACCACGGCGATGGGCTGAACCTCGAAGGGGAAGCCGACGATCTCGGCCAGCTCATCGCCGAAGACGAGGGGAAGGGTGGTGAGCGCGGCGCCGAGACCGAGGGCGCCCGCCGCCAGCAGCATGTTCTCGACGGCCGGGAAGACCGATGCGGCCAGGACCCGGCGGTCACCGAGCCGGGTATCGCCCCCGACCACCACGAGGACGGGAGCGCCGGCGATACCGCCCTGGGCACCCCGGTCGACCTCGTCGAGGAGCGTCGGCGTGAGACGGCTCTCGGAATGCGACTTGGCCCCGCCTTCCCAGGCCCGGCGGTTCAGGTCACCAATGGCCGCCCGTCGCTCCGGGTCGCGCACGACGACGAAGACCCAGGGCTGCTTGTTCTCCGCGCTGGGGGCAAAGGTGGCTGCTTCGAGGACCCGTTCGACGAGAGCGTCGTCCACGGCGTCGGGGCGGAAAGCTCGGCAGGCGCGCTGTTTGAGAACCACATCGAAGAAGTCGGGCACGGCCGCGCATCGTAGGCGCCGACGGGGCCGAGCGGGGTATCGTCCGCCGATGACCGACCTCTTCTCCATCGCCGGCAAGACCACTCTGGTGACCGGTGGTGGACGCGGGATCGGCCGGATGATCGCCGGCGGTTTCGTAGACGCCGGGGCCAAGACCTACATCTCGTCGCGCAACACCGAAGTCTGTGTCGCCGTGGCGGCCGAGCTGTCGGAGGTGGGTGAGTGCATCGCCCTGCCGGCCGACCTCTCCACCGAAGCGGGCTGCCGGGAATTGGCGGCCGAGCTGGGCCGGCGCGAGGAACGGCTGGACGTTCTCGTGAACAACGCCGGCAACACCTGGGGGGCGCCGCTCGCAGAGTTCGACGACGCCGCCTGGGACCGGGTGCTCTCGCTCAACGTCAAGGGCGTCTTTCACACGACGAAGTTCATGCTTCCGCTTCTCGAGGCGGCGGCCACCGATGACGACCCCGCCCGGGTGGTGAACATCGGGTCCATCGACGGCATCCATGTCCCGGTCCTGGAGACCTACTCGTACTCGGCCTCCAAGGCCGCCGTCCACCAGCTAACGCGGCACCTGGCCAAGAAGCTGGCCCCGCGCATCACGGTGAACGCCATCGCCCCCGGTCCCTTCCAATCAAAGATGATGGCGGCCACTCTGGACGCCTTCGGCGCCCAGATCGCCGCCAGCGCGCCGATGAAGCGGATCGGACGGCCCGACGACATGGCCGGTGCCGCCATCTATCTGGCCTCGCGTGCCGGTGCCTATCTCACCGGTGTCATCCTCCCCGTCGACGGTGGCATCGCCACCGTCGGCTGACCAAGCGCCCCATCCAACAGCCCCTCGCCCAAGAGAAGGAGTCCCCCATGCGGCTGAGCACCATGCTCGACTACTCCCGGGGTGTGAAGCAGTCCCTCGACGCCGTCGTCGAACTGGAACAGGCGGGGCTCGACATCGTGTGGGTGGCCGAGGCCTACGGCTATGACGGGCCGAGTCAGTTGGGCTACCTGGCGGCGCGGACGGAGAGGATCGAGATCGGCTCCGCCATCTTGCCCATCTACTCGCGCACGCCGGCGCTCATGGCCCAGACGGCGGCCGGGCTCGACGCCGTGAGCGAAGGGCGCTTCATCTTGGGCCTCGGCGCGTCGGGCCCCCAGGTGATCGAGGGCTGGCACGGCGTGGCCTATACCGAACCGCTCGAGCGGACGCGCGAGATCATCGACATCTGCCGGCGGGTCTGGCGCCGCGAGGTGCTGACCAACGACGGGCTCTACCCCATTCCCCTCCCCGCCGGCCAGGGGACCGGTCTCGGGAAACCCCTGAAGCTGATCACCCATCCGGTCCGCGCCGAGATCCCTGTCTGGATCGCTTCCATGGGCCCGAAGAACGTCGCCATGACGGCCGAGGTGGCCGATGGCTGGTTCCCTTTCCTCTTCGTCCCTGAGAAGGCCGCCCAGGTGTGGGGTCGCGCTCTCGAGCAGGGCAACGCCAAGCGGGCCGCCTCTCTCGGGCCTCTCGAGGTGGCGGCCGGCGGGATCGTGGCCATCGGCGAGGGCCTCGAGCACCTGCGTGATCTGGGGCGGGGGATGACGGCGCTTTATGTTGGTGGCATGGGAGCGCGGGGACGCAACTTCTACAACACCCTGGTGCGCAGCTACGGCTACGAGAAAGAGGCGGAGCTGATCCAAGACCTCTACCTCGAGGGGAAGAAGGAGGAAGCAGCCGCCGCCGTTCCCGCCGAACTGCTCGAGGAGACCTCACTGATCGGGCCCGCCGGCTACGTGAAGGAGAGGATCGATGCCTACCGAGAAGCGGGGGTCACCGTGCTGAACGTCATGCCCATCGGGGCCGATCCTCTCGGGACACTGCGGCAGTTGAGCGAGTGGATCCGATGAGCGCGAGCTCCGACCGCAACCGACGGCTCGTCCTGGCCGAACGCCCGAAAGGGATGGTCGACGGAAGGACCGTCCGACTCGAGGAGAAGACCACCCCTGAGCCGGGCGCCGGAGAAGCCCTCGTCCGGGTCCGGTTTCTGTCGATCGATCCCACCATCCGGACTTGGATGAACGACGCCCCGGGCTACCTGCCGGCCATCGAAATCGGTGATGTGGTGCGCGGCGGTGGTATCGGGGAGGTGGTCAGCAGCGGCTGCGAGCGCTACCGGGAGGGCGACCTCGTCTTCGGGATGACGGGTTGGCAGGACTACGCCGTGGTCGACGAAGGGGCCGGCGCCATGCAGGTCCTCCCGGCCGGGGTCGATCCCCTGGTGGCGCTCAGCGTGTTGGGGGTGACCGGTATGACGGCCTACTTCGGCCTGATCGACGTGGGCCGGGTGGCCGAGGGCGACACCGTGGTGGTCTCGGGAGCCGCCGGTGCCACCGGGTCGGTGGTCGGACAGATCGCCAAGATCAAGGGGGCGGCCCGCGTGGTGGGCATCGCCGGCACCGAGGAGAAGTGCGCCTGGCTCACCGAGGAGCTCGGCTTCGACGCGGTGGTGAACTACCGGACCGACAACGTCGGAGCCAAGCTGCGCCAGCTATGCCCCAAGGGGATCAACGTCTACTTCGACAACGTCGGGGGGGAGATCCTCGACATCTGTCTGGGCCAGCTCGCCCTGCGGGGCCGGGTGGTGCTGTGCGGCGCCATCTCGACGTACAACGAAGAGGGCCCGGTGAAGGGACCGGGGAATTACCGGAACCTGATCGTCATGCGGGGCCGGATGGAGGGCTTCTTGATCCTCGATTACTTCGACCGTTTTCCCGAGGCACAGCTGGAGATGTTCGGCTGGGTGACCGAGGGGAGGATCAAGCACTCCGAGCACATCGTCGAGGGACTCGAAAACGCGCCCGATGCGCTGAACCTGCTCTTCACCGGAGGCAACACCGGCAAGGTGATCGTGAAGCTGGACTGACTGTTTGTCAGTACGCCGGCAACGGTTTCGCTTCGTCGTCGAACCAGTCCCACTGCCACGGGGTGACCGTCTCCACCGGGCCGGCGTGGATCACACCGGCGGCATCTGGGCGCCCCCGACGGACGACTTCGCCCAGGTCCGCCGACGCGTCGAGGGGAGCGTCGTCCAAGAAGCAGACCGTCACCCGCCGCCGACCCGGCCGCCAGGCGCCGCTGCGTTCGGTGTCGGAGATGAAACTCCACACGCCGGCCACGGCGGGGACCTCGAGCAGCGCGGCGGTGTCCACCGGTGCGGCCGGCCCCTCCTCCACGACGATGTAAGCGCCCCGGTTGGGCCGGTAGGGCACGGCCTCGGCCGAGACGAGGACCCGGGGTGCCGCCGCCACGGTGTCCACGTCGAACGGTCCCGACAGCAGCGCCCGACGGTGCTCGTGGAACCGGCCCAGTTCCCGGAGCCGGCCGCCGAGGGCGTGGAACTGCTCGAGGGTGCCCTCGACCGGCTCGGTCATCAGATAGAGGGTGACGTAGTGGACGGCACCGAGAAGGGCACCGTCGACGGCCCGGGCGGCGCGACAGGCCGGGGTGGAGACCCAGCGTTGACCGAAGGCCATGCCCAGCAGCGGGTACTGCTCGGGCATGTGGTCGAGCTGGTGCCACTCGTTGTAGGAGCGGTGCTCTGCGGGGTCGGTGATCTCGGTGAAGGAGAAGAAGCCCACCTTCACCTTGTTCATGACGACCCGCTCATGACGACCCGGTACGCATGACGACCCGGTACGCATGACGACCCGGTACGCATGACGACCCGGTACGCATGACGACCCGGTACGCATGACGACCCGGTACGCATGACGACCCGGTCATGAGCGTGTCACGACTTGTAGCGCGCCGCGTCCTCGGAACCACCGGTGGCGTCGCCTTCGCTGTAGGAGTGCGCCCCCGCTCCGGCCAGACGGCCGCCCGCCACGATGAGGTACTCGTCGCGGATGGGCCGGTCTTCGAACCAGCATTCTAGGATTTCGCGGGTGCCCGCCGCGTAGCGGGCCTGGGCCGAGAGCGACGAGCCCGAGATGTGCGGGGTCATGCCGTGATGGGGCATCGTCCGCCAGGGATGGTCCTGGGGGGCGGGCTGGGGGAACCAGACGTCGCCGGCGTAGCCGGCCAGTTGGCCGCTTTCGAGGGCGCGGACGACGGCGTCGCGGTCACAGATCTTCCCCCGGGCCGTGTTCACCAGATAGGCGCCACGCTTCATGGTGCCGATGAGGGCGTCGTCGAAGAGACCCTCGGTCTCGGGGTGCAGCGGCGCGTTGATGGTGACCACGTCGCAGACGGGGACCATGGAGGCGGCGCTCGGATGGAAGGTGAGGCCCAGCTCCTGCTCCACCGACTCGGGCAGGCGGTGGCGGTCGGTGTAATGGAGCTTCATGTCGAACGGCTTCAGGCGCTTCAGCACGGCCGAACCGATACGGCCGGCGGCCACGGTACCGACGGTCATGCCCTCGACGTCGTAGGAGCGCTCCACGCAGTCGGCGATGTTCCAGCCGCCCCTGGTCACCCAGCCGTAGGAGGGGAGGTAGTTGCGGACGAGGGAGAGGATCATCATGACCACGTGCTCAGCCACGCTGATGCTGTTGCAGTAGGTGACCTCGGCCACGGTGATGCCCTTCTCGATGGCGGCCTGGAGATCGACGTGGTCCGATCCGATGCCGGCCGTGATGGCCAACTTGAGATTGGAGGCCCGGTCGATCCGCTCGGCCGTCAGATAGGCGGGCCAGAACGGCTGGGAGATGACGATGTCGGCATCGGCCAGCTCGCGGTCGAAGACCGAATCGGCGCCGTCCTTGTCGTCGGTGACGACCAAGGTGTGGCCGGCGTCTTCGAGATAGCGACGCAGGCCGAGCTCCCCCGAGACACTGCCGAGGAGCGCTCCGGGGACGAAGTCGATGTCGTGCGGCGTGGGCAGGGTCTGGCCGTCGGGGTAGGTGTCGAGGGCCGGGATCCCGTCACGGGGGTAGGTGGTCGGGTAGCCGTCCACCGGATCCTGGTAGAGCACACAGACGATCTTGGCCATCATCGCTCCTCTGGGTTACGACCACCTGCGGCGGCCACTCGTGTCAGACATGGATGTCGCGCCGTGCGGCGGCGCCTGGGGCAAGGTTGAACCGCGGTCACCGTCCGAGGACGACGACCGAACGCAGGACCTCACCGCGCTCCATGCGGTGGAAAGCCTCTTCGACGCCGTCGAGGGGGATCGTCTCGGAGACGAAACGGTCAAGGTCGAGCCGGCCCTGGAGATAGAGGTCGACGAGCATGGGGAAGTCACGCGCCGGCAGGCAGTCGCCGTACCAGCTGGGCTTCAACCGTCCCCCGTGGCCGAAGAACTCGATCATGGGCATGTCGATGCGCATGTCCGGCGTCGGTACCCCCACCTGGACGAGGGTACCGGCCAGGTCGCGGGCATCGAAGGCCTGTTGCATGACCTTGGCGTTACCCACTGCTTCGATGCAGACGTCGGCCCCGAAGCCGCCCGTGAGGGCGCGGATCTTCTCCACCGGATCGCCCTCGGAGGCCACCACCACGTCGGTGGCGCCGAACTGGGTGGCCAGCTCGAGCTTGCGGGGATCGAGGTCGACGGCGATGACTTTGGCCGCGCCGGCCAGGCGGGCCCCGGCCACCGCCGCGCAACCCACACCGCCGCAGCCGAAGACGGCCACCGAGTCGCCGTTGGTGATTTCGCCGGTGAACATGGCCGCCCCCAGGCCCGCCATGACACCGCAGCCGAGGAGTCCCACCGCTTCGGGACGGGCCCGGCTGTCGACCTTCGTGCACTGGCCGGCCGCCACCAGGGTCTTCTCGGCGAAGGCGCCGATGCCGAGAGCGGGCGACAGCGCCGTGCCGTCGGCCAGGGTCATCTTCTGGGTGGCGTTGTGGGTGGCGAAGCAGTACCAGGGCCGGCCTCGGCGACAGGCTCGGCATTCCCCGCAGACGGCCCGCCAGTTGAGGACGACGAAGTCGCCCGGGGTCACCGAGGTGACGTCAGGCCCGACGGCCTCCACCACGCCGGCCGCTTCGTGGCCGAGGAGGAAGGGGAAGTCGTCGTTGATGCCGCCCTCGCGGTAGTGGAGGTCGGTGTGACAGACGCCGCAGGCCTGGACGGCGACGAGCGCCTCGCCCGGGCCGGGATCAGGAACGAGCACGGTCTCCAACGTGACCGGCGCACCTTTGGCCTTGGCCACTACACCCCGAACTTCGTGCACCACCGCCACTGCCCCCTGGCTCAATCGTCTGACATCGTCTCTGTGTCTCTGTGTCTCTGTGTCTCTGATTTCTGTGTCGCCGTCTCTCTTGTTGCTGTCTCTGGTTGCTGTCCCTCGGTTGCTGTCCCTCGGTTGCTGTCCCTCGGTTGCTGTCCCTCGGTTGCTGCTTCGTTGCTGCCGGGCAACCTACAGCGCACCGGTCACAAGAGCGACCCTGCGCCAACACCTCCGGCACTGTGGAGCCGTCAGATCCGCTGGGTCGCGCCGTCAGATCCGCTGGGTCGCGCCGTCAGATCCGCGGGGTCGGGCCGTCACAGTTGGTCAGCGAAGGCTTCGATACCGGTGGCTCCCTTGCCCTCGCGGCGCAATAGGCGGCGGTAGACGAGGTAACCGAGGGTGACGGCGGCCAGGGAGAAGAGAAGGAGCATGGTGGCCAGCGCGTTGAGAGCTGTTGCGCGATGGCGGCTCGGAGACAGAAGCGATGAACGGTGACGGGGACTTGGGTGAGGCCGTCGAGCGGTCCGGGTCAACGATGGCAGCCGGGCCGGTGGCCGGTGGCGGAGGGCTCTCAGCCGGTCAGGCGTCGCCCACGGGTTGACTTGGGGGCCTTCGTGGCCAATGCATCGTCGAAGCCCAGCTGCTCGCCGGCGAAGCGCATGCAGAGGGCGAAGGCCCGGTCGCCGGTGATGACCGAGTCCCCCAGCGCGATCTGGATGGCCAGGCCGTCCAAGAGGGCGGTGAAGGAGAGGGCGAAGTCGTCGGGGACGATGTCGGCGAACTCCCCCGCGCTCTGGCCGTCGGCCACGATGGCGCTGATGGCCTCGCGCCAGCGGCGGTCGAACTCCTCGCGGACCCGGGCCACCTCGGGGTGGCGGACGGCCTGGGCCCAGAGGTCGAGCCAGAGGACCCAGGACTCGGCCGGGCCGCCGTTCTCGTCGCCGGGGATGCAGCTCATGCGGACGATCTCCTGCAGCCGTTGGCGGGCGCCGGGCAGCTTCTGGGTGCGCCGGACCCCGGCGTCGTAGAAGAGGTCCTCGGCGTAACGCAGGGCCTCGACGAGAAGGTTGTCCTTGGTCTTGAAGTAGTAGATGACGAGGGCGGGGCTGGCGTTGACCCGCTCAGCCACATCGGCGATGCGGGTCTCGGGGAAGCCGCGTTCGACAATGACCTCCACGGCGGCCTGGAGCATCTGCTCACGGCGGGCATCGGCAACCCCCGCCAATCCGCTGTCTTGCTCCGTCATCGGTCCATCCTGTTGCGACGCCTCACCGGTCGGCCCCGGTGACGAGCATCACCGCCGGCCGGGAGAGGGATCAGCCTGGGAACACCTTTTCCCGAGGGTAGCAGCCACTTAGACTGAACAGTCAGTCAATAGCCCCGGGGGCGCCGCCCAGTTGGACAAGCGGGGCGTACCCGACCTCGTCTGAGCCCGCTCAGCCGGCGGCGGCGACCGACGATCCGAGAGGCAGTCCGCGGTACCCGCGCGCCAGCATGGTCACGAACTGGTAAACCCCGTCTTCGTCGGGAGACAATGGCCCCGGAGCGTGGTGCGGGGACGAGAGACCGCGTTGCACCGACTCGCAGGCGGCCCAGTCCTGGCGGTTCGTGATGTCCCAGAAATCGATGGCGTAAGACGGATCGAAGTCGGCCCGTTCGAGGTCCTCGGGAGAAAAGGCCCAGCTGCACTGGATACGCGTCCGATCGGGGGCGAGCGGGGTGAGGATGTGGGTCATCACGTAGTCGGGATGAAGCGACAGCAAGACGTTGGGAAAGATGACCAGGTAGATGACCTGGCGCCGTCCGTCGGCGTCGAGGCCCCGCAGGGGCGAGCCCGCCGTCCGTCCGTCGAGGGACATCGTGTCTGCGTCAGGAGCCAGCTCCATCCAACCGCCGACCCATGCTCCCCCACCGCTCGAGCTGTAGTTCTCCCCGCTGCGCGGGGGGCTGACCCGGCACAGCTCGGGGTGGATCATGGCGCAGTGGTAACACTCCTGGTAGTTCTCGCTGAGCACTTTCCAGTTCGCCTGGACGACGTAGTCGTGGTGGCCGGCGGTGCGCAGGCGTTCGGGCTCGTAGGGGGCGACGAAGGCTTCGAGTCCCCGCACGTGATCGGCGAAGGGGCCGGCGGTGCCGCTGGTGTCGACGAACAGCAGGCCGTGCCACTCCTCGGTGGGGAACTCGGCGAGACCGTGCTCGGAGGCCACGAAGTTGTCGAGGGTGTCGAATCCCGGTGCGCCGCGCAGAGTCCCGTCGAGTTGGTACGACCACGAGTGATAGGGACAGACGACGATGTGGAGATTGCGCGACTCACCGCACGGCAGCAGCTCGTGGCCGCGATGCCGGCAGGCGTTGGCGAAGCCCCGCACCACCCCGTCGGAGCCCCGCACGAGGAACACCCCGGCCCGGCCGACCGACTCGGCGCGCTGGGCACCGGCGGCGGCGACGTCCTCGCTACGACCGACACACATCCAGCGCCCTTCCAAGAAGTGGCGCTGCTCCCAGGCGAAGACGGCGTCATCGACGTACGCCTCTCGGGGCAGCATCCGGCTCTCGCCGAAGGGCCGGAGCGACGCCTCGAGAGCCGCCGGATCAATCGGTGCCGTGTCTCGCCCGGTGTGACTGACCATCCCGGTTTGACTGACCATACAGTCAAAAATAGGCCCTAAATAGCCTGGCGTCCAGCAGTGGGGGGCATCGGGCGCGACCTCCGGCCGCCGTGGCCAGGGGCAGACTCGGGGATGGTCTCACCCTGCAAGTCGGTCGTCGCCCCGTCCCTTCGTCGGACGCGGGGGGGACGGCACCCCGGTGGCTTCGCCCTCGCCCTCGTGTTCGTCGTCGCCGGATGCGCCACCACCCACAGCGCCACCCGAGCCCCCAGCACGACGACCGCACCCACGACGTCGATCCCGGCCACCACCTCCTCCTCCACCACCACCATGGTCCCGGCCACGACCGCTCAGTGGACGACGTACGGCGGGGACTTCGGCCGAACCGCCGACGACGCGTCGTTTCCCACCGTGACCGCGGCGCCGTCGTCGCTGTGGACGTCACCGTCACTCGACGGCGCCGTCTTCGGCGAGCCACTCATCTTCGACGGCCAGGTGCTGGTGGCCACCGAGGACGACACCGTCTACGACCTGTCAGCCGCCACCGGGAAGGTGCAGTGGTCGGATCATCTGGCCACGCCGGCCGCGGCCGGCGCCCTTCCGTGCGGGGACATCAGCCCGACAGTCGGGATCACCTCCACCATGGTCATCGATCCCGTTCAGAACATGGTCTTCGCCTCGACCGAGACCGAGAGCAACGGAGCCGTGGGTCACGAGGTCTTCGGTATCGACATCTCGACGCACAAGGTCACATGGAGCCGCGACGTCGACCAGCGCGGATGGGACGCCGCCGCCCATCTGCAACGGATCGCCCTCGGCCTCTCGGGTGGGCACGTCCTGGTGGGCTTCGGCGGCAATGAAGGGGACTGCGGCCAGTACAACGGCTGGGTGGTGGGGGTGCCCGAGACCGGATCAGGGGCTCTGCTCACCTACAAGGTCCCCACCGCACGCGAAGGCGCCATCTGGGCCCCGGCCGGAATCACGGTGGACAGCACCGGGGATGTCTTCGTGGCCACCGGGAACGGCAGCGCCCGTGCGGGTCAGGCTTTCGATCACAGCAACGCCGTGATCAAGCTCTCCCCCACCTTGACCGAGCTGTCGTATTTCGCCGCCTCCAACTGGGCCCAGGACAACGCCGACGACGGTGATCTCGGATCGACCTCTCCGGTGTTGCTGGCCGGTGGTCAGGTCTTCGAGGTGGGCAAGGAGACAACCGCCTATCTGCTCGACGGCGATGCCCTCGGAGGCATCGCCGGACAGCTGGCGTCGCTCCCTGTGTGCGACTCACTCGGTGGCAGCGCCTACCAGGCGCCGAACGTGTACGTCGTCTGTCCCGGCAGCGGTCAGATCGACCAGGTGAAGATCGGGCCCGGGAATGCGATGGCGCGGGGATGGACGTGGACGTCACCGACCGGTGGGGCGAGCTCGCCCACCATCGCCGGGGGGGTGGTATGGAGCATCGATCTGTCGGCCTCCAAGCTCTACGGCATCAACGAGTCGACCGGGAGGACGGAGTTCTCATTGGCCCTCCACGTCGGCACCGCCGAGCACTTCGCCGCACCCGGTGCCGCCGGGGCGATGATCGTCGTGGCCGGGTCCTCCGCCGTGGAGGCGTTTCACTGAGTTCTCTTCGCGTGGCCGAACGGGCGAAGTTACCTCCCGGTACCCGTTTTTCTCCTTCGAGGCGCATACTGCGGGTGGACACGACAGATCGCAATGTCTTCCCACCACACCGTTAGAAAGAGAGCTCCACGATGGCGCGTCAAGGGATCATGGACACGGGTCAGGCGTCCACCAAGACGGCGGACGACCAACAGGACATCGAGGACGAGTTGTTCTTCTCGACCCGCGAAGCGGGCGTCGCCTGTTTCGTCCTTCCGGATCTCGAAGAGGGAGCCGAAGACTCCTGAGCAAGGAAACCCTCCGGTGACGTAACACCAGATCGCCCCGGTGGTGGTGGCGTGCGAAGGTTCTGGGGTGGACAAATCCGTCCGACGGCTGGCTGCGGCGACCGCTGCCACCACGCTCGTGGTGCTCGTCGCCTGCGATCTCTGGATCGAAGGGTTCCGAGTGTGGTGGACCCGGCATTCCCTCACGGGCTCGATCGTCTCGAGTCTGTTGGTGGTGGCCGTGACGGCACTGATCATCGACGAGGTGGTCGCCGACAGGCAGCGACGGGAACGAAGCGTCTCGGTAGCCGTCCAGGGATTGATCGTCTACGGCCAGACCCGCCGGACCTACGCGGCCGTCACCGCCGATGAGGAGGTCTCCGGCGCGGCGTCCGAGGAGCTCCGGGCGTTGGCCTCCATGTTGCTCACCGCCTCCTCCAGCCTGTTCGACGACCCCGTGGCCCGCCGCTTCCTGGCCCAGGCCGAACGACTCGCCGGTGTGATGATACGGACGGTGGCCGGACCCTCGGCCGGCGCGCTCACCCCGGAGAGTCGCGCCCGTTTGACGTCAGAGATGACGCAGTTGCAGGCGGCGGTCGAACCGCTTGCTGGCGCGCGTTCCGAACGAGGAGCGCTCCGTGCTCGAAGGGCCGTCGGAGTCGTGACCGCTCAGACGTTCACCCTGGCCATGTGCTCGTCGGGGTAACGGTTGCCGGTGGCCACACCGAGGGGAGCGACCTCCTCGATGGCGGCGAGGTCAGACGGCGAGAGCTCGATGTCGAGCGCGGCGATGTTCTCCTCCAGATAGGTCCGCCTCTTCGTCCCCGGGATGGGGACGATGTCATCGCCCTGGGCCAGAACCCAGGCCAGGGCCAGCTGAGAGGCCGTGACCCCTTTCTTTTCCGCCAGCTCGGCCACCTTGTCCACCACGGCCAGGTTGCGGTCGAAATTCGCCCCCTGGAATCGGGGTGAGAATTTCCGGAAGTCCGTGTCACCGAATTGATCGGGGCTCGTAATCGTCCCCGACAGAAAGCCCCGTCCGAGCGGGCTGTAGGGGACGAAGCCGATGCCGAGCTCGCGCACGGTGGCCAGGATCTCGTCTTCGGGTTCCCGGGTGAACAGCGAGTACTCGCTCTGCAGCGCCGTGACCGGGTGCACGGTGTGGGCCCGCCGGATGGTGGCCGGGGCGGCCTCGGAGATGCCGAGGTGACGGACCTTGCCGGCGGCCACGAGCTCGCTCATGGCCCCCCACGTCTCTTCGACGGCCACGGTGGTGTCCACCCGGTGTTGGTAGTAGAGGTCGATGACATCGACCCCGAGCCGGGCGAGCGACGCGTCGCAGGCCGACCGGACGTAGTCGGGGTGGCCGTTCACGCCGACGAAGCTCCCGTCGGGCCGCCTCTCGTTTCCGAACTTGGTGGCCAGCACCACCTCGGGTCGGCGCGACGCGATGGCCCTGCCCACCAGCTGCTCGTTCACGAAGGGCCCGTACATGTCGGCCGTGTCGAGAAAAGTGACCCCGAGGTCGAGAGCCCGGTGGATGGTGGCGATCGATTCGGTGTCGTCAGCCGGTCCGTAGGACTGGCTCATCCCCATGCATCCGAGTCCCTCGGCCGATACGACCAATCCCTGACCCAATGTGCGCGTCTTCATCTCCGTCATCCCTTCGTTGTCTGATCTGTCTGTTCTCTCTGACCTGTCTGTTCTTTCGAGGCGTGCAGGGACTGGTCCATGTCGCGCAGGTGGTGGGTCTCCTCATGCACGCTGTGGCGACCGATCCAGTCCACTGTCCGCACCGCGGTCGTCGGCCAGCTGTAGACGCCCGTGCGACTCCATGCGCCCTCCTCCAACTGCTCCAGTGTCCGGGCCATCTGATCGGCGGCGGCCACGAGCTCCCGGGAGACCACCGTCGGCTCCTGCGTGTTGTAGCTCTCCTCCAGGACCCGTTCCTCGCGTCGCATGGGGGCGAAGCAGGGTTGCTCCTCCGTGCAGGCCTGCAGTATCCGCTGCCGTTGCACGCACACGACGTCACGGACGTGGCAGGCGTACTCGAGGGCCGACCAGACATTCGCCCGGGGGTGGGCCCGGAGCCGCTCGGCGTCGGCGCCCTCGAGGAGGTAGCCGTAGCGCCCGGCCAGCGCCCGCAGCTCGGGCACGATCTCGGGGCGGCCCAGTGTGTCGTAGGAGTAGCCGCACTCGGCACATCGCTCCATCCCCCGCGACCCTAGCGACCCCTCTGTCTCTTTCGTCCGGGGCTGGTCGGGAGGCCCCCACGGTGCCTGGCACGCCCGGGCGCGCCGGGTGGGATGTTCGACCGGCGTGGCGAGGAGCAGAATGGGGCCATGGCCACCGGATCCCCCTCCCTCGACAGTTTCACCACCCGCTCCACCCTCGCCGTCGGCGACCGGAGCTTCGCCATCCACCGTCTGGGCGCCCTCGACGGCCAGTTCGACGTGGGTCGGCTCCCCTATTCGCTCAAGATCGTCCTCGAGAACCTGATCCGCCACGAGGACGGCCGCCATGTCCACGCCGCGGACATCGAGGCCGTGGCCAGCTGGGCCTCGCGCCAGTCGGCGGGCACGGTGGCCCCCACCGAGATCGCCTTCACCCCCGAGCGCGTCCTCATGCAGGACTTCACCGGTGTTCCTGCCGTCGTCGACCTGGCCGCCATGCGCGATGCGCTCGTGACCATGGGCGGCGATGCCACCCGGGTCAATCCCCTGGTACCGGTGGAGCTCGTCATCGACCACTCCGTGATCGCCGAGTCGTCCGGTCTGACTACGTCCTTCGGCACCAACGTGGACACCGAGTACCAGCGCAACATCGAGCGCTACGAGCTGCTGCGCTGGGCCCAGCAGGCCTTCGACGGCTTCCGGGTGGTTCCCCCGGGAACGGGCATCTGCCACCAGGTGAACTTGGAGTACCTGGCCCGGGTGGTCTTCGCCACGGCGGACGGATCCGCATTCCCCGACACCCTGGTGGGCACCGACTCCCACACCACCATGGTGAACGGCCTGGGGGTGCTCGGCTGGGGTGTCGGCGGCATCGAGGCGGAGGCGGCCATGCTCGGCCAGCCCCTCACCATGCTCGTCCCCCCGGTGGTGGGACTGCGTCTGACGGGCGACCTGCGTGAGGGGACGACGGCCACAGACCTGGTGCTCACCATCGCTGAGCTGCTGCGCCACCATGGCGTGGTGGGGAAGTTCGTCGAGGTCCACGGAACGGGCCTGGCCCACCTTCCCCTCGAGAGCCGGGCCACCATCGGCAACATGGCACCGGAGTACGGCGCCACCTGCGTGATCTTCCCGGTCGACGACGTCACCCTCGACTACCTGCGCTTCAGCGGCCGCGACGAGGACCACGTGCATCTGGTGGAGGCCTACACGAAGGAACAGGGCCTCTTCCGCAGTCCCGGCGACGACGCGCCGGTCTTCACCGAGAGCGTGGAGCTCGACCTGGCCACGGTGGAGCCGAGTCTGGCCGGCCCCGCCCGGCCCCAGGACCGGGTCTCTCTGTCGGCCACGAAGGCGGGCTTCGTGAGCGCCGTGGCCACGTCACGCCAGAAGGCGGGCGACGCCGCTGGCATTCGCACGGCCACGGCCACACTCGAAGACGGCAGCTCCCACGAGATCGGCGACGGCCAGGTCGTCATCGCCGCCATCACCAGCTGCACCAACACCTCGAACCCCCAGGTCATGTTGGCCGCCGGCCTGCTGGCCCAAAAGGCCCTGGCCCTGGGCCTCGAGTCCAAGCCCTGGGTGAAGACGTCACTAGCACCGGGATCGCGCGTGGTCATGGACTACTACGAGCGAGCGGGCCTGGTGGAGCCGCTCTCCGCCCTCGGCTTCGATCTCGTGGGCTTCGGCTGCACCACCTGTATCGGAAACTCGGGGCCCCTTCTCCCCGGGGTGTCCGAGGCCGTCGGACTGGGCGACCTGGCCGTGGCCGCGGTGCTGTCGGGGAACCGGAACTTCGAGGGCCGTATCCACCCCGACGTCCGGCTCAACTACCTGGCCTCGCCTCCCCTGGTCGTCGCCTACGCGCTGGCGGGGACGATGGACGTGGACCTCACCACCGAACCGCTCGGGACCGACAGTGCCGGTCGTCCCGTGTTCCTGCGCGACATCTGGCCGTCGTCGGCCGAGATCACGCAAGTCCTGCAGAAGGCGGTGACCTCCGAGATGTTCCGCCGCCGCTACAGCTCGGTCTTCGACGGCGACGACCGCTGGCGCTCGATGGCCATCGGCGGCGGGGACACCTTCGACTGGACCGAGGATTCGACCTACGTCCTGCAGGCCCCCTTCTTCGCCGGCATCGACCGGGAGCCCGCTGCTGTGCGTGACGTGGTCGGCGCCCGGGTCCTCGCCATCCTGGGCGACAGCGTCACCACCGACCACATCTCGCCGGCCGGGTCCATCAAACCCGACTCACCGGCCGGCCTGTACCTGACCAGTCACGGCGTGGCCCCCGCCGAATTCAATTCCTACGGGGCGCGGCGCGGCAATCACGAGGTCATGATGCGCGGCACCTTCGCCAATGTCCGGCTCCGCAACCTGCTCGCCCCGGGAACCGAAGGCGGCATCACCCGTCATCTCCCCGACGGCGAGCAGATGAGCATCTTCGACGCCGCCATGGCATACCAGGCCGACGGCGTCCCCCTCGTCTTACTGGCCGGCGCCGAGTACGGCTCGGGATCGTCGCGCGACTGGGCGGCCAAGGGACCGGCGCTGCTCGGGGTCCGGGCCGTCATCGCCCAGAGCTACGAACGCATCCACCGCTCGAACCTGGTGGGCATGGGCATCCTGCCCCTGCAGTTCGCCGACGGTGAGACCCTCACCACCTTGGGTCTGACGGGCGAGGAGACCTTCGACATCGTCGGCCTCGACACCTTCCGAAGCGGTGAGGTCCCGAAGGAGATCACCGTCCGCGCCGGTGCCGTCGAGTTCAGCGCCCGGGTCCGGATCGACACGCCCATGGAGGCGGAGTACTTCCGCCATGGCGGCATCCTTCCCTTCGTGCTCCGACAGCTCGCCGGCTGAGCTCTCGGGGCCCCCGGCCGCCTCCCCGGTCGGGCCGTGGGGCTCCGGCGCTCAAAAAGCCCGACCTGACGACTCAGCGGACCCGACCACCCCTACACTGCGTCGCAATGCCACGCCGGCTGCGGGTCACCGACGTGCGCACGGCTCTCCTCGTCGCTCTGGCGGTGACGTCGGTCGGCGCCATGGCGCTGGTGGCCGTCTCACCGGCGGCATCGGCGACACCGGGCCCGCGTACGGCGTCGGTCATCGCCACCGCCGCCGTCTACGACCACGACGCCCCCGACCCCGACATCATCCGGGACGGCTCCACGTACTACGTCTACACGACGGCCGGGAACGCCGGGCACATCCCCGTGCTCTCGTCCACCGACCTCCAGCACTGGACCAGTCTCGGTGACGCGCTGCCGGTGCTGCCGACGTGGGAGAAGGCGGGCCAGACCTGGGCGCCCGGCGTCATCCGCATCGGCGGCCAGTTCGTCATGTACTACGCCACCGAACGCCAAAACGACAGAGAGGAGTGCATCTCCGACGCCACGGCACCCACCCCGGCCGGACCTTTCACCGACTCGAGCATCCAGCCTCTGATCTGCCAGACGGCCATCGGCGGCTCGCTCGATCCCCAGCCCTTCGTGGACCCGAGTGGCGCGCTGTACCTCTACTGGAAGTCCAACGGCGGCAACGACGCCCAGAACATCCCCGGCAACATCTGGGTGGCCCAGCTCTCGGCTGACGGCAGCGCCGTCATCGGTGACGTCGTGCCCGTCCTCACCGAGACCCAGTTGTGGGAGACCACCGTCGAGAACCCCACCATGGTCTACGAATCGGGTTCCTACGTCCTGTTCTATTCGGGCGGCCAGTGGAACAGCGCCGGCTACGGCGTCGGCTACGCCGTCTGTCAGGGACCGGTCGGCCCCTGCGGCAAACCCCTCCAGAGTCCGCTTCTTCATTCCGATGCCTCGCGGCTCGGCCCCGGCGGTGAATCCCTCGTCACCGACGCCGGCGGGAACTGGTGGATGGCTTACGCCGCCTGGGACGGACCCGCCAGCCAGTACTCCTACGGGGCCGGTGACTTCCGCAGCCTCTGGATCGCACCGGTGACCTTCGCCGGATCAACCCCGGAGATCGGAGCCGGGGAGCCGCCCGAGGGATACGACATGGCCGGATCCGACGGGGGGATCTTCTCCTTCGGCGCCGCTGCCTACGAGGGTTCGATGGGCGGCAAGCGCCTCGACGCGCCCATCGTGGGCGCCGCCGCCGATCCCGCCGGCGGCTACTGGGAAGTGGCCTCGGACGGCGGCGTCTTCTCCTTCGGCGCTCCCTTCTTCGGCTCGACCGGCGGCATCCGCTTGGCCAAACCCGTGGTGGCCATGGCCGCCACTCCCGACGGCGGGGGCTACTGGCTGGTGGCGTCGGACGGTGGGGTCTTCGCCTTCGGCGACGCCAACTTCTACGGCTCGCTGGGCGGTATCGCGTTGGCCCAACCTGTCGTCGGCATCGCCTCCGCCGCCGGCGGTCACGGCTACTGGCTGGTGGCGTCGGACGGTGGCGTCTTCGCCTTCGGCAACGTCCGCTTCTGGGGTTCGCTCGGAGGCATCGCCCTGGCCCGTCCGGTGGTCGGCATCGCCTCCATGCCCCAAGGTGGCGGCTACTGGCTGGTGGCCTCCGACGGCGGCGTCTTCTCCTTCGGCAACGCCCAGTTCTTCGGCTCGACGGGCGGAATTCCGCTGGCCCGGCCCATCGTGGCGCTCATCGCCGGACCGGGCAGCGGCGGCTACTGGCTGGTGGCGTCCGACGGCGGGGTCTTCACCTTCGGCGACGCCCAGTTCTTGGGCTCCATGGGAGGCGTCGCCCTCGACCGGCCGGTGGTGGCCGGCGTGAGCGCCTGACCCGGACCGGTACGCCTGCCGGCTCGCCGTCAGTGTCTGGGGCCCTCCAAGATCACCACCGGCTCCTCGGTCAGAACGAAGGCCAGCTTCTCGACGTCCAGGAATTTGGGCAGATCGGCCCAGACGTCGGCGAAGTCCTTCTCGGCCACATGCGCGTTGTACTCATCCATCGACGCGAACCACTGCTCGGTCACCCCGTCATACGAACCGTCGTCCGACTCCCCGTACTCCGACAGAGGCCGGTGATGTTGTTCGTAGCGCAGCACATGACTGCCGCTCTTCGTCGACACCACCAGGGGTCCGTGACGGTCCCGCCAGTAGGCGTGGAAGTCTTCGGGTGACATCCCGTCCTTGCGTCGGATGAGACAGGTGAGCTTGATCATCGGGGTTCCTCCGCTCTCGGGCTCGCCGGGGTCCGCGAGGTTGCCACGAACGGCACCGCCGGGGCCATGCGGTTCGCCTCAGCCCGCTCCGGGCTCGGGGGCCGGGGAGGAGATGGTGACCGACACGGTCAGCTCCTCCACCCCGCGCACCACGGCCAGCTCGACGGGGGCACCGGACCCGACGCGTTCGAGGGCGGCCGACAGCTCGTCGACACTGGCCACCGGCGTGCCTCCGACGGCCACCACGAGGTCACCTTGGCGGATACCGGCGCCGTGGGCGGGGCCGCCGTCCTCCACGGCGCGCACGAGGATCCCGTCACGCTCGGGCAGGCCGACCGAACGCCGCAGCCGTTGGGCCACCTGTGGCGGGGCCACGGCGATCCCGAGCCGGGGCCGACGGGGCTCCTCGCCCCGACCGAGGGCGTCGACGCGTCGCTGCAGCTCCTCGTTGGCCGGAACAGCCAGGTAGAAGCCGTCGCCCACCCGATGGGTGTCGATCCCGACCAGCTTCCCGGCACTGTCGACGAGGGGTCCGCCCGACGAACCGCGGGCCAGGGGCGCCGTGTGCTCGAGGGCGCCGCCCACCTTCCGACCGCCTGGTCCCCGAAAGGCCACGTCGACAGCCGAGATGAAGCCCACGCTGGCCCGCAGACCCCGTCCGCCCGGATTGGCCAGCCCCAGGACGGCGTCACCCACGCCGGCCGGGCTCGTGCCCCATACGAGGGCCGGGGCGTCCCCGGTGTCGACGGCCACCACGGCCAGGTCGCCGTCGATGTCGACGCCCGTGGCCCGACCCGGGGCCCGCCGGCCGTCGGCGAATGTCACCACCGTCTCCTCACCACGGAGGTTGTGGGCGTTCGTCACCACCACCCCGGCGCTCACCACGGCGCCGCTTCCGCCCGCTCCCACGCCCACGACCGAGGGACCCACCGTCTCCACCGCACCGCGAACCGCGGTCGACAGCTCCTCCAGAACTTTTCCCATTTTCCGACCTCCCGAGATCTCATGACCGGCTTGGAACCTCCGGCTCCATCACTTTGACCTATTCACTACTCACTTGCAAGTTACTATTGACTACCACATCAAGGGAGCTCCGGTGCGCGGACGAACGAGGGTGAGCCAGGATGATCCCGTGACCTCGGGCTTGGACGCAGCGATGGCCAAGGTCGGTGACCGCTGGACGCTGTTGGTGGTCGACGCACTTCTCGACGGGCCACGGCGCTTCTCAGAACTGCAGGGGGACATCCCCCGACTGGCACCGAACGTTCTCACCGCCCGCCTCCGCCGGCTCGAACGTGAGGGCCTCGTGCTGGCCGTGCCCTACTCGGACCGGCCGCCCCGGCTCGAGTACCGCATCACCGAAGCCGGACGCGAACTGGCCGGGGCGCTGCGCCTTCTGGCTAGCTGGGGGTCACGGGAATCGGGCGGCGATGTCGAGGGCCCGCACCACCGGGCCTGCGGCACCGCTCTCGAGACCCGTTGGTTCTGTCCCACCTGCGCCCGGATCACCGACAACGCCGACGACGACCTTCGCTGGATCTAAGCCGACGACGACTTCCGCTGGATCTACCGGCTGCGGTCCAACGCCATGGCCGTCAGCCGTCGCCGGACAGCATCGTCGTGATCTGGGCGAGGTCGAAGTAGTCACGCCAGGCGCTGATCTTGCCGTCACGGATCTCGAAAGTGCCCATCACCGGCAGGGCGGCCTCTTTCTCGCCCATGGTGAAGGTGTCGATCCGCTCGGTCAGCACCACGTTGTCGCGCACGGCCAGGTGAGTGGTTTCGATCACCATGCCCTCGCTCATGGCGAAGAACCCCACGATGAAGGCAATGGTGGCGTCGATTCCGACAGCCGGGTCCATGGGGATGTTGTGGTAGACGACATCGTCGGTGAAGAACGGCCGCAGCGCTTCGGCGTCGTGCTTGCCGAAAGCGTCACAGAACTCGCGCACAATCCGTTCGGCGTCCTCTGAAACTCCCATTGCCCATCTCCTGTCGGTGACGACTCTGCCTGTCTCACCCTAAAACATGAGCGCCGGCCGAGTCGAAAGGTTCAGGGGTTGCGAGGTTTACGGGTTGTGAGAGTTGCGCCGTCGATGCCCACAATGGCCGTCAGCGATGCTGGGAGGCCGGCGGCGAGGTAGGTCGGACTTCGGGCGACCGTCGGGAGAAGGGGAAACCGGTCCGCACGTCCGTGGTTTCGGTGGGATCGTCGGTCGCCAGCCAAGTGGCGAGGACGGCGGCGGCGTGATCGGCCAGAAGCTCGAGGGGTTCCACCCGGTCCCCGGTCAGTTGGAGGGGCCGGGAGTGGGCCACGATCAACGTGCCGAAGCGCTTGCGCTGGGCCCACAGGGGTAGGACGACCACGGCTCGGGCGCCCGCGGCGCGCAGCGACTCGGTCCCCACGAAACCACGGCTCGAGGCGTCGCCGGCGGTGTAACACGAACGGATGTCACCCACCAGTGAGGACAGCGCACTCAGCTCGTCATTGGTCAGTGCCAGCATGCTGCCCGCCAGGGGCCCGACGGCGGTGATCGTCTCGGGACCGTCGTGCTCGTCGAGCACCAGGCAGGCCGAGTCCATATCGGCCGCCTCGCGGAAGCGGTGCAGGACCTGCTGGGGCAGGCGCCGGCTGGCCAGGAGACCGGAGATGGCACCGAGGCGTGCGCGGCGCGCTGCCATCGGGTGTTGCCCAGGTTGGTGCCGACGACACCGAGCCGATCGGCGAGCAGACGCGCCACCGTCTCGGTCAACACAGTGGTCTCGCGCGTAAGAGGACTGAGCGATTCCACGTTCAAGGCACCGACGGACTCGCCGTTCACGAGGATGGGCACGCAGATCTCTGACACCACCCCGGGGATGGCCTCGAGATAGTCGGGGTGCGAGGAGACGTCCTCGACGATAATCGGTCGTCCCGTGGCCCACGTCCGACCCGTGATGCCGGCGGAGCCGGGCATGCCGTCGCGCACCTGCCACAGTCCGCGCTGTGACACGCAGCGAAGCTCGCCGTTTCTTTCCAAATAGAGGCTCGACATGAGATGGCCCCGGCGGAAGAGCGCCTCGACCACGAGCTCACAGATGGCCACGACATTGTCGACCCGGCCGAGCGCCTGACGGAGCCGGGCCTCGTCGATCCCGTCCTGAAGAGAGGCGTGCACCTCGGTCGTGTCGATCAGGAACGACGTGGACGGTCCCGTACGGGCAATCTGCGGCCACGGTGGGCCCGGACGGGCGAGGAGGAATCCCTGGACCAGGTGTACCTCCGCCTCGCGCAGGACATCGAGCTCGCCCCGGGTCTCGACCCCTTCGGCGATCACGCTGGTGCCCACTTCCTGGGCGAAGGCGACAACGGCACGCAGCAGCGCCCGGCGGTTGGGATTTTCGTCGACCCCCCGGACGAGCTCGCGGTCGAGCTTCAGATAGTCCGGGGAGAGCTCCACGACATGGCGGAGGCTCGAGTAGCCGGCCCCGGCGTCGTCGACGGCCAGGCGCACACCGCGCTCGAGCCAGGCGGGCGCGGAGGTCGTCGTAGTCGTCCACCGCCTCCTGCTCGGTGAGCTCGATGACGAGTCGTTCCGGGAGATCGGCCCGCAGGTCCAGAAAGGCCGGATCCGCCACCGTCGACGGGCTGGCGTTGATGAAGAGGGCCCGGCCTTCGGGTGGGGCCCCGAGAGCGGCCGCGGCGCGGACGCAGGCCAGCTCGAGCTGGGCCCGCAGACCGAGCTCCGACGCCCGTTCGAGCCACCAGTCGGGGGGTCGGTGGGGCTCGCCCGGCATCCGGGCCAGCGCCTCGTAGCCGACGACGACCATGTCGGACGGGCGGACGACGGGCTGGACGACGGAGACGATCGCCCCCGGTTCACACAGACGTTGGACAAGCCCGCGCAGGTCGGAGTCGAGCCCCGGGCGCGTCGTCCGGGGCTCGGCAACGGTCACCGTGTCATATCGGAACTATCGGCGGTCCCCTTTAGGCACGAAAACGCCCCTCGAGGAGGAAATCCACCCGGGGGAGCCCGATCTACCGACTCGACACCTCCACCATCGGCTCGGGGCGGCCTCCCGACGTGGCGCGGGTCGAGGCCCGGCCCAGGCGGGTGATGAATTGGACGAGCCGGGTGCGCGCCTTCTCGGCTGCCGGCGTGAGACCCTCCCGGCCGGCGATGTCCCAGTGACCGAGGACGACCGGGCGCAGGATCGAGTCGTGGTGGACACGCAGGTCGTAGATGCCGGCCCGGGCGATGGCCTTGGAGTGCTCGGCGAAGCCGGTGATGCCGGTGCCGGGCATCTCGAATCCGATGACTTGGCGCTTGATGGCCTCGACCATGCCCGACGGATCGATCTCCAGAGCGGCCGACACGAGGTCTCGGTAGAAGAGGTAGTGCAGGTTCTCGTCCGCCGCCACCCGCTTCATCACCCCGTAGCCCTCGCCGTCGGGCAGGGCCTTGCCCGTGTTGTGGTGGGCGATCCGGGTGGCCAGCTCCTGCAGGGCCAGATAGGCGAAGGCGTCGGCGATGCTCGTGGGCTGGGGCGAGACACCGCCGGTCACCTGCGCCATCCGGGCCCGCTCCAAGGTGACGGGATCGATGTGTCCGCTCATGATCAGATAGTCGCGGAGCACGATCGAATGTCGCCCCTCCTCGGCCGTCCAGCGCCGGGTCCAGTAGCCCCAGGCGCCGTCGCGGCCGAAGAGTCCGTCGAGGGAGGCGAAGTAGTACGGCAGGTTGTCCTCGGTGAGCACGTTCACGAAGAGGGCGCTGGCCACACCGTCGGGCAGGGGCTGCTGGGTTCCGACCATCGCCTCAGTCGGTGGCACCCGCCATTCGACGAGGTCGTGGGGAAACCATTCCTTGGCCATGCCCAGGTGACGATCGACCAGGCGTTCGGCTGTCGGAAGGAGCTCGGCGAGCATCGTCGCGTCATCCATGTCTGCGAACCTCTCTCCCCCCCGTGGAAATCGAACTCTTCCGGACGTGTCGCGTCATGTCCATCGGAGCCCTCGTCATGTCCATCGGAGCCCTCGCCCTGGGCCTTGGCGGCAGGGTCGCACCCGGCAGCCTAGAACCCAGCAAGCGGTACCTGGAAGCGTGAAGCAAGAAAACCGACGCCGGAAGCACCATCGCCTAATCGGAGAGGGAGATGCCGAAGGTGGAGCAGGTCGATGGGATGCCCCCGATGTCCGTCTGGGCCTGGGCCACGTCGGCCGGCGTGTTGCTCGTCTCCGGCAGAGATGCCACAAAGCTCCTGTTGCCAGCCAGCGCACTCCAGCGGGTGTCGAGACCGGCGGCCGTCGTCGCCTGGGCCGCCGCTGCTCGAATGGTGCCGGATCCTTGGGGCGAATCCTGGCTGTCACTCACCTGCCAGGTCCCGCAGGCGGCTACGGCGTCCGCCCGTCCCTGAGCGGCGAGGGCGGAGGTCGTCGACGTCGATGGCGCGGGGAAGGTCGAGGTGGTCGGAGCGGTCGTCGAGATCTCGTCACCGGGAAGGACCGTCGGCGCCGCCGGCCGCGCTGCGGTCGAACCGCCACATCCGCAGAGCAGAACGCCGGTAACGACGAGGGCGGCACCCGGCAAGGCCAGACTCATCGGGCGACTGTTTCACCGGCGAGCGAGGCAGCGAGCTCGACGAAACGAGAGAATACGCGGCGGCCGGTCTCCTCCACGGGCCGGCGCTCAGGGCCGTCGAGAGAGACGCCGGCAGGGAGATCGGGAGCCCAGAAGGCGGCCACCTCGTCGTCCACCTCGAGGTGGAACTGCAGACCGTAGACCCGGTCGCCGTAGCGGAAGGCCTGGTTCTCGTAACGGTCGCTCGACGCCAGGCGGATCGCCCCTTCGGGGATGGCGAAGGTGTCCCCGTGCCAGTGGACGACGCGAAAGTGGTCCCCCTCGGGCCCGAGAAGGGGATCGGCGCGTCCGGCGGCGTCGAGGCTGACCCCGCCGATGCCGATCTCGGGACTCGCCCCGGTGGTGACCGGCGCTCCCAAGGCGGTGGCCACCAGCTGGGCGCCCAGGCAGACACCGAGAACGGGAAGGCCGCATTGAACGGCGTCGGCCAACCAGCGCGTCTCGGGAACGAGCCAGGGGTGATCGGCGCTGTCGTGTACTCCCATGGGTCCACCCATGACGACCACCCCGGCCAGCCCGGCCGGCGGCGGCAGGGTTTCGCCCCGGTCAAGGCGGACCACCCTGCTGGAGGCGCCGGCGTCGGCCAGGACACCGGCCAGGAGGCCGGGACCCTCGGTCGGTGTGTGCTGGACCACGATCCAGGTGCGCCCGTCGGCGGGCGGTGCGGGGGGAGACACGCCGGGCGTCAGGGACAGGCAACAACCCGGAAGGATTCGACCAGACGCCCTTCGGGCAGACCAGCGGCGCGCGCGCCGGCCGACAGCCACTCGCGGAGTCGAGCGTCGAGCCACTCGCCTTCTCCGACCTGGCTGCGGTGGCAGAGCAGCGCCGCCAGCTTTCTCTCGAAGGTGTCGGTGACGTCCACCACCCTGTTCGTCTCCGGCGCCGCCATGAGGAAGATCTCGGTCACCGAATACGGCTTCAGGCCTTCCTCGAGAAGCTCCGGGTGGGCGAAGGGGTTGCGGGCATCGGGATAGGCGGCGCAGACGGCCGCTTCTCCGGCCGCCAGATGGTCGGGGTGGCTGGCGCCCAGCCGGTCCCAGAAGCGGTCCGGCGATTGGCAGACCAGACGTTGCGGTTTCTTGATCCGGATCTGGCGCGAGATGTCGCGTCGGAGCTCGATGCTCGGGACGAGCCGGCCGTCGGGGTAACCGAGAAAGGTGACGTCGGTGACACCGACCTCGGCGGCGGCGGCCCTTTGCTCGTCGCCGCGGATGATCGCCATCTCGGGACGCGAGATGGTCCGGTCCGATCCCCCGGCGTCGCCGTCGGTGACGATGCAGTACGCCACCTCGATGCCCGCCTTCACCCAGCTGGCCACCGAGCCGGCCACGCCGAAGTCGACGTCGTCGGGATGGGCCGTGACCACGAGGATCCGCTCCACCGCGACGGGATCGTCGATCGGGATCGCCGGTCCCGGGGTGGCGGTGTCGCTCATGGCAGCGATCCTAACTGGCGGTCTTCGGCCGTCCGATGCCGGCGGCGGCCAGGGCGTCGAGCGCATCGGGCACGGAGCGGCTGGTCCGGGCCCCGAACTGCTCCCAGGCCGAGGGGTCGGTTCCGAGTTGGTCGGCCTCGTCCCACAGCGCGTCCTCGAGCGTCGAGAGTTCGGCCCGGACGACGGCGAGGAGCTCGGCGTCGTGACCCACGGCGTCGCGGACCGAGGCGAACCGGTGCCAGATCCCGGGATCGGCCACCACCGCCGGCAGCGCCGCCGGCGCCGGCCCGGTCGACGGCACCGGCACCGGCACGTAGACCGAGACGCAGGGGCTACCGAGGGCCATCCAGGCGCGCCCGGCGATGCCGGGATCAGCGGGCAGGAGAGCCACCATCGAGGCGGTGGTAACGGCGGTGTCCCCGGCATGGAGACACAGGGTCCAGCCGGTGCCGTCCGACGCCGCCTCGTCCACCGCCGGGGCGGGCGGCGGGGGATCCGACGAGGGACGGCCCGGGACGCCCCAGGGCCCCGTCCCGTGATGGCGCAGTGCCCCGATGACGACACGGGGGTCGCAGCCCGAGACGGTGCTGGTGCCGGCGCGTTGCACGAAGGCGCGCGAGGCGGAGAGACGGGTGTCGGCGAAGGCGGTGGGGAGTCCGGGGTGGCGCCAGGTGTCGATGTCGGTGCCGGGGAGAACATCGGCCGAGGCGCGGGTCCAGTCACGGCGCAGCGTCAGGCGGTTGGAGATGGCGGCGCCCGAGACAACGGGGCGGGCGGCCCATGTCGAACCGGAGGTCTCGAGAATCCAGGCTGAGCGCGGGTCGGCGATCATGAAGGACGACCAGTAGGAGAGGCCGTGGATCTCGTCTCCGATCCCGCCCTGGCCGTGGCGGCCGAGGAGGGTGGTGATGACCTCGAGGGCGTGCTCGGCCGAACGACCGCGTTCGAGGCCGAGGCGGACGAGGTCCATGCCGATCAACGCCGGCGGCTCTCGGCGTGGGTCGTCGAGAGTGAAGATCATCTCGTTGCCGATGGCCACCCGGTGCTCGTTCAAGCCGTGCTCGGCTCCCCAGAGCCAGGTCGGGCGGGAGAGAACAGTGGAGGCGACGTCGGTGTCGGGGATCTCCAGGTACTGGGTCCGCAGCGTCGATCCGGCCCGGCGGCGGCCGTAGGCGGTGGCGACCTGCGGTTCGGACCGGGGGCGATCCGAGTTCTTGGCGAAGAGGGTGACCCCATCGCCGAGGACGCAGAGGGTGTCACACACGGCGCGGCGGACCGGGGTCGCTCAGGCGGCGCCCTCGTCGAGGTCCCAGCCGGAAAGGTCGGCCAGACGGGGGTCGTTGGAGAAGATCTCGATGAGAGGGGTGACGAGGCCGAGGCGCTTCTGGATGCGTTCGACGTCGAGGATCTGGTCCCAGAGGACGAGGGTGGCGACGACGCCCTTGCCCCCGGCCCGGGCCGTGCGGCCCGAACGGTGGAGGTAGGCCTTGTGGTCCTCGGGCGGGTCGTAATGGACGACCACGTCGACGTCGTCGATGTCGAGCCCTCTGGCGGCCACGTCGGTGGCCACCAGAACGGGGAGCTTGGAGGAGGTGAAGTCCTCCAGGGCCTTCTCACGCGACGACTGGCGGAGATCCCCGTGGATGGCCGCGGCGCGGACGTTCTCGCGCTGGAGCTGCTCGACGAGACGGTCGGCGCCGCGCTTGGTGCGGACGAAGACGAGGGTCTTGGTCGCTCCGTGACAGATGGCGGCGGCCACCTTGACCTTGTCCATCTGGTGGACCTGGAGGAATCGGTGCTCCATGAGGTCGACGGTGACCCGGGCCGAGGCCACCTCGTGACGGACGGGGTCGCTCAGGTGACGGCGGACGAGGCGGTCGACGTCACCGTCGAGGGTGGCGGAGAAGAGCATTGTCTGGTGGGGCTTCTCGATCCGGCGCAGGACCCAGTCGACCTGGGGCAGGAATCCCATATCGGCCATCCGGTCGGCCTCGTCGAGCACGGCCACCTCGACGTCGGCCACGGAGACCTCCCCGCGGTCGGAGAGGTCGATCAGCCGTCCCGGGGTGGCGATGACGACGTCGACGCCCTTGTTGAGCTTCTTGATCTGCCGCTCGATGTCGGCGCCGCCGTAGAGGACGACGGCCCGGCGACCCATGGCGTCGGCCAGGGGGGCCAGGACCTCGGCCACCTGGATGGCGAGCTCACGGGTGGGGACGAGGACGAGGCCGCGGGGACGCCGCGGTGCCGGGGTGCCCAGGCGCATGAGAAGGGGCAGACCGAAGGCCAGGGTCTTTCCCGAACCCGTCTTTGCCTTACCGCAGACGTCGCGTCCGGCGATGGCGTCGGGAATGGTGATCGCCTGGACGGGGAAGGGGGCCTTGATGCCCTGGGAGGCCAGGACGGCCACCAACTCGGGGGCCACCCCCAGCTCTTCGAAGGTCGTGGCCAGAATCGGTTCGGGTTCGGGTTCGGTGGAATCCTCGCCCGAGGGACGTTCAATTGTGGTGGTCATGGGTCTCACTCGCTCTTCGTGTCCCGCGGCCGCCCTTCGACCACCGGGTCGGGTCCGCCTCGGGGCTCCGAAGCGCCCGCCTCAGACGGCGGGAACGAAGAGAACAGGTGAGGAAGACCCCGGTGCCACGGCAACGCCACGGCACGCATTTCCAGTGTAGCGGGCCGGCCGCTTCGACCGGGATCTTCGCCCTCGTGCAGGGCCGATGGAGGCCGGCGGAGCCGTGTGCCATCGTGGGTCCAAAGACGTTCCGGGAGGACATCCATGGCCACACTCGACGCCCGAGACAGGGCGCCCGCTTTCACTCTGCCCGATCAGGACGGCGCGAAGGTCTCGCTGAAGGACTTCGCCGGCCGTCGCGTGGTCGTCTACTTCTACCCGGCCGACGACACACCGGGCTGCACCAAAGAGGCCTGTCAATTCAATGACAACTTGCGGGCTTTCACCCGGGCCGACGTGACGGTGATCGGGATCTCACCGGACGGGGCCGAGAAGCATGTGAGGTTCCGGACCAAGTACGGACTCATCTTCCCGCTGTTGTCGGATCCCGATCACAAGGTGATGGAGAAGTACGGCGCCTACGGGGAGAAGACGCTGTACGGGAAGAAGACGGTGGGGGTGATCCGCTCCACCTTTCTGATCGGCGGCAACGGCAAGATCCTGCGCGCCTGGCACCACGTGCGGGCCGACGGCCATGCCGAGAAGGTACTGGCCGAGATCAACAGCTGAGACAGCCAGTGCTGTCATAAGTCAGTGTTGGTGGCGGCCGCACCACCAGGTGGTTCGGCCGCCCACCGTCGAGCGCATGAGCTCGGCACCGTCGCGCGGGCAGCGACCGCCCGGGTGGCGGGCGGGCATCAGATCTCCCAGGTGTGAGCCACCGCGCGTCGAGAGCTCGTCCAGAGCCCTGCGCAGATGACGGTGGAGTCGACGGATCTCCGCCGGTGTCAGTGAGCCGGCCCGTCGTTGCGGGGCGAGAGAAGCGCGCCACAGGACCTCGTCGGCGATCAGATTGCCCACCCCAGCCAAACGGGCCTGGTCCATGAGCCGGGCCTTCAAGGGAGCGGCACTTCCTTCCAGTGCGTGGCGGAGCTGGGCCACGGTGACGGTCATAGCGTCGGGGCCGAGGACCGCTTCGTCGGGGTCGAGGCTGACGCCGCCGAGAAGCCGGGGGTCGTGGACGACGAGCGTCCCGCCATCGGCGAATGCGACCGAGAAGCGGTCCCAGCGCGGCTCGGCGCGTCGCGGCGAGTAGATGAGTTCGTCGATGGCACCGCGACCGTCGACCAGAAGCGATCCGGTCATTCCGAAACGGATACCGAAGCGGTGACCGGTCGACGCCGGCGTGCCCGCAAGATCGAGGATCATCAGCTTTCCCCGCCGACGTGCCGCGGTGAAAGAGGCCCCGACGAGGACGCGGCGCAAGCCACGCGCCGTGGTCTCGCCCCGGACGAATCGGGGATCGTGGACGGTGACGGAGCTGATCGGTCGGTTAAGAGCCTCTTCGGCCAGGTGTCGATACGCCTCCACCTCGGGCAATTCGGGCACGGGGCACGACGCTACTGTGGGTGCCCATGCCTCTCGAGAAGCCACATTGGGCCCACCTCTACCAAGAGGTCGTGACCTCCGGACTGTGCACCGGGTGTGCCGCGTGCATCATCGTCTGCCCCCACGACGTGCTGAATTACAACGACGGCGACGGGGTCTACCGGCCCTGGAAGGTGGAGGCGGACGGAGGGGCCACCGACTGCACCCACGGGGTCAAGGGCTGCACCATGTGCACGCGTGCCTGCCCCCGCTTCCGGACGTGGGAGACCGAGATCGACACCTTCATGTTCGGACGAGAACGGACCGAGGAGGAGGACGCCGGTGTGGTGGGCGACATCCTGCTCGTGCGCGCCGCTGATCCTGAAGTGCGCGACAACGGTCAGGACGGGGGGCTCGTCTCGGCCATCTTGATCTGGGCTCTCGAACACGACGTGATCGACGCCGCCCTCGTCTCGGCCCTCGAGGGAGACGGGACCACGTGGAAGGCGGTGCCGGCGGTGGCCCGCACGCGCGCGGAGGTATTGGCCACGGCCGGATCGCGCTACACCTACTCGGCCAATACGCTCGCTTATCCGGCGGCCGTGGAAGCCGGGGCCGAGAAGATCGCCCTCGTCGGGATGAGCTGCCAGGCGTCGGCGCCGGCCATGATGAAGTCCCGCAAGGCCGGGAAGGTGGCCCGACGACTCTCGCTCTCCATCGGCTTGCTCTGCTCCAAGACCTTCGACGACGCCATCTTCGAGGATCTCTTCGAAGCCAAGTACGGTCTCACCCGCGCCGCCATCAAGAAGATCAACATCAAGGGTGTCTTTCAGATCTGGACCCACGACGGCGAGTACCACGAGGTGTCATTGAAAGAGGGTCAAGCCTGGACGCGCGAAGGCTGCAAGGCCTGTCCCGACTTCGCCGCCGAGCACGCCGACATCTCGACGGGCGGGATCGGGGCCTTCTCCGACTGGACTCTCACCATCGTCCGGACCGACCAGGGCCGCGAGATCATGGCCGGGATGGTCGCCGACGGTGTGGTCGAGACTCGGCCCGGCGATGACGACCCCGGGGCCATCGCCTTGCTGCACAAGCTGGCGCGCGTGAGCCGGCGCCGTTGGCCGGCCACGGCCGTGGACGCGCCGCGGCGGATGCCGGCACCCGCCTGAGCCGTCCGCCGCGTCTACCGCCCCTTCACCAGTTCGAGGGCCCGGGCAAAAACGGCATCGAACATGGGCTCGGTCAGGGTGCCGGTGAAGGTGTTCTGCTGGCTCGGGTGGTAGGAGCAGAGCACCACGCGGCCGTCGGGGCTGACCGCTTCCACCCCGTGGCCGAATTTCGGGCGCGGACGCAGAGCCAGCTCGCCGGCGATGACCTGATAGGCGAACTGACCGAGGACGAGGATCACCCGGACGTCGCCGAGCAGCGCCAGCTCCCGCCGGAGATAAGGCAGACAGGTGGTCCGCTCCTCGGGCGTCGGCTTGTTCTGCGGCGGTGCGCAGCGGACGGCGGCCGAGATGTACGCGTCGGAGAGTCGGAGGCCGTCGTCGGCCGAGACCGAGGTGGGCTGGTTGGCCAGTCCCGCCCGGTACATGGCGGCGAAGAGCCAGTCTCCCGAGCGGTCACCGGTGAAGACCCGTCCCGTCCGGTTGGCCCCGTGCGCCGCCGGGGCCAGGCCGACCACGGCGATGCGGGCCGAGGGATCGCCGAATCCCGGAACGGCCCGACCCCAGTAGACCTGGTCGGCGAACGAGGCCCGCTTCTCGCTGGCCACCTGCTCGCGCCAGGCCACCAGTCGGGGGCAGAGCCGGCAGGCCACGATCTCGGCCGACAGCGACGCCAATTCCCGGAGCCTGTCGCGCGCCTCAGGCAGAGGTGTCTTTGCTTCGGCGGGAGCCGACCGGGGGCGCACGGCCGACAGCGTACGATGACCCGGCGTGCCCGCCCGTCGCCCCCCGGGGCCTGCCGTTGCCCTTCTCGTCCGTCACGGGCGGACGCCGACCACGGGAAAGGTGCTGCCCGGACGTGCCCCCGGACTGCACCTGTCGGACGAGGGTCGGGCCCAGGCCGAGGCGGCGGCCGATCGGATCTCGGCCCTGGCCACCGGACCGGTCGCCGTCTACGCGTCCCCGCTCGAGCGGGCGGTGGAGACGGCCAAGCCCATCGCCTCGCGTCTCGGGCTCCGGGTCCGGATCGACAAGGGCCTGCTCGAATGCGACTTCGGTGACTGGACGGGAAAGAGCCTGCGGGTGCTCGCCCGCCGCAAGGAGTGGCGAACGGTTCAGCTGCTGCCCGGATCGTTCCGGTTCCCCGGCGGCGAGTCATTCGTCGAGATGCAGATGCGGATGGTAGAGACCCTCGACCGATTGGCCGACCGCCACCGGGGGGGTTCCTTCGTGGCCGTCTCCCACGCCGATCCCATCAAGGCGGCCGTCTCGGCCACCGCCGGTGTGCCCCTTGATCTCTTCCAGAGGCTCGTCGTCTCCCCGTGTTCGGTCACCGCTCTCGTCCGCGGCGAGAACTCGAACCACGTGCTCTGCGTGAACAACACCTCGTCGTTGACCGAGTTGGCCCTGTCATGAGCCCCTCTCTCGACTTAGGTGATCTCGACCTCTTCACGGTGGGCACCGAGGGCCCCACCGGTCGACGGGTCTTTCTGCTGCAGTGCCGGGGCAGCGGGACCCTTCTCACCTTGAAGGTGGAGAAGCAGCAGATCTCGGTGTTGGCCGAGTACCTCGGTCGGCTGCTGGCCGACCTGGAGCGGCCGGGATCGCTGCTCGAAGGGCTCGAGTTGGTGGAGCCGACCGAGCCCCACTGGGTCGTCGGCACCCTCGGGGTCAGCTACGACGACGACATCGACCGGATCGTGCTCGTAGCCGAAGAGCTGGTGGCCGAGGACGAGGACGGCGACGTGGCCCGCTTCACCATCACCCGGGAGCAGGCGGCGGCATTCGCCGTCCGCGCCACCTTGCTCGTGGAGGCGGGCCGGCCCCCGTGCCCGCTGTGCGGGCTGCCTCTCGACCCCACCGGACACCAGTGCCCCAGGACGAACGGTCACCGGCCTCCGACATCGTGACCCTCCTCGCCGAGGGCGAGATCGAGATCGTGGGTCGGATGCCGTGGAGCTCGAACCAGACCTTCCTCGTCACCTGCAGCTCGGGGGACGAGGAGACCGGCGGCGTCTACAAACCCGAGCGCGGCGAGCGGCACCTGTGGGACTTCCCCGGTGCCATCTTCCGGCGTGAGGTGGCCGCCTACGAGTTGTCGGCCGCACTCGGCTGGGACCTCGTCCCCGAGACGATCATCCGGGCCGAGGCCCCCTTCGGAGAGGGATCACTCCAGCGCTTCGTCGACGCCGATTTCTCCCAGCACCACTTCACGCTCATCGAGGACGAGCAGTATCACGAGCGGCTGCGCGCCATCTGCGCCTTCGACGTGGTGGCCAACAACGCCGACCGCAAGAGCGGCCACTGCATTCTCGGCGACGACGGCAACATCTGGGCCATCGACAACGGGCTCTGCTTCCACCGCGAGCCCAAGTTGCGCACCGTCATCTGGGAGTTCGCCGGTGACCGCGTCCCCGACGCCCTTCTCGAGGACCTGAGCGCCCTGGCTGACGACGTTCCTGTCGCCCTCTTGGAGCTGTTGTCCCCGGCCGAGGTCGACGCCGTCCGCCGACGGGCGCAGAAGCTGGTGGCCAAGGGCCGATTCCCCGTGCCCGACCCCAACGAGCACTGCTATCCCTGGCCCCTCGTCTGACCAGCGGGTGATCTGGTCAGCGGGTGGGGACGAACATCTCCTCGAGGTGCCCGCTTCCGGGCACGACCTCGCTCCAGGTGGGGATATCGAGAGCCACGATGGCGAGCGCGGCAGTGGGGAAACCGTCGGCCAGCCGGGCCTGTCCCTCGGTGTCGTCGGGCGAGACGAGGAGCAGGACCAGTTCGTGGAAGGTGGGATTGTGGCCGACGACCATGACGGCGTCGATCTCGTCGGGGACGAGCCGGAGCCGGTCGACGATGGCATCGGCGTCGGCCGTGTAAAGAGCGCGTCCGATGTCGAAGGGGACGCTCTCGCCCAGCGCGTCGTGGGCCGCCTCGGCCGTGGCGAGGGCGCGCGCCGCTGAGGAGGAGAGCACCACGTCGGGCGTCGGCGCCCCCGATGCCACCCGAGCGGCCAGGAATTGGGCCACCTGCTTACTCTGGCGCTTGCCGCGACCGGTCAGAGGCCGGCTGTGGTCGTCACCGTCGGGTCCGTCCGAAGCCGCCTTGGCGTGGCGCAGGATCCAGACGTGTTTCACTTGGTCGACGTTCCCGAACCGGCCCTGCCCGACCAGGATCAGCCGTGTGCTTTCAGGGCCTCGATGAGCTTGGGCACGACCTTGTGGACGTCACCGACGATGCCGAGATCGGCCACGGAGAAGATCGGCGCGTCGCGGTCCTTGTTGATGGCGACGATGTTCTTCGAGCCCTTCATCCCCACCAGGTGCTGGGTGGCACCGGAGATCCCGCAGGCGATGTAGAGCGTCGGCTTCACGGTCTTGCCCGTCTGGCCCACCTGGTGGGAGTACGGCACCCAGCCGGCGTCCACGATGGCGCGGCTGGCGCCGGCGGCGCCGTGGAGCAACTTGGCCAGCTCTTCGATCATGGCGTAGTGCTCGGCCGAACCGAGGCCCCGGCCGCCGGAGACGACGACCTCGGCCTCGTCGAGCTTGGGACCGGTCCGCTCCTCGACGTGGCGCGCCTTCACCTTGGCCGCGTTGGAGGCGCCGAGGTCGGGCGCCGGTGCGGGCGTGACCTGAGCGGCGGAACTGCCGCCGGGCTCGGCCGTGAAGGACTTGGCCCGGACGACGAAGATCCAGGGCCGCTCGCCGGTGAAGCGGGCGGTGGCCACCTGGGCCCCCCCGAACAGGCCGTGCTGGGACTGGACCTCGTCACCGTCGACGGTGAGCCCGACGACGTTCGTGATGACGGGGCTGTCGATCTTGGCCGACAGTCGGCCGGCGATGTCACGGCCATCATAGCTGGCCGGCACGAGGATCACATCGGGACGGTCGCCGGACGCGATCAGCGCGGCGATGGCCCCGGCCACCGGGGCACCGGGGAGCGCCCCGTCGAGATCGCCCACGTCATAGACGGCGGAGGCACCGAATTCGCCGAGCGTGCCGGCGACGGCACCGGTCTCGGTCCCCCAGGTGACAGCGGCCACGGTGGGGCCCATGGACCGCGCCTCGGTGAGCAATTCGAGCGACGTGCTCGTGGCCGCGCCGTCGGCGACTTCGGCGAGGACCCAGATCTTCTCGATGGACATCGTGTGTGCTCCTGAGAATCGTTGGTGCGAGAGAGGTGTGTTGGATGAGGCGAGTGCATGCGTCGTGACGGGGGCGGATCAGATCAGCTTGAGCTGCTCCAGGAAGCGGACGACGTACTCGTAACCGTCGCCCTCGTCTTGCACGATCTCTCCCGCCTTGCGCTCGTCGGCGGCCGAGACATCGGTGACCTCCTGGCGGGATCCCGCCGCGCCGACCTGGCTCGCATCGAGGCCGAGGTCGGCCACGGTGAGCTGCTCGAGAGGCTTGGACTTGGCCGCCATGATCCCCTTGAACGAGGGGTACCGGGGCTCGACCACGCCGGCCGTCACGGTCACCAAGGCAGGAAGCGGGCATTCGACTTCGTCGTAACCGGCTTCGGTCTGCCGGTCGACGACGACCGTGCCGTCTCCGACCGTCACCTTCTTGGCGAAGGTGATCGACGGGAGGCCCAGAAGCTCGGCCAACTGCACCGGAAAGGTCCCGGTGTAGCCGTCGGTCGATTCCGTGGCGGCGATGATGAGGTCGGGTTCGGCTCTTTCGATGGCCTTGGCCAGAACCTTGGCCGTCGACAGGGCGTCGGAGCCCCGCAGGGCATCGTCACTGACCAAGATGGCCTTGTCGGCTCCCATGGCCAGAGCCGTGCGCAGGCCGGAGGTCTCGCCGTTGGGGGCCATCGACACCAGGGTGACCACGTCTCCACCGGCCTGGTTGGCCAGCTGGAGCCCCATCTCCACGCCGTAGGCGTCGGAGTCGTCAAGGATCAACTTGCCTTGTCGGATGAGGGTCCGGGTCTCGGGATCGAGAGCCTGAGGGGCGGCCGGATCAGGAATTTGCTTTACACAGACGACGACGTTCATGGCGTCGATTGTCCCCGAGGAAGGGCCCCTCGGACCAATCCGGCGCCGGAACCGCCTCGGTCGTGCCCGCCCTTTCCTCCTGTCGGTCGCCCCGTGGGTGCGCCTATCGGCCCTCGTATGGGGCCGCCTCCAAGGCCTGGCGCATGGCAGTGATCCGGTCCGAGATCACCACATCGACGCCGGCCGCCATCACGGCGGTGAGGTCGGACCGTTCGTTCACCGTCCAGACGGCGACGGACATGTCGAGGCCATGGACGAGGTCCACCAGAGCAGAGGTGGCCTGGGCGTGGAAGGGATGGAGCGCCGTACAGCCCATGGCCGCCGCCCGCCCCGCCGCCTCGGTGGCGTCGAGTGCGGGGTGGACGAGCAGTCCGGTGGGGATCTCGGGCGCCGCCCGGTGGACGGCCTGCAGACTGGCGGGCCAGAACGACGAGACGATGACGTGGGCCGGAGCCGCTTTGCCCCCGCCGGTGCCGGCCAGGACGGCGACGACCTCGGTAGCGGCCGTCTCCTCGGGGTCGAAGCCCGGCTCTGTCGGCGCGTTCTTGACCTCCACGTTGACCGCCGCCCCCGCGCAGGCGGTCAGCGCCTCCTCCAAACCGGGTACCCAGGGCGGGATCTCGCTCGCCCGGAGGCCGGCGATGGCACCGATGCCGGCGATCTCGGCGTCGTGGTGCACCACCAGTCGGCCGTCGGAAGTGCGGCGGACGTCGAGCTCCACCCCGTCGGCGCCGAGCCCGATCCCCCCGGCAAACGCCTCCAGGGTGTTCTCCCGCCACGGGCCCGAACCGCCGCGATGGCCCAGGAGGGTGATCGGTCCGCCCGGCCGACGGCGGGGCCACGACACCTCTTCGATCATTTCCCGCCTTTCTCCTGCTATTCCATATCTTTCGGCGTTGTGTGACGTTTGCATGAACTCGCGCTTGGGACTACGTTCACTAACGAACAATTTCACAGGTAGCCCCGCTCCTGTGGCCCCTCATGTGAACTGAATCACAAGATTTGCGCTCCCCCGCGGGCGCACGGTACCGGAGGAAGAGCATGGCACTCATGTGGAACCGGTCGGTCGAATGGGATGCCGACGACTGGCGGAACCTGGCCTCTTGCAGGCATACCGAGCCCGATCTCTTCTTCCCCGTAGGCACGACGGGTCCTGCCATCGAGCAGATCGAAGCAGCCAAGCGGGTGTGCGATGACTGCGAGGCGCACGAACCCTGCCTCGAGTTCGCTCTGGCCACCAACCAAGAGTCCGGAATCTGGGGCGGCACGTCCGAGGAAGAGCGGCGCAAGCTCCGCAAGGCGTGGCTGGCGGCGCGCCGCCGCGCCTCCTGACGCAGCCCCGACGGGCCGTCGGGCGCATCGCGCCTCTGACCTTCTCCCCTGATTTCTCCGACCCCTCTAACGCCTTCGGGGTCTCACGCTTCGCGTCCGGGCTCAAGCTCGCACCGGTGCCGGCCGACACTCTCGGTGGTTGTCGTGGGGGCCGTTGGCCGCCTGAGGGGGAAGTCCGGTGAACCTCGACGAGGGTCTGCTGCGTGGAGCCGATGTGCTCGTCGTCGACGACGAGCCGGCGAACGTCGCCTTGGTCGAATCCATCTTGGAGCGCAACGGCTTCACCCGGATCCGCAGCACGACGGATCCCCGGCAGTTCCGCACCCTCTTCGATGCCCAGCGACCGGACATCGTCCTGCTCGACCTCCATATGCCTCATGTGGGTGGGCTGGAGCTGCTCCGTCAGGTGGGCGCACTTCTCGAACCCGACGAGTACCTCCCCGTCATCATGCTGTCGGCCGATGTCACGGCCCGGGCGCGACGCGACGCCATGGGCGCCGGGGCCACCGACTTCCTGACCAAACCGTTCGACACGACCGAGGTCGGGCTGCGGGTGCGCAACCACCTGGAGACCCGGCGCATCCACCTGCGTCTCGACGGGCAACGTCGAGAGCTCGAGGGCTGCCATCTGCAGTCGCTGAAGCGCCTGCACGACGAGTTCCGCGACGAGACGGACGACCACACCGAACGAGTCGGCAGGACCTCGGCGTTGCTGGCGCGGGCGGCCGGGGTGACCGACGACCTGGCGGAGCTGATCGAGAAGGCGGCGCCGCTGCATGACCTGGGCAAGGTCGGCGTCCCCGATTCGGTCCTGCTCAAGCCGGGAAAACTCAGTGCCGAGGAATTCGAGCTCGTACGGACCCACACGACGATCGGCGCCCAGATCATCGGGGAGACCACGTCGGAGGTACTGACGGTGGCCCGGGTCATCGCCGAGACCCACCACGAGCGCTGGAACGGCCTCGGCTACCCCTACGGCCTCGAGGGCGAGGCCATTCCCCTGCCCGGCCGGGTCGTGGCTGTCTGCGATGTCTTTGACGCCCTCACGCACGAACGCCCTTACAAGCGTGCCTGGACGGTGGACGAGGCGGTCCAGGAGCTGGTGACCGAAAGTGGCCGCTTCTTCGATCCCGAGCTCGTCGACCTGTTCATCGACCAGGTTCTCCCGATCTTCTCGGCCTGAGGGGCCACGATCCACAACAGCGGCTCAAGCCTGAGCCGCCGAAAGACGAAGGTGTAGAGGTGACCGTTGTGACGATGACCGAGGACGAGCGCACGGTGCTCGTGGCGGAAGACGACCAGGCCAGCCGCACGGCGACCAGGCTGTTTCTCCAACGCGTCGGCTACCACGTGGGTGAAGCGGTGGACGGGCCTTCGACGCTGCGTGAGGCCAGCCTGGGCCGGTACGACCTGGTCCTTCTCGACCTCGGCCTTCCCGGCATCGACGGCGACGAGGTCCTGTCCCGGCTGCGCCGCGACGGGGCCCTGCCGGTGATCGTTCTGACCGGACGGTCCGAGGAATCCGAGCGGATCCGCGTGCTCGATCTCGGTGCCGACGACTACGTGGTGAAGCCGTGCTCGCTGCCTGAGCTCGAGGCGCGCATCCGCGCCGTCCTGCGTCGGGGGCATCCGGCCCACGCCGTGAACAAGGTCGAACACGGGGGACTCGTGATCGACCGGGCGGCGCACCGGGTCGAGGTCGACGGCAGGACGGTGGACCTCACGCCGAAGGAATTCGACCTGCTGGCCTTCTTGGCCACCGCCGCCGAGCAGGTGTTCAGCCGCGAGGAGCTGCTTGAACACGTATGGGGATCGACGCAGGAGTGGCAGGACCCGGCCACGGTGACCGAGCACATCCGGCGGCTGCGGCTGAAACTCGAACCCGACCCGGCTCAACCGCGGTGGCTCCACACCGTGCGTGGGATCGGATACCGCTTCTCCGGTACCGAAGACTCCTGATCCACGCCAGGACCGGACCTCTCAGCTCCAGGACTCACCGGCGTCGACGCTGGCCACCGGGATGTCGAGCGTCACCAACGTCCCACCACGACTCTCCATGATGATGGTGCCTTCGAGCTGACCGGTGACGAGGTCGCGGACGATGGAGAGCCCCAGGCTCTTGGTGGCCTCTATGTCGAAGCCGGCGGGAAGACCGACACCGTCGTCACGCACCTGCAGAGTGAGACGCCGTCCGTCGTTGGCCAAGACGAGATCGACGTGCCCGATCTCGGTGCCCTCGCCTTCTCCCTCGGCCGCCTGCGCCCCGTCGGTGCCGTTGGAGGGGAAGGCGTGCTCGACGGCGTTCTGCAGAAGCTCGGCCAGAACGACGGCCAGCGGGGTGGCCACATCGGCCCCGACCTCACCGATATCGCCGGTGACCTGGATGGTGACGCCGTGACCCGACAGCGCCGAATCCTCGGCCATCCGCACGAGCGATCCCACGATCTCGTCGAAAGGGACCTCGTCGCCGGGTTCGCGCGACAAGATCTCGTGGACGACGGCGATGGAACGGACGCGCCGCTCGGCCTCTCTCAGGGCCTCTTGACCCTCACCGGGGGCGAGACGCCGGGCCTGGAGGCGCAGCAGTGACGAGATCGTCTGCAGGTTGTTCTTGACCCGGTGATGGACCTCGCGGATGGCGGCGTCCTTGGACAGAAGGAGGCGGTCGAGTCGGCGGAGATCGGTCACGTCGCGCAGCAGGACCATGGCCCCCGTCACCAGGCCGCCGGCCAACAAAGGCGTGCAGTGGACGAGGACGATGACGTCGGGACGGCGCTCGACCTCTTCGATGACGGGGCAGCCGGCGGCCAGGGCGCGGTCGATGGCCGTCTCCTCGACTCCGAGGTCGGGCAGCCGGCGGCTCTCGACGGCGTCGCTCACACCCATACGGTGCAGCGCGCTCATGGCGTTCGGTGACGAGTAGACGATCCGTCCCTCGGTGTCGACAAGGATCAGGCCGTCGCCCACGCGCGGGGCGTCCTCGGTGGTGACGTCCTCGCCGGCAAAGGGGTAGTCGCCGGCAGCCACCATGGCCGCCAGCCGCTGGTAAAGATCGCGGTAGACGCGCTCCAGGCGGTAGGACCGGCGCCGGTCTTCGAGCGGCCCGATGCGGACCATGACGGCACGAACTTCGCCTCCGAGCGGGACAGGGACGCACTCGAACTGGGCCGTGTCGGGGACGGCGGGCACCTCTCCGGTATCTGATCCCTGCTCGTGGACGGGCCATGAGGGCAGGGGAGCGGGCAGAGGTGTGGGGGCGGGCACGTCGGCCACCCCGGACACCACCTTCCCGGTGCGCACCGCTTCCGCCGCCACCTGCCAGTCGGCGGCCGCCACCACCTGGCCGACGAGGTCGACGCGCAACAGAGTCACGCTCGTCGTCGGTCGGATCTGGCCGAGGACGAGAAGGCGCTCACCATCGGCTCCCTTGGCCGGAACCAGCAGCAGGAGGTCCGAGAACGACAGGTCGGAGAGAACGCCCCACGAACCGAGCAGACGTTGCAGATGATCGAAATCGGCTTCGTCGAGATCGGTGAACGACGCCGCCAGCTCCGCCGGGGTCATCATCACGGGAGGCGAACCTCCGCCTGCCAGGGCACGTCGTGCGGCCGGCGGCGGCGAAAGGCCCGCAGGCTACCGACCTCCAACGCCGAGAGCTGGCCGGCGAGCTCGGCCGACCTGTCGGCCACGTCGGCCAGGCGGTGAGCGTCGGAAGCGGTGGTGAGGGGAACTCCGTGACGCACGAAGCGTTCCAGAAGCGGCGGCGCCGGGTAGGCCTCGGCCGCCGGCTTGCGGTAGCCGGCCGACGAAAGCTCGGCCGCCATGCCCGACGACACGGCCGCTTCGACGAGCCTGTCCCAACATTCCTCGGGGGCGCCGGTCCGATGGCCGGCCGCCTTCACGAGGTCGGGGTGGGCCAGTACGTCGCACGTTCCTGACGCCGCGAGCTCCTCGATGGCCCCCACGTAGTCGGACCAGGCCGCATCCACCTGGCGCACCGTCCACTGGTCCATCGAGACCCGGTCGTCAAGATCGTCGAATCGCCAGGTGCCGATCCAGTGGACCGATCCGAGCAGGACGTCGAAGGGGTATCCGGCGAGCAGTGCGGCTACATCATCCATCCGGCCCCGGTAGTAGTCCACCTCGAGGCCGAGGACGACGGGAAGACCGGCATCTTGGGCGGCGAGGACGCACCCGACATACGCATCGAGATCGGCGCGGGCGTGCTCGTCCCAGTAGCTCTCCATGGACATCCGCAACGCGGCGTCGGGCTCGTCGAGCCAGAAGCCGCGCAGGAGCCGGTCGGCCTGGGAGAAACGAAAGAGGTGCTCCGTCAGGGCGATCTCGGTGACGCCGCCCGCCGCGGCCCGCTCGCAGTAGGCCGCCACCTGATCCAGGGTGGGCGCCGTGTCGCGCTCGCCGTGGGGCCAGAGATGGAGGTGGTAGTCGAGCACGACGGTCCGGGGCCCGGTTCGGTCAGCGCAACCGGGCGACGTCGTCGGCCCGGCGGATGAGCGTCACACCGTCTCGGACGGTGAGTTGGACGCACACCACTCGAGGGTCGGCGGCGACAGTGTCATTGAAGGCCCGGATGGCGCGGGTGTTGTCGGACGAGTCTTTCTCGTCCACGACGTTGCCGCTCCACAGCGTGTTGTCGGCGGCAATGAGCCCACCGGCGGCCAGCTTCGGCAGGACCGCCTCGTAGTAGGCCAGGTAGCTCGGCTTGTCGGCGTCGATGAAGACGAAGTCGAAGGGGCCGTCGAGAGAGGTCACCGTCTGCAGGGCCGGTCCCTCGATGACTTCGATCCGCCCGGCGTAGGGACTGGTGGCGATATTGCGAAGGGCCACCTCGGCGTGGGCGGGGTTGAGCTCGCACGTGGTGATGCGTCCGTCGGGGGGGAGCCCGGCGGCCATGGCCAGGGCGGAATAGCCGCTGAACGTCCCGATCTCGAGCACCCATCGCGGACGCTGGGCGAAGACCAGCATCTCGAGGAACCGCCCTTCGAGGGTTCCCACCATCATGCCGGGGAAGTCCAAGGTGTCCTGGGTTTCGATGGCCACGGCCACGAGATGCGGGGGCGGCGGCGTTGTATGGGCTTCCGCGTACGCTTCCAGAACGGGATCGACGATATCGGTCATCGGGCTCACCTCCGCCCGCATCGTAGGGCGGCGGGCGGCACGACCCTCATCGGCGTCTCGGGCACCGGCCGGAAAAGAGACCGGAACGGGACCGGGAACCGCTCCTCAGCGCAGGTGGATCACGACGCCACCGCCGGGCGCGTCATGCTCAAGACCTCGTTGAGTGACTCCATGTACTCGTGGTGCGACACCTCGGTGCCGTCGCGGGCGGCCACGGCATAGGCGGCGTGCAAACGGTGACGGGCCACGGCGACGTCGTCGTCAGGTACCCCGTTCTCGGCACAGTCGATGTCGTTCAGGAGCGTGGCCATCTTGTGGACGTCGAGATGGGCGAAATGCTTGACCAGCCGCTCGAGATAGACCGACACCTCGTCGCCGGCCGTGGCCTCGGGGTCGCCCGACACGACGGCGAGCCGGCGGTGCCAACGGTCCTCGTGACCGACGACGAGAAAGGCTCCCACCAGACCGAACCGCTGAACGACGGCGTCACGCGCCGCCGGAGCGGCGTCGGGCGAGCCGAGCAGCGCCAGGGCGATCGCCGGATCGGCCAGGACGCGATCGGCGCAGACCCCGTCGGCCTCGGCGTCCTCGTGCGCCAGGGAACGCGCCAGCAGCTTCATGGCGCGCCGGCCCCGATGCGAGACGGCCGAGTCCAGGGAGACGTCGAGCGACGTACCGCCGTGACGCGCCGCCCAACCTCCGGCGTCGACGTGACCACGGTGCACCAAGCCGGTGGCGCAGGGATGCCCGGCCCGGCAGTAGAGCTCGTCGTCACCCACGTGGTTGGCGCAGGGCCGCCCTGTGGTGGTGAAGGCGAACCCACACGTCCGTATGGTGACCCGCTTTTCTTCTTTGATCGTCGTTTGCTGCCTCACGAATATCCTGTCGGCAAAACCGGACTATTTCTTCAACCAAGACAGCACAACCCGCCCGGACCGGGCGCCGTGGCCCGTGTCATTGTGTGGGCGATGCCCATCGGTTGGCTGCTCATTGTCGGCCTCGATGACATCGGGGCGGCGCCGTCGAGGCGCCACGAAGAAATGGGGCGACGATGGGCGAGATCCAGATACCGGGGCCCCGCGGGCCGGTCATCGGCTACCTCGCCGTTCCCCCGGCCGAGGGCCAACGGGGCGCCGGTGTGCTCGTGCTTCCCGAGGCCTTCGGGCTCAACGACGACATCCGGGCTCATGCCGATCATCTGGCCGGCGCCGGGTACGTCGCCTTCGCTCCCGACCTGTACGCCTGGGGGCCCAAGGTGCGCTGCGTCGCCTCCACCTTCGTCAATCTGGCCCGGGGCTCGGGACGCGCCTTTGACGACATCGAGGTGGCGCGCGCCTTCTTGGCCGGCCACGAACGCGGCACGGGACGGGTGGGAGTGATCGGTTTCTGCATGGGCGGAGGATTCGCCATCGCCCTGGCCCCGCGCCGTGGCTTCGCCGCCGCGGCGCCCAATTACGGCCTGGTACCGCGCCATGCGGAGCACCTGCTGGCCGACGCCTGTCCCGTCGTGGCCAGCTATGGCGCCAGGGACTGGATGCTGCGCGGACACGCGGCGCCGCTCGAAAAAGCGCTCACGGCCGCCGGGATCCCCCACGATGTGAAGGAGTACCCCGCCTCCGGGCACAGCTTCTTGAACCACCACACGGGGAAAGCGGCCGCCATGGATCAGATCCTGCGCACCGGGTACAACCCGGCGTCGGCCGAGGATGCCTGGAGCCGCATTCTCTCGTTCTTCGCCGACCATCTCCAGAACTCCGACAACGGCTGAGCCGGTCGCAAACGAGCGGTTCGGGGACCCGATTTGGGCCCCCCACAGAACCACCCCCCGTAGCTGGAGGGGCGCAACAGATGAACAACCTGGGGTTTCTTGGCCTGACTCATGTCAACCCGGAGCGCTCCTCGGCCGATGGTCATGCGGTGACGACGGGGGCGCAGATTTAGATGGACCGAGAAAGCCTGGCCGACGTCGCCCAGTCGCTGCCCGACGCTGTCGTCGTCGTGGACCAGATGGGCGGCGTGTTGTGGACCAACGACGCCGCCGAGCGCCTCTTCGGCCGCAGCGCAGAGGAGCTGGCGGGGACCAACGCTCTCGATGTCGTCCACAGCGATGACAAGGAGTTGGCCGTGGTCGCGCTCACGAGCATCCAGGGCAAGGCCATCGGCACACCGATCGAGCTCCGAGTACGCGCCGGGGAGGGTTGGAAGCTCGTCGAGGTCATCGCCTCCAACCGCCTGGCTCACTCTGTCGTCGGAGGCCTGGTGCTCTGCATCCGCGACCTCACCGAACGCCGGCGCTGGGAAGTGGCCAACAACGAGGTCGGTCGGTTCCGGTCCCTCGTCCACAATGCGGCGAGCATCATCATGCTTCTCGAGCCGACAGGTGAGATCGAATCCGTCTCCGCCGCCATCACGCGCCTGCTCGGCCACGACCAGGAACTCGTCGAAGGCAAACCTCTGATCGACTACGTCATCGAGAGGGACCGTCCCGCATTGTCGGCGGCTTTGGCACGCGCTCTCGATGCTCCCAAGTGGAGTACGGGACCGACCACTGTCGAGGTCGAGTTGCTCCGACGCGACAACACCACATCGGTGCCTTTCGAACTGAGCTTCGTGAACCTGATGGACGATCCCACCGTCGGTGGACTCGTTGTCTCGGGCCACGACATCAGCCAACTACGCGCCACACAAGCGGCGCTCGAAGGGATCGGGACGCGCGATCCCCTCACCGACCTTCCCAACCGCGCCGCCTTGTGCCGCCGCCTCGAGCGGTGCCTCGACGACGTGAAGACGGCCGTCATCTTCTTGGACCTCGACGGCTTCAAGCCCATCAACGACCGGTTCGGTGAAGAGGTGGGCGACGAATTGTTGCGCAAGCTCGGAGATCGGCTGCGTCAGTGCGTCCGGCGGGCCGACTTCGTGGCCCGCTACGGCGGAGACGAATTCGTGGTGGTGGCCAGGACCGAGAACTCGCGCGACCTCGAGAAGCTGTCTCAGCGGTTGGCGAGAGCAATCGAGCTACCCACCGACCTCTCGGTCGGTTCCATCTCGCTCAGCGCCAGCGTGGGAGTCGCCCACCCGTACCCCGACGACACACCGGAAACCATCCTGGCCCGGGCCGACACGGCCATGTACACGGCCAAGGTCCACGGTGACGGTGTGCCCAGGGTGCTCATGTCCGACAACCACAGCACGTCCTGACAACACGGGCTCATCGCGTCAGTCGTCGACCCCGCAGGATCATTCGCCCCAGAGTCCGGCGCCCAGGCGCATGAGGCCGGCGAAGTCGTGGACGTCGGTTTCGAAGTAGGGGACGCTGACGAGGGTCTCCGCCGCCGTGGACAGCTCCGCCTGCTTCTCGGCTTCACTCTGGGCCACGATCCGGTAGTCCATGTAGTTCTGCCCGATCTCGGTCAGCACCCGCCGCACCTGCGCCGGCTCGGCGTCGTTCAGCTGCGGGGCGATGGCGCCGGCGATTTCCTCCGCTCGGTCGAGTAGCCGCTCGGCGACCTCGGCCCCCTCCGGATCACGCAGATAGTCGGGCAGGACTTTGTTGAGCACGATGGCCCCCAGGTGCAACTTGCGTTCGGTGATGGCCTGGGCGAAGTACTCCGCTTCACGCAGCGGCACCGTCTCCAAGGTGGAGACGACGATGAACGACGTCCGGCGATCGGCCAGCAGCCGCTGCACGGCGCGCGCCCGTTCGATGAAACCGTCGTACATGGACTGGAACAGGATGAAGAACTCGGCGATGTCGGCCAGGAACTGCGTGCCGAGTATGCGATCGGCCACCTGGTAGAACGGCTTCGAGGCGAAGTTGACCAGGCGCGAGCGGTAGGGGACGATCAGCCACCGCAGCAGGCGGCTCGAGAAGAACTCGGCCATCCGCTCCGGCGCGTCGAGAAAATCGAGGGCGTTGCGGGTGGGGGGTGTGTCCACCACGATTAGGTCGTAGGTGCCCTCGGAGTGGATCTCGAACAACCGCTCCATGGCGATGTAGTCGTGGCTCTGGACGAAGCGCTGCGAGATGTTGCGGTACAGCGGGTTGGCCAGGATCTCGTCACGGGTGCGGTCATCGGGGGCGTGATGGCGGATGAGTGCGTCCCAGGATTCCTTCGTGTCGAGCATGGCGGCGTAGAGCTCGCCCCGGGGTTTGATCCCGGCCAAGGCGAAGGCCTCGTCCGGAACCCGGCGCTCGGTGTTGCCGATCCCCTCGAGCCCGAGCGCGTTGGCCAGCCGGCGGGCGGGGTCGATGGTGAGGACGAGAACCTTCCCGCCGCTGTGCGCCGCCGCCATGGCCGCCGCCGCCGCCGCCGTGGTGGTCTTGCCCACCCCGCCGGGACCGCACGCCACGATGATCTCGCGCGACGCCAGCAACCCGTCCAGCGAGCCGCGTCCGACGGGTTTCGACGGCGCACGTCGGGGCGCCATCAGAAGCCCATTTCCTCGCCCAGGGCCAGTGCCACCTGCCGGATGGTGCGCAGACCGTGATACCGGGCGAAGAGGAACGGGAGATAGAGCATGGGGACAGCGGGGTCGAGGGCGGAGCGCAGGCGTTCGAGATGTCCGGCGTTGGTGCGCCGCAACGTGACGGCCAGCCGGGCGGCGGTGAGCACGGGTGTGGGGTCGTCACCGGCCAGTCGCGTGAGCTCCCGGGCGGCGTCGTCCCGGCACAGCGCGTCGAAGACCTCCTCCTCGGTCCGACCGAACAGCTCGGGCAGGACCCGGTTCACGACGACCGATCCCAGTTCGACCGTGGTCTCCTCCCGGACACGGCCGACCAATTCCAGGGTCTCGTTGACGGGCATCTCCTCGGGCGTGGTCACGATGGCCACCGCCGTCTGTGCCGGATCGGAGAGGATCTCGAGCATCCAGTCGGTCTGGGACCTGATGAGTCCGACCTTGACCAGCTCGTTGATGGCCTGGGGGGCGGCCAGTTGCCCGATGATGTGTCCGGTGGCCGGAGCGTCGACCACCACGAGGTCGTAATGCTTCTCGCGCACCTCGTAACAGAGCTTTCCCACGGTGAGGATCTCGCGCACGCCGGGCGCGGCGGTGGCCACGAAGTCGAAGGCCTTGGCCAGAGGGCCGATGCGACCGACGATAGGGATGCGGAGGTTCAGCCGGAGGTACTCACGCAGCGAGGCTTCGGTGTCCATCGACATGACCGACAAATGCGGCAGCACTTCGCGGGCGGTGAAGGCGGTGGGGCCCGACTCCAAAAACGACGCCACGTCGCCCTTGGCATCGACCTCGCACAACAACGTGCGCCGGCCGTGTTCGGAGGCGAACAGCGCCAGTGCGGCCGCCACCGTCGTCTTGCCGACGCCACCTTTGCCCGTCACGAAGACGAGGCGTCGGTCGAGGAGGCCGACCATCGTGCACGTCCTCTCTGGTCGCTCGACGGAACCTGGCCGGCGGATCTCAGCTGTGTCGGCCACCGGATCCGGGCTCAGGCACGGCGGCCGGCTCGGCCGGCGATGTTCTTCAGGGGGCCCCGAAGCCGACCCGACGCTCCGAGACCGGAGCTCCCACCTCGACATAGGCGACCCTGGCCACGGGTACGGCCACCCGCCGGCCCCGACGGTCGGTGAACCACAGGACACCCTCCGCCTTGCCGAGCGACCCTTCGATCTCGGCGATGACCGAGTCCCGGTCGATGTCATCGGCCAGCTCGACCTCGACCTCTTTGGCGCTCTGCACGATCCCGATGCGCAAGTCCACCTGCTTCGTTCCTCCGATCACCGCCGGCCCGGGACGGGCCCACCCCCGACGATACAGCGATGCGGCACACTGGCATCGACCACATGGACCCGGGTGGGCGGTCAGAGACGATCGCTCGCCGTGACCGAGGAGGCAGCGACGACAACCGAAGCGCGACCCCCCGGAGGCATCGAGAGCGATCGCAGCCGCCGCTGGGCCGCCACCATGGCCGGACACCGGGGCCAGGGAATGCGCACGGCCCATGCCGACTCGAACGCCGCCGTGGGCCCCGTGCCGGTCGTGGCCCTCGACCGAGAAGATCGCCAAGAGGCCGAGGACAAGACCCTGGCCGATGGCGCCACCAGGGCCACGGCCTCCGGGCGCCGATCGGTGGCCGAGGAGCCGGACCCCTACCGGACCTGCTTCGAGCGGGACCGGGACCGGATACTGCACTCCTCCGCCTTCCGGCGCCTGGCAGGCAAGACCCAGGTCTTCATCTTCCCGGCCGACCACCAACGGACCCGGCTGACACACGCCCTCGAAGTGGCCCAGGTGGCCACCGGCATCGCCCGCGTCTGCCGCCTGAACGTGGCGCTCACCGAAGCCATCGCCCTGGGCCACGACTGCGGCCACGGTCCGGGGGGCCATGCCAGCGAGGACGCCCTCGGGATCTTCCTAGCCGACGGTTTCGATCACGCCGTCTGGGGCGCCGACGTGTCGGTGGCCGGCTTGAACCTCTGCCAGGAGACGCTCGACGGGATACGCAACCACTCGTGGTCGCGCCCGGCGCCCTCCACACCCGAAGGCGAAGTTGTGAGCTGGGCCGACCGCATCGCCTATGTGTGCCACGACTGGGAGGATGCCGTGTCGGCGGGCATCGTGACCCCGGCCATGCTCCCCGAGGTCGTGCGCAAACGCTGCGGCGAATCGCGCTCCCATCAGCTCCGGGCGTTCATTGGGGGTGTGACGGGCGCCACGTTGTCGTCAGGACGCGTCGCGATGGACGAGGAGCTGGCCGACGCCCTGGCGTCGTTCCGCCAGAACAACTACGAGCATGTCTACTTCCGCCCGGCGTCGGTCTCCCAGGGCACGGCCGTCGTCGCCATGCTGCGCGACCTCGTCGAGCACTTCGCCGACCAACCGAACCGCATACCGGGTGTGGCCGAAACGGGAGGGCTGGCCGGGGGAAGCGCCGACGCCGTGCACGCGGCGGTGGCCTACGTGGCCGGCATGACGGACCGTTTCGCCATGGCCAGCGCCGTCGGCGATCTCGGATGGGACGCCAGGAACCTGCCGCGCGGCATCGAGGAGACCCGGCACGGCTGACGGCACACGGCAGTTCGGGCGTCAGCGCAGCGTGAGTTCTCTACGGTAGATCCGCGACGGCCCGAGCGCCTCCACCCTGTCGGCCAAGGCCTCGAACGCAAGCGCCGCCTCTCCGACGGGGTCAGACAGCCGAACGGGGACGCCGTCGTCGGCGCCGCGGCGCACAGTGGGCACGAACGGGATCTTGCCGAGCAACGGCACTTCCAGGGCCTCGGCCAGAGCGTCGCCGCCCCCGGCGCCGAACAACTCGTAGCGAACACCGTCGTCGCCGGTGAACCACGACATGTTCTCGATGACGCCGCGTACCGGCAGGTTCAGCTGCTTCGCGGCGTATGCCGACCGCTGCGCCACGCGCTGGGCCGCCGGCTGAGGGGTGGTCACCACCAGCACCTCGGTGCGCGGGAGGTACTGCCCGAGCGACAGCGCCACGTCACCGGTTCCGGGGGGCATGTCGATGAGGAGATAGTCCGGCTCCCCCCAGTAGGCGTCCACCAGGAACTGCTCGAGCGCCTTGTGCAGCATGGGGCCGCGCCAGATCACGGGCTGCTCGTCGGGGACGAAGAATCCCATCGACAGGCAACGCACGCCGTGGACCACGGGAGGAACGAGGAGCTCGTCGATGGCTACGGGTCCCCGGGTCACCCCCAGCATCTTCGGAACGGAGAAGCCGTAGACGTCGGCATCGAGAAGTCCGATCTCGTGGCCGCGCGCGGCGAGGGCCACGGCCAGGTTCACCGTCACCGACGATTTGCCCACGCCGCCCTTGCCCGACGAGATGCCGATGACCCGGGTGCGCGTCCCCGGCATCATGAAACGATTGGGCCGTCCCTCCTCGTGACCGAGGGGACCCGGTGCCGCCCCCGGGGCGCGGGGGTGGGCGTGTCCGTGATCGCCGGCTGCGGACGATCCGTCGGCATGCGCCTGCCCCGCCGTGGGCAGGGCCAGTTGCAGATGCAGCGCGGCGCGTTCGTCGTCGGTCATCGTGACCACGTCGACGTTCGGGGTCCCGGGGAGATCCAGAGCTTCGAGGACCTCGCCCACGGCGTTGGCCACGGCCGCTGTGGCCGGCCACCGGGCCACCGGGAAGGCCAGGACGACGGTGGTGGAGCGGCGCTGCATCCGGAGCGAGCGGATCATGCCGAGCTCTCCGATGGCCCGGCCCAGGTCGGGGTCCACAACCGCCTCAATTGCGGCGCGCACCTCTGTCTCGCTCGGGGCCACCGAAACGTCCTCCCGGATCAGATTCATGGGCGCACCAGGGACTTCACCGCGCCACCAGGTAGACTAGTGCCGTGTTCACGGCTACCGACCACGGGGCGACGGGTCCAGCCGATCGTCGATTCTCGGCCGCGGTGGCCGCCGTCACGTCGGCCTTCGGCGACCCCACGCGGCGCGAGATCTATCTGCATGTGCGCTCGCATCCGGGATCGACGGCGTCCGAAGTGGCCACCGCCTTTTCCCTGCACCCGAACGTGGCCCGTCACCACCTCGACCGGCTCTCGGCCGGCGGCTACGTCGAGGTGGGCCTGGAGAGGTCGCCGCTGGCCGGTGCCGGACGTCCGTCCAAGCGCTACCGGGCGGCTAACGGAACCGACGGCGATCCCACCATCGACCTCGTCACCCACCTCGACGACCTCCTGGTGTCGCTCCTCGCCGAGGCGCTCGAACTCCTCGGACCGGTCGAGGCCGAGCGCATGGCCGAACGGGTGGGCGAAGAGCACGGACGGCTCCTGGCCGAGCGGATGGAGCCGGGCGAGGGGCAACGGTCGGTGCGCGGCGCCATGCATGCCATCGCCGACGCCCTCACCGCCCACGGCTTCGCCGCCCACGCCGAGGACCGGGGGGAATCGACGGCCGTGGTGGCGGAGAACTGCCCCTTCGGCGACGCCGCCGCTCAGCACCCTGTGATCTGCGCCGTCGACCGCGGCATGGTCCGTGGTCTTCTGGCCGGACTGTGCGGCCACGAGACAGACGCACGGGTGTCCGTGGTCCTCTCCTCGCGCGCCCGCGGCGACGACGCCTGCGCCGCGCTCGCCTGATCCGCTGACGCGCCACTATCTCGACCACGCGTCGACCTCTCCGCCTCGCCCCGCGGTGGTCACCTCGATGGTGCAGTGGCTCGAAGGACACGTCACCGCCGCCGATCCGGGACGGGTCCACACCGAGGGCCGGATCGCGAGGGCCGTGGTGGAGGACGCCCGCGACAATGTGGCGGCATTCTTCGGTACCCGGCCACGCCAGGTCGTGTTCACCTCCGGAGGAACCGAAGCGGCCAACGCAGCGACGTGGGGTGCGACGCGGATGAGCCCCGGCCAACCGGTGCTGCTCGCCCGGGTGGAACACTCCTGTGTCGGTGACGCCTCGCGACGACTGGCCCCTGTGATCGAGCTCGGCGTCGATCGCACCGGTCGCCTCGACCCCGGCACCGTGGAGGACGCCCTGCGTCGGTGCTCAGAAGCCGGTGCGCGTCCTGCGCTCGTCCACTGCCAGGCGGCCAATCACGAGGTGGGCACCGTGCAACCGGTGCACGACGTCGTCGAGGCTTGTCACCGCCACGGCGTTCTGGTCCACGTGGACGCCTGCGCCCTGGCCGGCCACCTCCCGTTGGCCTTCGACGAGCTCGGGGCCGATCTGCTGTCGGTGAGCGCCCACAAATTCGGCGGTCCCCCGGGGGTGGGAGCGCTCCTCGTCCGGCGCGGCCTGCGTCTCGATCCACTTCTCGTGGGAGGGGAGCAGGAACGGGCCCGGCGCGGCGGGCTCGAGAACGTCCCCGCCATCATCGGCTTCGCCGCCGCCACCGGGGCGCTGGCCCGGCCCGGCGCGCTCGAAGAGGAAGCGGAGACAGCCCGGCGCCGGACGGAAGCGCTCCTCGCGGCGGCCACATCCGTCGACGGCGTCGAGGTCGTGGGTGACCGCGGGCACCGGGTGCCGCAGCTCGTGTGCGTCACCGTCGGCGGCGTGGAAGCCGAACCGGTCCTGCTCGGTCTCGACCAGCGCGGCATCGCCGCCCACTCGGGTTCCTCGTGCTCGTCGGAGTCCCTGGCCCCGTCGCCCGTTCTCGAGGCCATGGGGGTCGATGCCGAACATTCCTTGCGTTTGTCGGTGGGCTGGTCGAGCTCCGACGACGATGTGACCGCCTTCGCCGACGCCTTCGGCGACGTCGTGGCCGGACTGCGGGGACTACGGGGCTGACCGCAGACGGTCGGCGGCGAGGAGCGCTCGAATCTTTTGCCAGGAGACAATCTGTTACGAAGAAGCTGTTACGAGAAGACGAAGCGGCCGCCGTCGATGACGGTTTCGCCGCGCTGGTTCTCGGTGCGGAACGCCGCTTCGGTGCCGTTCACCCACATCGACACGGTCAAGGTGTCACCGGGCATCGTCGGTCGCGAGAAGCGGGCGTGCATCGAGGTGAAACGGGTCGGGTCGGAGCCGCACAGCGCGTGCAGCAGCGCCCGACCGGTGAACCCGTAGGTGCACAGCCCGTGCAGGATGGGACGGTCGAACCCGGCCCGCTTGGCGAAGACGGGATCGGAATGCAGGGGATTGCGGTCCCCCGACAGCCGGTAGAGAAGGGCCTGGTCGGTGCGCGTCGCATAGGTGACGACCTCGTCCGCTTCACCCACCGGCCCATCTCCTGACGACGACGGACCGCGGTCACCTCCGAAGCCGCCCTCGCCCCGGATGAACAGTGCCGACCGGGTCGAGAAGCACGGCGCTCCGGTGGAGGCGTCGACGGAGTCCGATTCGAGCACCACCAGGGCGCCCGATCCCTTGTCGTAGATGCCGACCACCGTGCTCGTGGTGCTGACCGCCCCGTCGGGAGCGATGGCGCCGTGCAACTCGATCGACTGTTCCCCGTGCACCAACATGGCCGGGTCATAGCTGCCCAGCGAAGTCCTGGGCACGCCGCTCAGGCCCACGATGGTGGCGAAGGTCGGCAGCACCCGTTGCGTCACCTCGGCGGAATTCTCGGTTGTGTACTCGAGCTCGAAGCCGGTCGGATCGAGCGCCCCGGCGCCGACACCGAGGGCGTAGAGAAGGCAGTCGGTCGATGTCCACGTCCGGGTGACGGGCTCCGACGTCGATCCCACGGCGTCGACGTTGATGGGCATGGTTCCTCCTCGGGCCGACTATCTGTCGTCGTTACATGTTACATAAAATTATGTTATAGTCAAACGGTGATGGCGGGGACGGCGACGATCGAAGAGGCAGAGACGGCCTCGACCGTCGACCAGCTGGCCCGCCGGGCCGGGACGACCACCCGCAACGTCCGGGCCTTCCAGACCCTGGGCCTCCTCCACCGACCCACCCTGCGCGGACGCACCGGTCTCTACGACCGGGAGCACCTCGAGCGGCTGGAGGCCATCCTCCGTCTGCAGCGCGCCGGTTTCTCGCTGGCCGCCCTCTGTGTTCTCTTCGGAGCCTCGGAACGCGGGCTCACCCTGGAGCAGGTTCTCGGCCTGCCGGCGGCGGGGAGCCGACGCCGGTCGGGGCCGGACAGGGGCGGCGAGGACCGTCCGGCCAACGATCAACTCGGTGCCTTCGACGACTGGCCCGTCCGGGGACCGGTCACCCGCTTGGCCGTCGTCCCCACCACCGTCCTCGATCTGGTGGCCTCGTAACGTCACCAGGCTCGACGACGCCACCCGGGGACCCAGGGCTCAGCCCGGAGGCACCTTCCCGAGCGGCAGCGCCGGCAGCGGCTGATGGGCGCCGGCGAAGGCCTTGGTGAGAAAGGGCACCGCCGAGGACACCGTGGCCCGGGGGGGATGGTCGGCCAGGAACAGCCGGTATTCGGCCACGGCCTGCACGGGATGGTTCTCGGCCAGGAGCATCGAACCCAAGTAGAGATGGGGGGCGAAGGCGCTCGGGTCGACGCTCTCGGCCCGGCGTTCCTGCTGTTGGCCCAGGGCCAGAAGGGTGCCCTGTTTGGCTTCGGCCCCGGCCTCGTATTCGAGCCACCCCATCTCGGCCAGCGCCTCTTGCTGCTTCGGGTGCTGGCTCAGCACCGACTGGTAGAGCGTCACGGCCCCGGCGGCGTCGCCCTGGCCCTCGAGGGTCTGGGCCTGGGCCAGGGTCCGCTGTACCTGTTGGCTCGGAGACAAGGTGACCGAACCCGTCACCGTCTCGCCCGGCAAGCGGCCGCTCAGCTGGGCCACCAACGCCCACACCGCCCCCCCGATCACGAGCACCGTCCCCACCGTGATCAGAAGGCGTCGCCGCCGGATGTGTGAGGCCGTGCGGGCACCGGGCGCCGCGCCGGGCGCGGCGCCCGCGCTCTCGGGGGACTCCCCCGCCGCCGCCGGGCCACCGTTTCCCGACCGCAAGAGCGCCGCGGTCCGGGCGATGTACTCGTCGCGCAGCGCCTGGTGGTCCTCGTCGGTGAGATCGCCCACCTCGTGTTCGCGATCGAGGTCCTCGAGCGAACGCAGTAAGAAGGACCGTTCGTCCTCCAGCTCGGGATGCGTCACGGCCCCGGGGGCGCCGGTAAAGCGACATCGCCCTGGCGCTGCGACAGCGCCCGATCCACCAGCGCCCGGTCTTCTGGGGTCACCCGGACCGCCTTCGGACGCCGGCGGCGCCAGAAGAACAGCCCCAGGCCGCCGAGGCCACCGACGGCGGCCACCACCGGCACCACCCAGACCACGGCCGTGATCCCCGTGGTGGGGGGCCGCAGGAGAATGCTCGGCCCGTACCGGCTCTCCAGGTACTGCTCGATCTGCTGATCACTCTGGCCCTCGTGTACCCGGGCGGCCACGACCTGGCGCACGGCGGCGGCGGTCGAGGCCGAGGAGTCGAGCACCGAGATGGCCTCGCAGCTCGGGCATTTCAGGTTGCTCTCGATGGCGGCCGCTCTCTGCTTCTCGGTGAGCGGGCCACTGTTGCGGGCCACGCTGAAGGCGAGGGCGGCCACGAGCACCAGAGCCAGCGCCACCCAGACGACACGGGAGCCGGCCCGCGCCCCGGGGTCCGGGCTCACGACCCCGCCGCCCGCGCCGCGGCCAGCTGCTTGTCGAGATAGGCCGCCGTGACGGGGCCGTCGATGTGCGCCACCACCTGGCCCGTGGGTGAGATGAGGAACGTCTCGGGCGGGGCGCGCACGCCGTAGCGCAGGGCGATCTGGCCGCCGGGATCGATCACGGCCGGCCAGTCGGCCCCCGCCGCCGTGTCGAAGGCCCGGGCGCTCGATGTGGCGTCGTCGTAGACCACGCCGACGAGCACGGCGTCACCGGTGCCGCGGTGGCTGTAGGCGAAGGACACGAGCTCGGGTTGCTCCTGCTGACACGGAGGGCACCAGCTGGCGAAGAAGTTGACCACCACGAAACGTCCCCGGTACGTGGCGAGATCGAAACCCGGGCCCGACAGCGTCGCCCCCGCTATGGCCGGCGCCGTCTTGCCCAGAAGCGGCGTGAACACCTCGGTCTCGGTGGCCGGGGGACGCGTGGCCAAGAGAGCGACCAGCGCGGCCACCACCACCAGCACGACGAGGGAGATCCACCGGGCGGTGTGCCGACCGCGGCCCGGGCCCGGCTCCCTGACGGTGCCCGGCGCCTCGTCGACGCCCGATCCGGCCACGTCGGGGGCTGCCTCGAGGGTCACGGAGATCCGGCGGGGACGCGCTCATCGGGAACGGGAGCGTCGGGAACGGGAGCGTCGGACGACTCTCGGCCGTCGGGGACGAGAACAGGATCTCGTCGACCGTGATCGTCACCGACCCCGTGACGGTGACCGTTGCCGTCGCCGTCGCCGTCGCCGTCGGACAGGCCCGGCAGCGGCGCCGACACGGGGTCGGTGGGACGGCGGCGCCGTCCGGGAACGGCGGCCAGGAGCGAACCGAGAATCAGGATGCCGCCCCCCACCCACAACCACGACACGAGCGGTTGCACGATGACCCCGACGCTCACCGGGCCGTCGGCCGCCGCCGGCAACCGGTCGATGGTCAGGTAGACGTCGTGCCAGAGGCGCGAGTCGATGGCCGGGGTCCCCACCGGATCGGTGTTGGCGCCGAACTGGCTCACCGCCGGACGGTAGGGACCTTGGCCGTTCACGAGGACGAGAGCCTGGGTGGCGCTGCTGGCGGCCGTCCGCACGTCGGCCAGCTTCAGGTAGGTGATCTTCTGGCCGTCGATCACGGTGCTCGTCCCCGGGCGCAGCGTCACCTCGCCCCGGAAGGCGAACGAGGTGGCCGAGGCCAGAGCCACGGCGATCACCACCACGCCGATGTGCACCACCATGCCGCCGTTGGCCCGACCGACGAGTCCCCGCCAGGCGCCCGCTCCGTGGCGACGGGCACCGCGCGCCGCGAGCACCAACTGTCGGACGTTGGAGGCGGCGGCGAATCCCCCGAGACAAAAGGCGAGGACGGCACCGAGCCCCCGCACCCCGCCGATGACGCTCGCCACGGCGACGAGGACACCGAAGGCGGCGGGCACCACCAGCCGGTCGCGCAGCGTCCCCACCGTGGTCTTGCGCCAGGGCAGGGCGGGGCCGATGGCCATCAGGAGAAGCAGGGCCAGGCCGATGGGCAGGGTCATGGCGTCGAAGTAGGGGGCGCCCACGGTGACCTGGTTGTGCTCGAAGGCCTCGTAGAGAAGGGGGAACACCGTCCCCAGCAAGACAATGACGGCCAGTAAGACGAAGAGGAGATTGTTGAGCAAGAAGGCGCCCTCGCGACTGATTGGCGAATCGATCCCCCCGGGCGAGCGCAACCGGTCACCGCGCCAGGCGATCAGCCCCACCCCGGTCACCACCACCACGCCGAAGAACCCGAGCAGCAGGCCCCCGATATCGGAGTCGGAGAAGGCATGGACGGACTGGATCACTCCCGACCGGGTGAGGAAGGTGCCGAGGATGGTCAGGCTGAAGGTGGAGATGATGAGCGACAGGTTCCAGACGCGCAGCAACCCCCGGCGTTCCTGCACCATCACCGAGTGGAGATAGGCCGTGGCCGTCAACCACGGCAGCACCGAGGCGTTCTCCACCGGGTCCCAACCCCAGAACCCTCCCCAACCGAGCACCTGGTACGACCACCAGGCGCCGAGCAGCACGCCGACGGTCAGAAAGGCCCAGGCGAAGAGCGTCCACCGCCGGGTGGCGACCTGCCACCCCTCACCGATCCGACCGGTCACGAGCGAGGCCACGGCGAAAGCGAAGGGGACGGTGAAGCCCACGAGACCCAGGTAGAGAAGCGGCGGGTGAAACGCCACCAGGGGGTTGTCCTGGAGCAAGACGTTGGGGCCGAGCCCGTTGGGTGTCTGGTGGGCCACGGTCTGGAAGGGATCGGAGGGACCGGCCATCAGGGCGAAGAAGAAGGCGGCCACCAGATAGGTCACGAGCGTCGCCCAGCCCACCAGCGGATCGGCCGCCTGCCGGCGGAACTTCCACACCATGGCCGAGATGTATCCCGACAGCACCAGCCCCCACAGCAAGATGGAGCCGGCCAGGGCCGACCACATCCCCGTGATCGTGTAGAGGAGCGGCGTGGCCCGGCTGTTGTTCTCGGCCACGAACGACAGCGAGAAGTCGTGGGTGATCAGCGCCCGCTCCATGGCCACGGTGGCCACCACGGCGCCGAGCAGGATCAGCCCGGCGTAGATCTGCCCGGCCCGCAGCGACGCCGGCCGCTTGGCGATGAGACCGTGACCGATCACCCCGGCACCGACGACGGAGGCCACCAGTCCGAGCAGCACCCCGGTATGCCCGAGAGTGGCGTTCACCGCGTCGACCCGTTCGGGGCTTTCACCCGGTTCGGATACTTGGCCACGTACTGCGACGAATGGTCGACGATGATCTGGTTGGAGACGAAGGTGTCACCGACGAAATGCCCGACCACCACCACCGGGATATCGGGCTGGAAAAGCTCCGGGGGGTTTCCCGTGTTGATCACATGGACGCGGTCCTTCGACCCGGCGGCCACGAAGTTGACCCCGCTCGGGCTGCGGTGCACCGTTCCGGGGACGACCAGACCCTCGAGCCGGAAGGTCTTGGTCCCGAGCATCACCTTGGCGTGCACGGCCTGGTCGACCGTCTCGAAGTAGTCGAGCGAACCGCCGAGCCCCTTCGCCAGTAAGAAGCCGAAGGCACCGACGAGAACGGCGCCGACGACGATCAGCCGCCAGCGCGGGTGCCGCGGTGCCGGCGCCGGACGACGCCCGTCGCCGCCGGAGCCGTCGGCGGGAGCGGGGGGCGACGGCGCCATGAGCTGTTCACTCACGGGTCCACCTTGGTGCGGGTCCGCGCCGCCAGACGCTCGAGCCGCCGGCGGCGCTGCCACAACTGCACGGCGTAGCCGAAGAGAACCGTCAGCGCGATGGCGTAGCCGGCGTCGATGTAGCTCACTGCTCGCCCTCGGACCAGCGCTCGGCCAACGCCGTCTCGAGATCGGCGCCCTCGAGACGGTCCGACAGCACCTGGATCCGGTAGCGCACCACGAGCATCCAGGCGAAGGCCAAGGTGAGCGAGACGAAGCCGAGCAGCAACGTCCACGCCATGGCGCCGTGGATGGTGGGTGACAGGTTGGCGTTCAAGACGGTGGCGCCCTGGTGCAACGTCCGCCACCAGTTGACCGAGAAGTGGACGATGGGCACGTCGACGGCGGCGATCACGGCACCGACGGCGCAACGCCGGGCGCGGGCGTCGGGATCCCCGGGAATCCGCCGCAGCGCCAGATAGCCGAGCTGGAGAACGAGCAGCAGCGCCGTCGACGTCAGCCGCGCGTCCCAGGCCCACCAGACGCCCCACGTCGGTCGGCCCCAGATGGCCCCGGTTACCAGTGTCAGCCCCGTGAAGACCGTCCCCACCTCCATCGAGGAGGCGGCCAGCCGGTCCCACGCGACACGGCGCGTCCGGGGCCACAACCACAGCACGCTCGAACCGGCGGCGATGCCGAAAGCGAGATAAAGAGCCACCCACGCAATGGGCGGGTGGATGTAGACGAGCCGGACGAGGTTTCCCTGGACCTTGTCCGGGGGCGTCACCCACAGCCCCAACCAGACGGTGGCCGCCACCGACGCCAACGAGACGCCGGCCAGCACCCGCACGATCCAGTTGGTCCGCGCCGTCCACGGCTCGGTCGACGGGTCGGTCGTGTCCGGACCTTGCGGACCGGGGTCGCCGGAGGGTGGGGGGCCGTCGATGATCAGGGTCATGCCGCCTCCTGCAGGGGCCCGAAGATGAGGACACCGACAGCCAGGTAGACAGCGGCGAAGACCAACATGAGCCGGAGCCACGGATCGGCGCTGTCGCCTCCGGGACCCGTCCCGAGAGCCACCTGCCACGCCCGGGTTCCGGCCAGCAACACGGGAGCCACCACCGGAAGCAGCAGGAAGGGAAGAAGCGTCTCGCGTACCCGCACCCCGGCGGCCAAAGCGCCGTAGAGGGTTCCCACCGCGGCCAGACCGGCGGTGCCCGCGGCGCAGGCCACGAGGACGGCGCCGTAGGAGCGGATATGGGCGCCGTAGAACAGCACCACCCCGCCGGCCAGCAGGATTTCGAGGACGATCAGCTGGACAGAGATGGCGGCCGCTTTACCCAGGAATATCCCGGCGGGGTCGAGGCCCGACAGGCGCAGACCGTCGCGGGTCCCGTCGTTCGCCTCCAGGGCGAAGCTCCTCTGGACGGCGAGGACGGCGGCGAAGAGCACCGCCACCCAGAAGAGGCCGGCCGCCGCCTGCAGCATGGGCGCCCGGTTGGGCCCGAGGGCAAAGGCGAACAGCGCCAGCACCACGATGGCGAAGGGCGCCACCTGGTTGAGAACCACCCGCGACCGCAATTCGATCCGCAGGTCCTTGCCTGCCACCAGCACGGCGTCACGCCACATGGACGTCTCCGACGACGTGCATCGGTGCCGGTGCTTCGTGCGCCAGCGAGCGCTCATGGACGATCCTGCCCCCGGCCAGGGTGACGACCCGATGGGCCAGCGGCAACGAGGCTTCGGGTTCGTGGGAGGCGAGGAGCACGGTGGCGCCGGCGGCCACCGCTTCGTTGATGACCTCTCCGAGCAGCGCCCGGGCCCCGGCGTCGAGCGCGGCGTGGGGTTCGTCGAGCAACCACAGCGCCGGACGGCGCGCCATTAAGACGGCCAGCGCCACCCGCCGCCGCTGACCGGCGGACAGCCGGCCCACGGCCGTGCGCCGGAGCCGGCCCACCAGGCCCACCCGCTCGAGGGCGGGGTCGATGTTCTCGGTGGCGCCGGCGGCGGCGCGCACGGCGAAGCGGACGTTCTCCACCACGTTCAACTCGTCGTACAGAGCAGCGGCGTGGCCGAGCATCCCCACCTGCCGGCGGACGGCGGAGGCGTTGCGCCGCAGGTCGTGACCGAGGACGACCGCCTCGCCCGAGCTGATGGCCAGCAGGCCGGCGCAGGCCCGCAGCACGCTCGTCTTGCCGGCACCGTTGGCCCCTTCGAGAACCAGGACCTCGCCCGGGGCGACGCTGAGGTCGATGCCGGCCAGGACGGGGAACCGCCCCGTGAGGGCGACGGCGGCACGGAGGGAGACGGCGGTATCCATGGGCCGGGCCCATGCTACGGGTGGCCCGGCCCTCGAATCCAAGCGGCGAGCGGGGCTGTCAGCTGACGGTCAGCCGGCCCAGGCCCACGGCCCGCAGGGCGTCGGCGGCGGCCGACGACAACCAGTGCAGGTTGCCGGAGAGCAGCACCACGCCGAAGACGACGAGCGAGGCGCCGGCCACGGCGTTGATCAGCCCCAGTCGGCGACGGACCCGGGCGAAGACGCCGGTCAGATGGCCGAAGGCGAGACCGGTGGCGAGGAAGGGGACCCCGAGGCCGAGGGAATACGAGACGAGCAGGACCAGACCCGATGACAAGGTGGCCCGGGTGGCGGCCAGGCCGAGGACAGAAGCGAGAACGGGGCCGATACAGGGCGTCCAGCCGAAGGCGAAGGCCATGCCCATCACCGGCGGCGCCCAGACCCCGAGTCTCGATGCCCGGGGGTGGAACCTCCGTTCGCGCTGGAAGAGCCGCGGTGTGCCTATGCCCGCCAGCCAGATCCCGAGGACGACGATGACGACACCGGCGGCGATGACGAAGCCGCGCTGATGATCGAAGAGGAGCCGGCCGAGGCCCGAGGCCGCCGCGCCCAGGGCGGTGAAGACGATGGTGAAGCCGACGATGAATCCGAGGACGCCGCGCAGCAACGGCAGCAGGTCGCGCCGCTCACCGGCTTCGATCTCGGCCGCCGACAACCCCGACACCATGGAGACGTAGGCGGGAACGAGCGGTAAGACACAGGGGGAGAGAAACGAGAGCATCCCGGCGCCGAAAGCGACCAGGATGCCGAGCGGATCGGCCGAGATGGTCGAAGGTGCGCCGACCATCATCGTCCGTCAGCGGCCGCTGTGGCGGACGAGCTCGATGTCGGCGTCCACCATCATGGCCACCAACTCGGCGAACGACACCGTGGGCTCCCAGCCCAATTCGACGCGCGCCTTGGAGGCGTCGCCCACCAGCAGGTCGACCTCGGCGGGACGCAGGAAGCGCTCGTCGACGAAGACGTGCTCGGCCCAGTCGAGACCGACATGGCTGAAGGCGGCCTCGCAGAGATCGCGCACGGAATGGGTCTTGCCCGTGGCCACCACGTAGTCCTCGGGCTCGTCGCGCTGGACCATCAGCCACATGGCGCGGACGTAATCGCCGGCGAATCCCCAGTCGCGCTGGGAGTCGGTGTTGCCGAGCGGGATCTTGTCATCGAGGCCGGCCACGATCCGGGCCACGCCGTGGGTCACCTTGCGGGTGACGAACTCGAGCCCGCGCCGCGGGCTCTCGTGGTTGAAGAGCATCCCCGACGAGGCGTGCAGGCCGTAGCTCTCGCGGTAGTTGACGGTGATCCAGTGGCCGTAGACCTTGGCCACCCCGTAGGGGCTGCGGGGATAGAAAGGCGTCGTCTCGGTCTGCGGCACCTCGCGGACCTTGCCGAACATCTCCGACGAGGACGCCTGGTAGAAGCGGATCTCGGGGTCGACGATCCTGATGGCGTCGAGCAACCGGGTGACGCCCAGGGCCGTCGTCTCGCCGGTGAGGACGGGCTGTCCCCACGAGGTCTGGACGAAGGACTGGGCGGCGAGGTTGTAGACCTCGACGGGCCGGTGCTCGCGCAGGATCCCGATCAGCGAGACCTCGTCGAGGAGGTCGCCGGCCACCAGGGTGAGGTCGTCCTGGATGTGGGCGATGCGCTCGAAGGTGACGGTGGAGGAGCGCCGGACCATGCCGACCACCTCGTAGCCCTGGCTCAGGAGGAACTCGGCCAGGTAGGAGCCGTCCTGGCCGGTAATGCCCGTGATCAGTGCCCGTTTAGCCATCAGTCATCGTCCCGTCCACCGGGGCGGGCGCTTCTCGAGGAAGGCCCGAATGCCCTCGGCGGCATCGTCGGTCTGGTTGGTCAGGGTGAGCATGGCATGGAGATGGGTGAGCGCATCGGTGGCCGCCATGTCCCACACACCGTAGAACGCTTCCCGACCCAGCTTCATCACGGCCGGCGACTTGGACGCCAAGGTGGCCGCCAATTCGTCGACGGCGCTGTCCAGATCCCCGTGGGGGACGACCCTCGTGACGAAGCCGATCCGCTCGGCCTCGGCCGCATCCACCACCCGGCCCGTCAGCATCAGCTCGAGCGCCTTCTTCGGGGCCATGGAGCGGACGAGGGGGACGGTGATCATGTACGGCCACAGGCCGACGTTTATCTCGGGGGCGCCGAAGCGGGCCCGCTCCGAGGCCAGGACCAGGTCGCAGGCGAGGGCCAGGCCCATCCCCCCGGCCATGGCCCAGCCCTGGACCCGGGCGATGGTGGGCTTGCCCAGGTGCCAGAGGTCTTCGAAGACGTCGGCCAGCACTCCACGGGCCTCGTGGGTGGCGAGAAAGCCGTCGTCGGCCCCGTCGCCGGCGCCGTGGACCCCTCCGCCCATGGCCCCGAGATCGGCTCCGGCACAGAAGGCGGCGTCGCCGGCGCCGGTGAGGACGACGACCTTGGCCTCGGGGTCGGCCTTGGCCGCCGCCAGGGCCTCGCGCAGCGCCGTCATGACCCCCCAGGACATGGCGTTTCTCCGCTCGGGCCGGTTGATGGTGATCCGGGCCACGCCCCCCGAGTGTTGCGTGAGGAGCTCGGCGGTTTCGGCGGGGGAAGGGCTTTCGGGCATCTGGCTGCGACGGTAGTGCGGAGGCGGCCCGCCACGGAAGTCCCGGCCCGGGGGACTCCCCGGTAGGGTGACCGGCTCGTGGCCAGACCGGGCGCCGCCCTCATCTCTTTCCGTCTGGGCGGATCCGACGGGGTGTCGGTGGAAGCGGCCAAGTGGGCCGGGGCCCTCGCTGCCCTCGGCTTCGAGGTCCGGACGGTGGCCGGCTCCGGCCCCGTGGACGCGCTGTTGCCCGGCCTCGGCATCGATGCCCCCGAGGCCCCGGCCGACGACGAGATCGCCGACGCCCTGGCCGGGGCCGACCTGGTGGTGGTCGAGAATCTCTGTTCACTGCCGCTGAACGTGGCGGCGGCCGCCGGGGTGGCCCGGGTGCTGCGGGGAAGGCGGGCCGTGCTGCACCATCACGACCTGCCCTGGCAGCGCCCGCGCTTCGCCGGCTCGCCACCCCCGCCCGACGACCCCCACTGGCTGCATGTGACCATCAACGAGCTGAGCCGGCGGCAGCTGGCCGACCGGGGGATCGGAGCCAGCGTGGTGATGAACACCTTCGACACGAACGCCCCGGCCGGGGACAGAGAGACGACGCGCCGGAAGCTCGGGATCTCGGCCAACCAGCGGCTGCTGCTGCAACCGACCCGGGCCATCGCCCGGAAGAACGTGGCCGGCGGCCTGGCGCTGGCGGCGGGGATCGGGGCCAGCTACTGGCTGCTCGGCCCGGCCGAGGACGGCTACGGACCCGAGCTCGAGCGGATCCTGGCGGCCGCGGCCACGCCGGTGATCCACGGCCACGGCCCCGACGACGCCGGCGCCGAGGTGCGCGACGCCTACGCCGGATGCGACGCCGTCAGCTTGCCCTCTCTGTGGGAGGGCTTCGGGAATCCGGCTATCGAGTCCGCCGTCCACCACCGGCCCCTCGGCATCGGCCCCTATCCGGTGGCCGCGGAACTGCGGGCCTTCGGCTTCCGGTGGTTCGGCTCCGACGATCCCGGCGCGCTGTCGGCCTGGCTCGACGCTCCCGATCCCGGGCTGCTGGCCCACAACCACGAGGTGGCCAGGAGGCATTTCTCCTTGGCCGAGCTGCCCGACCGCTTGGCCCGGCTCTTCGCCGGGGCGCGCTGGACAAGCTGGTGAAACCGGCGGCGGGAGACTGAGCCCCGGGGCCGACGGCCGGTACGATTCAGAGATGGGGAGACGCGCGTCGGACGACGCGGAGACGCCGACGACGCCGGTCACTCTGGCGGCGCCGCAAGAGACGGGGGGCGCCGTGCCGACGACCACGAGCAAGCGGTTGCCGGCGGACCGGCGGCGGCAGCAACTGCTCGACGTGGCGCTGACGCTGTTCGCCGAACGGGGCTACAACGCCACCACCATGGACGACACGGCCGAGGCGGCCGGAGTGACGAAGCCTCTTCTCTATCAGCACTTCGATTCCAAGCGGGCGCTGTACCTGGAGCTGGTGGACTCGGTGGCCCAGACAATGCTCGAGGCCATCGGGAAAGCGGTGGCGGCGGCCGACGGGCCCCGGCAGCAGGTGGAGGGGGGCTTCGCCGCCTACTTCCACCTGGTGGTGACCCACCCGGCCGCCTTCAACCTTCTCTTCGGCAGCAACGTGCCCAACGATCCCGAGCTGTCGCGGGCCGTGCGCGAGGTCCAGGACACCATCGCCCTGGCCATCGACCCCCTGATCGACGCCGGTCTGGACGAGGATCACCGGCGGATGCTGGCCTACGCCATGGTCGGGATGGCCGAAGGGGCCAGTCACCATTTCGTGGCCACCAGGAACCCGGTCGAGCGGGGGACCGAGGTGGCCGAGGCGGGACGGCTGGCCCGGAGACTGGCCGACCTGGCCTGGGCCGGCCTGCGCTCGGTGCACCCCGACTGACAACAACCCCGACCGACAACAACCCCGACCGACAAAAGCCCGGTCCGAGACAGCCCGGTCCGAGACAGCCCGGTCCGAGACAGCCCGGACCCAAGACAGCCCGGTCCGAGACAGCCCGGCCCCGAACGGCCGGTCCCCTAAAGCCGACCAGGACGGTAAGCTTTAGGAGGTGGGATCAAGGGTCAGGTCGGTCTTCAGCTTCCCGAATCCGGTGAACGAGATCGCGGCGCGGGTGGTGGCCGGGGGTGTGGTGGTGCTGAGCGCGGCGGCTATCGGCTTCAGAGAACCCTGGCTGCTCGTCCCCCTGGCCTACGGATTCTGGGCCCGGGTACTGACGGGTCCGACACTGAGCCCGCTGGGGCAGCTGGCCAGCCGGGTGGTGGCACCGCGGTTGGCCGCGTCGCCCCGACTGGTGGCCGGGCCGCCCAAGCGGTTCGCCCAGGCCATTGGCGCCGGCTTCTCCTCCACCGCCTTGATCCTGTGGTTCGGGTTCGGGGCTCAGGGGGCCACCTGGGCGGTGGTCGGCGTGCTCACGGCCGCCGCTCTGGCCGAGTCCGCCCTCGGACTGTGCGTCGGCTGCCGGGTCTTCGCCGGGCTGATGCGGTTGGGGATCATCCCCGACGATGTGTGCGTCGCCTGCGCCGACATCAGCCTGCGGCATCCCGAGATCACGAAGCAGACAGCACCCGCCTGACTCCCCGGGCTCGGCCCGTTCAGCCGCGGTCAGGTCAGTCGCGCCATGAGCTCGGCCACCAGGGCCGAGAGCTCCGTGGCGCAGGCCGTGTAGGCGGCATCCTCGCCTCCCGCCGGGTCCTCCACATCGCCCTGGGCGGCGGGGTCCAGCTCCGCCAGCTCGAGAGCCAGGACCCGGGAGTGCAGCGGCTCGGGGCCGGGAGGGAGATGGGCAGCCAGCCAGGAGAGGGTGGCGGTGCGCGGTGCGGCCCGGGGATGGCGGCGACGGACGAACCAGACGTGTTCGGCGGCCATGGCGATGATCAGGTCGGCGCCATCGAGATCGGCGTCGGTGAGCTGACGACTGCGGTGGGCCGAGGCCTCGAGTCCCACGGTGGCCAGAGCATCACGGGTGCGGCGTGAGGTGGGTTGGTGCTCGACGACGTGGGTACCGGCCGTGATGACACGGACGGGAGGGTGATGGGACTCGAGCATGACGCCGGCCATGACCGAGCGGGCCGCGTTCCCGGTGCAGAGGGTGAGGACGACGGGCTCTGCGGCCCCCGCCCCGGTCCCGGCCTCAGCCACCGGCGTTAGCCGGCGGGGGAGCTGGTGACCGTGGCCGGCTTCGTGGTCGACGGCGTCGGGGTGAGTGGGACGGGCGCCGTGGTGCTCGGGACGGTGGTCGTGGTGGTCGTCGGCGGGGGAAGGCCGAGAGCGCGGCGCAGAGCGTTCGAGACGGTCTGCTCCGTCTTCTCCTCCTCCATCAGTTTCAGATTGAGCTGGGCCATGGCCACCACGTTGGCCTCGACGGTCTGGGGCTTCTGGGCCGCCTTGCCCACCTTGGCGGCGTCAGCGGAGAGCGCGTCGAGAGCCGTCACGAGAGCCCGGGCGTCGCGCTGCATGGAGGACGGGAACGTAAGGGCACGGAACTCGTTGGCCGCCTGTTTGAAGGAAACGGCGTACTTGGGATAGGCCTGGCCCGGCTTGCTGACCGACCGGTCTTTGGTGAGCGCCTTGTCGGTCTTCGCGACGATGGCCAGGAACTGCTGGCCCACGGTCGGCGTCGACGGAGTCGAGGAGCACGCCGAGCAGGCGATGGCCAGGGCCATGGCCACGGAGCCGAAGGCGGTCGAGGGCCGGAAGACCGGTGCGTAGCGTGAAGCCGTCATTGGGACCGAAACTGTAACGGGGAACGACGTCGGGGAGTGCGACCGTGGCACCCGGCGTGGCCGATCTCCGTGCCGACGGGTCGGCGCCCGAAGGTGGGTCTCAGGGGACCGAGATGCCGGACATGCCCGGACCCGGCTGCGGCGGAAGGACGCTGAAGGTCGTGGCGTAGGTCGGGTGCGTCCCGGCGTCCACCTCGGCGATCACGGCCGAGGGACCGGCGGCACACGAGATGCCCTTGAAGACGAAGACGGCGTTTCCGTCGTCGTCGAGAATGGTCGAGGCCTTCGGTCCCAGGTTGGTGCCGACCCCGTTGACCGGACCGCTGTAGCCGGCGCCCAGGCCGAGGCCGGCGGAGTTACCAGGCTCCCAGCGCCAGCCCCGGATGCAGCGGCTGTCGAGCTGGGTGGAGTCGATCTCCACCGTCTGCTCGGCGTAGACGGGGTTGGTCTCGACGTAGAAGACGGCGTAGACGTTGGAGTCACCACTGCTGGAGGTGTCACCGGTCTCGATCTCCTGGAGCAGACCCCCCGTCTGGGGGTAGGGGATGACACCCTCGGGGGTCACCCTCGGAGGCAGGGTGACCAGGGTGGTGAGAGCGGTGAGGAAGGGCGAGACCTCGAGGTCGGCTTCGATGACACTCGAGCCGGGGGCGCAGTCGAAGCCGTCCACGATCACGGTGGCATTCCCGTCGTCGTCGAGGACAGCGTCGATCCGGTTGTCGGAGGTGTTCGGGCTGGCCGTGGTGCTGCCGTTCTGGAGGTTCTCGAAGATGACCGAGGAGCACGAGGCCGAGAGCTGCGAGGAATCGATGTTGACCGTGTCACCGGCGAAGGCCGGCAGGGTCTCCACCTGGACGACGACGTGGACCTCGGACTGACCGGTCTCGACCAGAGGCTGGGGGTCGACCTGGACGGTGATCTGCGGTCCTGAGGAACCGCCGGTGGCGCCGCCCCCGCCGGAACCGGCGTGGCAGACGGCGTTCTTGGCGTGCTTGGCGCACCAGGCAGGCGTTCCCTTGGCCGCCTTGGTGGCCTTGGCCGAGGCAATGCCAGACATGCCCATCAGGGGCATGACCAAGACGACGGTGAGTGCGGTTACCCGCACAAAACTACGACGGACGTTCATTTGAGCGCTCTTTGTGCCGGACATGGGTGCAGTTTGCCCGACCGACCACCGCCTTGCCATCGTCACAGATGATGAAACTGCGGTAAGAAAGCACCTGACCACGAAAAGCGATGAAAGTCCACCACCAGACGTAGTGGGCAGTTCACAGACGCGTTTGGTCCTCCCCACCGGAGGCGGGGAAACGGCCCGGCGGCGGAAGTGGCGGTTAGAGGATGTGGACGCCGGAGACGGCCCGGGCGATGATCAGCCGCTGGATCTCCGAGGTGCCTTCGAAGATCGTGTAGATCTTCGAATCACGGTGCCAGCGCTCCACCGGGTGCTCGCGGATATAGCCGTAGCCACCCATGATCTGGATGGCCTGCTCGGTGACCCAGACGGCCGTCTCCCCGGCGTAGAGCTTGGACATCGATCCTTCGCCGGCCGTGAACGGCTTCTTGTTGGCACCCATCCAGGCGGCGCGCCAGACGAGCAGGCGCGAGGCGTCGATGCGCATCTTCATGTCGGCCAGCTTGAAGGCGATGCCCTGGTTCTCGATGATGAGTCGGCCGAAGGCTTTGCGCTCTTTGGCGTAGTCCAGGGAGTACTCGTAGGCGGCCCGGGCGATGCCGAGGGCCTGGGCCCCCACCGCCGGCCGGGTGGCCTCGAAGGTGGCCATGGCCGCCTGGGATTTGGACTTCTTGCCTTCGCGGGCCCGGGCCAGCTTCTCGTCGAGCTTCTCCTTGCCCCCGAGGAGGCAGCGTCCGGGCACGCGGACGTCGTCGAAGACCACCTCGCCGGTGTGCGAGGCCCGGATGCCCATCTTCTGGAACTTCTGGCCGGCGGTGAGGCCGGGGGTGCCGGGGGGGACGACGAAACTGGCCTGGCCCCGGGAGCCGAACTGGGGGTCGACCGAGGCGACCACCACGTTCACGTCGGCGATGCCCCCGTTGGTGATCCACGTCTTCGTGCCGTTGATCACCCATTCGTCTTTGGCCTCGTCGTAGACGGCCCGGGTGCGCAGCGAGCTCACGTCGGAGCCGGCGTCGGCCTCCGAGACACAGAAGGCGGCCGTCTGGAGCTTCTCGGGGGTGCCGAAGCACTGGGGGCCCCATTCGAAGAGCTGCTCGGGCGTGCCGTTGGCGGCGATGCCCGCCAGTCCCAGGGAGCTGCCGAAGATGGCCAGGGTGATGCCGGCGTCGCCCCAGGCCAGCTCCTCGGAAGCCACCGACAGGGTCAGTCCCGTCGGGTCCAAGAAGGATTGGGTGAAGAAGTCGAAGGAGTAGAGGCCCACCCGGGCCGCCTCCTCGATGACGGGCCAGGGGGTCTCCTCGCGCTCGTCCCACTCATGGGCGACAGGCCGGACCACGTCCTCGGCGAAGTCGTGGACCCACTTCTGGAGCTGCAGCTGCTCCTCGTTGAGCTCGAGCGAGAAGTCGGGCATGTTCTTCCCCTTCTATCGAGGTCACCGGGCGTGGCCCTGGTGGTGGGCCGGTCCGGGAGTGGGCCGTCAAGCAGCCTCGGCGCGTGCGCCGGGCACCTCGTCCCATCGGTTGTTACCCAACGGTAACCTACGCGGGGGTCATTTGGCCAACACCTGGCCGGAGGAGTTCAGCGGTGGAGCTGTCCCCCCTCGGGACCGTCCTCCAGGTGCCAGCCGTCGGCCTCGAGTTCGGCGCGCAGCGCGTCGGCCCGGGCCCAGTCCTTCGCCGCCCGGGCCGCGTCGCGGGCGTCCGCCTTGGCCTTCGTGGCCTCGTCGGGCTCCACCCGGCCGTGCAGGCGCAGGCCGAGGGCAGCGCACAGGACGGCGGCGGTCAGGGCCAGGCGGCGGCCTTCGGTGTTGTCCCCGGCGTCGGCGGCCAGATTGGCCTGCCGCGCGAGCTCGAAGATCCCGGCCACGGCGGCCGGGGTGCCCAGGTCGTCGTCCATGTGGGATCGGAACGAGGCGACGGCGACGGCGTCGGCCCCCTCGGCCGTGGCCTGCGCAGCGGTGGCGGCCAGGGGGACACCCTCGAGATGGAAGCGGCGGACGAGAGCGTCGAGACCCTTCAGGGCCTCCTCGGCGTCGGCGATGGTGTCCGGGGTCACCTCCACCTGGGAGCGGTAGTGAGAACGCAGAAGCAGGAGCCGGTAGGCGCGGCCGTCGGTGCGTTCGAGGAGGTCGGTCAAGGAGGTGAAGTTGCCGAGGGATTTGGACATCTTCTCGCCGCCCATCATGACGTGGCCGTTGTGCACCCAGTGGCGGGCGAAGGTCCGGCCGACGGCCACGGCCTGGGCCCGTTCGTTCTCGTGGTGGGGGAAAGCGAGATCGATGCCGCCACCGTGGATGTCGAAGTCGTCGCCCAGGAGATCGAGCGACATGACCACGCACTCGGTGTGCCAACCCGGGCGACCGGGACCCCAGGGCGAGGGCCAGGTCGGCTCGCCGGGCTTGGCCTTCTTCCAGAGGACGAAGTCGAGGGGCGAGCGCTTCTCCTCCCCCGGCTCCACGCGGGCCCCCGCTCGGAGGGAGTCAAGGCTCTGGCGGGCCAGCAGGCCGTAGCCGGGTACGGCGTCGACGGACAGATAGACCCCGTCGGACGTCTCGTAGGCGATGCCCCGACCGACCAGGTCGGCCACCAACGTCACCATGTCGTCGACGTACTCGGTGGCCCGGGGGGCGACGGTGGGGCGCGTGATACCCAAGGCGTCGACAGCAACCCACCAGGCTGCCTCGAACTCCCGGGTCACGTCGGTGAGGGTCCTCTTCTCCTCGTTGGCCCGGGCGATGATCTTGTCGTCGATGTCGGTGATGTTGGAGACGTAGCGGACCTCGAGACCGGAGAACTCGAGGTAGCGACGCAGGATGTCGAACGCCAGGGCGAAGCGGCCATGGCCGATGTGGGGCACGTCGTAGACGGTGAGACCGCAGACGTACATCGACACCTGACCCGGGTCCCGTAAGACGAGCGGCTCGATACGACCGGTTGCGGTGTCGTGGAGGCGCAGCACTCCGGTACGGTAACGCGACCATGGACGAGACCGCGACGACCGCTCCGTCCACCACGGGCCAGCGCCCGGCGCTCGAACGGGCCCGACCTCCGGTCGTGCCTGAGCGACCCTCACTCGACGGCCTCGAAGCCAAGTGGGCGGCGCGCTGGGAGGAGGTGGGGACCTACAGCTTCGACCGTACGGTTCCCCGCTCCCGGGTCTACGCCATCGACACCCCGCCGCCTACCGTGTCGGGGTCGTTGCACGTCGGCCACGTGTTCTCCTACACGCACACCGACACGGTGGCCCGCTACCGGCGGATGCGGGGCTACGAGGTCTTCTACCCGATGGGGTTCGACGACAACGGGCTCCCCACCGAGCGCCGGGTACAGCTTTATTACGGCGTCCTGTGCGACCCGAGCCTGCGGGCCGATCCCTCGTTCGTGGCCCCTGAGTCACCGGGAAAGCAGCCGGTGGCCATCTCGCGTCCCGACTTCATCGAGCTCTGCTCCCGGCTGGCGGCCGAGGACGAGAAGGCCTTCGAGAATTTGTGGCGGACATTGGGGCTCTCGGTCGACTGGCACCTCACCTACGCCACCATCGACACGGGCGCCCGGCGGGTGGCGCAGCGGGGCTTTCTGCATCTTCTGGCCCAGGGGCACGCCTACAGCACCGAGGCACCCACCCAATGGGATGTCGATTACCAGACGGCGGTGTCCCAGGCCGAGATGGAGGACCGGGAGCTTCCCGGCGCCTACCACCGGCTGCGTTTCGCCCGGGTCGACGGGGCCGGTGCCATCGAGATCGAGACGACGCGGCCCGAGCTCCTGCCCGCCTGTGTGGCCCTCGTGGCCCACCCCGACGACGCTCGCTTCCAGCCGCTGTTCGGCACCGATGTGGTCACGCCCCTTTTCGGGGTGAAGGTCCCGGTGCTGGCCCACGAGCTCGCCGATCCCGAGAAGGGATCGGGCATCGCGATGATCTGCACCTTCGGCGACGTGACCGACGTGACCTGGTGGCGCGACCTGTCGCTGCCCACCCGGACCATCGTGGGAAGAAACGGCCGTCTGCAGCCCGTTTCCTGGGGGGAGCCGGGCTGGGAGACGGTCGACGCCGGCGCCGCCGCTGCCGCCTACGCCGAGCTCGCCGGGCGCACGGTGAACCAGGCCCGGACGCGGGTCGTCGAAATGCTCGGTGCCTCGGGCGACATGGTGGGCGAACCCAAGCCTGTCGTGCACCCCGTCAAGTTCTACGAGCGCGGCGACCGGCCCCTCGAGATCGTCTCCAGTCGTCAGTGGTACGTCCGGACGTTGCCGCTGCGCGAACGCCTGCTCGAGCGGGGCCGCCAGCTGCACTGGCATCCGCCGTACATGGTCCACCGTTACGAAGCCTGGGTGGAGGGTCTGAACAGCGACTGGAACATCAGCCGGCAGCGCTTCTTCGGCGTGCCCTTCCCCGTCTGGTACCGCGTAGGCGAAGACGGCACCATCGACCACGATCACCCGCTGGTGGCCGACGAGGCTCGTCTGCCCGTGGACCCGTCGAGCGACGTCCCCGACGGGTACGAAGAGGAACGGCGCGGCCAGGCCGGCGGCTTCGTCGGTGACCCCGATGTGATGGACACCTGGGCCACGTCGTCGCTCACGCCCCAGATCGCCGGGCGCTGGGTGGACGATCCCGAGCTGTTCGCGCTGGTCTTTCCCATGAATCTGCGCCCCCAGGCCCACGAGATCATCCGGACGTGGCTGTTCTCGACGGTGGTGCGCTCGGAGATCGAGCACGGGACCCTGCCGTGGACCGACACCGCCATCTCGGGATGGGTGCTCGATCCGAATCGGAAGAAGATGTCGAAGTCCAAGGGGAACGTGGCCACGCCGCTGCCGCTGCTCGAGACTCACGGATCCGACGGCGTGCGCTACTGGGCCGCCAGCGGCCGGCCCGGCGTGGACACGGCGATGGACGAAGGCCAGATGAAGGTGGGACGGCGTCTCGCCATCAAGATCCTGAATGCGTCGCGTTTCGCACTGTCGCGGATCGCCGGCGGCGAGCTCCCCGGGCCCGACGCCGTCGTCGCCCCTATCGACCTGGTCATGCTCGGTGATCTGGCCCGGGTGGTGGACGAGGCCACCGCCGCCTTCGAGGCCTACGACTACGCCCGCGCCCTGGAACGGACCGAGGCGTTCTTCTGGTCCTTCTGCGACGACTACCTCGAGCTGGTGAAGGGTCGGGCCTACGAGGATCCGTCGGAGCCGGGACCGGCCTCGGCCCGCGCCGCTCTCGGCCTCGCCCTCTCGGTGCTGCTCCGGCTGCTCGCTCCCTTCGTGCCTTTTGTCACCGAAGAGGTCTGGTCGTGGTGGCACGAATCCTCGATCCACCGGGCACCGTGGCCCGAGGCCGACGAATTCCCCCCCGGTGCCTTCATCGGCGTCGCTCATGGGGAGGCCGGAAACCACGAGTCCCATGACGATAGCGGCGCCACCGTGCTGTCCGTCGTCGCCGGGGTCCTCGGCGCCGTCCGCCGGGCGAAGACCACGGCCAAGCGCTCGATGCGCGCCCCGGTGGCCCGCCTGACCGTCGTCGACGACCCGGCTCGACTGGCTCTTCTGGCCCAGGCGGAAAGCGATCTCCGTGACGCCGGCGGCATCGTCGAACTCGTCACCACCCCCGGCCCCCCCGACGTGATCGTCGAGCTGGGCGAGGAGGAAACGGGCTGAACCGGCCCGCCCGTGGTCAGAGTTTCAGGACCTTCATGGCGTTGTCACGCAGGAACTTGGGCCAGACGTGGTCGCGCAGGGGAACGTCGGACAATTCCGAGAAGATGCGCTCGAGAGTGAGAGCCATGGGGAAGTAGCCGGCGTACATGATCTTGTCGGCTCCTCTGGTGTTGGCGTAGTCGATGATCGCCTTCGGGTAGTACTTGGGAGCGAAAGCACTGGTCGTGTAGTAGAGCCCCGGCCACTTGAGCATCAGCTTGACGGCGAGCTCCTGCCACGGTTCCGCCCCGTGGCGCATGACGATCCGCAGGTCGGGGAAGTCGTAACAGACCTGATCGAAATGCATGACGTCCTGACAGGCCGACGGCACGCGCGGACCGGCGATGCCGGCGTTGACGAGGATGGGGAGATCCAGATCCACACAGGTCTGGTAGATCGGGTAGTAGCGCCGGTCGCTGACGGGCACCTGGGGGTTGCAGCCGGCGGGGAAGGTCGTCACCGCTTTGATGTCGTACTCGGCCTGTGCCTTGCGAATACGCCGGACAGCGTTGCCGATCTCGTTGGGGTCGATCTCGAGACTGGCTTTGAAGCGGTCGGGGTGCTCGCCCAGAGCCCGATCGGTGATCTCTCCGGCCAGGCCCACGAGGCCGATGGCGACACCGTGGCGGTCCATCTCGCCCAGCGTGACCTCCACGGGGTCGATGTCCTCATCGATCTGGCCGGGATTGTCCCGGAACATGTAAGCGATGGGAGTGGCCATGGTGGCGCTCTCCTGGTCGCGCAGCTGGGGCTTCAAGAAATCGAAGCGCTTGCCCGCTTTGGCGCTCGGGAAGCCGATCATCAGATCGACGGCTCCGACATCGGTAGGCATGGCCACGGTGCTGATCCCCCTCGTCTCATTCTCTCGGCGCCGATCCCCGGCGGGCCGACGTCACGGTACAGGCGGCCGCCCGCCCCGGCAGATCGGCTTAGGCTCAGCCCGGTGTGGATCCTGTCGGACAGGGTCGATCAGCGAATACGACGAGGAGAAGTTCGTGGCGGTGGACGATATGGCGGGCAAGACGGTCGTCATCACGGGGGCCAATTCGGGAATCGGCAAGGAGACCGCCGTGGCCCTGGCCCGGGCCGGGGCACGGACCGTGATCACGGCACGCCATGGCGGCCGGGGGCAGGAGGCCGTGGCCGACATCGGGACCCGAAGTGGCAGCGACGCAGTCGAGCTGGTCATCTTCGACCTCTCTGACCTCGGCTCTGTCCGGTCCGGCGCCACCGCCATCCTCGAGCTCTGCCCGTCCATCGACGTTCTGGTCAACAACGCCGGCCTGGTCTTGTCGGATCGCCGGCAGACGGTCGACGGATTCGAGTCGACCTTCGCCATCAATCACCTCGGTCCCTTCCTTCTCACCCAACTACTTTTCAATCGCATCACCGCCAGCGCACAGGGACGGATCGTGAACGTATCGTCCACGGCGCATAACTCGGCGCGCCAGGGGCTCGACTTCGACGACCTGCAGTCAGCCACCGGCTACAGCGCCATGCGGGTGTACGGCAAGAGCAAGTTGGCCAACATCTACTTCACCACCGAATTGGCCAGGCGGCTGGAAGGAACACCGGCGACCGCCAATTGCCTCCACCCCGGGGTGGTGGCCAGCGGCTTCGGACGCGACAGCGACACGAAGGGGGTCGTCGCCTTCGGCCTGAAGGTGATCGAGCCGTTCGTGTTGTCGGCGGAAAAGGGGGCCCGGACCTCTGTCTACCTGGCCTCGTCTCCCGAGGTGGCCGGCGTGTCGGGGAAATATTTCATCAAGTGCAAGCAACACCGGACATCCAAGGCGGCCCACGACGAGAATGCGGCTCGGCGGCTGTGGGAGGCCAGCGAGAAGCTGATCGCCGAAGCCGGGGTGAATACGCCGACCTGAGCCCTGCGACCGGGGTTATCCCTCGGAGCTCCCCATGTAGGCGCTCATCAGGTTGTCCCCCACTTCGGCCGGCGTGCCCGTGCGGACGATACGACCATTCACCATCACGGCCACATGGTCGGCGATCGTCAGAGCTGTCTGCGCGAACTGCTCGACGAGAAGGATCGTGATGTCCTCCGACGCCACCAGCTGGCCCACCAGTTCGTAGAGCTCGGCAACGACCAGGGGAGCCAGGCCCATCGATATCTCGTCGAGCAGCAACAAGCGGGGATTCGTGAACAGCGCCCGGGCCAGCGCCAACATCTGCTGCTCACCGCCCGAGAGTCGTCCGGCCAGCTGTCGGCGACGCTGGCCGAGCACGGGGAACCGGATGTAGCTCTGCTCTTCGAGCTCGGCCGCCTTCACGTCCTTGCCGCGGTAGGTGTACATCAAGAGGTTCTCGGAGACGGTCAGGTTGGGAAAGATGGCTCTCCCCTCGGGAATGGCACACAGCCCCCGCCGGGCCAGCTGTTCGGAGGTGGCCTTGCCGATGTCCTCCCCGTTGAAGCGGACACTCCCCGCCGACGGGGACAGCCTTCCGCTCGTGACTTTGAGAAGCGTCGACTTTCCCGCCCCGTTGGGCCCGAGCAGAGCCATGACCGAACCCCGGGAAACGGCCAACGAGACGCCGTGGACGACTTCGATGCGGCCGTAGGCGGCTCTCACGTCGACGAGCTCCAGCATCAGAGCGCCGCCGTCGCGCTCGGCCACGACGGAAACACCCCGGCCCGCGGCCGCAACCGCCGGCGGCTCGGTATCGACCAGCAGCCCAACGGCAATCACCGGGGTGACCTCGGTCGGCGGAGGCTTCTCGGTGTCCACCGCGCCCAGATAGGCGGCCTGCACGGCCGGATCGGCCTGGACGGATTCCGGGCTCCCCGAGGCGATGATCTCGCCGTAGTGCAGGACGCTCACCTCGTGGCAGATGCTCATAACGAGACTCATGTCGTGTTCGACCAAGAGCACGGCCATGCCGTCGCCGGCCAGCCTGACGAGTACCCTCCCGAGCGCTTCGGTCTCATGCTGGTCCAGTCCGGCACTGGGCTCATCGAGAAGCAGGACGGTCGGCGTGGTGGCCATCGCCCGCGCCAGCTCGACCAGCCGGGCGAGGCCCGTGGGCAGTGAGTCGGTCGGCTCGTCGGCCACATGGGCGATCCCCACCTGCTCCATGAGGCACTCGGTGGCGGCGTCCGGGGTCATCCCCGGCGGCAGGCGACGACGTTGGGTTTCGGCCGCCATCTGGATGTTCTCGCGTGTCGTCAGGGTGTCGAACAGCTCCAGGCGCTGGAACGTGCGGGCCATGCCGCGCCGCGCCCGGACATGCGGCCGATTACCCGTGATGTCCTGGCCGTCGAAACGGACCCGACCACGGGTGGGGGGCTGGAGCCCGGTGATGACATTGAAGAGGGTGGTCTTCCCCGCACCATTGGGTCCGATGAGCCCGTGGACGGTCCCGCCGCTGACGGTCACGTCGACTTCGTTCAGGGCCTGGATACCGCCGAAGCGGACGGCGATCTGCTCGACCTTGAGCTCAGACACCGCCGCTCACCCCAGCGCCGCGCTGGGCGCGGGGGGTTGGTCGCTTTCGATCTCCGGACTCTCGTGTTGGAGGCGGCTGCGGCGACGTTCGAGGTAGTCCGACACGTCGATGAACACCTTGCCGATGCCGTTGGGGTTGCGGCCGACGGCCACGATGCCCACACCGATCAGGAGCTGCGAGAAGTCGTTCAGCTGCGGGATGTGCGTTCCGATGACGGGGAGCACGGCAATGAAGACGCCGGTCGAGACGGCCCCGGTGAGCACGCTCATCCCCCCGAGCGTCACCCCGGCGAAGATCAAGATGCTGTAGAGGAACTGGAACTGTGACGCTCCCACCGACGTGCTCAGGCCGCCGTACAGAGCACCGGCCAGCCCTGCCAGTCCGGCCGACAGTGAGAAGACGGCCAACTTTGTCACCGTGAGACTGAGACCCACCGTGCTGCACGCCGCCGGGGAGTCGCTCATGGCCACCAGACGGCGCCCGAACGGACCCCGACGCAGCGCGCTGACCCCGATAAGACACAGGGCCAAGACGATGCCGATGAGGATGTCGAACGACCGGTTGGTGGCGAAGCGGAGACCGAAGATGTCGGGACGCCCGACCGTGACGGCACCGGAGCTTCCGAAGATGGAGTTCGAGGTGAAGAACACATTGTCCATGAGCACGGCGAAGGCCAGGGTGGCCAGGGCCAGGTAGAGGCCGCGTAGTCGCAGGGTGGGCAGAGCCAGCACCGCACCCACCGACGCGCACAGGCTCACGGCGAGGAGCACCCCGAGCACGGAGCCACCGCCGTCCACCCAGTGCATGGACAGCGCCCCGAGGCCCAAGAAGGTGTACTGGCACAGCGAGATCTGTCCGGCGTAGCCCGACAGCAAGGTGAGAGACAGCGCCAACATGGCCAGGACCAGCGCGTTACCCATGGTCAGGAGGTTGCTGCCCGAGAGCACGGTGGAGAGGATCACGACGATCACGATCACGAGGCCGGCACCGAAGAGTGTCGATTTCGCCCCGGGCGGTCGAGGTGAGCGCACGCGGACCACCCGGCCCACGGTCAAGCGGACCTCGGGAATGAACAGCAGAACCAGGAAGAGCAGGACCATGGGCAGCGCCGCCTGGATGTCCGAGACATCGCTGGCCGGCCCGTAGCCGACGACCAGGGAGTTGGCGATGCCCAGGATCATGGCGCCCAAGAAGGTGAGGGGAATGCTGCGCAGCCGACCCACGACGGCCGCGGCGTAACCGACGATGACCAATTCGGTGAGTTGGATGATCACCATGGTGGTGGGAGCGAGGAGGATCCCGGCCACGCCGGCGAACATGACACCGATCATCCAGGCGTACGAGGCGATGCGCCCCGAAGGCGCTCCCGCCAGGCGGGCGAGCTCGGGGTCGTCCACCACGGCCCGCATGGCCACGCCCGTGCGGGTGCGTTTGAAGAACAGCCGCAGGAAAACAGCGGCGCCCACGGCGATGGCGATGGTGATGACCTGCTCGTAAGAGAGATTGACGCCACCGAGGGACACCTGGTGGCCGTTGAAGAACTCGGGCATCACGTAGACGTTGGCCTGGTTCCAGATGCTGCTCGCCCCGGCCACCAGAACGAGGAGAAGTCCGAGAGTGACGGCCAGGCGGATGTTGGGCGACACACCGTAGAGAGGGCGCATGACGACCCGTTCCACGACGGCGCCGAGGATGGGTGCCACCACAAGCAGCACCACGGCCAGGGCTAGGAGAACGGGCCAATGCCAGCCCTGCCACAGTTGCCAGAACAGATAGGCGAGGCCCATGCCGAGCGCACCGTGGGCGAAGTTGAAGATTCCGGTGGTGTTGTACGTCACCACGAGACCGCTGGCGCTCACGGCATAGATCGACCCGGTGACGATCCCGGCGATCACCAGGCTGATGAACTCGCTCACAGCGTCAAGCCCCCTCGGTCACCGACGGGTGGCGCGCCACGCGGACGCGCCGTGATCGAGCACCCTACGACGACGGGGTCGGCCGGACCTCGGGCTTGAATCCCGGTGCCGGCAACTTGGCAGAACTGCAGATGAACCCGGTGGGGGGCGACGGTGCCACCCGCTTGATCTGCCCGTTCTGGACTTGGCTGAGGACGATGCAGCCGCCAGGAATGTTCTGCGCCGGATTCCCCGTCGTCAGAAGTCCACTGGCATCGAAACTGGTGACCTTGTCCAGCGCCGCCTTGAGGCTGGCACGGGTGGGTGTCTTCCCGGCGGCTCGCAAACCCTCTACGAAGAGCTGGGCGGCGGCCCATCCGTAGACAGCCTCCAAGTTGAACTGAGGACTCGCGTCGGCTTCCTTCATCCAATGGGTGAAGAGTTTCACGGCGGGCAGATTGGCGTCGGCGTCGAGGTAGAGCAGGTATCCGGTGTCCAGATACATGTTGTTGACGGCCGGGCCCCCCTCATTGACCAGTTGGTTCGAATAGGCGTCGCCCTCGACGTTGACGGGGTTGAAACTCTGCTGCTGCATCTCCTTGGCCACCGTTGCCGCGTAGGCATCGGGCATCTGCAGCGTGAAGAACATCTGGACACCCTTCGCCTTCATGGTGAGGACGTTGGCCAGGAACGTCGTCTGACTGGGGGTGAACCCGGTGGAATAGACGATCCCGAATCCCTGCGATTTGGCCGCCCGCTCGAAGGCCGTTTCCGAGGCGGCCGTCGACGGCGTGGCGTTGGCCCACAGGATCCCCACGTGCTTGATCTGCGTCGGGAACTTCTTTTTGAGAACAGTGAAGACGGTGAGCGGGTAGTCGTTGCTGGGGTTCGGAGCCGGGCTGTACGAGGTCGGGAGGTTCGACAGGCTCTGGTCCAACGGATAAGCCACGTCGGGCATGCCGGAGCTGGCGATGATCGGCTCCTCGGCGGCGTCGTCCAGTGAGAACCCACCGACCAGGGCGAAGTCGCTCTTGACCTGGGCCTGCGTTTCGTTGGCCACGATGCCGTCGTCGTATCCGCTGTCCTGGGCGTCGAGCTTGATCGTGCGCCCGTTCACACCACCCTGGCTGTTGATGTAGTCGAAGTAGGCCTGGGTACCGTCCTTGGCCCCTTTGAACAGTCCCGGGATCGGCTTGGTGAGGTCATCGACCTGGCCCACAGTGACCTGGGTACTGGTGATCCCGGGGGACGTCCCACCGGTCGGCGGCGTGCTCGAGCCGCCCGCCGTGGTGGCCGTCGCCGCCGTGGTGGTGGTGGACGCTGCTTTTCCGGGGGTCGACGAGCAGGCGCTGGCCACCAGGGCCACGACCGAGATCGGCACGAGCAACCGGGCCCCTCTCACCGTGCGTCGGCGGCCGTGCCCACTACGTACGGCGACTGTTCGCTTCCCCTGCACATCGTCCACAATTCCCCCTCTGGTCTCCCCTGTAACCGGTCCATCACCCCAGGCCCGACAGCTTGGCACAGCGTCTCCTACCGTCCCCAGGCTGGTGGGACCGGCCCGGAGACGAAGGCAGAACACGTTCTAGCCGGAGCTGATGCTACGTCAGGAATCCGCTGGCTGCCTGGTCCGCCGAGGCGACGGGCGACGCCCCGGGGAGAGCGGGGCCGTCCTCGTCGGGGCGGAGCCGGGAGCGGTAGCGGACCCCTTCCAGAAAACGCACCACGGCGGCGACGGCGTGGGCGCTACGCACCGAAGGCAGGACGTCAAAGGCGTGCTGGGTGTAGGGAAGCTCGGCATAGAGGACGGGGGCTTTCGACGTCGCCCGGAGAGCCTCGACGAAACGTCGGGCCTCGGCCACGGGCACGAGGGTGTCGTGGGTTCCGTGCACGACGAAGAAGGGCGGGGCATCGGGATTCACCCGACACTGGGGAGAGGCGTCCTCGAAGATCTGCGGGTTGTCGTCGTAACGGCGCTTGAACACCCGCCTCTCCAGCAGGCTCATCAGGCCTTTGTCGTAATGGTCCGTCCCTCGGCCGGCGGTCATGTCGTAGACCCCGTAGAACGAGACACAGGCGTCGACTGCCGTCGGGGCGCCTTCGAATCCCGGTTGAAAGGCCGGGTCGCCCGGCGTCAGGGCCACCATCGAACACAGATGGCCACCCGCCGATCCCCCGCTCACGGCGATGAAGGCCGGATCTCCCCCGTAGTCGGCGATGTTCTCTCTCACCCAGGACAGGGCCTGTTTGCAGTCGACCAGATGGTCCGGCCACGTCGCTTTCGGGCTCAGCCGGTAGTTGATGGTGACCGTGACCCAGCCGCGCCTGGCCAACTCGTGCAGCAGAGGCAGCCCCTGCTCACGCTTGTCGCCGATCACCCAGGCCCCGCCGTGGATGTATACGAGGACCGGTCCTGCCGCCGGGGGGTCCACCCGGCGTCGGATGATGTCGAGCCGGTGACGGCGTGTCCCGTCGCCCACGTAGTCGATGTTGCGGACGACCTGCATGGACCGTGCCGGCCGGGGCAACGGGTAGATCAGCCGGGGGAAGCGCCACATCGTGTCGCGTCCGCCCCCGGGGACGACGAGATCCTCGATCGTCGGGAGTCCGAGCTCCTCTTCGGCTCCCACGAGGACACTCCCGGAGCGCCGGCCGATGCCGGCCAGGACGCCGAGACCGATCCACGAGGATGCCGCCACCACCAGTCCCACCCAGCCCGGCCACGATCCGAAAGCTCCGGCCACGGCGAAGAGGCCGGTGGCCGCCACCTGCCAGACGATGTGCCAGACGGGCATCTCGCCCGTGTACCAGCCGGCAAAGAAGCTCGGTACCAGGAGGAATTCCTGGCGGAAGGGCCTGAAGGCATTCAGCACCAGGACGGCGCCTACCAGACTCGATGCCAAGTACACCCAGGCCCACACCATGGGCACATCTTCGCCCAGCGCGAGGCGGCGTCGCATGGCGGGGGTCGGGCCCGGCGATCCGGTCCATCGGCCCGGTTCCTCCCGCCACCGAGGGCAGTGCGCCGACGGCCGTCTTTACGAGGCGCGGCGCCGCCCGCCGGAGACGGGGTGCGCGACAGTGCGCTCGTGGTCGAGAAGGCGCTTCTTGAGCTCAAGTCCGCCGCCGTAGCCGGTGAGACTCCCGTTCGCCCCTATGACCCGGTGACAGGGAAGGACGAGGGGGATCGGGTTACGTCCGTTGGCCAAGCCCACGGCCCGACACGCCTTGGGGTTGCCGACCCGGGTGGCGAGGTCGCCGTAACTCTCGGTGTCCCCGTAGGCGATATCGGCGAGTGCGAACCACACCCGGCGTTGGAAGTCGGTCCCCAACGGGTCCAAGGGCAGCGAGAACTCCAACAGGTCACCGGCGAAGTAGGCGTCGATCTGTTCGACCGCAACACGCACGGCGGCCGGACGACCCTTCCTGTCCGCATCGAAGGCTCCCTCGTCGTAAGAGTCGGGCAGGTGCACGAAGTGCACGACCTCGTCGTCGCCTATCACCATCATCTCGCCCACCGGAGTGCCCATCACGGTCCACTCGTCGGAGGTCGCCAACTTCGCTGTCACAGTCATTTCATCTCCTTACATCCAGGGGAACCAACCAGTCCCGACCACAGGTATTGCAGGGCATAGGCGCGGTACGGACGCCACTGCTCGGCCAGCGCCAGCGCCGATCGCTCACCGCGAGGTAGTCCGAGACGATCGAGAGCGCGCCTCACACCCAGGTCGCCGGCCAGGAAGGCGTCGGGGTCTCCGAGAGCCCGCATCCTCACGTAGGCCACGGTCCAGGGACCGATCCCCGGGACGGTGAGCAACTTGGCGCTCACCTCGTCGCGATCGGCTCCCGGATCGAGAGTGATGTCGCCCCGGGCGAGGAGCTCGGCCACACGCAAGAGCGCTCGGCCCCGTCCCGTGGGCATGGGCAGGTCGCCCGGCGAGAGCCCGGCGATCACCTCCACGGTGGGAAATGCCCGTGTCACGGTCCCGACGGCGGTGGGCAACGGTTGTCCGTAGGAGGCCGACAGGCGTCCGGCGACAGTCCGGGCGCCGGGGACGCTCACCTGTTGGCCGATCACGGCCCTCACGATGAGCTCGTTGCCGTCGACGTGACCCGGGATGCGGATTCCCGGAACGGCAGCAACGGCAGTTCCCAGCACGGGATCGGCCCCAAGCACTTCGCTCACAGCGGCCGGATCGGCATCGAGGTCGAAGAGGTGGCGCAGACGCTTGGCGGCCATGGTGAGGTCCCGGAGATCCTCCAGCTGCAAGACGCAACAGAGCGATCCTCCGCTGCCGCCGTCGGACAGCGTGGCCACCCCGGAACCGTGAGGAAGGCTGAGCGCTCGTCGGTACTGCGTGGCGTCGCCTTCCTCCACGCCGGGCACGGCGCGAGTGGCCAGAAATTCGAAAAGCCGCGACGAAGGAAACGGCTGACGGCAGGCAAGGCGCAAGGTCACCGATGCCGGCGCCGTGGCGTCGGTCACTCGTGGAGCCGTCTGTGAACCGTTGACTCGCCGCGTCGAACGCTGCGCACGATGCCTCATGGTCATGGGAGCTTCACCGAAGACGGTGCGGACCGTGTCGTTGAATTGCCGAACACTGCCGAATCCGGCAGCGAACGCCACATCAGCGGTCCGCAGCTCGGTTGTCTCGAGAAGGATCCGTGCCGTCTCCGCCCGCTGGGACCGCGCCAACTCGAGCGGCCCCGCCCCCACCTCGGCGACGAGAAGCCTCTGCAGCTGGCGCGCGCTGTAGCCGAGGCGGTGCGCCAGCCCGGCCACGCCTTCGCGATCGACGACCCCGTCGGTAATCGACCTCATGGCTCGCCCGACCACATCGCCGCGACGGTTCCACTCCGGCGATCCGGGGGCGGTATCGGGCCGACACCGTTTGCAGGCCCGGAAACCGCCGCGCTGGGCCGCCGCTGAGGTCGGATAGAACCGCACGTTGTCCCGCTTGGGCAGCACGGAGGGACAGCTCGGCCGGCAATAGATCCCGGTCGAGGTCACGGCCACGAAGAACCACCCGTCGAAGCGGGTGTCGTGCGCCTGCATGGCCCGGTAGCGGGGATCGTCATCTCCGGCAACCTCTTCGCCGGTGATCAGAACCGGTGTCGTCGTCATGGCCACACCCGAAGTATCCCAGGCCACGACCAACCGTTCTGGCGGATTTCGGACATGCGGATCGACCCCGTGCGATGATCCTGTGACTCCTATGTCTTCACCTCGAGATCGCCGATTATGAAGATGCGCCGATGAGGTGGACCGGACCCGATGGGTACTGGGTGAGCGACGACCGCTCACTGCTCGATTTGGCGCGTGTCCATAAATGGCTCAGCACCGAGAGTTACTGGGCCGACGGCAGGTCGTACGAACTCGTGGCCAAATCTTTCGAGGCATCGCTGGTTCTGGGGCTCTACGGCCCGGATAACGTACAAGCCGGTATGTGTCGGTGGGTCACCGACTCTTCGACGTTCGGATGGCTCTGCGATGTCTTCGTCGATGCCAACGAACGTGGATCGGGGTTGGGAAGTTTCCTGGTGCGCACCGCCGTCGCCCACCCGGCGGTAAAGGACCTACGCCAGGTCCTCGGCACCGCGACGCCCACGATCTCTACCGTCGATTCGGTTTCGGACCCCTTACGGCGCCGGAGCGTTGGATGGAACGCCACGGCTGACGCCCGCGGCATCGGCGGCTTATCCCCGGGCGGCGCCGGAGCGCCGGAGCCGGGTAACCGCCGGAGAAGGATCGATTCCTTGGACGAGGTCATCGGCATCCACCGGGTCGGTGAAATGCGTGGTCACCGGCATCTGTCCGGCCCATATGGGTAGGGCCAGGTCCTCGGCATCATCGGCGGGACCGGCAGCGCGGATCTTGGCCGACGCCTCTTCAATGGGCATCCGCAGGACGGCCGTCTGGCGCAACTCGAGGTCGTTGGGTGGCCGGGCCTCGTCCCATCGTCCGGGGGTGATGTGCTCGACGATGGCGCGCAGCGCTCGTATCTTCTCGTCTCCATCGACCGGAGTTGCCGTCCCCGCGATCACCACCGACCGGTAGTTCATCGAATGGTGAAAAGCCGATCGGGCGTAGACGAGCCCGTCGATCACGGTCGCAGTGAAACACGCCTCGATCCCGTCGCTCATTGCGCGCAGCAACTGACTGGCCACGGATCCATGAAGGTAGAGGACGTCATCGACGTGCCCGAACAACATCGGGATCACCACTGGCCGGCCTTCACGCAGAACGCCGACATGGCCGATCATGGTGGCGGCGAGAATGCGGCGGATCGTGGCCATGTCGTAGTCGGCGCGATCCGGCAGCCGACGGACGCGGGAGAACTCTGACGGTGGACCGACAACGCTGGTCATAGCTTGATGGTACGCGGAAAGTGGTTCAGAGATATGGTCCATTTCCATGCAATTTGATTGGGCCACTTTTGCGGGCCGCGACCTCCACCTCGACCTCGACCTCAAACCCGGTCGTCGGTCCTCCCTGGAAGAGGCGCTCCGGGAGGCCATCCGTTCGGGTCGGCTCGTGGCGGACACCCGCTTGCCGTCGACGCGCTTTCTGGCGGCCGACCTGGGCCTGGCCAGGGGAACCGTCACCGACGCCTATGACCAGTTGGCCGCCGAAGGGTGGCTCGTCGCCCGGCAGGGATCGGGCACACGGGTGGCCTCGGCACCGATCCCCACCGAGACATCCCCGGACCGGCCGACTGCTTCGCCGCCGCAGGTCGAAACGGGTCGGTGCCACGACTTCCGTCCCGGCCGGGGTGACCTGTCGAGCTTTCCCCGGCGGGAGTGGTTGGCGGCACTCCGCCGAGCGCTACGCGAGGCCGACGACGCCGCCTTCGATTACAGCGACCCCCGCGGTCTGCGGGTACTGCGTGACGCGCTGTCCGCCTACCTCGGGCGCGCCCGGGGTCTTCCCGTCGATCCGGACCTTGTCGTCGTGTGTAACGGTTGGGTGCAGGGATTCGGACTCATCGCCGAAGCCCTGCGCGACTCCGGCGCATCACGGGTAGCGATCGAAGACCCGTCGATGGCCCGCAATCCTGCCACCCTCCGTCGTTTCGGATTGGCCATCGTCACCGTGCCCGTCGACCGCCAGGGGGCTGATCCAGAGGCGCTCGAAAGTCGGGGATCGGCTCCCGCCATGCTCCTCACTCCCGCCCATCAATATCCGACCGGGGCAACGCTCTCGTCCGACCGGCGGGCGGCGTGGATCGGTTGGGCCCGCGACCACGATTCCGTGCTCATCGAAGACGACTACGACGGTGAGTTCCGCTACGACCGCCAGCCCGTCGGTGCCCTGGCTGCTCTCGATCCCGGTCGGGTGATCTACGCCGGAACAACGTCCAAGACACTGGCGCCAGGATTGCGACTGGGTTGGCTGGTCCTTCCCCGGCGTTGGCTCGACCCGGTGGCCGACCTCCGTCCCATCGTCGACCGCCATACCAGCGCCCTCGATCAACTGGCCATGGCGGAGATGATCACCTCGGGCGCCTTCGATCGCCACGTGCGACACGCCCGGACGCGCTACCGGCGCCGGCGCGATCTCCTTCTCACCCTGCTGGCCGATCAGGTGCCGGTGGTGAAACCTCACGGCATCGCCGCCGGTCTCCACACGGTGATCGACCTCCCCGTCGATGGACCTCCCGAAGATGAGGTCATCGACCATCTCGCCCGCAGCGATGTCGCCGTCCACGGTCTGGCCAGTTACCTGCACCGAAACGGGGCCGGGACACCGCCGGCGCTGGTGGTGGGATTCGCCACCCCACCCGAGCACGCCTTCGCCATAGCCGCCCGGGCGCTCGCTTCGTCGTTAGCCGATCTCTACCGCGGATCCGCCCTTCACTGACTGGCCATGCCCACCCTGTCTTCGGACGGCGGCGTCCGCTGAGGCTCCGAAAGGGTCTCGATCACTACTCGTCGCAGGGCGCCAGGGGTGACAGCGCGACGACCGGCGAACGCCGGGTCGATGGCGGACCCCCGCTGGTAGCCCACAGTAAAGCCGTGGACGCCCACCGTCACCAGCGTCGTGCGCGGGACGTGGCCCTGACCTACGGGAATGTCACCGTAGAAAAGGTCCACATCGCCCGCATGGGCCCCGGTCGGCGTGAATTCGATCCGGGCCTCGACGGGTCCCTTCGGAAGTACCACCTCGGCCGCCACCGTGGTGAGTGTCGTACCCAGATGGTTGTAGGTGAAGTGCAAACGGCCGTGGCGCAGAAACACCGCGTAGCCACCGGCATGGCTCCCATGACAGGCGATGGCACCTTCGGCCCCGCCCTCTGGCACCACGAGTTCGGCGCGCAACCACCACGCCCGGTTGCTGATGTTGGGCGCCACCAGTTGGGGGATGGTGCCGATTCCCGGATAGAAGACGTAGTGACTGCGGCGGTACCGGGGATCCGCTCCCGTGATCGGCATGTTCGTCACCGGCAGGACGTTGTAGCGCTCGGCTTCGCGCCACCAGATGTCGACGAGCTCTGCCAGCTTTTCGGGGTGCTCCGCCGCCAGATCGCGGATCTCGGAGAAATCCTCCGCCACGTGGTAAAGCTCCCAGTCGTCATCTTCGTAGGAGCGGAAGGGATCGTCGTTCTCGGTGTAGCGAACGAAGGCGAGTGGACGGAACACCACTGCCTTCCAGCCCTCGTGGTACATCGCCCGCGATCCCAGCATCTCGTAGTACTGGGTCGTGTGACGGCTCGGCTCGTTCGGATCCCCGAGTGTGGGGACGAAGCTGACTCCCTCGATCGGGCGTTGGCGGATTCCGTTGATCTCCTGCGGCGGTTCGATCCCGATCAACTCGAGCAATGTCGGCATGACGTCGATGGCGTGGACATACTGCTGCCGGGTCTCCCCCGGTCGGCCGAGTCTGCGGGGCCAGTGAGCGATCAGCGGATCGCAGACCCCACCTTCGTGGGTCTCGCGCTTCCAACGCTTGAGCGGCGTGTTCCCGGCCCAGGCCCAGCCCCAGGGGTAGTGGTTGTACGCCTCGGGTCCGCCGAGCTGGTCGATTCGAGCGAGATTCTCTTCCATGTTCTCCGGCTCGAAGTTGAAGAAATACATCTCGTTGAACGAGCCTCTCGGACCTCCTTCGGCGCTCGCCCCGTTGTCGCTCATCACCAGCACCAATGTGTTGTCGAGCTCACCGAGATCCTCAATGAAGTCCAGGAGGCGCCCAACCTGGTCGTCGGTGTGGGTCAGGAAGCCGGCGTACACCTCCATCATTCGGGCGTAGAGCCTTTTCTCGTCATCGTTGAGCGAATCCCATGCGGGAACCCAACTCGGGCGATCGCTCAGTCCGGTGCCGGGGGGAAGCAGCGATGAGGCAACCTGGCGCGCATACACCTGGTCGCGCCACGCATCCCACCCCAGATCGAACCGTCCACGGTAGCGGTCGATGAATTCCGACGGTGCATGATGGGGGGCGTGACACGCTCCTGGCGTGAACCACAAGAAGAACGGCTTCTCCGGTGACACGGCGCGCAAGTCCTTCATGAACAAAGTCGCCTGGTCGACGAGATCCTCGGTGAGGTGGTAACCCTCCTCGGGGGTGCGGGGCGGGTCGATCTGATGGTTGTCGTGTACCAGGTCGGGATGGAATTGGTCCGTCTCGCCGCCCAAGAAGCCGTAGAAACGTTCGAAACCGCGACCGAGCGGCCACTTGTCTTTGGGAGCCCCCATGGCCATCTCCCCGGCCGGTGCCAGGTGCCATTTCCCGACGGCGAACGTTGAGTATCCGTTGCGCAGGAGAATCTCGGAGAGAAACCCGCTGTCTTTGGGGATGGTGGCGTCGTAGCCGGGGAAGCCGGTCGCTGTCTCGACGATGCGACCCATGCCGTTGGTGTGATGGTTCCGTCCAGTCAAGAGCGCCGCCCTCGTCGGCGAACAGAGTGCGGTGGTATGGAAGTTCGAGTACCGCAGCCCGTCGGCGGCGAGTCGATCGAAGGTGGGCGTGGCGATATCGGAGCCGTAGCAGCCGAATTGGGCGTAGCCGACGTCGTCCAGCAAGACCACCACGACATTGGGGGCGCCGTCGGGAGCCTGGGCCAGCGGTGGCCACCACGGCGTGGATGTCTCGAGGGTACGACCGACGACTCCCTCAAAAGCGTGCTCAGTGGGCATGAGACGTCGCCTCCCGGTCAGGGTTCGGTGGTGATCCGCGACGGACGACGGCCGAGCGCGCCAGCGGTGCCCGACGGGCCCGGTGCCCGTCCACTGAAGGTCTGTAGAAGGCGGCGATCATCAGTTCGAGAATCCCCACCGCCTGCTCGACCGGAAGTGACTCGCGTTCGACCTGATCGGCGAGACCGAACACGGCGCTCACGACGGCCCAGACGATGGCGCGCGCCTCGGGCCCACTGCGCCCGGTCGCACGGACGAAGTCCGTCCAACGCGCCAGAATCCTTTCTCGGAGTTCCCCCTCGATGCCGGCCAATTCGGGACGGTTCCAGCCGGCCCCGTCCACGAGGGCGCGCAGGATGCGGCGGTCGGCGGGAACGAGAGCAAAGACCTGCCGGGCCGCGAATGTCGCCAACTCAACCCCCGTCTGGCGCGTCTTGGCGGCGTCGAGGGCGGCGTCGAGTGCGGCGAAACGGTCGAGGATCAAGGCGCGGTACAGGTCATCGAGATCGGAGAAGTGCTCGTAGACCCATTGGCGACTCACACCGGCTTCTGCCGCCACACCGGCCATGGTCAGACTCCCGAGTCCATCCCGACCGACGATGACCGAGGCGGCCGCCAGGAGCTGGGTCCGTCTTTCGCCCGCCCGGAGATAGGGACGGGGCTCGGCGACACTGCGGGGCATTGGGCGACCCTAGGAAGATATTTACTCGACGTCAACTTCCTACTACCGTGTCCGGCGGGCCGGGTGACGCGGCGACGATCGAAAAGGTAGAGGGGCAGGCGATGGCACAGGTTGGGCCGTCCGGAGTGGACTTCCATTTCGACATCATGTGCCCGTACGCCTATCAGACCTCGATCTGGATCCGCGAGGTGCGCGAGATCGCCGGTATCGAAGTCCGGTGGCGATTCTTCAGCCTCGAGGAGATCAATCGGACCGAGGGCAAGAAGCACCCTTGGGAACGCGACTGGTCGTACGGCTGGTCGATGATGCGGATCGGGGCGTTTCTGCGTCGCATCGACATGAACCTGGTCGACCGATGGTACTGGGCGGCGGGAACCGCACTTCATGTGGAGGGAAGAAAGCCCCACCGCCGCGAGGTGGCCATGGAACTGCTCGAAGAGCTCGGGCTCGATCCGGGAATCGTGACACGGGCTCTGGAGGACCCGACCACGGGAGACGAGGTTCGACGCGAACACGACGTCGTCGTCGACAAGGGTGCGTTCGGGGTTCCGACGCTTGTTTTCGACGACGGGCAGGCCCTCTTCGGTCCTGTCTTGATCACGCCTCCCCGGGACCAGGCCGCGCTGCGGCTGTGGGAGCTCGTCACCGGCTGGCTCGAGTTCCCCACGGTGTATGAACTTCAACGTCCGAAGCAACCCGCCGATCTCGCGTCGATCGCAAAGGAATTCGCCCCGTACCTCGAAGCCCGTGATTGGGTGAGCGTACAAAGGCCGACGCCGTAATGCCTATCCATCCAATCCCCGAGGAGGACCGATGACAGCTCCGAGTCAGGTGACGCGAATCCTTTCTAATGTCCGCGGCCAGCGTTACGGTGAGATGTTCCTCGTCAAGGCCGGAGACGACGGTCTCTTCGCCGAGGTCTACAACACGTACACACTCAACGATTGCCCCGAGGAGCTGTGGGACAAGCTCGACCTTACCGGCATTGCTTCATCGGCTGGGGCGCTGGCCGCCGTGGCCAACGGCCCTCGCTACTGGCTCGTCGATACCATCGAGAAATTGGGCCCGCAGACGCCGGATGTCCATGACTTCGGGGGCCTCTTGATGGCCCGCGCTGCCGTGTTGAACCTCGGGACATCTGGGCTCGATCCCTCTCCGTACAACGAGAGACGGGTGGCGCGCGCAGCTATGTTCTCTTTCCCCGCCGGGTCCAGGGTTTACGAACTGACAAGTCCCGATGCCGCCGTCTTTGTCATGCAGTCCTGGTGCACCGCCGTCGATCCGGGGCTGACCGAGCCCGATCTCCTGACTCTCGGGGAACGCCTCGCTCCTCCCGATGGTTGGAGTTACCGGAGCCGGCAGATCGACGAACCGTTGCACGTCATGACGACGACCGTGGACGCGGTGGTTCTGCAGGACGAGCTGAGGAATTCCTACTGTCTCGTCGACTGACAATCGAGAACCACTTGTACCTTTGGGGGTCGCGGAACCGCGACGGTGGAGCAGGGGGCCGGAATCATCGATGGTCTCCATCGCTCGTCCTCATTCTGTCCGGCCTTTGTATCGTGGCCGTCGCCTGTTCCCCAGAGGCGAACGGGGCGGCCACGAAGACAGTGAATCACCAGGCCCATGCGTCGCCCGGATGCCAGGCGAAATCCGGGAGGGCCGTGCCACCAGGAATTGACCAATCCCGAACATTGGATACCGGGGCCGAACGCGGGTCATATCAATTGTCAGTGCCACGAACGTACCGGTCCCACCGACCGGCGCCGCTCATCGTTCTCTTCAACGGCTTTGGCTCGAATCCGACTCAATTCTCTGCTTTGACTGGTCTCCCGGGGCGCGGTTCGAGGGTGGGATATTTGGTTGCCGTGCCCCATAGCCAGGGCACCGAGGCCGAGTGGCAGATCGACAGCCACGGCACCGACGCCAGCTTCGTCGACGAACTCATCAACTCTCTCGAGTTGACATACTGCATCGACAAGAGCGCCGTCTTCGCCGCCGGATTCTCCGCCGGAGCCGCCTTCACCATCGCCTACTCCTGTTCGCATCAGACCCAGATTGCCGCCATCGCCACCGTCGCTGTCGAGTTCCAGCTCGGCTGCACCCGCCCTCAGTCGATCATGGCCTTTCACGGAACCAACGACCCGCTGGTTCCCTACCGCAACGGAGCAGAGGGCCTCTCGCTGCCCGGTGTGAGAGTGCGCGGTACGCAGTTGAACATGGGGGACTGGGCCAAGCTTGACGGCTGCCGAGCATCCTCCCGCCGGCAGCGGATCGGATCGCAGGTCATCCGCCAACAGTGGCCCGGCTGTGCCAGCGGAACACGCGTGGTGCTCTACACGGTGGTTGGCGGGGGTCATTCGTGGCCCGGGGCCGATCCCAAGAAAGCCCTGGGTCTCACCACCGAGCAGGTGAGTGCGACGCAACAGATCCTGTCGTTCTTCACCGCCGTCGAAAGAGGGAACGCCGCATGAGCCGTACCTCCGACGCCGTCACCGCTGCCCAGGTGGACCTCGTCTGGCCTGACTCATGATCAGAAGAACCTCAGTCAGTGAGGACGGCCAGATCGAGCTGTCCCAGCCGGCCGGAATCGGCGAGCAGGTCGATGGCGACGATCTTGCCGTTGACGATGATGAAGTCGAAGACGACACGCGGTCGGCCGCCCGGAGCCCACACGGCCCCAACGGTCCCGATCACAAGCGCCAACTGGGCGACCCGGGCGCGGCCCGAGAACGTGCCGGCCACCGACGCTGCACCGAGGACCTCCTCCGACGCCCCCGACTTCACAGCGGCGGCGTCGGCCCGGAGCACGACATCGGGGTCGAGTAAGGCGAGGAGGGCGTCGAAATAGCTCGACACCAGTTTCTATTTGGACCAACCGAGGCAAGGAGATCTTCATGAGTGAAGGCATCAAGACAGTGATTTATCCCGTGAAGGACATCGCTCGGGCCAAAGCGTTCTACAGCGGTCTGTTGGCCGTCGAACCCACAATGGACGAGGCCTACTACGTCGGGTTCATTGTCGGGGATCAAGAAATTGTCTCGATCCCCATGGTCACAGTCAGGGAATGACGGGCCCTGTGGGCTACTGCCACGTCGATGACATCAAGAAGAGTCTCGAAGTAGTGCTCGACAATGGTGGACAGACCCAGCAAGAGATCAAGGACGCGGGCGGCGGGAAGCTCATCGCAACTGTTGAGGACGCGGACGGGAACGTCACCGGCCGCCTTCAGTCTCCTTAGTGGGTCAGGCGCTCCCCTAGCGGGTCAGGCGTCGACCAGTGCCACCGCCTTGTGGTGATGGTCTTCAAGTTGCCGACGGGTCATGAGGAGCGCAGCTATCCCGTCGCCGACCGCCGAGCCCAGTTGCTTGGTCGACCCTGAACGCACGTCGCCGGCGGCGAAGACGCCAGGCATGGATGTCTCCATCGTGGCACTGGTCAAGAGGAATCCGCCGGCGTCACGCTCCACGGCGTCACCGAGGAAGGCGCTGTTCGGCTTCAAGCCGATGAAGACGAAGGCGGCGGCGGCGGGGAAACGGTGAATCTCTCCGCTGTCGTGGTCGCGGGCGACGACGGCGGCGAATATGCCACGCTCACCTTCCAGCTCGACGATGTCCACACCGGTGTGAATGATGAACTGGGGATCGGATCGCACCCGCTCCTGAAGAACGGGCGAAGCAGTCAGGTCGGAACGGGCCAGCACCCGTACCCGCTTGGCGAACTCGGACAGGTGCAGCCCCTCCTCGAGGGCTGAGTTGCCGCCTCCGATGACGACAACCTCGTCGGCTCCTTTGTAGAAGGGCCCGTCACAGGTGGCGCAGAAATGGACGCCGGCCCCGATGAGGTCGTCCTCGCCGGGGACGTCAAGGCGCCGGTACGTCGAACCCGTGGCCACGATGACGGCATGAGAGGTGATCTGCTGCCCAGTTGACAAGGACGTCACCAGGTCATCGCCATCGTGCTCCACGCCACTTACCGACACGGCCGAAAGGAGTTCCACGCCGTAACGACGGGCCTGGGAAATGAACCGCTCGGCCAACTCGTCCCCGGAGATCCCGTCGGGGAACCCCGGGTAGTTGTCGATTCGGTCGCTGATCGCGGCCTGTCCGCCGAGGGCATTGGCATCGACGACGACGGCGTCGATGCCTTCCCGGGCGGCGTAGATGGCGGCGGCCAGGCCGGCCGGTCCACCGCCGACGATGACGAGGTCGTAGGCGGACCGGTCGGCTTCGAGGGTGAGTCCAATACGGCGGGCCAGGGCTTCGTCGCTCGGGTTCACCTCGTGGGATCCGTCTGCGTAGACGACCGTGGGGATGATCTGCCCGCCGTCCTGCAGCTCCTTGATGTGTTCAATAGCCTCGGGGTGCTCGTCGACGTCGACGTATTCGTACGAGACCCGGTGGGCGGCGAGGAACTTCTTCACTCGCTTGCAGTGGGGGCACCACGGGGCCCCGTACACGCTGAGGGTGGGAACGTCGGCGGAGGTCATAGCCCGACTTTAGGGTGATGACGACGACGAGTGAGCACGGCCCCTTGCCGTCGCTTGACGACTCTGAATCGCCGATCTGGCTCGGGTGTCGCTGCGTGTTGATGAACCGGACAACACGCAATCGTTCATCTTGGGCAAGGCGGTGGCGGTCATGATCCTTTCGTTGGCGCTCTCCTACACGGTTTTCGGGCTCTTTCTCGCCGCCGTTCGGCTCTTCGCCCACCCCGTTGTCGCCTCAGCCGTCTTTCACGACGGTCCCGTACTTCTCGCGCTATTCCTCTTTGCTCCCCTCGTGGCCGGCTGGGCCATCGTGCTCGGAATAGCGGTATCAGTGAGGGCGAGTGAAGTCCGCGTCGCCCAGCAATTGGGAACGCTCGCGAGTTTTCCTATTCTTGGCGTGGTCGTGCTGCTGGCGGTCGGTATGATCCATCCGACATTTACCGTCGCACTGTTGTTTGCGGTTGGCCTGCTGGCGATCGATGCGCTCGCATTGCGACTCGCCTCTCGGATGTTCGATCGTGAGCGCCTCGTGACGGGTGCCAAGGCCACCACATCGCGACCGACTCGCTGAACGCTTCAGCCGAGGAACTCGACTCCCGGGCATCCAGTCTCCAACGGAGAGGGGGTCACTGTGCCCACGGCGACCCTTAAATTGTCACGAAGATGGGGAGGAGCCATAGATCGCAGCCGCGAGTGGCAGATCGTGATGGACGGCAACGTGGTGGGCTCGATCGCCAGTCAAAAGACAATCGAGTTACCAGTCGAACCCGGTCATCACACGTTGCAGCTCGGCTCGCATCGCCACTTCAGTCCGGAGCGGTCCTTCGAGGTTGCGGACGGACAGGTTGTCAGCTTCTGGTGTCGCGGCGCGATGGTGTGGCCGATGTATGTGGCGGCCCTCACCAAGCCCGACCTCTGGATCTCCCTCAGGCAGGATTGAGTTCCTGGGACGAGCAAAGCCGTGCCTCTCCCGAGGAACCAGCCGATCAACCGCCGGCCGCCGCCATCCTGAGAGCAGACGGGACGGCCGACCACCCAACTCGCGAAACCCAATCTGCGGTCCGTGCTCACGGAAGCCAAGGGGCTGGTGGAACGCTTGGCCGCGGCCGACCGAATCGACCGAGCAGCCCTGCACCGAACGTTCGGCCTCAGCATCAAATTTGAAAAAGGAACTCCATTTGGTAGCGGAGGTAATAGATCCTTGCCACCGTTCGCGCCTCCACGGTCGCAAAGGTGCAGCTAGACCACTCTGCATTGGGCACGCGCCTACTCATTGCAGCGGTGATGCCCCGAGATACTCGAAGGGGGATCCAAGGGCTCCTGGGAGCCAACAGACCTTCGGGCTACGTGCCCGACGCAGGACACCGATAATTCAGTCAATTGCTCCGGGGACCATCTGAGGGGACCATGACGTACGTGCGCTGCACCAAGGGCTGCCCCAAAGCGGCCAGCACCTTCTCAAGATGCCCGGTCCCGACAATGCGCTCGCCAAAGGCGGCATCGTGGGCCTCGGAGGAAACCCAGCGTTGGACGAAGGTGAAAGACAGTTCGTCATCCTGGTCTTTGTAGAGATCGAAGGATTCGCAGCCGTCGACCGCTCGCATGCGGTTCCGGCCTTCGATCAGGAGTGATTCGAGTGTGCTCTGCAGACCCGGAGCAGCGTGAAACTCCGTGATGTGCGTGATACTCATCAGAACGGTACCTCCGTGGCGAGTAGTCCAGTACCTGGTTGGCGGGAGCCTACCGTCAAGCAGAAATCGAGCGCGTCAAGCTCAAGCTGCTCGCCCTGATCGCCGACCCGCCACTGGCCGCCGGCGGGGCCGGTCAAAGTCAGCGAGAAGGCCTGTCCGTGGCGGTGACCCCATTCGGCCACCACATCATCGATCAGGCGCCCGTCATGCGGCGCCGTAAGCACCATTGTCTTCCCGGTGGCCCGGCTGATGTCGAGTCGGTGCATCCACGTGTCGCGGGTGAAGATCTTGTCGACCAGGAAGCCGAAGCGCCACCTCTCGGCGTCGAACGGTGGATCCTGCGTCATTCGAACGACGTGACGGACAAGGGCCGGTGTCCGGCGACGGGCCTTGACCGCCTTGGGCGCCACCGACGCCAGACGGCTGACAATGGCCCCGGGCGTCATTGACGCGCGCTCGGCGACCTGCGTCGCCGTCATGGCATCGATCATCTTCCCGCCTGATCTCCGGCCGGCCGCTCGGAAGTCGTGGGCGAACTGGCGCAGGGATGCTTGCGCCTCAGCCATGCCGAGCACGTGGGAGGCCAAGGCCCGTACGTCCCAGAGCTCGCACACCGTGGGTTGTCGCCAATCCTCCGCCGACAGACTCCCGAGCTGCTCCACCATGCGGGCGAACTCGGTCTCGGCCAACCCCATGGCTTCGGTGTGCCCCAGGTGAGCGTCGATCGTCGCGCCGGCCTTTGCTGCTTCCACGAGGCCACCTCAGTTTTCCGAACAGTGTCAGGAGTATCGCGTCATATTCGGTTAAGGTCAAGACGTGGCTGACAAGACCGCAGTTGAGCCCCGTCGAGACCGCCGGCACGCGCGCCATCAGGCCACCAAGCGGGAGATCCTCGATGCGGCCTGGAAGATGGTGCGGGACGCCGGGGTCAACGCCCTCTCCCTGCGGGCGCTAGCCCGCGTGGTCGATATGGAGCCCCAATCGCTCTACACGTACTTCGATTCAAAGCACTCGGTCTACGACCACCTCTTCGCCGACGGCAACCGCGAGCTCCTGGCCCGCTTCGACCGGCTTGAGGTCAGCGACGACCGCCGCCGCGCCCTGGACGCCGTTGCCCGCCTCTTTGTGACCTTTGCCGCGGAAGATCAGGCGCGCTACGAACTGCTCTTCCTGCGCACGATCCCGGACTTCGAGCCATCGCCTGAGTCCTACGCCATCGCTGTCGAGGTCTTCAAGCGTGGTCGCTCCATTCTCACCGATGTGGGACTTCGCACTCTGGAGGACTTTGATCTTTGGACCGCAGTCGTTTCGGGCTTATCCAGCCAGCAGCTGGCCAACGATCCCGGCGGCGATCGCTACATCAGGCTCATCGATAATGCCGTTGCGATGTTCTCAGAGCATGTGTTCGGGCGCTAGATCGTGATCGGCGAAACCTTCTCACCACATGCCAACCTTCGGGTTACATGCCCCGGAGGGCGCGCCTCCAGAACCAATTCGGAGGTGCCAGGAACCTCGGGGCACCGCGTCGAGGGTTGCCCTGCTCATTCTAGAACCCAGGGCGCTCCACCATCACCCGAGCGAGCACCTGGGAAAACGTCGATGAGCGAGGGTCAGCAGTTCCGTCATCGGCGTCATCCGACACCTAAGAGCTGGGCAGACCCCAGGAATGTTGGGTGGTTTTGACGGTCCAGGTCCCGGACACTGGGCGCATGACGACAACCAATGAAAACAAAGCGACTGTTCGAGACTACATCGATGCCTTGTTCAACCAAGGAGATCCCGACGCAGGCGATCGGTACTTAAGCCCGGAATTCGTAAACCACGATCTCCCATTCGGAGCTCCTGCCGGCGCAGAAGGGATGCGTGCCGCGGCCGCCATGTTCAGGCAAGCCTGCCCAGATTGGAACACGAGTTACCACCTCCTTGTGGCCGAGGACGACGTCGTTGTCGAACACTTCACGGCTTCGGGGACATTCAGTGGCTCACTCATGGGCGTGACGGGGACCGGTCAAACCATAAGCTTGCCCGGCATCAACATCTTTCGAGTGCGCGACGGCCGACTCGTCGAGCGCTGGGGGCGTCTGGATGAGTTGGGCCTTCTGTCCCAACTGGGTCTGTCACCTCGGCCGTGACTCCCACCAAATACGTGGGCCCCCTTTGGGGTCTTTCGGCACATTGGGCCGGGTCATGACAGTCCAAGTTCTTGAGACGGGGGCCGCAAGGAGAGACGAAGTGCCACTGGCTGCCGACTTCTTTCCATCCAGTCCCACCTTGAGTACATCTCCTCATCGAACGGGTGCTGGGCCACAGGCCTAGCCTCAGGAAATGGCATCAGCGGTGATGGAGCGCCAAATCGGCGAATTGATTCGGCGTTGCTATCTCGGGTTGGACGGTGACCAACTTCGAGACGAGATGCTCCGGCGGCTTCGAGCAATTGTGTCGATCGATGCCGCATTCTTTGCCACTGTCGACCCCGCTACCCTGCTCTTCACGTCGGCCCTAGCTGAAGACCCGCTCGGAACGGCCACACCGATGTTCTTGGACAACGAGTTTGGTCAAGACGATGTCAACAAATTTGCTTCCCTGGCTGAGGGCAGCGACCAGGTCGGCTCACTCGATCATGCGACCATCGGCGAGCGCGCGCTAAGTCGGAGGTACCGGGAGGTGATGTCCCCGATGCATTTGGGTGACGAACTTCGGGCCGCACTCGTGATCAAGGGTCGTTGTTGGGGAGTCCTGTGTCTACATCGCGAGCAGTCACCTCATGGATTCAGTGAACGCGAGATTCGCCTCATCCGCCGGATTGCACCGCACATCGCGGAAGGCCTACGTCGGGCGGTCGTGTTGGAGTCGGGTCAACGGACAATCCCTGGAAGGTCTGGGGCCGGGATCGTCGTCCTTGATGAAAGCTTGTCGTTGGTATCCATGAATCCTGCGGCCGAGTTCTGGCTGGACGAGATCGCGAACGGGACCGAACTTCAAGATGCCCTCCCTATCGCCCTCTACGCTGCTGCGGCACGCCTCGCGTCGACCGACCAGAGCGCAATCGACGTCTCCTCGGACGTGCGACTGCGGACCGGTCGCGGCGAGTGGTTGACCCTGCGAGCGTCACACCTCTACGGCCGAAGCGGGAGACAGACGGCGGTGGTGCTCGAACCCGCCACTTCGGACGAGATGAGTTCGCTGGTTCTCGACGCGCATGGCCTCACTCCGGCCCAAGAACGGGTGGCGGGCCTTGTCCTGCGAGGACACTCCACCAAGGAGATCGTCAGTCGACTTCAGATCTCAGCCAACACTGTTCAAGAACATCTTGGCGCTGTGTTTGAGAAATTCGGGGTACGGAGTCGCCGAGAATTGGTTGCCCTGCTCCTTGGACGCCGCCACTGAGCCACATCAACTGATGTCGAGATCCGCCGATTCCTAGTTACCCGGCGAAGCCCTAGTGCCATGCCTCAAGGATTCCTAGCGATATAGGAATTCCCGTCAGTTCCGGCTAGCTCCATCCCTGCATCCGGAAACCCGATGAACATAGGAGCAGCGGTAATCACCGCCGCCAGCAACTATCTCAACCGGAGTGCCGGGCCGGACTTCATCAAGAGCAAAGAGATCATCGACGCTGGGAGTGACGCATTCGCGGCGCCCGGTGCCAACGAGATGTGGCTGTGCACAATTTTTGGCTGGACGTTGCTGGGCCTCGGTGATTCCGAAGCGGTCACTTTTCTCACTCGCGCTCTTCGGCTCGCTGACCGCCTGAGTGCCCAACATGTCGTCGAGCTGCCCCAGCGATTGCTGGCAATCGCCTTCGCTGAGGCCGGTTACGTACCGGAGGCTGGCATACTCATTGGCTATGTCGAAGCCCACCTCAGCCCATTTCGCATCGAATCAGTCGGTCAGGCATGGGTGCAGGACCAACTCGACAGAGCCGGACTCACTACGACAACATCCGAGAGGGTCCCGCTGAAGCGCGGAGAGATCATGAACCTGGTCACCAGGATCGAACGATCGATCACACAGGAGAGTACGGCAATGCCCAGCTGACCCAGGATTGTCCCGGCGACCATCCGAGATCGACGCGGGTTGTACGATTGAGCGCGGGCCAGGTTGGCGATACCGATCCGACGACCACGGTGTACCCGGCATTTGCGCGCGGCCTCCTAACAATTCACTTGTGAAATTCACCCGCCCTATAACGCCCCCTGAGCGATCCCGGACACCCAGCCCTGGTGGAACTTCAGGGCGAACCCGCAAGTCGGTTACTTGTGGTCCATGCGGGCTTCACCTTGAGCCGCTGATGCAGCGGGCGTGGAACGGGATGCTCTGCCTGCCATCGACTTCGAATGATCTGATCTGCTCAAGTATCGTGGCCGTGATCCGCGCCCGCGACTCGTCGTCAGCGAGGCCGAGACCGCCTACAACGGGCGCTGCGATCTCGGTCATGAAAGACCAGTAGTCCTCGGCGCTCGGGGTGACAAGGGTGCCACGGACGTCGGTTTCGACGACGTCGCGCAGCCCCGCGCCGCGGAACAAATTGGCGATTGCGTCAGGAGCCGCGCAGCGGAACAGTCCCGGAGCATCCGGTACCGGAGCGGGCAGGTCCACCTCGGCGCCGATCGCGGCCATCGGAATGGTCGCCCACGGATTGTCCACTGACTCGGCCCACACCGCCGTCGAGAGCCGCCCGCCCGGGCGAAGGACGCGTATCAGCTCGGCTACGGCGCCCGGAATGTCGGGAAAGAACATCAAGCCGAATCGGCAACTGATCGTGTCGAATGACGCGTCCTCGAATGGGAGAGGATCGACGCCACACTCGCGCAGCTCAACATTCGTCAACCCACGCGCCGTCGCATTCGCTCCTGCTGAGGCGAGCATCCCCGCCGACACGTCGGTCAGCACCACTCGACCCCGAGGGAGGCGAGCGGCGACCGAGAGTCCCGGCTCTCCTGTGCCCGCCGCCACATCGAGATGCTCGCCATCGTCGCTCAGCCTGAGCGAACGGATGATCTCGTCCCCCGCTGGCTGGAGCCATGTCATAACCAGCTCGTCCCACTTCGTCCACCCGCCGGAGAATCGGTCCCATGTCTGACGTTGCTGCTCCTGGATTGCATCCGCGTTCGACATCGTTACCTCCGCCCTAGTCGAGGCGTTCATGTTGTCAGTTCGGAGTGCGTTCTGCCAGGGATGGCGCGCTCATCGGTTTGAGCGGTTGCTCTTCGCCATTAAGTAGTTGACCGGGGCATCCTGTAAGGGCCGATCCTTCTCGCCACACCTTCCAGGCGAAGCGCCCGATAACGACACCCTGAGCGGATGTTGTGCGCGCGCACTAGGGTGCCGCATCCGTCGGCGACAGGAGGGAACACCATGTGGGCGCAACTCATCACCACTCGTATCAAGCCGGGCCGGGAAGGCGAGCTGCCGAAGCTGGCAGAGCAGTTGCAGGCGACCGAACAACCGGGCTCGGGCCTGGTGCGATCGATGATGATGCAGGACCAGAAGGATTCCACCAGGGTCTACATGCTCGTCGTTTTCGAGAGCGAGGAGAAGGCGCGAGCACGCGAGAACGACGAGCGACGCCAGGAAGGGTTGGCCAACGTCCGGGCACTCATGGAAGAGATCCTCGACGGCCCGCGGGAGTTCGTCGACTTGACCATCCTGGAGGAGTGGACGTCCTAGTACGACGTGCCCGCCCGCTGATCGTCCAGGGACATACCGCCCATCCGCAACGTGCCAGTGATGATTAAGAAGTGCTTGGTCGTGGATCCACCCCATGCGGAAAGGATCTCGCTACCTTCGGGCACACTCGGGTCGTTGGCCTGACTTCGAAGCCGCGTGACGCCCAGCTGTCTTGGGAAAGGCGTCGTCGACCGGGACCCGAGAACAGATACGGCACGCCCCGTTCCAGAGGGGTAACGGATCGTCCTGTAGGAGCAGGCCGATCAGCACCGTTGCTCCGTCCCGGGACGTGCGTGCCACCCCTTGACCATTGGGAAGGAAGGGATGGCATGACCATCGTAGAAGCTGCGCGTTCTGTCACGGGTGGAGTCGACACCCACCTGGATATCCACGTGGCCGCGGCCCTCGATCCGCTTGGTGGGCTCCTTGGCGTGAAGTCGTTTGCCACGACCCCGACCGGTTACCGGAAGCTGCTCGTTTGGATGGGTGCCTTTGGGCCCGTCGCCCTGGTCGGGGTGGAGGGCACCGGCGCCTACGGCGCCGGCCTCACCCGGTATCTCCGCCGGCACGGCATTGACGTCGTGGAGGTCGACCGTCAGAACCGCCAGGCCCGGCGGGCCCGGGGCAAGTCCGACACCGCCGATGCCATCGAGGCGGCCCGGACCGCCCAGTCCGGTTGGGCCAGCGGAGCAGCCAAGACCCGGGACGGGAACGTCGAAGCGATCAGGGCCTTGGTGGTGACCAAGCGCTCCGCTCGTGACGTGCGCATCAAGACCCTCAACCAGATTCGGCACCTCAGCTTCACCAGTCCCGACGACCTGCGGGAACGACTGAAGGACGTGTCGGCGAAGATGCTGGCGGCCGAGGCGGCCGCCCTGCGGCCCCGGACCGGGTCCGACCCGGTCATGTTCGCTTCCAAGTTGGCCATGCAGACACTTGGACGGCGGGTCCTCGACCTCGAGGACGAGACGGCCCGAGTCCGCCACCTTGGGACTCGACCGCATGGAGCTCAGTGCTTTCGTGGCCCAAGGAGCAGCCGGCGGGCCCGGTCGCTACTGCACAGAGCAGATGAGAACGCCCCCAGCAGGCAGTCGCCCCTCAGGGGGTCTCGTCGCCGTGCCCGCTGTAGCGAAGGATTAGAAGACCGAGTAGAAGGAAGACGACCACCCCAACTCCGACGGCGAGACCGATGAGGGTGTCATGGAAGTCGGAGGTCGAGAGGTGTGTGCTCAGGGTCAGATGGGCAGATGCACTCAGGATGTCCCGCACGCCGGCTAGGACGCCAATGACCAGGAACGGCCGGACCGTAAAGGTCCATGATCGCAGGTGGCGGAAGACCGTGTGGACGATGTCGAGGAGGATGATCACGACCAGGATGCCATCGATCGCCCCGACAACCGTTCCGGGGAAGCCGCTCCATTGGTAGAGAAAGTTAACGACTGTTCGCAGGAGCACGATGCCCGCCACGATCAGCAGGCTGATCACGATGGCGTATTCGATCGCGACGATCACCCACGTGATCACGGCGTCGGCTCCGACGTTGGACTTCCCAGATATCGCGGGCCCATCCGCCACAGTGGTCACGATAGTGCCTTCTCGCTTCGGGAGTTGGCCCGACTGCGGGCGCTCCGCAGGAGCCACCCAACCGCAAATCGTGCGTCGATCCCGATTTCGGTGCTGACTCTGATCGAGGACGGTTGAGTGAGGATTCACTTACCGGGCGGAAATGCCGGCTACAGCTGGAGGCTTGAAGACCGGCCACTTACCGCACCCACGCTGTATTCCACAGGCGCGCTCGTTAGCGATCGATTCTCTCCGCGCCACTGAACGAGAAACTCATCCTCCTCCGGCATGTTCCGCCCCGGGCCACTTTCGATACCGACCGATCGAGGCTCGGTGAGAGCGCACAGACCGGATCAGGCCAGGTTGGAGCTGCGTGGGTACACGTCCTCCGGATCGGTCACGACGTTGACCAGGTAAGGCACATTGGCCGCGAAAGCGCGGTCCAGGGCGGGGCCGATGTCTTTCGGATCCACCACCATTTCGCCGGCGCCGCCGAGCGCCTCCACCACTCGGTCATAGCGGCACTGTGGTTGGAGGTCGCAGGCTGCGTCCCAGCCGTAGAGGGCGCGCATGGGGTGCTTCTCGAGTCCCCAGATTCCGTTGTTGCCGACGATCAGCACCGCGGGCAGCCCGTGACGGACCATGGTGTCCACCTCCATGAGCGAGAACCCCGCTGCTCCATCGCCCAAAACGGTCACGACCTGGGCGGAGGGGTGGGCCAGCCGGGCGGCGATGGCGTATCCGGGGCCGTTTCCCAGGCACCCGTAGGGCCCGGTGTCCAGCCAGGTCCCGGGGTTGAACACCTCGATGTATTTGCCCGCGTATGAGGCGAAGTCTCCTCCGTCACAGATGACAATCGCGTCGCGGGCCAACCTCCGCTTCAGCTCTCCGAAGACACGCGTGGGCTTGATGGGCTCGTCTGCCGCTTCGAGCAGGATCCGCTCGGCCCTCGCTGCGGCGCGCTCGGAATCGCGGAGCCGGGCGATCCACGGATCGTGGTCTACCCGGTCTCCTGTCCATGCGGCCAGGCCCTCCAAAATCGACCCGAGGTTGCCGGAGGGCGCAGCTGCCGTGGGAACGTGCATGGCGCGACCGTGAGGATGATCGGTGATGTGAATCACACGGGCGTCACCGTATCGGCCGAAGCCGAGCCGGAAGTCGAGGGGCGTGCCTATCACCACCACCATGTCCGCCTCGGACTTGAGCAACCCTCTTGTCCGGTTGAATGACAGCTCGTGGTCCGCCGGCAAGCATCCTCGCCCCATGCCGTTCGCGAAGCACGGAACCCGCAAGTGCTCGACGGCACGTGCCAGCGCTTCCCATGCGCCCGCCCAATACACGTCGCTGCCGGCGATGACAGCAGGACGTGACGCGTCGGCGATCATCGCCGCCGCCCGCGCAATCTCCTCGGGGTCGGGCTCGATATCAGGAGGGTGCCCGGGGTTGGGCACCTCGGCTTGGGCGCTGGCGAAGAGCACGTCCATGGGAACGTCCACGAATACCGGACCCCGATGGGGTGTCAGGGCGGTGAGCACGGCCGATTCGATCGCCCGGGAGATATCGGCGGGGTCAACGACGGTAGAGGCGGTCTTGGTAACAGTGGCGACGATCGGGACATGGTCGAGTTCCTGGAGCGACCCCGACCCCCACCGGGCTTGCGGGGCGCGCCCGCCTATTACCACCAATGGTGCGCCGTTGAAGTAGGCAGAGGTGATCGCGCTTACGCCGTTGGTGACTCCCGGGCCTGCGGTCAGCACGGCCACGCCCGGTCCACGGGTGAGCTTGGCCCATGCCTCGGCAGCCCAGATCGCGGATTGCTCGTGCCGGGTATCGATGATGCGCATGCCGTGTGTGCGGGCACCATCGTAAAGCGGCCACACATGCCCGCCGTTGAGCGTGAACATTGTGTCGACTCCGAAGCCGGCGAGGGCGGCGACCGCCAGCTCCCCTGCCTGACGCATGATGCGTTCTACCACCCCGGTGACCCTACCTGACAGGTGCGGGGCCACCAATTGCGAGCCGACCCTTGGAGCACCAAACCCACGGTCGTCTTTGTAGCCGTGTCGATGCACTCTCAGAGCAAGCAACGCGCTAGCGCCATAGGCGAGCCGGTCGTCCGTCCATGATGTCACCGAGCGGTGAGGCTCGGTGGACCGAAGTCAGCCGTCCGGCTCGACCAGCCCGTCCTGGCAGTCGCCATCGCTCACTGCCGTACCGCTGCTGAAGGGCGCTGGCACTCAGTACCATTCAGAACATAGGCTTCTGTCGTGGCCGTAACCCTACGACTCCATCCCGAAGCAACCTTGGCGGAACTTCACCGCGTGGCAGATGGAAAGATCTGGCACGTCTGGTTCATCGACTCCGACGACAGAAACTGTGAAGTCGTCACGAAGGACGACCTGGTCGAGGACATCGGAAACAATCTGAGTGAGGAGAACGTCGTCACATACATCGAGCGCCGACTCAGAGATCTTGGATACGAAGTTAGTCGCCGACCAAGTGTGCCGAACATGGTTGCTACGTGGGACGTCACGTATGCCTAGCTGGTGACCACCTTGTTAGAGCCTCCCACGGCGGACGCCCGGGACGCTCGGTATCGCCCTCGCTCCAAGGTCCCAATCTTCCGCGCGGATCATTCGGGATTGCCGGTGTTGTCCCGGGTCACGCCGCTCGGTTGATGATCGAGGCCTCACGGTATCGTTCGACGCCGCAGATCCCGAGCGGGTCTGAACCGGCCGGATGAGGAAACCGGCACGTGAAGGCAAGTCGCTTAGGCCGACTCAATGCGCAGGCCGCGGCGACGGCGCCCATTCGACCGACGCAGGTCTTACGCCGTTTACTCTGGTCTGCACCGCCGGCCCGTGAGACCATCTAGGCGTGTCCGAGACCCTCACGCACGGTGCCCGCCGTATCCTGGTGTCTAAAGGACCGGCGTCGCATCGCTGTCGGGCACTTCTGCCGCGCCTCACCGACATAGTCATCGTACTTCTGGCTGGAGCACTTCTGACAGCCTGTGGCAGCAGCGCCAAAGGGTCCGCCCCGACCACACGGCCGGCCACGTCCAGCAGTACATCAGCGACGGCCCCGCCATCGAGCACTACCTCGACCTCGCAGCCGACCGGAACCCGGCAGGTCACCTACGAGCCATTCTCAGCGCAGGGGGCCATCGCCCCGACGCTGCGTGTGACCGCAACCGTGAGCGGCCACTGTGTTGCTGCTGGCGTGGCAGGCAACTCTTCCTATCGCTGCTTCGCAGGAAACGGGATCTACGACCCGTGCTTCGCACGAGTCGGGGCCACGAGCGGCCCGCTTCTGTGCACCTCCAACCCCGCCGGCCCCCAGGTCGTGCAGTTCGACGTGGGCATACTGCCCGGGCCGCTCAGCGGCGCGCCCGAAAACCGCCCCTGGGCCATGCGAATCTCAAATGGTCAGATCTGCGTGCTCATCAATGCCGCCTGGGGTGGGCTCGGGCCCTTCCAATGTCAACCAGCGCCGCCGGGTCCTCTCGCCGACTGCCACGTGCCCGAGCAAGCCGTACCTTGGTGGACCGCTGCCTGTCAGGATCAGACAAGCGATTCGAGTCCCTTCACCACCTACGAGGTCGACACAGCTTGGCTGTGAACTCCGGGGCTTACTCCCGGGCGGAAATGCCGGGTTGCGTAACGTCAAGCTGAGGCCACTTGGACCCGGACCTGCGCGATATTGATCCGAGCCGCGGATTGCGGACGGTCACGGTCAGCATCGGGCTTCCGGTGACGGTACAACCCACCCGGACCGAATGGATACATGGCGCTATCGGTATCCCCGGCGGTCTCGACCGGTCGACGCAACGGCCTCGGCGAATGCCTCAGATGGTGTCACACCGCCAAGTGTCCGTCGAGGGCGGCCGCTTGCAGGTACGAGGTCCCCTACCGGCACTGTGGGGCGCCCATCCGGCGCTGTTTCGGGCGGATCCACCGTCTTCTCGGGTTTGTTCAGGCGCAGGACTCCTGTGAGTGAGGACCTTTGCCTCTAACCGGCGTTGGACGCCGGGGTCACACTTCAAAGTGTGGCCCCGGCCAGGTCCGGGATGGAGTTCGACGAAGAAGGAGGAAGGTTATGGCTGGGAAGGCTGATCAGATGAAGGGNNATCGACAAGGCCAAGGGGGTGCTCCACCCGAAGTAGTCCGCTGCATCCCAGATCTCGTCGGCCGACAGCACCGGGTGCCAAGACGAGTCAACCAAGAGGAGGTGCTTTCTTGATGCCAGCCCGTTCATCGGAGACTCGACGGATTCACTCGTTGCTCGGTCAGCGCAGGGTTTCGGACGTCGTGATGGTGATCATCCTTTCGGTCGCACTCTTGGCCGGCATGGTCGGCTTCGCCGTCCACGTTGTTTGGATTGTCGCTATCGTCGTGCTTGCCCTCGGGCTCGGCTACGTGGTCGCCAACTCCCGTCAAGATCGCAGAGAGGCCATCGATCGTCATCGGGAGGACCAGGAACGGCCGGGTGACTCGCCCGGCGAGTCCAAGTAGTGTGCCTCACCTCTCCCGCCTGAGCGGTCGTCATGGCACGGGCCGTCACTTGGCCAGAGTCGGGACCAGCTCGCGCAGCCGCACCCGTCGGCCGGTTCGGAGCACGGCCGTTCGGTAGACGCGGGCCGCCATCCGCGCCACCAACACGGTGCACACCATGCTGACCACCACCGACAGCAGAAACTGCCACCAGGTGGCCTCCCCAAACCCGACCAACGTCGGCATGGCGAAGGGGGCGGTGGGAGGCAGGTAGGCCAGCACTTTGACGAGCAACGAGGCGCTGCCTGAGCTGACCCCGATGAGCGAGACGATGTAGCCGAAGATGAGCGGTGCGCTCAGCGGCAACGCCAAGCTCTGCACCTGGTCCTGACGCTCGGCCATGGAGCCGGCGGCGGCATACACCCAGCTGTAGAAGGCGTACCCGAGGACCAGCCAGACGAGCGTGGCCGCCACCACGATCGGTGCCGCCCCATGCACAAGGGTCGAGCCGACCACCTTGGCCAGCACCAGCGCGAACGCCACCAGGGCCACGGCCTGCACCAGGGCGACCGCGCCGATGCCCGCGACCTTGCCCGCCAATAGCTGGCCGGGCCGCACCGTGGCGAGGAGGACCTCCACGACGCGGCTCGCCTTCTCCTCCATGACGCCCATCAACGTCCAGGTGAGGTACTGGGTGAGGACGATGAAGGTGAGGATGACCCCTAGCAGCGCCGTGGCCTCCTCCGTCGTCCGGGCTGTCTTGCCCGGGTGAACGCTCTCGACCGGCCACGGTTTGACCTCAGCAACGGCGGCCGCCTGCTCCGGGGTCAAGCCGGCCTGGGCGAACGCCTGCTGCGCTCCGAGGGCCGTGGCCACGGCTCTCACGTACCGGGCCCCGGTGGAGGTGTCGGTGTCCGAGATGGGGTTCTGCACGAGGATGCTCCCGCCGCCGTCCACCACCATGTCGAGATCGCCGGTGCTCAACGAAGCGCGAGCGGCGCTCAGGTCAGGCTCGCGCACCAGCTCTACGCGTAGCCCCACGGCTGTAGCCAGCTTTTGCAGCTCGGCGTCGAGGGCGGGCGGACCGGCGACCACGCCCACGTTCTGGTGCGTGGTGGTCCCGGTGTGGATGGTCGGGATGACCACGGCTGCCGCCACCACGGCGAAGAGGATCAGGGTGACTACTCGAAACAGGCGGCCCCGCAGCCGCTCCCGGATCTCGCGCCCAGCCACAAGTCCGGTGTCTCCCAAGAGCCTTCCGCCGCGAAGTCCGCTTGTGAATCCACCGAGCCGTGACGATCGCCCCCGACCTCTGCGGCGCACGCCGAGGCGGACGAGCAGCACCACCGCGATGGCGGCGAGGATGACCGGGAGCGCCTTAACCGGCCCACTGCCTCCCTGAACACCTCGGACAGGCGGCGGCGTCCGAAGACGAACTCCGTGACGCGCCCGGCTGCGCGCGCCGCCTCCAGCACGACGTCGCTGTCGGTGGACTCATCGAGGACGAGACGCACCTCGCCCCCGTCCACCTCCGACACGGCCACGCCCGGGATCCCCTGCGCCCACACCCCCTGGCGGTCTCCCTCGACCCGGACGTCGAGGCGCCGTGCGCCGCTCGTTGCGAGCTCGTCGACGGCCCCCCTCGCCACCAGCCGACCACGGTCGATGATGGCCACCGACTCGCAGAGGTCCTCGACCAGGTCCAGCTGGTGGCTCGAGAACAGCACGCACCGCCCAGCGCGGGCCTGCTCGACGAGCACCTCGCCGATGGCGTCGATGCCGGTCGGGTCCAGTCCGGCGAGCGGCTCGTCCAGCACCAGCACCTCGGGGTCGTGCACCAGGGCTGCCGCCAGCTGCACCCGCTGCTGGTTGCCGTGGGACAAGGTCTCCACCTTGCTGGTGGCCCGATCGGCCACGTCCAGGCGCTCCAGCCACTGTTTGGTAGCAGTGGCGGCGCTGCCCGTGTCCATGCCGTGCAGCCGGGCCAGGTACTCGACCTCTTCTGCCACGAGCATGTTCGGGTACAGGCCCCGCTCCTCGGGCATGTACCCGAAGCGGCGGCGCTGGGTGGCCCCGACCGGCTCCCCGTTCCACCGCACCGACCCGGCGTCGAGGTCGGTGAGTCCGAAAACGGCCCGCATCGTTGTGGTCTTGCCGGCGCCGTTCGGACCGAGGAACCCCACGACCTGGCCCGAGGGGACCGAGAAGCTCAGGTCGTCGAGGGCGGTCACCGTGCCGAACCGGCGACTCAGCCCGTCGAACTCCAACAGTCCGGCCACAGACGCATCCTACGGTCCTCCCTGTTGGTTCCGCCGGTCATCGAGGCCTGCTCGTGAGCATGGGAGTCGAGCGCGCGGGTGCAGGCAGCCGGATCGAGGAGCGCGAAACAACGGATCTGGTGGCACGTTATCGAGTGGTATCTATCGCGAGCATCAAGGAGGTGCGCGCAACTGCCGGTTATGCGGCCGAGAGGCCGATTACCCGACGGGTCGACCTGCGCGCAAACGCTCGGTTGCGTGATTGCGAGCGGGGCCTTTCGTTGGCGGGCAGACGAAGCCCTCTCGGTAGCCGGTACAGGCACTTGCGAGCGGTCACGTCATGGGTTCGGCACCGCTTGCAAGAAGCAAGCATCGAACGCTCTTCCGACGGAAGATGACGACCACCGAACCGGCGTTTCGGGAGCGCCCCCGGGGAGGGTGGCCGAAGCTCGGTCTGGATGAGGAGTTGTCGTCGTTTCTTTAGAGCTCACGCAAGGCCGTGGCCAGCGGCTCGAGCACGCCGGGATCCAGGGGCGGTGGGAGGTAGACAATGCCCAAATCGGCGCCGACCTCTGCCAGTGCGGCGGCCTGCTCGGCGGTGGCCTTCGCATCCCCGGCGAATCGGACGTGACTAGAGAGGAGAATCTCCGTAGGGTCGCGGCCGAGGTCCTCGCAGTGCTGATGCAGGATGTCGCGCTTGCGGGCGAACTCCTCCGGCGTGCCACCCACGAAGTTCCAATGCTGGGCGAACCGGGCTGCAGTGCGCAGCGTCCTCTTCTCGCCACTACCTCCGACGCAGATCGGCGGGTGGGGGCGCTGAACCGGCTTGGGCTCGTTGCGGGCCTCGCTGAGCTGGTAGTACCGGCCTTTGAAGGTCGTCGTCTCCTGCGTGAGGAGCCCGACGATCACCTCGCAGGCTTCCTCGAAGCGGTCGCTGCGCTGGCCCGGCGTGCCCAGCTCGATCCCGTAGGCTCCCGACTCCTCCTCGTTCCACCCGGCCCCGATGCCGAGCTCCAGCCGGCCCCCGGACACGATGTCGAGGGTGGTGGCCATGTTGGCCAGGATCGCCGGGTGGCGATAATGGATGCCGGTCACCAGAGTCCCCATGCGCAGGCGGGTCGTCGCCTGGGCCAGCGCCGTCAGGGTGATCCAGCCTTCCATGCAAGGGCCGGTGCTGTCGGAAAAGATCGGATAGAAGTGGTCGAAGGTCCAGCCCGACTCGAACAGCTCGATGTCGTCGGCTACTTTCCACACGGCAAGCATGTCGGTCCAGGTCGTATCCTGCGGCGAGGTCTTGAAGGCGAAGCGCATAGGCCCACGCTACGTCAGGCCGGCTAGCGACCGTAAAGACCTCCGTCGAGTGACGTGGTCGAGAGGCACGTTCTGCACTCCACCGACAGGTCTACACCTCTGAGGGCAAGGCACCCGGCGGTTTCTTGGCCGGGTGCCGCGGCAGCACGTCGACTCGGAAGGGGCATTCGGTGCGACGGGCTCGGACCACGCATGGGCACGCGTTCCAGCGCCGGGGACAGTGTCCCCAGAAGTCGGCATCGGAGGATGCCTATGTGTGACTCTATGCAGGGTTCCTCTGTCAAGTAGGTCGTGACTGTTTCGTCAGCGCGTTGACAGAGACGGCAGGGGTGGGGCCAATCCGTCGAACACGAGTTCCATCTTGACGCTTGATCGGCGTTCGTTCAAGGTAGAGACGGGGAGGGTTGCCTCGTCTGTCGACGCCTGGCGTCTGACTTCAACTCACGTGCCTCGAGCACTTGGTGAGGGGCCCTCCCCCCTTTCTTGGTGTTGCGCCGGCTGCGGCGCCGGCGTCGCACCTCTTCGGAGACGAGGTAACGCTCGGCGATGATGGCTTTGGCCTTGGCCGGAGTCACCGGGGTGCCGTCGACATCGCAGATGACGTAGGGCTCGCCCCTGTTCATGACGGCCCAGGCCCGTTCGGCCAGACGGGCCGCCACCACACAGACGGCCTTGGTGTGATGGGCTCCTCGTTCGACCATCTCCCTGTGATAGATCGCCGCCAGCTGGGGATCGAGACCGCGGGCCACGTTGGCCGAACACACCAGCTGATCGCGCAGTCGGCTCGAGCCAGCCTTGGAGATGGACTGGCCCTTCGTCTCGGAGTCCCCGGTGGAGGAAGTCCGCGGGGTGAGCCCGGTGAAGGACTTGAAGGCGGCGGCGTTGGCGAAACGCTCAGGGCGACCCATGGAGGAGACGAGTACAGGACCGAAGCCAGGATGGCGTGGATGTGTCGAACGGTTGTGGGGCTGAGCCCCTCAGCCAGAAGGCTGGCGTAGAAGCGGTCACAGTGCTCGGGGCCGAACTTGGTGAGCTTCACGCCGCCCAGCTCCGGTCGGATTCGCCCCTCCACGTAGCTGCGGAAGCGGTGCTCGGTGTAGGGAGTCCAGCCCCGTTGCTGGCCGAGAGCTGTCCACTCGTCGAGAAGCTGACCGACGGTGGCGCCCCGGCCCTCCAGGGCCGGCTTGCCCTCACTGAGCTCGGCCAGGTATTTGGCCAGAGCCACCTGGGCCTCACGTTTGGATCCCCTACATGTCCGGGAGACATGGACCGGTCGACCACCGGCGTCGCGTCCGACGAAGACCCGGAGGGTCCAGACCCCCGGCTTGCGCTCATTCATGGTTCCCCGCACAGGGGCATGTAGTAACGGTGTAGTAACGAGAAAGAAAAAGGCCCTGTCCGACTCCCCCTTCAGGGCTTCTACCAGGGCCTTTGTAGTGGCGGGGGGAGGATTTGAACCTCCGACCTTCGGGTTATGAGCCCGACGAGCTACCAGACTGCTCCACCCCGCGTCGTGGTGGTCAGATTAGCAGCCGATCGGGCGGCTGCGACTCGCGATCGGGCCGATGAGGTGAACGACCGGATCCCGCCGTCAGTGCTTGGACGAACCCAGCGCCACTCCGCTCGGCACCGTGGTGGTCGTCGTGGTCGTGGAAGAGGACTTGGCCGGCGGGGTGGAGGTGGTTCCCGACGCCTGCTGGAGCTGCTGGAGGACACTCTGCAGGTTGGACGTGTCGGTGCCGTAAGCGGCGAAGTCGCCCGCCTTCAGGTCGGTCTGGGCCTGCTGGTAGTCAGCGTTGGCCTGGGCGATCAGACTCTGGATGTTGGCGTTCAGAGTTGTCCCGGGTCCGGTCGGCTTCGTGGTCCCCTGGTTCGTCTGACCGGGCAGAGAGACACTGAACAAATTCTGCAGTGCCGCTGTGAGCGTCGGCTGGAAGGCGACCTTGCTCTGCCCCTGGGCGCCGGCGTAGACGACGATGTAGTACTCGAGCTTGGGGAACGGGTTGCGCGACGACTGGACGTAGAAGGGACGGAAATACAGCATCGAGTCGCCCACCGGCACCACTTGGAGGGTGCCGAGCAGGACGTTGGAGCCGTTCTGGTTGAGAAGGCTGATGGTGCGCGAGATGGCCTGGGAGGCTGAGATGTCGGAGTCCACCAGGGCGGGTCCGTCGATGGGTGGTGTCTGAAACACCTTGAGCTCGCCGTAGTCAGACGGGTCCGAGCCGGCCACGATGAGACCGGACATGGTTTGGATGTTGTCGGCCTTGTTGAACGGGACGAACGAGTCCACCAGGTTGTAGGTCTGTTTACTCTGGCCCGGAACCTGGAAGACCTCGTAGATGGGTGACATGCGGGTGACCTGTCCGACGACGGGACCCTGCGAACTGTTCGTCACCGTCCGCTGCAGGGCCTGGTCGGGCAGCCCGGCACCGGCCGTGGGCGAGACACTCCAGGCGTTGGTGGCGTTGTAGAAGGCCAGGGGCTGGGTGATGTGGTAGCGGCCGTACATGGCCGACTGCAGTGTGAGGAGGTCTTCGGGGTAGCGGAGATGCGCCCGCAACGACGAGGGCATCTGCGACACGGAAGTGAACATTCCCGGGAAGACCTTCTCCCAGGTCTGGAGGATCGGGTCCGTCGTCTTCGTCAGCGAGCTCACGTCGTAGAATCTCATCTGGCCTGAGTAGGCGTTCACCACCACCTTGACGGAGTTGCGGATGTAGTTGAGGTTCTGCTGCAGACCGCTGTTGAACGGCAACGATGTGGTGTCGAAGTTCTGCGAGTACGGGTAGTTGTCACTGGTCGTGTACGCGTCGAGGACCCAGTAGATCTGACCACCGGCCAGCACCGGATAGGGATCGGCGTCGTAACTCAGGAAAGGGGCCGCCTTCTGCGCCATCTGGGTGATGTCGCGGACGAACATGAGCCGGGACTGCGATGTCACCAGGTCCGAGACGAGGAGGTTGAAGTCGCCGAACCGGATGGCGAAGGCGGCCTTTACCAGGAAGTTCTTGACCTGGACGCCCCCGCTCCCGTGGTACGTGCTGGTGGTGGGATTTCCTCCCGATCCCCTCTGGTAATCAATCTCCGGTTGGCGGGTGTTGGCCAGGACGTACGAGGCGTCACCGCCGTTGGGGTTGTTGAGACCGAAGTAGACACGCGGTTGGGTGAGATTCGGGGCATTGGCCGTCGAGCTGGTAGGGACCTGGGAGATGGCGAATGTGGGCTGATGGCTGTTGGCCGTGTTGGCGGGGGCAAGGATCATGCCGTAGCCGTGGGTGTAGGTGAGGTGGGTGTTCACCCAACCCTGCGAAGGCAGGTCGTTGTCATTTATCTGGCGGACCCCCACCACCATGGGGACGGGGTCGCCATTGATCGTGTAGCGGTCGATGGCCAGGGTGTTAAAGGAGTAGTACCCCTTCGTCGCCTGCAACTTCGTATAGGTGTTGGACGTCTGGGTCGGGTCCCAGAGCTGGACGTTGCCGAGGGTGGCCTGGTTGGCCTCCACCCCCGTCGGCGTGAGGGTCTGGGTGGCCTTGAACGCGACGCGCTTGACGTTGTTGATGCCGACGGCGGACCGGGTGGCGGCGATGTTGCGGGCGATGTATTTCTGCTCCAGGGTGTTCTGCGCCGGCGTGACCTTCACCGCCTGGACGATGGCCGGGTAGATGGCACCGACCACGATGGCCACGAAGGCCCAGAGCCCGACGCCGAGAACGGGCAGTGCCCAGCCCCGCCGGCGGATGTTGATGAGCAGGATGACCGCAGCCAGCAGCGAGATCCAAAAAAGCAGGGTGAGCGCGGGCAGGCGGGCGTGGACGGCGGTATAGGTGGCGCCCTGGACATATCCCGTTTGGGAGAGGTCGAGGTTGTAGCGGGCCAGGATGTAACCGAAGGCCTTCACCAGAGCCATGCCGGCGAGGATGACCGAGAGGTGGACCTTCACCTGGGGGGCGACGCTCGGGGCGCCCGACTGCACCCGGATACCGCCGTTCAGGTAGTGGGCGATGACGGTGAGGATGGCCATGACCACGAGGGAGACGAAGGCCCACTCGACGATGAAGGACAGGAACGGAAGCTTGAAGAGGAAGAAGCCGATGTTCTTGTGGAACTGCGGATCCGTGCTGTTCGGGCCGGTGAAGTAGACGCCGTCTTTGAAGAGCAGGAAGTTGCGCCACTGTCCGATGGCGCCCGAGGCGGCGATGAGGGCCACCACCACCGAGACCACGGTGCGGACGAGCACGGCGCGCGGTGCGACGCGCTGCTGGTAACGACGGACGAGCTCGTCGTCGGGGCCAAGGGACAATTCGCTCGGGGCCAGTCGGTCCACCACGGCCAGGTTGATCCAGAGCAGGACGAAGAAGACGAGGGCGAAACCGAAGAAGAGGCCGGCCTTTACGACAAAGAGGTGGCGCCATTCACTCGACAGGTTGACCGAGCCGAACCAGAGGTAGTCGGTATAAAAGGTGGCGATCGTCTTGAGCGAGGCGAAGAGGACGATGACGACGACGATGGCGACGACGATCCAGACGCGGCCGCGACGCGCCGATCGGCGCGGCAGATGAGACAGGTCTTGCGGGGAGCGCACTGGGGTCGGAGCTTACGCCTCGGGAGCGAGGAGACAACGGCACCCGGCATGGGCCGGGGGGCCGGGATGACCGGTGGGGAACGCTTCTCCCGGGCGTTGGGGCCCGGCCAGGGCATTGTCGTCGCAGTCGGGGCACTCGGTGCCACCGTCGTCCACGATCCAGCGCAGTGAGGTTCCCTTCGGTGCCGCCGCCAGCGAAGCCTGTGAAAAGGCGGCCAGCGCTTCGTCGCCCGCCAGGCGCTCGACCCGGGCTCCCTTCCATTCGCGAAACGCCGCACCGACGTGCTCGATCAGGGCGGAGTCGTCTCCGGCATCGACGGAGTCCTCGGCCGCAGAGAGACGGCGGCGGAGAGGAACGACGATGGCGGCGGCCAACTCGTTGGCCACGGCATCGACCGCAGGAGCATCATCGGGTTTGCCGCCGGCGAAGGTGGCGCCCGAGCGGGCGGCGTCCTTCAGATGCTCGAGGACGGCGGTGACATAGCGGCGTTCATGATCGTCGGCCGGGGCCATGACGTCAGGTCCCCATCCACCCCCGGCGCGGACCCGGTCGAGGATGTCGTTCTGGTCGTCCTGGAGTGCACGCTTGATGCGGCGGACCAACATGGAGACGACAGGTCCGAGCAGCTCGTCGCGCTCGGCCAACCGCGGATCCGCCGTCGCCGCCGGGTCGTCGACCGAGGGTTCGACCACCGTGTGAGGGTCGGCCTCCGCGGTGGCGCTCTCGACGATGGGGCCCGGCTCGGAGGACGATCCGGGAGAGCCGGTGGGCGACGCCCCGGGCGGGGCGACGGTCTCAGCTGCGGTGGCCGGTACCGCCCCGGAAGAGGCCGGCTCCGACCCGGTGCCACTCGGACCTTCCGGTGCGCCATGGTGGCGTTCGGCCCGGAGGCGGGCGAAAAGATCTTCGACCGCCTGCTTGCGGCTGGACTCGTCCTCTTCGAGGTTGCCCGTGCCCAGCTCCTCGGGAGCGGGGAGAACGTGGCCCCCGTCGACGACGGGTACGGAGCCGGTCAGATCGTCGATGACGTCGTTAGCCGCGGCCTGGCGGCCGGCCGCCTCGGCAGCCAGACGGGCCTCGTCCTCGGCCCGGAACAATTCGTCGGCGATCTTGTCCACGGTGTGGCGCACGTCGTTGATGGTCTCGGCCAGACGCTCGCGTCCCGCCCGGAGCTGCTCGATCTGACTGTGCAGGACCCGGCGGCGGCGGGTGAGGTCGCCCAGCACGCGGGCCCGGACCTCCTGGGCCTCTTGGACCATGGCCCGGCACTCGGCCCGGGCCTGGGCCACGAGCTCCTCGGCCTCGACCTTCGAACCTTCGAGCTTGGACGCCACTTCTTCCTGGGTCCGGCGTCGAAGGTCGGAGGCGACGGATTCCGCCTGGGCGATCCGGTCCGAGGCGTTCTGCTCGGTCCGGGACTGGAGCGCCACCGCCTCGTCCTCGGCGTGGGTGCGCATCCGGGTCGCCTCGGCTTCGGCCTTGGCCACCAGCTCGGTGGCGGCGTCGTGGGCCGAACGCAGGACCCGGGCCGTCTCCTGGCCCAGGGCGGCCGTGAGGGTGGCCTCGTCGAGCACAGGGTTGGCGGCGCGGCGTTCGGCGTCGTCGACCGCCTCGCGCAGAGCCTCCTCGCGCTCGGCCGTCGCCTGCATCTCGTGGGAGATCTGCTCGAGGAAGATACGGACCTCGGCTGGGTCGAAGCCACGGCGAGCGGTTCCGAATGTATGGCGGGCGACCTCGTCGGGGTGGAGGCGGGACGACGACGAGATGGTGAGCCGGCGATCCTCAGGCATGGGCGAGAGCCTACGACGCGCCACCGGCGCGTGACGGCTCTGCTCCCCGGTGGCTCACGGCCCGGGTCACGACCCGGTCACGACGCACGCGGGTGCAGGGGGCTCATGACCACGGCGAACTCTGCCAATTGAGAGGGACGCTGTGGCCGTCGGGGCCCGGCGGAGGACCCGACGATGCCGACCCGAGGTTGCCTCCGTGCGACCCGAGATCCTTCATCGCCTGCGCCAACGAGGACACCCCGTAGACCTTCAGGTTGGCCGTGGCTTTGGAGCGGGCCACCGCCAGCTCCTGATCGGGAACGAGAAAGACGGTGGCACCGGCACGCTCGACGGCCACCGTCTTCTGGGCCACACCGCCTACGTCACCCACACCGCCGTTCGGGTCGATGGTGCCACTGGCGGCGATGGTGCGACCACCGGTCAGGTGACCGCCGGACAGGCTGTTGATGATGCCCAGGGTCCAGGCCAAGCCGGCGGAAGGACCGCCGATCTGGTCGGAGTTGATCTTGATGGGGAAGGGCAGGTCGTAGACGGGCTGGGTGCCCATGGAGACGATGCCGACGAAGGGCACGGTCTTGCCCTTCTGGTGAGCGGTGCCGAGACGCAGCGACACGTTGTGGCCCGGGGTGAGATGGGCGATCGAGCCCACCCGCAAGGTGACCGTCTGGCCGGCCTGGTGGGATCGGACGGCGTCGACGAGAGCGGTGGTGTTGGGCGTCGGTACCGAGTCGACCGAGGTGATGACGTCGCCCACCGAGAGAGCTTTGTACCCGGGAGTGCCGGGAGCCAGTGCATAGACGGTGGCGCCGGCGTCGTGCTCGGGGACGCGGTAACCCAGTTGGCGCAAAGCCACGGCGTTGGCCGTGAGCTGCGACTCGGCCATGTCGACGGTCCCCTGTTCGTTCTCCTCGGCTTGGGGGAGGTTGCCGGTGAGCTCCGACGTCTTCACCAGGGTGCTGTTGCTGTCCAACCAGGCCGGAAGAAGGGCAATGAGCCGGAGGTTCTGAATGAGACCGACGTCGGTGAGAAGCACCTGGCCGTGCAGGGGATGAGCTTTGTCGGAGGGAACGGTGATGAGGCGGGAGACGGCCACCGCCTGGCCGGGAACGAGTTCGTCGTAGGGGACGGTGATGATGGCCGCCACGATGAAGAAGGCGATCAGAAGAGCGCCGACGGGGATGATGACGAAGATCCAGCGACGACGCCGGGGGGCGTCGGCCTTGACTTCGGGCGGTAGCGTGATTTCGGAGGTCGACATGGGGTGGTCTGTGAAGGACGGGCTCCAGCCTGCCATGGAAAGACGCTCCCGCCACGGCGCGCCACGCAGTGTTTCGGATCATTCGGCGGCGAGAACATGAGCGGAGGCGAAGTCGACGGCGGGGCGGGGCCAGCGGGGACGGGACCGGGGACCGACACCGGAGCCGCTCGGCGGCGCAGACGAGCGGTGCTGGCCGGCCATAGCGGAGACCGGCGAGTGGCAGAACTGCTCGCCGGCGATGCTGATCCGACCGTGCGGGGGGCCGCTCTGGGTGCGCTCGGGCGGCTCGGTCCGGTGGAAGATGAGGAGCTTCTGCGCGCTCTCGGTGATTCCGATCCCGGGGTGCGCCGACGGGCCGTCGCGCTGACGACACGGCGGGGGGTCGACGGATCACCCGGTGTCGAGGTCATCGACCGGTTGGTCGAGATGTTGGACGACCTCGATCCTTCGGTGGTCGAAATGGCGGCGTGGGCCTTCGGGGAGTTCGCTCCGGACCGTAGTGACGCCACGTTGGTCGGCCTGTGCCGGGTGGCCGCTGGCCATGACTCGCCGTTGTGTCGCGAAGCGGCTGTCGCCGCTCTCGGTGCCATCGGCGCGCCGCAGACTCTCTCGGTGGTGATCGATGCCCTCGACGACACGGTGAACATCCGGCGGCGGGCCGCCATCGCGCTGGCTGCTTTCGATGACCCGAGGGCGGAGGAAGGACTGAGGCGTTGCCTGGGTGACCGCGACTGGCAGGTGCGGCAGGCGGCCGAGGAGCTACTGGCTGCCGACTGAGTGCACGCGTCGGCGGCTGCCGCTCACGCGTCGGCCGCCACGAAGAGGTCGCGCAGGGTGTCGAAGGAATCCAGACAGCGGCCGGCACCGAGGGCCACGCACTCGAGGGGCGTGGCGACCAGATGGACTGGAACCTCCGTCTCGTTGGCCAGTCGTCGGGCCAGGCCGCGCAGCAGAGCCCCTCCGCCCACCAGATGGATGCCCTGGGAGATGATGTCGTGGGCCAGTTCGGGCGGTGCTTCGCCGAGACAGCGGACCGCGGCGGTGATGATCTGGTGGACCTGGTCCTCAACAGCGCCTCGTAGCTCGGCTGGCGAAAGGACGACCGTTTTCGGCATGCCGGTCATGAGTTCGCGTCCGCGCACCTCGGCCTTCACCTCGTCGGTATAGGGAGCGGCCGATCCAATGGCCAACTTGATCTCTTCGGCCGTGCGCTCTCCGATGGCCACCCCGTGTTCGCGGCGGACGAAAGTTTGGATGGCGGTGTCGATGTCGAAGCCGCCGCAGCGGATGGCTTGAGATGCCACGAGACCGCCGAGCGAGATGACGGCCGTCTCTGACGTTCCGCCGCCCACGTCGACGACCATGTTGCCGATCGGTTCGTGGATGAGGAGTCCGGCACCGATGGCGGCGGCCATGGGTTGCTCGATGAGGTACGCCGCCGACGCGCCGGCGCGGTGGGCCGCTTCTTTCACGGCCCGCCTCTCCACCGAGGTGATGGCCGACGGCACGCAGATCAAGACCCGAGGCCGGTTGAGCCGTGAGACACCGCAGCGGTGGAGCAGGAGACGGATCATGCGTTCGGTGATGTCGAAGTCGGTGATGGCGCCCTGGCGCAGCGGTCGGACAGCGACGATGTACCCCGGGGTCCGGCCGATCATCTGCCAGGCGTCCTGGCCGACGGCGAGGACTTCCTGGGTACGCGTATTCAGAGCGATCACCGTCGGCTCGTTGAGGACGATCCCTTTGCCGCGCGCGTAGACCAGGGTGTTGGCGGTGCCCAGGTCGATGGCGAGATCCCTAGCCACTCCGCCTCACCTGCACACCGTCATCGTACGGCGTGGTCACATGCGGCGCGGATGGTCGTCATCGCGCGCCACTGTGCGCGACCTCCTTCGCAGAGGGGGCGCCGGTAATCTTGTCGGGATGGAAGGCGACGGACCGTTCAATTTTGGGGACTTCCAGGAGGATCCCGACGAGTCCGCCATCGATGATGAGGTGCTGCGCCCGGCGTGGCTCCCGCCTGAGGACCGGCTCTGGCGGCACCCCTCGGAGATCGCCCTGCACGGCCAACCCCAGGGTGGGGCGTCGGTGGCACCGGTGCGGATGCGGACCTCGGGCCGCGAACGCCGCCTGGCCATCACCGCCAGCGTGGTCGGGGTGGCCGCCGTGGCCACTGCCGCCGTCGTCGTCGCCTTCATCCTCGTGGATACACAGGGGGTATCTCCGACACCTCTGAACGTGGCATCAGGCGTGAAAGCCACCCTGGTCACCTCGACCGTGGGCACCGTGGCCCCCACGGTCACCGCCCCCAGGGTGATGAAGATGGTGGCCGCTCTGCGACCGTCGCTCGTGGCCATCAGCCCGGCAAAAGGAAACGCCGCCGGCCGGATGACCGGGGTGGTGCTTCCCGGCGGGAACTTCGCCGTCACCGCCGCCGCCGCCGTGGGATCTGCGTCCACCGTGGAGATCGTGACGTCGTCGGGGAAACGGCGCCGGGTGAAGGTGCTCGGGAGCGATCCCCATTCCGGGATCGCCGTGGTGGGCACCGGGGGCGGGCTCACCCCGGCCTCGTTTGCCGAGAGTGTGATCGAGCCGGGAGAATTGGCCATCACCGCCTGCCTGTGCGAGGCCACCAACACGGCCCAGGCCGCCGGCGTCGATCCGCCCACCGCCGTGGCCGTGGGCGAGGTCCGCAAGGTCGGCACTTCGGCCGAAGCGAGCGGGGGGACGGGCCTGGTGGACACCATCGAGGCCGACATGCCGCTCGGGCCGGCGCCCTGGGGCGGTGTCCTCATGAACGGCCAGGGAGAAGTGGTGGGCATCCTCGACGCGCATGAGGGTGCCGTGCACGGCGGAAGCGGGGTCTTCGTGCCGGCTGGACTGGCTGTGGCCGTGGCGGACGAGCTGGCCACGACGCACACCGTGGAGCACGGGTGGTTGGGCATCAAGTGCGCCGACGTCGCCGGAGGCGGCGGGGCCCGGATCACCTCGGTGATGGCCGGAAGCCCGGCGGCCACGGCCGGGCTGCATCAGGGCGACGTCGTCGAGGCCGTTGACTCCGTACCCGTCGAGTCCCTGGCCGATCTCCAGGCCAGCCTGTACACGAGCCCCCCGGGAACGGCGGTCAGCGTCCTGCTCGTCCGGGCCGGCCAGGACGTGGAGACGACGATGACCCTGGCCGGAACCCCCTCCGGTTGAGCCCGATTTCGTCGTCGATTCTGCGGCCCATGACGGCCGGAACCGGCGCCGGCACCGCCTACGATCTGAGAAGTGGATAGTCCCGGCCCCGGTGGGGGTGGCAACTCGCTCGAGCAGCTCCTTGGCGACCTTCTCCAGCTCATGGGGGGCGCCACCCCCGGAGGGGGACGGATAGAGCTCGCCCGGACTCTGGCCCAGGGCGCAGCCACGAACGGCGAGGCCGAGGGCAACGTCGACCCCGGCGAGCGGATCAAGTTCGAGGAGATGGCCAGGATCGCCGAGCTGCACGTCAGCGAGCTCACCGGCCTGTCGGTGACGCCGACAGGGGCGCCGGTGGAAATCGTGGCCGTCGGTCCGGGGGCCTGGGCCTGGCGGACCGTCGAGGACTGGCGGTTCCTCTTCGATGTCGAACCCGTTCCCGACGCCACCACCGCTGACCCAGCACCGGCCGGCGATGACGGGGGCGCCCGATCCGACCGCACACGGGAGACGACCGGGCTCGGACTGGTCGACCTGGGGGCAGACGACCTCGGCATCGACAGCAGGGGGACAGCGGGCGGTCCGATGGACCTGGTGTCGCGCTGGATGGCGACGATGGGCCCGCTCCTGACCGGGCTGCAACTGGGATCGGCCGTGGGACACCTGGCGCGCGCCACCTTCGGGCAGTACGAACTCCCTATCCCCCGGCCGTCGACCACCAGCCTGCTCGTGGTGCCGGCCAACGTGGAGGCCTTCGCCCGGGACTGGAGTCTGCCCGCCGACGAGGTCCGGCTGTGGGTGTGCCTGCGGGACATGACCATCAACGCGGTGCTCTGCCGTCCCCACGTGGCCGACCGCATCCGGGGCCTGCTGACGGAGCTTGTCCAGGGCATGGCCGGCGACACCGACGGATTGGCCGACAGGCTCCAGGGCCTCGATCCGTCGGATCCCGACTCGCTGCAGAGGCTCTTCGGGGATCCCGAGGCCTTTCTCGGCGGCGAGGTCCAGCCCCAGCGGCAGCGGGTCTCGGACGAGCTGACCGCCGTGACCACGGCGTTACTCGGTTACGTCGAGCACATCCTCGACCGGGCCGGAGACCGGCTTCTCGGGGGAAGGACCGCTCTGGCCGAAGCCTGGAGGCGGAGGCAGGTGGACCGCGAGACGGCCGATCGCACGGCGGAGCTCCTGCTGGGACTCGATCTCGGCCCCGCCCAGGTCGACCGGGGCAATGCCTTTGTCCGGGGGGTGCTCGAAAGGGCGGGCGAGGAGGGATTGGCCCGGCTGTGGTCGGAGCCCCACGCTCTGCCCACGCCGGCGGAGGTCGACGCCCCCGGGCTTTGGCTCGAGCGGATCAACCTCGACTGAAAAACCCGACCGAAAAGGCAGCCCGTAACTAGGGGACGGGAACGTCCTCTTCCTCGGGGATTCCGAGGTCCCACTCGAGCTCGAGGTGCTCACGCTCGGCGTCACGGACGACGCGTTCACGGTTGCGGCGGAATTGGGGGTCGTGCGGCGGCAGGAGCGTGAGCCGGGCGATGGTCCGGTCACGGAAAGGGTCGATGACCGAGGCATCGCCGTAGTTCGACTGCACTTCCCAGTGGGGGGCGACGGGCCCCAGGTAGACAACACGAATATGGCCTTGGGGCGGCTGGGGCTCCTCCTCGACCTCCTCGAGTTCCTCGGGCACAGCGCCTCGCCTCCTTGTGGTCCTTCGACCAGTGGTCCTTCGAAGTGGTGGTCCTTCGACCCGCGGCCGATGGGCCGGCAGATCGGGACGGGGACACAGACTACCAATGCGGGCTACGGGGTCGGGCGGCAGATGTCCCGGCCGCAGTGACGCTTCGCGCCCCGTGGTCCGTAGTCAGAAAGGCGGAGTGCGGAAAGAGGGCGCTGGTAACCTGGGCGGCGTTGCGGAGGTGCAATGGAGAGCGACTGGATGGCTCGAGGCAAGTGCCGGGAGATGGACCCCACGGTCTTCTTCCCGAGTGACGGTATCGGTGTCCAGATCGCCCGCCGGATCTGCGCCGAGTGCCCGATGAAGGCGCCGTGCCTTGAATATGCCCTGGCCAACCGGGTGGACCATGGCGTGTGGGGGGGAACGTCCGAGCGCGAACGACGCCGGATCCTTCGGGCCCACCGCCTCTCCCGGCTGCACTCCGGCCACAACTGACACGTGGCACCCGTCCACGGGTGCCACCATGGCGGCGCGTGCTCTCCTGCGTCGTCAACGTCAGCGAAGGTCGCGATACCGGCGTCATTCGGGCCATCTCCTTGGCCGGCGGTCGCTGTGTGCTCGACGTCCACAGTGATCCGGACCACCACCGGACGGTGCTCACGTTGGCGGGTGAGCACGTGGAGGACGCCGTGCAGGGCGTGGCGCGACGGACGGTGGAACTGGTCGACCTGAGCGCTCACCGGGGGGTCCATCCCCGGCTCGGTGCGCTCGACGTCGTTCCCTTCGTCCCGCTCGATGCGGACGGGAGCGCCGTTGCGCCGGGAGAAGACGCCGGTGACCTGGCCGGTGCCCTCGACGCCCGGCGACGTTTCGCCTTCTGGGCCGGAGAGGCCCTGGCCCTGCCGTGCTTCTTCTACGGTCCCGAGCAGACGTTGCCCGACGTGCGCAGGAGGGCGTTTGCCGGGCTCGAACCCGATGCCGGACCGGCCCACCCCCATCCGACCGCCGGGGGGTGTGCCGTGGGGGCGCGCTTTGCGCTGATTGCCTACAACCTGTGGCTGTCGACCGGGGATCTCGACGTGGCCGCTTCCATCGCCACCGCCGTCCGGGGTCCCGCCGTCCGCGCTCTCGGCTTCTCCACCGCCGGTGTGACCCAGGTGTCGTGCAACTTGATCGACCCGTGGTCCGTGGGGCCGGCCCAGGTGTACGACGCCGTGGACCGCCTGGCCCGGGATGCGAGAACCTCGGTCAGCCGGGCCGAGCTCGTCGGCCTGGCACCGGCCGTCGTGGTCGACGCCGCCCCCCGAGCCCGCTGGGCACAACTCGATCTCGATCCCGAGCGGACGCTCGAAGCTCGACTGGCGAGATCAGGCTCGACCTGAGAGGTCTGTGAGCGGGAGATGTCCTGCCGGCGCGCCCGACGGCGCGGCACCGGCGAGATCAAGACGCCGAGGCGGTCTCCGAGACGCGGCGGCTCATGGCGCGGGCACGGCGAAGTCGGCGACGTTCGCGCTCGGACAATCCGCCCCAGATACCGAACTTCTCACCATTGGCCAGCGCGTATTCGAGGCAGTCCTCACGTACGACACATCCCCGGCAGACCTCTTTCGCTTCCCGGGTGGAGGCACCACGCTCAGGGAAGAAGAGGTCGGGATCGACCCCCATGCAGTTAGCTCTGGTCTGCCAGTCGCGTTCCTGGCGGCCGTACAGCAGTGAAACGATGTCCACCGGTACGCCTCCCCTCGCCACTAAGTGGCATAGGTGTAATTACAACGATGTCATCATCCACCATCGTCGCGGCGCGTGCAAGAGGGATCTCGCCTCCACCTGGGCGATTACCACGTTGCGTGATATCGGCTCGGCATGGAAGTCACACGCGCCGGCGGCGCCGGATGCCTCGGATAGCTGGCGGAGGCGAGTGCTCAGGCGCCGCGGCGCGTGGCGTGGCGTGACGTCCGGCGGTTCTCGAGGAAGTCGACGAGAACGTAATCACCCAGCGTCTCGGGGGTGGTGAAGAAGGCACGGCCCCGGTTGAGCTTCGTCATCTGCTCGACGAAACCTTGCAGGGACCGGTTGGCGTCGATCATGAAGGTGTTGATCATGATGCCGGCCCGGGTGCAGCGGACGACCTCGGACAGTGTCGCCCGCACGGTCTCGGGAACGGGCGGATAGTTGAAGAAAACGTCGTATCCGTCCCCCCCGGCCTGCGGAACCAGGTGGGCCGTCGGTTCGCCGTCGGTGATCATGATGATCTGCTTGGTGCCCGGTCGGTGCGCCAACATGCGCCGACTGAGCAGGAGGCCGTGTTGCATGTTGGTGCCGTAGACGAAGTCCCACGAGACCTCGGGCAGCTCCTCGGGCTTGATCTCCCGGGCCACCTCGGAGAAGCCGACGAGGCCGAGGAAGTCACGCGGGAACCGGGTGGAGATGAGGGTGTGCAGGGCGATGGCCACCTTCTTGGCCGCCAGGAAGTTGTCGCGCATCGGCATCGAGAGCGAGAGGTCGACCATGAGGACCGTCGACGTACGGGTGAGGTGCTCGGTCCGCGAGATCTCGAAGTCCTCGGGCGCCAGGTGCACCGGGGTGCCCGTTCCGCTACGCCTCACGGCGTTGTGGACCGTCCTCTGGATGTCGATGTTGAAGGGGTCGCCGAACTCGTAGGGCTTGGTCTGGCCCTCGGGCTCGTGGCCGGTACCCACGAACGTCTGGGGATGCGCACCCAATCTGTCCTTGGCCAGCTTGGAGAAGAGGTCGGAGAGCGCCCGCTGACCGATCTTGCGGATGCCCAGGGCGGTGAGCTCGTAGCGACCTTCTTTCTGTTCGATCAGGCCCGCCTCCTCGAGCTGCTTGGCCAGGCGGGCCAGGCTGTCGAGCGAGCGCGCCGCGTCATCGCCCAGGTGTTTGGCCACCTGGTCGAGATCGACCTCGGCCAGTGCCCCCGGTGACGACGCCGAACGCAGGAACTGCTCGAGCTGGTCCATCTCACCAAGGCGTCGGGCCGCCGCCGCCGCGTCGGCCAGACCCATGGGGTCAGAACCGTTGAAGCGGTAGCGCCGGCCCCATCCCGCCCCGGGGACGGCCTGCTGCAGATTCTGGGCCAGCCGGTCCACCTGCCACCGGAGGTCCATGTCCTCGAACAACGAATCGGCCAGCGCCTGGAGCTGGGCGCGTTGCTCGGGAGAGAGCGAGTCGAGCGCAGCCTGGACGGCCGCCATCTGGGCGGCGAACTGCTCGAGCAACTCGTCGAGGGTCTGGGGGTTGGCCGGGAAGAAGTCACCGAACTGACCCATGAAGTCCTCGAACGAAGGGTCGATCGGCTCCCCCGCCTCACGCTGCTCGATCATCCGGTTGAGCGAATCGAGCATCTGGCGCACGCGCTCGAGTTGCTCGGGGTCCGGACTCGTCATCGCGTCGGACATCTGGTCGAACCAGCTCTTGGCCACTTCTTCGCGCAGGCGCTCCATGAGCTGTTCGAAGTGTTCGCGTGCCTCGGACGAGGTGAAGTCGTACTGCTGGAGCCCGCGGACCCGACCGGCCAGGTCGGGCGGCAGGAGCTCGAGCTCGAGGCCCCGTTCGGCCACCACCTCGTCGGTCACCTCTCGGCGGCGGTCGTCGCCCGAGTTGCGGGCGTCGTCGGCCAGTGCCTCGAGACCGGAGCGTTCCTCGGCGATGACCTGTTCGAGCTCCTGGGCGATCTCGTCGAAGGCGCCGCCCAGGTCACCGCGGTCGAGCTCTTCCTGACGCTGCTGGCGGAGCCTTTCCATCATCTCCCGCAGGCCCTGGACGCGTTCGCCGTCGGGACGCTCGAATCCGGAATTGAGAAGACGGCGCAGCGCCGCGTCGGGATCACCGTGATAGAGCAGATCGTCGGACAACTCCGAGAAGAGGGCGTCGATCTCGTCCTCGAAGCCGCGCTGGGTCCCGTCCCATCTCCGGTAGGACCAGCGGCTCGTCATCGAGAACGCTCCGGGGCCGTCATCCGCGTCCGCGGTAGGTCGCCTTGGCGCCGGCCGCCTCCTTGTTGAGCCGCTTGGTGAGGTGCAGCCCCTCGAGGATGAATTCGATGGCGCTGGCCACCGCCGCCGGGGTCTCTGAGCCCGCCAGGGCCAGAACCGGTGCCTGGAGCGACGGGACCTGGATGAGGATGTCGCTGTAGGCGGTGGCGGGAAGGTCGTCGCCGGCATGGATGACCCGGGCGTCGTCGAAGGCGGCGACGATGGGACCGAGCTCCTCGGTCGGGCACCGGCGGCGGAAGACGGTGAGAACGGCGGCCGAGACGAGGCCGTTCAAGATCCGGTCCTCACGGCCCTCCTCCAGCGACTCGATCTCGATCTTTCCCTGGGTGGAGGAGATGAGGGCACCGAGATCGCTCACCCGGGGCACGGCCTGGGACTCGCCCAGCCGGAGCGAGCGCCGCACGGCATTGGCCGACATGGTCTCGTAGTTGGAGATGCTGAGGCGCACGGAGACACCCGAGCGTTGGTTCACGTGGGGGCTCTGGCGCGCCAGCTGGGACAACTCGGCAACCACCTCGGCCATGAAGGCCGGCACCTCCACGGTGGGGCTGCCCGGTGCGTCGACCGGGGGACGGGCCTCCTGGTGGATGATCTCCAGCTCGGTGGCCGTGTCCGGGGGGTAGTGGGTGCGGATCTGGGCGCCGAAGCGGTCCTTCAGAGGGGTGATGATCCGACCCCTGTTGGTGTAGTCCTCGGGGTTGGCGGTGGCCACCAGCACGATGTCGAGGGGCAGCCGAACGGTGAAGCCCCGGATCTGGACGTCGCGTTCCTCGAGCACGTTCAGGAGCCCCACCTGGATCCGCTCGGCCAGGTCGGGGAGCTCGTTGACGGCGAAGATCCCCCGGTTCGAGCGCGGGACAAGGCCGTAGTGCAGGGTCAGCTCGTCGGACAGGTAGCGACCCTCGGCCACCTTGATGGGGTCGACCTCGCCGATGAGGTCGGAGATGGAGGTGTCGGGGGTGGCCAGCTTCTCCGAGAACCGGGTGTCTCGGTGCACCCAGTGAAGCGGCGTGCGGTCGCCTTCACGGGCCACCAGGTCGCGGGCCGGGCGTGACACCGGGTTGTAGGGATCGTCTCTGATCTCCGAACCGGCGATCTCCGGCAGCCATTCGTCGAGGAGCGAGGTGAGGGAGCGGACGATGCGGGTCTTCGCCTGGCCCCTTTCGCCCAGGAGGATGATGTCGTGGCCGGCGAGCAGGGCGTTCTCGATCTGGGGCAGGACCGTGTCCTCGAAGCCGAGCACCCGCTCGACCAGGGGTAGGCCCGCCGCTATCCGGGCCGCCGCATTGCGGCGGAGCTCCTCGTGGATGGGCAGCGACTCCCAGCCCGAGGCTCGGAGTTCGCCGAGCGTGGCCGGCAGGTCGGGAGGTGTGGTGGGGGGAAAGGACGCGCTCATGGGGGCGAGCCTATGCCGCTCGGGCACGGCGCTTAGCCGCGGGGCCGGCCCGGCGGGCCGTGTTTCGCCCCACTCGGCTCCAGGTGGAAAGATGACGGACCGTCGGCGCCCCGAGTCGGCGCCGGCCGGCACGACGTCCCGGCCGCACGGGCGGGGCTAACGCACCGTGGAGTGGTTGGCCACGTCGCGCCGGGATGTCGAGAGAAGGGGACGAGCTAGGCGTGAGCACCGTCGAGGACCTAAGACCGGTACCGGTGATGCTGGGCGGGGTGCGGGGCGGACCCGACGCCCGGACCCTGCGGCGGGACCGCTGGTGGGGGAGCCCCCTGGTGACGGCGGGCTTCCTGAGCGCCTTCATCGTCTACTCCACCTGGGCCGTGTTCCAGAACTCCGACTACTTCGTGGGCGCCTCCGCCCACCGTGATCTGATCTCCCCCTTCTACTCCCCCTGCCTCACCTACAGCTGCGGGTTGGCCGGCGGCTCGGGGCGGGGCTGGCTCTTCATCGCCTGGTGGACGATCTCGCCCGGCATCTTGGTGCTCGGCGGACCGCTCGGGTTCCGGCTCACCTGCTACTACTACCGCAAGGCCTACTACCGCAGCTTCTGGCAGTCGCCGCCGGCGTGCGCGGTGGCCGACGGCCACGGCAGCTACTCCGGCGAGACGCGGTTCCCGCTGATCCTGCAGAACATCCACCGTTACTTCTTCTTCATCGCCCTGATCTTCAACGTGATCCTCACCATCGATGCCGTGATGGCCTTCCGGTTGCCCGGTGACGGAGGGATCGGCGTGAGTCTGGGAACGGTCGTCCTGGTGATCAACGCCACCTTGTTGTGGCTGTACTCGGCCTCGTGCCACGCCTGTCGGCATATGTGTGGGGGGAACGTCAAACAGTTCTCCAAGCACCCCGTCCGCCACCGGGTGTGGAAGTTCCTGACCCCGCTCAACGCCCGGCACATGCAGTTCGCCTGGGCCAGCCTGACCTTCGTGGCCGTGGCCGACATCTACGTCCGGCTGGTGGCGAGCGGCGCCTTCCACGACCCGAAGATCTTCTGAGGCCGATGATGCCCGACTACGAGTCACACGATTTCGACGTCATCGTCATCGGCGCCGGCGGTGCCGGGTTGCGCGCCGCCATCGAGGCCCAGGAGCGGGGATTGCGAACGGCGCTCGTGTGCAAGTCGCTGCTGGGCAAGGCCCACACCGTGATGGCCGAAGGCGGCGCCGCCGCCGCCATGGGCAACGTGTGGCCCGAGGACAACTGGAAGGTGCACTTCCGCGACACCATGCGCGGCGGCAAGATGCTGAACAACTGGCGTATGGCGCAGTTGCACGCCCAGGAAGCCCCTGATCGCATCTACGAACTGGAGCGGTGGGGGGCGCTGTTCGACCGGACAGCCGACGGGCGGATCCTCCAGCGCGACTTCGGCGGCCACCGGTACGCCCGGTTGGCCCACGTGGGCGACCGGACCGGGCTCGAGCTGATCCGGACCCTGCAGCAGCGGGCCGTCGCCGTCGGCATCGAGGTGTTCATGGAGTGCAAGGTCCTGCGGCTCCTGAAGGACTCCGAAGGTCGGGTGAGCGCGGCGGTCGGCTACTGGCGGCCCAGCGGCGAGTTCGTGATCTTCACGGCCAAGGCCTTCGTTCTCGCCACCGGCAGCATCGGGAAGTCGTGGCAGTACACGTCGAACTCGTGGGAGTCCACCGGCGACGGGCACGCCATGGCGGCGTGGGCGGGCGCCGACATGATCGACATGGAGTTCGTCCAGTTCCACCCGACGGGCATGGTGTGGCCCCTGTCGGTGCGCGGCATCCTCGTCACCGAAGGGGTGCGCGGTGACGGTGGTGTGTTACGTAACTCCGAGGGCAAGCGGTTCATGTTCGACTACATCCCGCCCATGTTCGCGGCCGAGACGGCGGACACCGAGGAAGAGGGTGACCGCTGGTACGACGACCACACCAACAACCGGCGTCCTCCGGAATTGCTGCCACGCGACGAAGTGGCGCGGTCCATCAACTCCGAGGTGAAGGGCGGCCGGGGTAGCCCCCACGGCGGTGTGTTCCTCGACATCGCCTCGCGCCGCAGCGCCGAGTACATCCGTCGCCGCCTGCCGTCGATGTACCACCAATTCAAGGAGCTGGCCGGGGTCGACATCACCGCCGTTCCCATGGAGGTCGGGCCTACCTGCCACTACGCCATGGGAGGGATCCGGGTCGAAGCGGACACCGAAGCGAGTACCGTCCCCGGTCTTTTCGCCGCCGGCGAGTGTTCGGGGGGGATGCACGGCGCCAACCGGCTGGGAGGGAACTCGTTGTCGGACCTGCTCGTCTTCGGTCGTCGCGCCGGGATCGCCGCGTCGGACTTCGCCGAAGGACGCACGGGAGCCCCGGCCGTGGCCGACGGAGAGATCGCAGCGGTGTTCGCCGAGGCAACGGCACCGCTCGAGCGCAGTGACGGTGAGAGCCCCTATGACATCCAGCGCGATCTCCAAGAGACGATGCAACGGCTGGTGGGGATCATCAGGACCGAGTCGGAGTTGACCGAAGCCCTCGTCGAGCTGGACAAACTCGAGGAGCGGTGCAAGGTGCTGTCGGTGTCCGGTCCTCGGACCTACAACCCGGGGTGGAACCTGGCCACCGACCTGCCGGCCATGCTCACGGTGTCGAGACTGACGACCAAGGGTGCCATCGTCCGGCGCGAGAGCCGGGGGGGCCATACGCGCGACGACTACCCGTTGCCCGACCCCGAGCTCGGCACCGTCAATCTGGTGCAACGGGTCACGACCGACGGCCAGTACACGCTCGACCCCGAGCCCCTGCCGCAAATGCCCGCCGAGCTCCGCACCTTGTTCGAGGAGGACGCGCACTGATGGCCGACGTGACGATGACGGTGTGGAGAGGAGACCCGTCGGGAGGTGCTTTTACCGACTACGTGATGCCGGCGGTGGAGGGCGAGGTCGTCCTCGACGTCCTGCACCGGATCCAGGCCGGCCCCGCCCCCGACCTCGCCTGCCGCTGGAACTGCAAGGCGGGAAAGTGCGGCTCGTGCTCGGCCGAGATCAACGGCCGGCCGGCCCTCATGTGCATGACCCGCGTCGACGAGCTGCCCGTAGGCGAACCCATCGTGGTGGCGCCCATGCGCACCTTCCCCATCATCCGTGACCTGGTCACGGACGTGTCGTTCAACTACACGATGGCCCGTCAGGTCCCACCGCTCGCCCCGCGGGCCCCGGACGCGCCCGACGGCACCTACCGGATGATGCAGATCGACGTCGAAAGGGGCCAGGAGTTCCGTAAATGCATCGAGTGCTTCATGTGCCAGGACGTGTGTCATGTGATCAGGGACCACGAGGAGAACAAGACCCAGTACGCCGGGCCGCGGATGTTCATCCGCTTCATGGAGTTGGAGTCACATCCCCTCGACACCAACGACCGGCGCGAGCTGCTGCGGCAGAAGATGGGCCTCGGCATGTGCAATATCACCAAATGCTGCACCGAGGTGTGTCCCGAACACATCAAGATCACCGACAACGCCATCATCCCTCTGAAGGAGCGGGTGGTCGACTCCGCCTACGACCCGGTGGCCTGGCTCGGACGCAAGATCCTCAGACGGACGAAGAGGTCGGCGGCCGAGGCCGACGCCGACGCACCGGCCAAGACCCACCCGACGTCGGCCGACGGACCCACGCCGACCCCCACGGCCGGCATCGCCGCGTCCTCGTGAGCTGAGGGGGCTTTGCCTCGGCTGAGCTCCCGAGGGCGGCGACAGCAAAGGACCTCGTTGACCAGCGCCGGGACCGCGGCTCGGACCGGTGTCCGTGCCCCTCGGACGGGGAACCCGATGACACATCGAGGGTGCAGGAGTAAAGTTCAGGCGAGGCGTCCGACGCAGGGCGCCGGAAAAGGGAGGTCCCATGAGCGTGCCCGGTGTGCTCGACGACCAAGCTCTTCGTCGATACCGCGAGCTCCTCGATGCTGAGGATGCGGCATTCGACGAATTGGAGCACGCGTACGAAGAGGGCGATCGTGTCCACTTCGAAGCCGACCTCGACGCTTGGCGCGGTGCGCTGTCACGGAAACTGGCCTTCTTACAACGCCGGGGCATCGACATCCCCGAATCCGCCATCGTCTGAACAGCCCTCCCCGCCCCCGGTGCCAGGAGGGCGGCCGGGCGTCACCGGCATCAGCTGAGGGGCGGCTGGCGCTGAACCGGCCGCTCGATCAGAACGGCCCGAGGAGAAGATCGGTGACGGCGCGGCGCTCGGACTCGAGTTCCTCGGTCGTCACGCCGATCCGGTCGGTGGCGAACGCGCTGTGGATCAGCCCGGGGACGACCTGCCAGGCCGATCCGTCACTGCGAACGGGCAGACCGAAGATGAGGCCGTCGGGCGTGCCGTAGTCGCCGTGGGAGACGACGGCCAGAGAGACCAGGTCGCCCTCGGCCGTGGGGGTGACGATGCTGCGCACCGAGTCGATGACGGCGCTGGCCGCCGAGGCGGCGGACGACGCACCCCGGGCCTCGATGATCTGGGCGCCGCGCTGCTGGACGGTGGTGATGAATTCGCCCTGGAGCCAGGACTGGTCGTCGATGACCTCGGGGACGGGCTTCCCGTCGATCCGGGCGTTCTCGAAATCCGGGAACTGCGTCGAGGAGTGGTTCCCCCAGATGGCCATGGCGGTGACCGAGTCCACCGGCACCCCGGCCTTGTGGGCCAACTGGGCGGCGGCCCGGTTCTGGTCGAGACGGGTCATGGCGAACCAGCGCTCGTCGGGGACGTCCGGCGCATGGGAGCGGGCGATCAGGCAGTTGGTGTTGCAGGGGTTGCCCACCACAAGGACCCGGACATCGGCGGCGGCGTGGGCGGCGATGGCCTCGCCCTGCGGTCCGAAGATGCCGCCGTTGATGGTGAGGAGATCGTTGCGCTCCATGCCGGCCTTGCGCGGGACCGAACCGACCAGCAACGCCCATGACGTCCCGTCGAAGGCGGTCTTACGATCCGAGGTGGGTTCGATGTCGGCCAGGAGCGGGAAGGCACAGTCGTCGAGCTCCATGACGACGCCCTGTAAGGCCCCCATGGCCGGATCGATCTCGAGCAGGCGCAGGACGACCGGTTGATCGGGACCGAAGAGCTGGCCCGACGCGATCCGGAAGAGCAGGGAGTAACCGATCTGACCGGCGGCGCCGGTGACGGTGACGTGAACAGGGGTTTTCGCCTTGGCCATAGCCCCGAAGGTTACGTCGGGCGCCGGGAACGGGCCAGACCGGGGCCCCTGTGGGCGGGCCCGGGGACGGCCCGCCCGGGCGTCAGAGACGCTCGACGATGGCGGCGGCGAACTCCGAGGTCTTCACCTCGTGGGCGCCGTCCATGAGGCGGGCGAAGTCGTAGGTGACGATCTTGTCGGCGATGGTGGCCTCGAGGGCGCTGACGATGTCGGTGGCCACATCGGTCCAGCCCAGGTGCTCGAACATCATGGTGCCCGAGAGGATGAGGGAGCCCGGGTTCACTTTGTCGAGACCGGCGTACTTGGGCGCCGTCCCGTGGGTGGCCTCGAAGACGCCGTGGCCGGTGACGTAGTTGATGTTGCCGCCGGGGGCGATGCCGATGCCGCCCACCTGGGCGGCCAGCGCGTCGGACAGATAGTCGCCGTTCAGGTTGGTGGTGGCGATGACGTCGAACTCGTCGGGCCGGGTGAGGACCTGCTGGAGGGTGATGTCGGCGATGGTGTCCTTCACGAGGAGCTTGTCCCCGGGCTTGCCGTCGCAGTCGTCCCAGCCGACGGCTACGTCGGCGAACTCCTCCCGGACGAGCTCGTAGCCCCAGTTGCGGAAGGCCCCTTCGGTGAACTTCTGGATGTTGCCNNTCGGTGTTCTCCCGGAAGATCACCATGTCCACCTTCTCGGGGTGGAGCACCGGGGAGGGTACGCCGGTGAACCAGCGGACCGGGCGCAGGCAGACGTAGAGGTCGAGGATCTGGCGCAGCGCCACGTTGAGCGAACGGATGCCGCCGCCGATGGGTGTGGTGAGTGGCCCCTTGATCCCAATGAGGTGCTCCCGGAAGGCGGTGACCGTCTCCTCGGGCAGCCATTCGCCGGTCTCCTTGAAGGCCTTCTCGCCCGCCAGGACCTCCTTCCATGAGATGGAGCGGCCGTGCTTGGCGGCGGCGGCGTCGAAGACAAGACGCGAGGCGGGCCAGATGTCGACCCCGGTGCCGTCGCCTTCGATGAAGGGAATGATCGGCTCGGTCGGGACGACGAGGACACCGTCGTCCCCCACTGTGATGCGCTGTGCCATGCGGGTGAGCCTACGGGCAAGAAAGAGCCCTTCACCAAACGGCTCAGCCCGTCGCGTCCAGGGGTGTGAGCCCGAGAGACTCGTAGATCTCGCGTGTCGCGCTGGAGCGGTTCAAGGTGTAGAAGTGCAGGCCCGGGGCGCCGGCCGCCATCAACCGGGTGCACAGATCGGTGGCCAGTTCGATGCCGGCCCGGCGCACGGCCTCCTCGCCGCCGTGGGCCGACGCCTCCTGCAGATGCTCGATCGCCCAGGGGGGCACCGCCGCTCCCATCTGGGCCATGCGGGGGACCGAGCGCAGAGAGGTCACGGGCATGATGCCGGGCAGCACCGGCTTCGTCACGCCCCGGGCGGCCAGATCCTCGACCAGGCCCAGGTACTCGTCGGCCTCGAAGAAGAACTGGGTGATGGCGAAGTCGGCCAACCGGAGCTTGGCCGCCAGCATGTCGCGGTCCGAACGCAGATCGGCCGACGCCGGGTGGCCCCCGGGATGGGCGGCCACCCCGACGGAGAAACCGCCGATGGCCCGGGCCAGCTCGACGAGCTCCACGGCGTAGCGCAGCTCACCGCCCGCCGCGTCGGCGCCGACCGGGGGGTCACCGCCGAGGGCCAACAGGTTCTCCACGCCGGCCTTTCTGAACGCCACCAGGACTTCGGCCAGCTCGAGACGGGAGTGCTCCACGCAGACCAGGTGGGCCATGGGCGTGAGCGAGGTGGTGCGCAGCATGCCGGCCACCAGATCGTGGGTGCGCTGGCGCGACTCCCGGCCCCCCCGGTAGGTGACCGACACGAAGGACGGGGTGAGCGGCTCGAGCTCGCGCAGCGTGCGCACGAGGGTGGCCTGCTCGGTGTCGTTCTTGGGCGGGAAGAACTCGAAGGAGTAGGTCGGGCCCCTGGCCAGCATGTCCGAAATCCATGCCATGGCGGAAAAGCCTACTTGGGGACCGGGGCAGTGGCTCCGAGCGGCGCCGAGCGTGAGGCGGCGCGGATGGTGTTGCGCAGCAACATGGCCCGGGTCATGGGACCGACGCCGCCGATGCGGGGCGTGATCCAGGCCGCCACCTCGGACACGGCCTCGTCCACGTCGGAGAGCAGCTTGCGGCCGCTCCACGATGTTCCCGCCCCCACGACGGCCGCTCCGGGCTTGATCATGTCGGGGGTCACGAGGCCGGCGGAGCCGGCGGCGGCCACCACGATGTCGCCGGTGCGGACGATGGCGGCCAGATCGGTCACGCCGGTGTGGACGACGGTGACCGCCGCGTTGCATCCGGGACGCTTGAGCGCCAGGAGAAGAGCCAGGGGCCGGCCGATGGTGAGGCCCCGGCCGATGATGACCACGTGGCGGCCCTCGACGGCCACGTCGTAGGAGGCCAGGAGCTCGACGATGCCGGCCGGGGTGCACGGCAGGGGGCCGGGGGCGCCCATGACCAGGCGGCCGAGGTTTTCGGGGTGGAGTCCGTCGACGTCTTTTCTCGGGTCCACGGCTAAGAGGGCGGCTTCCTCGTCGAGGCCCCCGGGCAGAGGGACCTGGACCAGATAGGCGTGGACGGCGGGATCGGCGTTGAAGCGGGCGATGACGGCCTCGAGCTCGTCCTGGGCGACGTCGGCCCGGAGGTGCTCGTGGACCGAGACGATGCCCACCTCGTCGCAGTCGGCGTGCTTCATGGCCACGTAGCGGGCACTGGGGGGGTCGTCGCCCACCAAGATGGTGCCGAGACCGGGATGGACCCCTTCGGCGCGCAGGGCGATGACGGCGTCGGCCACCTCGGCCCGGATGCGGGACGCCACCGCTTCGCCGTCGAGGATGCGGGCCGTCATGAGATCGCTCCGTCGCTCAATGCCGGAAGTGGCGTTCGCCGGTGAGGACCATGGCGATGCCGTGTTCGTCGGCCGCCGCCACCACGTCGGGGTCGCGGACCGAACCGCCGGGCTGGATGACAGCGGCGACCCCGGCGGCGGCCAGGACGTCGAGGCCGTCGCGGAAGGGGAAGAAGGCGTCACTGGCCGCCGCCGCGCCGGCGGCGCGGGGGCCGGCCTTGCGGACGGCGATCTCGGCCGCTTCGACGCGGCTCTGTTGGCCGGCGCCGATACCGATGGCCTGGCCGCCCGCCACCACCACGATGGCGTTGGAGGAGGTGCGGGCGCAGACCCGCCAGGCCAGTTCGACGTCGCGCCACTGTTCCTGTGTGGGGGCCTGCTTGGTGGCCACCTGCCACTGCGAGCGGGTGGTGTCGAAGCGGTCGGCGTCCTGGACCAGATAGCCGCCGCCGAGGCTCCGGATCTCGAGGGCAGCCGAGGCGTAAGGCGGGGCCTCGAGCAGACGGGTGGCTTTGCGGCGGGCCACGAGGACCGCGACCGCTTCGTCTTGCCAGGCGGGGGCGACGATGACGTCGGCCTGGGGTCCGGCCGCCACCACCCGGGCCACGGCCGCCGTGCAGGGGCCGCCGAGGGCGACGACGCCGCCGAAGGCGGAGACGGGATCGCACTCGAGAGCCAGGGCATAGGCGTCGGCGAGATCGGAGGCGACGGCGACGCCGCAGGGATTGGCGTGCTTGACGATGGCCACCGTGGCCGGGCCCGACGACGCCAGTTCGTGGACCAGGCGCCAGGCGGCGTCGGCGTCGAAGAGATTGAGATACGACAGAGCCGTGCCAGCGTGCTGGACCACCCCGTCCCACCAGGTGGGCTCGCCCGTGGCCCGGTAGCGGGCGCCGCTCTGATGGGGGTTCTCGCCGTAGCGGAGCTCGTCGGCCCGTTCGAGCGAGAGATGAAGGGTGAGGGGAAGAAGGACCGGCTCCCCACCCGTTCCCCCGGTGTCGAACCAGGCGACGATGGCGGCGTCGTAGGCGGCCGTGTGGGCGAAGGCGGCGCGGGCCAGGCGGCGGCGGGTGTCGTCCGACAGCGTCGATTGCCGGCGGAGCTCGGCCAGGACGACCGGGTACTCGGCCGGGTCGACGACGACACCGACGTGGGCGTGGTTCTTGGCCGCGGCGCGGACCATGGTGGGACCACCGACGTCGATCAATTCGATCGAGGGATCGGAGGAGAAGGGGTAGAGGTTGCAGACCACGAGGTCGATGACGTCGATGCCCTGGGCGGCCAGGTCACTCATGTGCTGGGGCTGCGAGCGGTCGGCCAGGATGCCCCCGTGGATCTTCGGGTGCAGGGTCTTCACCCGGCCCCCGAGCATCTCGGGGGCGCCGGTGAGAGCGGCCACCTCGGTGTGGACGATGCCGGCGTCGGCCAGGGCCCGGCTGGTGTTGCCGCTCGCCACCAGCTCCCACCCGAGATCCACGAGACCGGAGGCGAACTCGGCCAGGCCGGACTTGTCGTAGACGCTCAGGAGGGCCCTCATGGGGTACCGGGCCCGGGAGAGACGCCGGCGGCGATGACCTTGCGGATGGTCTCGGGATAGAGGCGCCTCTCCACTTCCTTGATCCGCTCGTGGAGCGTGGCGGCGGTATCTCCGGGTCGCACTTCTACCTCCTGCTGGGCCAGGATGGGCCCGGCGTCCGTGTCCAAGGTGGCCAGGTGGACGGTGCAGCCGGTGACGGTGGCCCCCGCCGCCAGAGCGTCCTCCACGGCGTGCCAGCCGGGGAAGGCGGGCAGCAACGCCGGGTGGGTGTTCAGGATCCTGCCCCCGTAGGCGTCGTGGACGGGCTGGCCGAGGACGGTGCCGAAACCGGCCATGACGACGAGATCGACGTCGTGGCGGTGAAGCGCCTCGACGACGGCGGTGGTGAAGTCGTCGCGGGCGAAGGTGTCGGAGAAGCCCCCGAACTCCCGGCGGTCGACGAGCTCGGTGGCGATGTCGTCGGCGGCGGCGCGTTCGAGTCCGCGACAGGGGCGGTCGGCCAGCACCACGACGACGGGGAGGCCCTCGGCCAGAAGTGCCTGGAGAATCGTCCCCGTACCCGACACGAGCACTCCTACGCGCACGCGGCTCACGCTACCAGCGCCGTGCCGGGGCTCATTCGCTCAGGACAGCCCCTTCACCACCTCGACCATCATCTCCCCCGCCTCGGTGGGGTTCTGGGCCACGGCGGCACCGACGGCGGCGAGCGCCGCCATCTTGGCCTGGGCCGTGCCCTGGGAACCGGAGATGATGGCACCGGCGTGGCCCATCTTGCGGCCCGGCGGGGCGGTGACGCCGGCGATGTAACAGACGACGGGCTTCGTCATGTTCTCGGCGATGAAGAGGGCCGCCTGCTCTTCGGCCGAGCCCCCGATCTCGCCGATCATCATGACGGCGCGCGTGTCGGGGTCGTCTTCGAAGGCGGCCAGGCAGTCGATGAAGCTCGTGCCGGGAACGGGGTCGCCGCCGATGCCCACGCAGGTGGTCTGGCCCACACCCTGTTGGGACAGCTCGTGCAGGGCCTGGTAGGTGAGGGTGCCCGATCGGCTGACGATGCCCACGGGGCCGCCGGCCAGGGCGATGTCACCGGAGGTGATGCCGATGTTGCACTTGCCCGGGGAGATGATGCCCGGACAGTTGGGACCGAGGAGCCGGGTCGACGGGTGGTCGCGGCGGAGCCGGTTGTAGAAGAGCGCCTCGTCCTGGGCCGGGATGCCCTCGGTGATGCAGACGATGAAAGAGATGCCGGCGTCGGCGGCCTCCATGATGGCGTCGGCGGCGAACTTCGGGGGGACGACGACGAAGGAGGCGTCCGCCCCGGTGGCGGCCACGGCGTCGGCCATGGTGTCGAAGATGGGGACGCCGTCGACGTCGGTGCCGCCCTTGCCCGGGGTGACGCCCGCCACCACCTGGGTGCCGTAGTCCCGGTTGCGCAGGCCGTGGAAGCGACCCTGGCCTCCGGTCAGGCCCTGGACGACGACCTTGGTGCTCTTGTCCACGAAGATGCTCACTTCTCGCCTCCCGCCAAGGCCACGGCCCGGCGCGCGGCGGCGAGCATCGTGGGTTCCATGACCAATTTCTCCGACAGATGTTCGGCCAGGATCGCCCGGCCGGCCTCGGCGTTGGTGCCGTCGAGGCGTAAGACGATGGGCGAGCGGATATCCACACGGCGCAGCGCTTCGACCACGCCGTTGGCCACCTCGTCGACCCGGGTGATGCCCCCGAAGATGTTTACGAAGATGGCCCGTACGGCAGCGTCGGAGTTGATGACGTCGAGGGCGGCGGCCATGACGTCGGCGTTGGCGCCGCCGCCGATGTCCAAGAAGTTTGCCGCCGTCCCCCCCACCTGGGTGACGACGTCCAGGGTGCTCATGGCGAGGCCGGCGCCGTTGGCGATGATGCCGACCGAACCGGATAGGCCGATGTAGTTGAGGCCCTTCTCGCGGGCCAGCTTCTCCCGCTCGTCGAGTTCCTCGTCACCGGCGAAGTCGTCCCACTCCGGGTGGCGGTAGGCGGCGTTGTCGTCCAGGGTGACCTTGGCGTCAAGGGCGTGGACGCGACCGTCGGTGGTGAGGATGAGGGGGTTGATCTCGGCCAGGTCGCAGTCGCCCTCGACGTAACAGTGGTAGAGCTTGACCAGCAGAGCAGCGGCCTGGGGCCGGGCCTCGTCGTCGAGGCCGGCGTCGGCCACGAGAGCGGCGGCGGCTTGCTCGGACAGGCCGTCGACGGGGTCGACGTGCAGACGGGAGATGGCGTCGGGATCGGTGGCGGCCACCTCCTCGATCTCCACGCCGCCCTTGGCCGAGACCATGCAGAGATGGAGCTTGGCGGCGCGGTCCAAGGTGAAGGAGGCGTAGTACTCGCGGGCGATGTCGGAGGCGTTCTCGATCCAGAGGCGACGGACGGTGTGGCCGTGGATGTCCATGCCGAGGATGGCCGCCGCGTGGCGGCGGACGGCGTCGGCGTCGTCGGCCAGTTGGATGCCTCCGGCCTTGCCCCGGCCTCCCACCTTCACCTGTGCCTTGACCACCACGGGATAGCCCGCCGCGTCGGCCTGGGCCACGGCCTCGTCCACCGTGTCGGCCGCCCCGCCCGGCGATATCGGGATACCGAACTTGGCGAAGTACTGCTTGCCCTGGTACTCGTAGAGATCCACCGACTGCTCCCTCTCTGTCCCTGCGGACGAACGTGCGTCGTTCTCTTGGTTGGTGCGTGTGACTGGGTTGATGGGTGTGGCCCGGTGTCCCGCGTCGAGCGCCGACGAGGGGAGCCAGGTGGGGCCGACGCCCCGCGACGGGACGTCCGAAACCCCGGTCATTACCGTCCGGCCGCGACCTCCCGTTGGTCGAGCGCGTCGGCCACTTCGGCGACGATGGTCGGAAGCGGCGCTCCCGGGGTGAAGACGGCGGCCACGCCGAGCTTCTTGAGCGCCGGGATGTCGGCGTCGGGGATGATGCCGCCCACGATCACGAGGACGTCACCGAGACCCTCCGTACGCAGACCCTCGAGGACCCGGGGGACGAGGGTCAGATGGGCGCCGGAGAGAAGCGAGAGACCAACGGCGTCGGCGTCTTCTTGGACGGCCACGGCGACGACCTGCTCGGGGGTCTGGTGGAGCCCGGTGTAGATGACCTCGAAGCCGGCGTCACGCAGGGCGCGCGCGATGACCTTGGCACCACGGTCATGGCCATCGAGGCCGGGCTTGGCCACGATGACCCGGTAAGGACGCATCATCGGCCACTGAGTGTAGGCATCCCTGCCCAGCCGGGCGCCAACGGGGGGCCGGTGGCGGAGGCCTCCAGGCACGGCGATCGCCGAGGTGACGGGGCCGCTTCGGTCAGCCCCGGCGGGCGACGATGTTCAGTCGGAGGTAGTCGATGACCGGTTCCCCGAGAGAGTCGGCCACGGCGGTGAGGAACGCCCTGCGCTCGTCCGGGTCCATGGCCAGGACGTGGGTGCGCAGACAGACCGTCTCCAGGTAGGTCTCGAGCTCGGCCGGGTCGATCGGGGTCGGCTCTGGGTGGGTCCAGACATCGATGTCGGTGAATCCCGATGCCTCGAGGCGGCGGCGGGTGTCGTCGGGGGAGGCGTAGAGCCAGGCTCCGGCGCGTTCGACCCCGGTGGCGCGCACAGCCTCGATGAGGCGGGCGATGTTGCCTTCCGCCCCGCACTGGGCCACCAAGTGGCCGCCGGGGCGGAGGACCCGGGCCAGGTTGTGAAAGAGGCGGTCGTGGTCGAGCACCCAGTGAAAGGTGGCGGTGGAGAAGACGGCGTCGACGGGGGCGGAGGACCCGAGGGTGGCCGGGGCCAGGTCCAGCAGGTCGGCGTCGACGTAGGTGACGCGGCCACCGAAGCGGGCCAGGCGCCGGCGTGCCTCGGTGAGCATGGACGCGGCGGCGTCGAGCGCCACCACTGTGCCCCCGGCCATCTTCTCGAGGAGCATCTCGGTCACCCGGCCCGTGCCGCAGCCGGCGTCGAGGACGGTGTCGCCCGGAGAGAGGGGCAGGCGGCTGAGGACCTCGGCCCCCCAGCGGGTCATGGGGTCGGAGAGCCGGTCGTAGCTGGGGGCGTCCCAGTGACGGATACCGGGCGCTGACGCCGGTTGGGCGACGGGGGTCGGTTCCCCGGCCGGTACGCGGTCCATGAGCGGTGTCAGGTACCGGAACGGAAGCGTTCTTCGGCCATCTTGGGCAAGCGGCTCTTGCGGCCCGCGGTCTGCGGTCGGGGCCGGGGACGATCACGGTCGGTGTCCGTCGACCGGGACCAACCGCTTCCCGACGCCGCCCGGGTGGGTGCCGGGGGGGCGTCGGCCACCGGATCGTCGGCCCAGGGATCGGGGTCGTGCCAGGAGTCGGCATCATGCGCCGTGTCGGCGGCGTCGGACCAGGCGTCGTCGTCCGTGGCGTCGGCGGCAGCCGGGCCACGGCCACGGCGGCGCAGCCGGGAGGAGACGAGCCGGGTGGGATCGGGACGCAACTGGGTGGAGGCGCCCACGTCGCGGACGAGTTCGGCCGGGATCTCGGACAGGAAGCGGCTCGGGATGGCGTGGCTGGTCGAGCCCCACAGGGTCCGGCTCCAGGCGTGGGTGACATACAGGCGTTGACGGGCCCGGGTGATGCCCACGTAGGCCAGGCGCCGTTCCTCTTCGAGCTGCATGGGGTCGTCGAGGGAACGGAGGTGGGGGAAGACGCCGTCCTCCATGCCCACCAAGAAGACGGCCGGGAACTCGAGGCCTTTGGCCGTGTGCAGGGTCATGAGCGACACCCGGCTGCCGTCGTTCTCGATCTCGTCGGCGTCGGAGACGAGGGCGACGGATTCGAGGAACTCGTCGAGGGAGTCGTATTCGGTGGCGGCGCCGATGAGCTCGGCGATGTTCTCGAGGCGGCCGGCGGCGTCGATGGTGTCCTGGGCCTCGAGCTCGGCGCTGTAGCCGGTACGCGACGCCACCGCTTCGATGAGGACGGCGGGACCGGCGCCGGCGTCGGCGTCGGCCCGCAGCTCGTCGAGGAGCGCGGACAGCGCCGAGAGGCCGGCGGCGGCGCGCCCTGTCACCCCGGCCTCGGCCACCTGGTGAAAGGAATCGGCGAAGGAACGGCCGCGGGCTCGGGCCCAGGCGGCAAGGCGGTCGGCCGAGGTGTCGCCCACGCCCCGGCGCGGGACATTCACGATGCGGCGGGCCGAGATCTCATCGGAGGGGTTGGCCACGACGCGGAGATAGGCGAGGAGGTCCTTCACCTCACGGCGGTCGTAGAAACGGGTGCCGCCCACCACCTTGTAGCCGATCGTGCTGCGCACGAGCGCCTCTTCGAGAGCCCGGCTCTGGGCGTTGGTGCGGTAGAAGATGGCCACGTCGCCGTAGCGCAGACCTTCGCCGTGGTGCAGACGGCCGATCTCGGCCGCCACCCAGGCCGCCTCGTCGTACTCGTCCTCGGCGCGGAAGCGGTTGACCGGCTCCCCCTGCTCCCCGTCGGTCCACAATTCTTTGGGCACGCGCGAGGTGTTGTTGACGATCACGGCGTTGGCAGCGGCGAGGATGGTCTTGGTGGACCGGTAGTTCTGTTCGAGCGGGATGATCTCGGCGTCGGGAAAAGCCTTCTCGAACTCGAGGATGTTGCGGATGTCCGCCCCCCGGAAGGCGTAGATCGACTGGTCGGTGTCGCCCACGATGCAGACGTTCCTGTGCTCGGCGCACAGCAGCATGACGAGCTCGTTCTGCACCCGGTTCGTGTCCTGGTATTCGTCGACCAGGACCTGTCGGAACCGCTTCTGGTACGACTCGAGGACGTCGGGCGCGTTGCGCATGAGCTTCACCGTCTGCAGCAGTAGGTCGTCGAAGTCCATGGCCGACGCCGCGAACAGTCGCTGCTGGTACTCGACGTAGACGTCGGCCATGCGTCTCTCGAAGACCGACTGGGCCGACGCCGCGAACTCCTGGGCCTCGATGAGCTCGGCTTTGGCCCCCGAGATGGTGGCCTGCACCGACCGGGGCGGGATCTTCTTGGCGTCGATGTTCAAGTCCCGCAGTATTTGCTCGATGAGGCGCCGGGAATCGGTGTCGTCGTAGATGGTGAACGACGAGCGGTAGCCGAGCCGATCGGCATGGGAGCGCAGGATGCGGACACAGGCGGCGTGGAAGGTGGAGACCCACATCCGCTCGGCCACCGGACCGACGAGACCAATGAGACGCGTCCGCATCTCGTCGGCCGCCTTGTTGGTGAAGGTGATGGCCAGGATCTCCCACGGCCGGGCGTCGCCGGTGGCGATGAGATGGGCCACGCGGTGGGTGAGGACCCGGGTCTTGCCCGAACCGGCGCCGGCCACCACGAGCAGCGGCCCTCCCCGGTGAACGACGGCGCGGCGCTGCGGATCATTCAGGCCTTCGAGGAGCTCGTCGGCCGGGGGGACCGCATCGCTCCAGCGCGGACGTCGGGGTGCCGGGGTCTCTCCCCCGGCTGCTGCCGTTTTATCGCCGGGGGCGTCTCCGAGAGCCTGGGCGGCGGCGGTGACGACGGCATCGGCGACAGGGGCAGAGACAGAACCGCCCTCGGCCGGGGCGACGGGGGTGTCATCTGCGTCTTCGAACTCGTCGATGCCGTCGAAGGTGCCGAGGCCACCGAAGCGGTGCAGCGGGGTACCGGACACGGTCACTCCCACTCGATGGTGCCCGGGGGCTTCGA
>PLXQ01000050.1 GCA_003151475.1 Acidimicrobiaceae bacterium | reverse complement strand
AGGGCACCGGCAACATGGAGCTGCGGCTCGACCGGCGCCTGGCCGAGAGGCGGCTCTACCCCTCCATCGACGTGAACGCCAGTTCCACGCGACACGAGGAGCTGTTGTTCGAAAGGGGCCAGCTCCAGCAGGTCTGGAAGCTGCGCCGGGTGCTGAACGCCCTGGCCAACGACGGCAGTGCCGCCGCCGGACTCGAGCTTCTGATGGACAAGATCCGCACGACCAAGAGCAACGACGAGTTCCTGGCCGAGATTGCCAAGGGTCCAGCGACCTGAGGCAGGTCTGGCAGCCTTTATACTGGGAGTCACTATGAAGACCGATATCCACCCCTCCTACGTCGAATGTGCCGTCACGTGTTCGTGCGGCAATACGTTCACGACCCGTTCCACCAAGCCCGGGCTCCGGGCGGAGTTGTGCAACGAGTGCCATCCCTTCTTCACCGGCAAGCAGAAGCTCGTCGACGCGGGTGGTCGGGTGGAGCGCTTCCAGCGCCGCTACGGGACCAGGACGAAGAAGAAGTAGCGGCCTGGCCACCTCTGTCCTTCGACTGCGGTCGAAGGAGACGGAGGGCTGTCCGCCGGTCGGAGCGAAGGACATCGGTACCCTGGTGACGTGGAACCGGAACGTCTGGCTGCCTGGGAGCGCGAGCACGAGTCGGTTCTGAACGCGTTGAACGAGGCCGCCGCCGCCGGCCAGCACGGCTCTCTGCGCGATCTGACCCGTCGGCACCGGGAGCTCGAATCTCTGGTCGAGACCGGTCGTCGACTGCACCAGGCCGAAGAGGATTCGCAAACGGCGCGCGAGATGCTGGGTGAGGCGTCGGCCGAGGACCGGGAGCTGCTGCGGTCCGAACTGGAGCGGTCCGAAGCCGAGGCTGAGAAGCTCGAGCAGGAGTTGCGTCTGCAGTTGGTGCCCTCGGATCCGAACGAAGGTCGCAATGTCATTGTCGAGATCCGCGGCGCCGAAGGCGGGGAAGAGGCGAACCTCTTCGCCCGCGACCTGTTCGAGATGTACCGGCGTTACGCCGAGCGTCGGAACTGGCGGTTGGAGGTCCTCTCTTCCGACGCGTCGGACCGCGACGGACTGAACGAGATCACCTTTATGGTGCGCGGCGACGACGCCTGGCGTCGGATGAAGCACGAAGGGGGGACACACCGGGTGCAGCGGGTGCCGGTGACCGAGTCCCAGGGCCGGATCCATACGTCGGCCGCCACTGTCACCGTGCTCCCCGAAGCAGAGGAGATCGACGTCCATATCGATCCCGGCGACCTGCGGATCGACGTCTATCGGTCCACCGGGCCTGGAGGACAGTCGGTGAACACCACCGACTCGGCCGTGCGGATCACCCATGCCCCCACCGGCCTGGTCGTATCCATGCAGGACGAGAAGAGTCAGATCCAGAATCGGGCCCGGGCCATGCAGGTGCTGCGGGCCCGGCTGCTCAAGATGGAGCAGGACAAGGTGGCGTCGGAGCAGTCCGAGCAACGACGGAACCAGGTGGGCGGCGGGGGACGGTCGGAGAAGATCCGGACCTACAACTTCAAGGAGAACCGGGTCACCGACCATCGGATCAAGATGACCCTGCACAAGCTGGACCGTGTTCTCGACGGCGAGCTCGATGAACTGGTCGATGCGTTGCTCATCGACGAGCGGGACCGGCAGATCGACGAAGGTGCCGCCGCCGCTGCCGGCGATTGAGCCGGCCCCGGTCGACGTGACCGGCCAGGAGAGAAGCGTCCGGCAACTGGTGACGTCGGTGGCCGGTCGGTTGGGATCGGAGTCGGAGGCCAAGTGGATCGTGGCCCACGCCGTGGGAGTATCGGCCGGAGCGGTCTTCGCCGTTTTCGACGAGCCTGTCTCTGTCGCCGCCGCCGAGGCAGTGCAGGAGATGACCGAGCGACGGCTGGCCGGAGAACCGCTTCAGTACGTCCTCGGTGTCTGGTCGTTTCGAGAGCTCGAGGTGAGGACCGACGCCCGTGCCCTCGTGCCCCGGCCCGAGACCGAACAGGTGGTCGAGGTGGCGTTGGCTGAACTGCAACGACGCAGCGGTGAAGCGGGAACGGGCCCGGTCAGGGATGTGGTGGCCGTCGATCTCGGCACCGGGTCGGGGGTGATCGCTCTCTCTCTGGCGCTCGAAGGTCCTCCGGGTCTCGAGGTCTGGGCCACGGACGTCTCGACGGCCGCACTGGAGCTGGCGCGGAGCAATCTCGGGTCCTTCGTGGCCGCCCATCGCAGCGCCGGCACCGTGCAGATGGTGGAAGGACCGTGGTTCGAGGCGCTGCCGCCGCGCTTGGCCGGCCAGGTGGATCTGGTGGTGTCGAATCCGCCGTACGTCTCGGTCGCCGAGTGGTCGGTTCTCGACCCCGTTGTTCGTGACCACGAACCGCGGAGCGCTCTCGTCCCCGGTCCGAGCGGACGCGAAGCCCTCGAGTCTCTGGTTGACGACGCCGGGGGGTGGTTGGCGGCCGGCGGCAGCCTCGTCCTCGAGCTGGCCCCCCATCAGGCGCCGGCCCTGGCGGAGCGGGCCGGGAGGGCCGGCTATGTCGACGTCGAGGTCCGAGCCGATCTGTCGGGCCGGGACCGGATCCTGGTGGCGCGGCGGCCCCGGTGACCGAAAACAATGAAACCGAAAACAATGAAGTTGCGTCCGGCCTTGACGATGCCGTCGCCGCCCTCGGGGCGGGGGCGGTGATCGGCATCCCCACCGACACCGTCTACGGCCTCGCCGTCGATCCCCGTGTGGGCGGAGCCACCGACGCCGTGTTCGTACTGAAACAGCGTCCGGTGACCCTGGAGTTGCCGGTCCTCGTGGCCGACGTCGATCAGGCCGACGCTCTGGCCGGCCCCGACGGGTTGTCCGGTCTGGCGCGGCGGTTGGCGGAGCGGTTCTGGCCCGGCCCCCTGACCATCGTCGTCGAACGGGGGAACCGTCTCGACTGGGAGATCGGTGGCGACGGCCGGACCATCGGGCTTCGCTGCCCGGCCCACCCTCTCGCCCGGGCCCTGTGCTCCATGGTCGGGCCTCTGGCCACCACCAGCGCCAACCGGCACGGAGAGCCACCGCTCACGACAGCATCGGCGGTCGCCGAAGGATTCGGCCACGCCGTGGCCGTGGTCGTCGACGGTGGTGTCTGTGATGCCACGCCGTCGACCGTCGTCGGCGTGGCCGGTGGCGCGCTGCGCTTGATCAGGCAGGGCGCGCTGTCGTGGAGCGAAATCGAGCAGAGCGCAGTGCGGTGACCGGCTCCGGTGCCACCGGTCAACCGGTGGCACCCGCTTCGGCCGCCGCCACCGGTCAACCGGTGGCACCCGCTTCGGCCGCCGCCTTCAGCCGTTCGAGGGTGACACGCATGGTCTCGGTGTTGTGACGGGGGCGATCGCTCACACCGGTGCCGGCGTTTCCCATGAGCCGGAGGAACATGCCCCGTCGGTCATCCATCGACTCGGTGACCACGGTGCCGCCGGCATCGTCGGGCGCGAATTGGTAGCGCCAGACGGCCACCGGTCGGCCGAAGGCCCGCACCTCCCACGACAGCTCCCGGCCGGGCTCGGCCACCACGATGGTGCACATCGTCTGCCACCGCCTGGAGCCGTTGGCGTTCTTGCCCTTGAAGCGGGCCCCGGGGTTGGCTCCGGTGGCCCCGCCCACCCACTCGTTGCCGGAGTTCTCGGGGCTCCAGTCACTCATGCGGGTGAGGTCCGCCACCATGGCGTAGAGCTGCTCGGGCGTGGCCGCCACCGTGGTCGATACCTGAACGCTGGTCGCTTCTTGGACACTGTCAGCCATGGTCGTCCTCCGCTCAATCGATGGCGAAGTCTGCCTCAGCGCAGGTCCGTCCGGCCGAGCGCACCCAGCCGGGCCCGGCGTCCGCATCCCTCGTCGACTTCCAGGCTGCGCAGGGTGTCGGCGTCGGTGAGCGTCCCCCACGCCCGGGCCCCGTCATCGGTGAGGAGCGAGAGGATGGCACTCTCGGGCTCGCCGTGGCGCTCGTGGATGACGGTGTAGGTCTCCACGGTGGCGTCGCCTTCGAATCCCGACGCCGGGGGCCGCTGGGGGAGGCCGTCGACCTCGTCCTGTGGACTCTCGTGGACAAAGCCATGGGCCGGCGGCGTCGTCGACCAGAGGCCCACGGCGTGCTTGGTGACGTACCAGCCGAGTCCGGTGACGAGCCCGACGGAGCCCGGGTCGGCCCGCAACCGGCCCGCCATGGTGGCGATGGAGTGGCTCACGTAGTTGTTCCCCGGCCCGCCGGCGAAGCCCAGGCCGCCGGTGACGGTGAGGGCCCGGCCGGGGTCGTCGACGGGCAGGCCGAGCTCGTTGGCGGCGATCTGCACGGCACAGGGGAAGCACGAATAGAGGTCGATGTGGGCGATGTCGTCGATGCCGCGACCGGCCAGGCGCAACGCCCGCTGACCGGCCAGCTTGATGGCGGGCGACGAATGGAGATCCTGGCGGTGCGAGAGAAACCAGTGGTCCGAGGCGTCGGCCCCCGATAGGGGGAAGACCCACCGGTCTTCGGGCACCCCGGCCGAGCGGGCCGCCTCCACCGAGCACAAGATGAGCGCGGCGCCCTGGTCGACGCGGTCGTTGGCGTTCATGAGCTTGGCGTAGGGGAACGAGACCATCCGGTTGTCGGGCCCGACGCTTCGGATCTCGAGCGCCGAGCGCGCCCGGGGGGACCAGGCGTAGGGGTTGGTGGCGGCCACGTCGGAGAAGCGGGCCCACATGCGTGACACCTTCTCCTGGTGCTCGTCGATGGTCTCGCCCGCCGCCGCCCGCAACGCATTCTCGAACAGCGGATAGACCCGGACGGGCCGGTCGAGGCCGGCCGCCGCCTCCACCTCGGTGGTCGGCGCCCGGTCCACGCCCAGGCGGAGGGGCTCCGGTGTCCCCGGAGGCTGGACCGTCCACGGCAGGATGGGCCGGTCGGGATCGCGCCGGGCGGCCAGGCGGGTGAAGATGCAGTCGGCCCCGGCCAGCAGCGCCACATCCAGGTCGCCGGCGGCGATGGCCAGGGCGGTGGCGCTGACCACCGTCTGGGGGTTGTTCCCTCCGATGGCGGTGAGGGCCTGCTCCTTCGGTTTGAGGCCCAGGCGCTCGGAGACGAGAAGGCCCGGATTGATGTAACCCCAGCTCAGGGGGACCATGATGCGCATCGACTCGGCCCGGGCAAGAAGCCGGTCACCCGCCCCGGCCCCGGCGCAGTCGGCCGCCGCCTCCCGCAGGGCGCCGGCCATGAGGTCGACGGGCTCGGCCCGGTCGGTCACCGGCTGGCCCTCGACGGGGCGCCCGGTGACCTGGCCCACACCGACCAGGACGGGCGTACGGGGATCGAGCGCCATGGGGTCGGAGCGTACCGGGCCCCGGTCCCGGCCCCGGGGCGCCACGGGCCCCTCGGTATGCTTCGACAATGCGCATCGCGGTCGGCTCGGACCATGCCGGGTACCGCCTCAAGCAGCTGCTGGCCGACCACCTGTCCGGTCTCGGCCATCAGGTGGACGACCTGGGCACGCATTCCGAGGCCACGGTGGACTATCCGGAATTCGGAGCCGCCGTGGGTCGGGCCGTGACGGCCGGGGAGGCTGAGCTCGGGGTGTGCGCCTGCGGCACCGGGATCGGGATCTCCATCGCCGCCAACAAGATCGACGGCGTGCGGGCCGCCGTGGTGCATGACGCCACCACGGCCCGGCTGGCCCGGGCCCATAACCATGCCAACGTGGTGTGCATGGGCGGTCGGATCGTGGGTGACGAGGTGGCCATCGACGCCATGGACACCTTCTTGACCACCGAGCCGGTGGGTGGCCGCCACCAGAAACGGATCGACGAGATAGCCGAGCTCGAGGCGCGTTGAGGTGCCTCGCGGGACGAGGGGACGAAGATGACCGACCGGAGCACCTCGCCTGATGTGGCTGCCACTCCTTTCGACGCCTGGTTGACCAGCGACGCCGAGGTGGCCGACCTGCTGCGGGCCGAGGCCGGGCGGCAGTCGACGACTCTTCAATTGATCGCCTCGGAGAACTTCACGTCGACGGCCGTGTTGGCCGCCACCGGGTCCGTCCTCACCAACAAGTACTCCGAGGGCTACCCGGGACGGCGGTACTACGGCGGGAACCGGATCATCGACGAGGTCGAAGAACTGGCCCGCGAACGGGCCAAGGCCCTGTTCGGAGCCGAGCACGCCAACGTCCAGCCGCACGCCGGCGCCAATGCCAACCTGGCCGCCTACCAGGCTCTTCTCGAGCCGGGGGACACGATCCTGGCCATGCGGCTCGACCAGGGCGGCCACCTCACCCACGGTTCGCCGGCCAGCATCACCAGCAAGATCTGGCGTTTCGTGGCCTACGGGGTGACCCCTGCGTCGGACGATCCGGCGCGTCCGGGCGAGGTGATCGACTTCGACGAGGTGGCCGACGTGGCCAAGCGCGAGAGGCCCAAGCTCATCGTGGCCGGCGCCACCGCCTACCCCCGCCTGATCGAGCCCGAGCCGTTCCGGGAGATCGCCGATTCGGTGGGGGCCAAGCTCATGTTCGACATCGCCCATCCGGCCGGGCTGGTGGCCGGGGGCGCCCATCCGAACCCGGTGGCCGTGGCCGACGTGGTGACCTTCACCACCCACAAGACCCTGCGGGGACCGCGCGGCGGGGCCATCTTGTGCCGGGCCGAACTGGCCAAGGCCATCGACTCGGCCGTCTTCCCCGGCCTCCAGGGCGGTCCCTTGGAGCACGTCATCGCGGCCAAGGCGGTGGCCTTCGGTGAGGCCGCCCTGCCGTCGTTCCGACAGTACGCGGCGGCCGTGGTGGCCAACGCCCGGGCTCTCGCCCGGGGCCTGGCGGCCGAGGGGTTCCGGCTCGTGTCGGGGGGGACCGACAACCACCTCATCTTGATCGACCTGCGGACATTCGACGAGGAGCTCACGGGGAAAGAGGCACAGGAGGTCCTCGACCGGTCGGGGATCACGCTGAACCGCAACACCATTCCCGACGACCAGCGTTCGGCCTTCGTGACCTCGGGGCTGCGGCTGGGAACAGCGGCGCAGACGACGGCCGGGATGGGTGAGCCCGAGATGGCCGAGATCGCCGCGCTGATCGGCCTTGCGCTGCGGGAGCGGACCGACGAGGGCGTCTTGGAGACGGTGCGGCACTCGGTGCGGGCGCTGTGCGACCGGTTCCCGCCGTATCCCGGGCTGTCGGGCCTGGGTGCCGGCCCGGTCGGCGCCGCCGGCGGCCGAGGGAGCTGACGCCATGCCCCCCGTGGGGGCCTACGTGGTCGTGGCTCTGGTGGCCGCCGTGGGCACGTTCCTGGCCATGTTCCCTCTCCGGCGCCTGGCCGTGCGGACAGGGTTCGTGATCGAGCCCGACGAACGGCGGATCCACACCCGGGTGACCCCCTACGGCGGCGGAGTGGCCATGTTCATCGCCTTCTTGGTGGCCATGATCGTGGCGTCGCAGCTCTCTCAGCTCCAGGGCATCTTCCAGGGATCGTCCGAACCCCTGGGTCTCGTGCTCGGGGCCGCCGTGATCTTCGCCGTGGGCCTCGGCGACGACATCCGCGACGTCCAAGGCACGTCCATGTCGGCCCCGGCCAAGATGGCCGGCGAGGTGCTCGCCGCCATGGTGCTCGTCTTCCTCGGCGTGACCATGCTGAACTTCAAGATCCCGCTGGTGGGATTCCTGGTGCTGTCACCGGGAAGCGGATGGACGCCGCTGCTCACGGCGCTGTGGGTGATCGTGATCACCAACGCCGTGAACCTGATCGACGGCCTCGACGGATTGGCCACCGGCATCGTGGCTATCGCATCGGGCGCCCTGGCCGTGTACGGGATGCGGCTCGTGGACCTGGGCTATCTGCCCCCCGACAACCTCGGTCCGCTGATCGCCGTGATCGCCTTCGGGGTGTGCATCGGCTTCCTGCCCCACAATTTCCATCCCGCCCGCGTCTTCATGGGCGACGCCGGGGCGCTGTTCCTGGGCCTGCTGATGGCCGCCGCCACCATGGTCATCGGGGGACGGACCCCCGACGTGAGCGGTCAGACCTACTTCTTCTTCGCCCCGCTGTTCATCCCCTTGTTCATCTTGGGGGTGCCCATCGCCGACATGGCCTTCGCCTTCATCCGCCGAACGGCCAAGGGCACCGGTTTCCACACCCCGGACAAAGACCACGTCCACCACCGGCTCCTGCGCCTCGGCCATGGGCCCCGGCGGACGGTGGTGATCCTGTGGGCGTGGACCGCGGCGTTGTCGGCTTTCGTCCTCTATCCCCTTTTCGCCCCGCCGGCCAACGCCGTGATCCCTTTCGGAGCCGTCATCTTGGGCCTGGTCCTGTACACCTTGTTTCATCCGGGGCTGCGCAAGAACGCTCCCCCCGATCCGGCTCTGGCCGCGGCGGGCCCGGGTGCGGAGGAGAACGGGGCTGCCACCACGCCGGTCCCGGGCCAAGCAGCCGACGGGCCCACCCGGGCCCCGACACCGCTCGCCGGCGCCGAAGTTCTCCCCGGATTCGACCCCCGTCTCGAGGGGGGCGCGACCCAAAAGCAGCGCAACGGCGCCTACGGTGTCCCGGTGGCGGCACCGGGGATCGGCCCCGAGACCGTTGCCGATAGCAATTGATCGCGCCCGCGTTCCCGCTCGTTTTGCCGCGCACAAGGGCCGGATGGGAAGATTGAGACTGTGCGGTACCCCTCCCTCGCAGTTGCTTGTCGCTGGACCCTCGCCGTTATGGCGGCGGGTCCCGGTGCCGGGCATTCCGAGTGACCTCACCCGACCCGGGCCATGCATCACATCCCGTTAACTGACGCGCGCCCCGGACGTGGAGGAGAAGCCCTCGCCCCGGCCCTTCGACCTGATGGCCATGGGTCTCAGCTCCGCGCTCATGATCGGGCTGGCTCTCGGGATCGGGGTGGGGATCGACGACTGGTTGAACAGCAGCCCCATTGCCACGCTCCTCGGCCTGGCCTTCGGGATCACCGCTGCCATCGCCAGTACCGTGCACCGGGTACGGAGATTCCTGTAGGCGGCTCCGGCGCGCGCCGGACACCGGGCTGATCGGGGCTCGACAGATGATGGACCTTTTCTCGAACTTCTCACTTCCGCAGATCTCCAGCGTGGCCCGACGGACGTCGCTCGCCGCCCTCGGCATCGGCGGCATCGCCGTTGTCGCCCTTGGCCTCACCGGCCACGCCCTCGTCGGCATCGGTATCTGCGTCGGCCTCGCCCTCGCCCTGGGCAACTTCCGGCTCATCTCGCGCGCCACGGTGAAGGCGAGCACCTCAGGCAATCCCGACACCCGCCGGCCCCTGGCGCTGAACACACTCGGCCGTATGGGCGTGATCACGGTCATCGCCTTCGGTCTCGTCTTCGTTTCCCGGCCCCTCGGATTCGGGACGCTGCTCGGCCTCGCCGCCTTCCAGTTCACGCTGTTGACCAACGTCGTGGTGTCGATGGTCCGCGACACCGGTCAGCCGGTATCGCCGGGCGGCACCGGAGAGCTCAACCCATGAGCTCCGCCATCGCTGTGCCCATGGCGCGCTTTCTGGCCGCCAACATCAACGTCGGTGTCCACGTCGAGCGCAAGCTCTTCGGCCTCACCTTCGATCTCGACACCCTGTGGGCGACGCTGGCGGCCATCGTCATCGTGATCGGTCTGGGCCTCTATCTGCGGTCGAAGGCGACGGCCGGGGTTCCCGGAAAGTTGCAGCTGGTGTGGGAGATGGGTGTGTCCGCCGTGCGCAAGCAGGTGGACGGGGCCATAGGCCCGCGCGGCGCGGCGATCGTACCTCTGGCCGTCACCCTCTTCGTCTTCATCTTGGTGGCCAACTGGTTCGAAGCCCTCGGGATCGGTTCCGATATCGAGTGGCTGCCCGCCCCGACGGGGGATATCAACCTCACCCTGGCGCTGGCCTTCATCGTGATCATCCCGGTCCACATTGCGTCGATCCGCAGTCGGGGACCAGTGGGCTATGTGAAGCATTACGTGGCCCAACCCTTCCCGAAATTCCTGTTTCCCCTGAACGCCTTCATCAACGGGGTCGAGGAGATCGCCAAGCCGATCACTCTCGCCCTTCGACTCTTCGGCAACCTGTTGTCGGGCGGTCTGATGCTGGCGCTGATCGCGGCACTGGCGGCGTGGAACATCTCCCACATCCCCATCGGCGACGTCGCCACGGTGATCCTCAATCCCGTGTGGAAGCTGTTCGATCTGGCCATCGGGGCTATCCAGGCCTTCATCTTCGCTCTGCTCACGATCTTGTATTTCGACACGGCCATGAGCGATGCACACTGAGCGCCGCGCGTCCCGTCGCGACGCAGCCGTTGATATGACCGCAACCGACACACAGAAGGAGCTTTTCTGATGGCAGATCCGAAGCTGGACCAAGCGATTCAGTTGGCCGGCGCCATGATCGGCGGTGGCCTGCTGATGGGTGGTGGCGCCGTGGGCGCCGCCATCGGTGACGGCCTGGCCGGTAGCCAGACCATCGCCGGCGTGGCTCGCCAACCCGAGGCGCAGGGAAGATTGTTCACCATCATGTTCCTGACGGTGGGCCTGGTGGAGGCCATGTACTTCATCAACCTGGCTTTCACGGCACTCTTCGTCTTCTCGCTGTACAAGAAGTAACGACCACCGCCGTGGGGCGGCTCCGCCATGGCGGACAGTCGCACGGCTCACCAATCGAGGCAGAACCGTCATGCCCTTAGCCAGTAGCAACTTCCTCGTCCCCAACGGGACCCTCATCGTCGAGGTTGTCGCCTTCCTCATCGTGTTGTTCGTGATCGGCCGGTACGTCCTGCCCGTTCTGAACAAGACGCTGGAGGAGCGCCAGGAGCAGATCCGCACCGCCCTGGAGGCGGCCGACGCGGCGCGTATCGAGGCCGACGAGACGCGCTCCCAGCGTCAGGGGATCCTCGACGAGGCCCGGCAGCAGGCCCGCGAGATCGTGGGCCAGGCCAACAAGGTGGCCGAGGGCGTGGCGGCACAGGCCGAGGAGCGGGGCCAGCAGGAGTATGAGCGACTGGTCCGTGCGGCCGAGACCGACATCGCCCTCGCCCGGCAGCGCGCCGTCGACGAGGTGAGTGGCCAGCTGGGAGCGCTCGTGATGTCCGTGGCCCGGCAGGTCATCGGACGCGAGATCGACGCCGCCAGCCATCAGGCCCTCATCGATGAGGCCGTGGCCGCTCTGAAGGCCTCTTCCGACACGACCGCCGCCCGCTCCCAGGGCTGAGTCGCGGCGAGACGAGGGAGCAGCGCCCGTGCAGCCGGTACTTCGTGGCTATGCCACCGCCATTCTCGAATCGGCTCGCGCCGATGGCGACGCCGCGCTCGTGGCCGACGAATTGGGCCAGGTCGAACGGCTGATCGTCGATACGCCTGCTCTCGGCACCTCGCTGACCGACACCGTCATTCCCGCTGCCGCCCGACGGGCCGTGGTCACCGACCTGCTGGCATCGCGGGTGAACCCCGCCACCTTGCGATTGGTGGTGCGGGTGGTGGACACCGAGTCCGCCCCCGAGATCACCGTCGGGCTCCACGATGTCGCCGAATTGGCCCATCTGATGCAGGGACGCAGCGCCGAGGAGTCCACCACCGACGACGAGCCTCTGCTCGGTCGGACAGCGGCACGCCAGTTGATCGCCGGGTACGCCATGGCCGTCTTCGAAACCCTGGCCGACGCGTCGGACCTCGACGACATCGAGGACGAGCTGTTCCGGTTCGCCCGCGTGGTGGAGTCGACGCCGGCGCTGCGCAGCGTTCTCACCGATCGCAGCATCACCCTTCCCGTGCGCCGGGAGCTCGTGGCCGACCTCCTCGACGGCAAGGCCCATGTCACCACCATCCGCCTGGTGGGAGAGGCCCTGCGGGGCCGGACACGCGACATCGTGGCCACACTGGACTGGCTCGTCGTGCAGGCCGCCCAGGCCCGGGGGTGGCGCGTGGCCCGGGTGCGCGCCGCGCGGGAGGTCACCGAGGGCGAGCGCCAGGAGCTCTCCGAGGCTCTGCAGCGCCTGGCCGGCACACCTGTCGAACTGCAGGTCTTCGTGGACGAGAAGCTCCTCGGGGGTGCCACCGTCCAGATCGGTGACCTGCTCGTCGACGCCACCATTCGCCACCGACTCGAACAACTACAAGAGCACCTCCTCGGCGCCGAGGGGGAAACGCGAGGAGCACACCACTGATGGCAGAACTGACCATCAACGCCGACGAGATCACCGCCGCGTTGCAGAGGCACGTCACCGAGTACACGCCCGAGGTGTCCACGGAGCAGGTAGGACGCATCGTGGAGGTGGGCGACGGGATCGCCCGTGTGTCGGGGCTGCCCAACGCGGCCGTGAACGAGCTGCTCGAGTTCGAAGACGGCACCCTCGGGCTCGCTCTCAACCTGGACGAGGACACCATCGGTGCCGTCATCCTCGGCGGCGACACCCACCTCGACGAAGAGCAGCTCGTGCGGGCCACGGGCCGCATCTTGTCGGTGCCGGTGGGAGACGGTCTTCTCGGTCGCGTGGTGAATCCCCTGGGGGAGCCCATCGACGGCAAGGGCGCCATCGCCGGATCCGAGACCCGTCGTCTCGAGGTGCAGGCGCCGGGCATCGTGGCCCGGCAACCGGTGAGCGAGCCCATGCAGACGGGGATCAAGGCCATCGACGCCATGACGCCCATCGGCCGGGGTCAGCGTGAGCTCATCATCGGCGACCGCAAGACCGGCAAGACCACCGTGGCCATCGACACGATCATCAACCAAAAGGGCAAGGGCGTGAAGTGCATCTACGTCGCCATCGGCCAGAAGGGCTCGTCGGTGGCCCAGACGGTGGCCGTGCTGGCCCAGTACGGCGCCCTCGAGTACACGGTGGTGGTGGCCGCTCCGGCGTCGGAACCGGCGCCCTTCAAGTACCTGGCCCCCTACGCCGGATGCGCCATGGGCCAGCATTGGATGGAGAACGGCGAGCACGCCCTCATC